>NZ_BTGQ01000002.1:0-1041685 GCF_036985505.1 Croceitalea sp. MTPC5
ACCAGATCGTTGTCACTGTCATCATCAAGGTAGTCAGGATTGTCAATACCATCAGTATTGTCAGGGTTTAATCCTTCAAAATCACCATTATCATAGGCATCATCCAAACCATCTCCATCTGAATCCTCACCAGTTGGGGGGATATAGCCCTCGGTAGGCTGCCCCTCTACGTTGTCGGGGATGCCGTCGTTGTCTGAGTCGATGTCTACCCTATCTGGAAATCCGTCATTATCTGAATCTACGTCATCACTAAAAGTCGTCGTCTGCGGGTCGAGAAAGTTTTCTAAACAAGCAAACTGAATACCTGATTGCCTGACTATAGTTTGAAAATTGTCATTGGTCGATGTCTGCACACCGAATCTAAAAACAAAGGTGGAAATGTCAACAAACTCCACTAATACATTTACGGATGGATTAGCACTTGAAATTCCATTGAACTCTTGCGTTCCCCCGTTTATTAAAAGGCCTCCAGAAGTATTACTTACCGAAACATCCGTTGGGTTATCAATGGTAAAACTGACAGGGGTATCGAATCTATTGAACTCTTGAAAACGTCCATTACCATCAACATCTATAAAACCAGCCACCAATTGTTCTAAAACCCTTGGGTTTATTGTTCCAGCGTCAACCAACGAAATCCTTAAATCCACAAATGGTCTTCTGACGTCATCAGTGAACTCAAATTGAATTTCAGGTTTGAAAAATTCTGGATCCACATTGTTTTGGTCCAATACATCTATTCTACCGTTTTGAATAGTCTCGATGCTAATCAAGGCATCAATTCCGGCACCAACATTTGTTATTCTAAATACGGAACCTTCTGTAAAACCATCTCCTGATTCTAAAACTGGCGGGGTACTAAAATCTAGATTGGGCACGTTGGCACAATCCACTCCAGCACTTTGCGAGCTTGATTCCGTTTGATCTAGAATACCATCATTATCGGAGTCGATGTCCAAATAGTCCGCAACCAAATCCCCTTCAGTATCTACAGGAGTTAATCCTTCGCCTCCCCCCGGGGTACTTTCAAATGCATCGTCCAATCCATTACGATCTTGGTCCATATCGGATGGCGTGATAATATTCAAGGCACTCTGAGCCTCAATATCATCGAAAATACCGTCATTGTCAGAATCCCTATCCAAATAATTGGGTAGCCCATCGCTATCGGTATCGGTAGGGTTCGTAGTGGGATCATTATCCCCATCGGAATTATCGTCTTCGATAGTATCCAAAATACCATCACCATCGTCATCAATATCAATATTGTCAGCGACACCATCGCCGTCAGTGTCGATAGTACTATTTAACGTAATCGATTCAGGATGGTCAAAGGAAGTTAATAAGAAGAGTGCAAAACTGAATATAAAAATGCAGCCCACAAATCTCCTTAGTAGGAGATTTGATAAAGTAAATTTTTCCATAAATGATAGTTTTCTCTTTTAAACTAATCACCATGGCGAAGTAGGCTTTTCGAACAGATTTTGGGCAATAATCAACTTTAGTCTACATATTTATTGAAAATCGGTAGATTATTTTGCATAGATACTTCTTATCTAGACAAACACCTATTTTACTCGACAAATGGTCAACTATTCAGCTTTCTAATATACGTTAATCTATCATCTATAGACTACGGTAGGTTAAAAAAAACTTAACGAAATTAAAGATAAAAATTTGTCATTTCATTCAAAATAACTCTTAATTTTCAATGATTTTGTTATATTAATTTTACTATTAGAAACCTTAGGCCATCTAGGCGCACTCCATATTTTTAACCTATTTTTGCCGAAATTTTGAAAATGAATTTTGAAAAGGAAATCGCTCGCAGGAGAACATTCGGAATTATTTCCCATCCTGATGCGGGTAAAACCACATTAACCGAAAAACTTCTACTGTTCGGTGGGGCAATTCAAGAAGCCGGAGCGGTAAAGAACAATAAGATAAAAAAATCGGCAACCAGTGATTTCATGGAGATTGAACGTCAGCGCGGAATCTCTGTAGCCACTTCCGTACTTGCCTTTATTTATAAGGATAAAAAAATCAATATTCTTGATACACCAGGTCACAAAGATTTCGCAGAGGATACTTTTAGAACCTTAACCGCAGTAGATAGTGTAATCGTGGTTATCGATGTTGCGAAAGGCGTTGAAGAGCAGACGGAGAAATTGGTCGAAGTATGTCGAATGCGAAACATTCCTATAATCGTGTTCATTAACAAATTAGACCGGGAAGGAAAAGATGCTTTTGACCTTTTGGATGAAGTTGAGCAAAAATTAGGATTAACGGTCACACCATTGAGTTTTCCTATAGGTATGGGATATGACTTTAAGGGTATTTACAATATCTATGAGAAAAACATCAATTTATTCAGTGGAAATAGCAAACAGAATATTGAAGAGACCATAGCCTTTAATGATATCGCGAATCCTGATTTAGAAAAAATCATAGGAGAAAAAGCGGCTCAAGATCTAAGGGACAATTTAGAGTTGGTAAATGGCGTATATCCCTCTTTTGACAAGGAGGCTTATTTAGAGGGCAAACAACAGCCCGTCTTTTTTGGATCTGCCTTGAACAACTTTGGCGTAAGGGAGTTGCTCGATTGTTTTGTCGAAATCGCCCCTACCCCAAAGTCTAAGATGGCAGAGGAACGGGAGGTAAAGTCAAATGAAAAAGATTTTTCAGGTTTTGTTTTTAAAATCCATGCCAATATGGACCCCAAACATCGAGATCGTTTGGCCTTTATAAAAATAGTCTCCGGTACTTTTGAACGAAATACCCCTTATCTGCATGTTAGACACGATAAGAAGTTAAAATTCTCTAGCCCGAATGCATTCTTCGCGGAAAAAAAAGAAATCGTTGATATATCATACCCTGGAGACATTGTTGGCCTGCATGATACGGGAAATTTTAAAATCGGGGATACCCTGACGGGTGGGGAAAAACTGAACTATAAAGGCATACCCAGTTTCTCCCCTGAACACTTCAGGTATATCAACAATGCCGATCCCATGAAGGCCAAACAATTGTATAAGGGAATTGATCAGTTAATGGATGAAGGTGTTGCACAGTTGTTCACCTTGGAACTTAATGGAAGAAAAGTAATCGGAACAGTAGGGGCATTGCAGTACGAAGTGATTCAGTATCGATTGGAACACGAATACGGGGCCAAATGTACCTATGAGAATTTTCCCGTTCACAAGGCCTGTTGGGTACAAGCCGAACAGAACAATGATGAATTCAAAGAATTTAAGCGGATAAAGCAAAAATTTTTAGCTATTGACAAAAGGGGACAACTTGTTTTTCTGGCGGATTCCGCATTCTCACTTCAAATGACTCAACAAAAATATCCTTCTGTAAAACTTCATTTTACCTCAGAATTTGAATAAGTTGTTGAGTCCCGTTAATATTCCGTTTGTCGCTGACTGGATTAGTCAACCATTTCATAGTTATTTTTTTTGTAAATTACTGGTTCATAACCAATTAATATGAAAAATATGACAGCTTATTCGTCAAGCAAGCCACCAGTATGGTTTTGGGTAGTAGCCGGGATTGCGCTTTTATGGAATTTGTTCGGCCTATTCAACTTTTACATTTCAACATTCGATCAGGTCACTATTCTAGAAACTTTAAATCAAGAACAACGTGAACTTTTTGAAGCGATGCCCATATGGGCCACTGTGGCTTTTGGCATTGCCACCATTGGAGGAGTCATAGCTACTCTCGGCCTCTTTATACGAAGGAAATGGGCCAAGCAACTCTTCGTAATTTCACTGATAGCGATGGTGGTCCAGTTTGTGAATTGGCTTTTCATTCAAAAAGCCCCGGAGGTTTTCCCAAATTCGTACACCATGCCTGTAGCGGTTGTCATCGTTGGAGTATTGCTCATTTTCTTCTGCAATAAAGCAATTCAAAAAGGTTGGTTACGCTAATGGCCGCAGCGTGAAGGCACAAAAAAGCCCTGATGAGAATCAGGGTTTTTTACTTACGCTTCTCCCGTAGGACCAAAATTCAAAGGTATCGGAGGCTGCTCATAGTCCTTTATGGTACCATGGGCCTTTTCGAACCTATTCACATTATCGCTCAATGCTTTTAAAAACTTCTTCGCATGTTGAGGCGTCAAAACAATTCTACTTTTCACCTTTGCTTTGGGCGACCCAGGCATCATACTAATAAAGTCGACTACAAATTCAGATACAGAATGGTTGATAATCGCCAAATTGGAATAAATGCCCTCAGCGGTTTTTTCATCCAATTCGATATTGATTTGCTTCTGCTTTTTATCTTGTTCAGACATAACTTACGATTTTATATGAAAAAGGGCCAAAACCCGTTCGGCATACCCGAGCTATGGTTTTGACCCTCTATATTTAAAAGAATTTTTGTTTAAAACTTAAACTCCTCTTTACGAGCCATAATCTCATCATATTCTTCTTTAGAGCCAACGATAATGCTGTCATAATCCCTCATACCAGTACCGGCTGGAATCTTATGACCTACAATAACGTTCTCTTTCAGACCTTCTAAAGTATCTACTTTACCGCTTACGGCAGCTTCGTTCAATACTTTTGTCGTCTCTTGGAAAGAGGCCGCAGAGATAAATGATTTTGTCTGCAAAGAAGCTCTCGTAATACCTTGAAGAATAGGTGTAGCGGTAGCTGCAACAGCATCCCTAGCAGTCACTACGTTCTTGTCGGCACGTTTCAGCAATGAGTTTTCATCCCGCAACTCCCTAGCAGTAATTATCTGTCCTGCTTTCAAGTTTTCAGAATCTCCAGCATCTTCAACTACTTTCTTGCCAAAGATTTCATCATTTTCCCGAATGAAATCATCTTTATGCACCAATTGGTTTTCCAAGAAAATCGTATCTCCGGCATCTTGAATACGTACTTTACGCATCATCTGCCTAACCACGACCTCAAAGTGCTTATCATTGATCTTCACTCCCTGTAAACGGTATACTTCTTGTACCTCATTGACCAAATACTGCTGCACAGCGGATGGTCCCTTGATCGCCAAAATATCCTCTGGGGTAATGGATCCATCTGAAAGGGGCATTCCTGCCCTTACATAGTCATTCTCTTGAACCAGAATTTGATTCGAAAGTTTCACTAAGTACTTCTTGATCTCACCTAATTTAGATTCAATGATGATCTCTCGGTTACCCCTTTTGATCTTTCCAAAAGAAACTACTCCATCGATTTCAGATACTACCGCTGGGTTCGAAGGATTACGTGCCTCAAATAATTCGGTAACCCTTGGAAGACCTCCCGTAATATCACCTGCTTTTGCCGACTTACGTGGAATTTTGACCAAGGTTTTTCCCTCTTTGATTTTTTCACCATCATCTACCATGATGTGCGAACCAACGGGTAAATTATATGAACGTAAAGTTTCACCCTTAGCATCTTGGATCAATAAAGTCGGTATCAACTTCTTATTCCTGGATTCTGAAATTACTTTTTCTTGAAAACCGGTCTGCTCGTCAATTTCGACTTGATATGTAATACCTTGTTCTATATTTTCATAGGCGATCTTACCTGTGAACTCTGAAACGATAACACCATTGTATGGATCCCAAGAGCAGATTACCGCCCCTTTTTTGATTTTCGCCCCATTTTTGATGAACAGTTGCGAACCATATGGAATGTTATTGGTACTTAAGGTAATACCCGTTTTCTCATCAACAATCTTAATCTCAGAAGTCCTAGAAATGACAATAGTTGATTTGTCACCTTCACTATTCTCACCTACTACTGTTCTCAGATCCTCAATTTCAGCTACGCCATCAAATTTGGCCTCTAACTTACTCTCTTCAGAAATGTTGCCCGCGATACCACCCACGTGGAAGGTACGAAGTGTCAACTGTGTACCTGGCTCACCAATGGATTGCGCGGCAACCACACCAACGGCTTCGCCTCGTTGTACCATTTTATTGGTTGCGAGATTACGTCCGTAACATTTCGAGCAAATTCCCTTAGGGGCCTCACAAGTCAATGGGGAGCGAACTTCAACCTTATCAATTGGCGAAGCTTCAATCTTTTTAACCTCGACTTCCGTAATCTGTTGGCCAGCTGCTACTAAAAGCTCTTCTGTTACTGGATTGTAGACATCATGCAACGAAACACGGCCAACAATACGTTCGCCCAGTGTTTCTACGATTTCCTCATTCTTCTTCAATGCTTGAACCTCAATACCACGTAAGGTCTCACAATCTTCAATATTGATGATGACGTCTTGTGAAACATCAACCAAACGTCTAGTCAAATATCCTGCATCCGCAGTTTTTAATGCTGTATCGGCAAGACCTTTACGCGCACCGTGGGTAGAAATAAAATACTCAAGAATCGAAAGCCCTTCCTTAAAGTTGGAAAGAATCGGGTTTTCAATGATTTCACCACCCCCGGCAGTTGATTTTTTTGGTTTCGCCATCAATCCACGCATACCGGTAAGCTGACGAATTTGTTCTTTAGAACCCCTTGCGCCTGAATCCAACATCATGTATACCGAGTTAAATCCTTGTTGATCTTCCCGTATACGTTTCATAGCCAATTCCGTCAACATCGCGTTCGTTGACGTCCAGACGTCAATAACTTGATTGTAACGTTCGTTGTTGGTAATAAGACCCATATTATAATTGGCCATAATACCATCAACTTGTCCGTTGGCATCGTCAATCATCTCTATTTTCTCTTTAGGAATAATAATATCACCTAAACTGAAAGACAATCCGCCTTTAAAGGCAAATTGATATCCCATGGTCTTAATCTTGTCTAAGAACTCAGCAGTTCTAGGCACATCGGTAACTGCAAGGATATCACCGATAATATTACGAAGTGCCTTCTTGTTCAATACTTGATTGATAAATCCGGCTTCTTCAGGTACATGGCTATTGAACAATACCCTACCAACGGTAGTTTGGATAATTTTGTTTACCAGCTCACCGTCATCATTAAAATCTTTTGCCCGTACTTTGATACTTGCATTCAAATCAACTTTCTTTTCATTGAAAGCGATTTCAACTTCTTCTGCCGAGTAAAATGTAAGTCCTTCTCCTTTTACAGGAACTTCTTTTGTAGATTTCCGTTCTTTGGTCATATAATATAGCCCCAAGACCATATCTTGTGAAGGTACCGTTATCGGGGAACCATTAGCTGGGTTCAAGATATTTTGAGATGCCAACATCAGTAATTGGGCCTCAAGAATAGCCTCTGGACCCAATGGTAAGTGAACTGCCATCTGGTCACCATCAAAGTCAGCATTAAAAGCCGTACATGCTAAAGGGTGTAGACGAATCGCCTTGCCTTCTATCAATTTTGGCTGGAACGCTTGAATACCCAAACGGTGAAGTGTTGGAGCCCTATTCAATAGTACAGGGTGCCCCTTCAAAACGTTTTCAAGAATATCCCAAACGACCGGCTCTTTTTTATCAATTATCTTTTTAGCTGATTTTACCGTTTTCACAATACCTCTTTCTATCAGCTTTCTGATGATAAAAGGCTTGTACAGTTCAGCGGCCATATCTTTTGGAAGTCCACACTCGTATAGGTTCATTTCAGGACCCACAACGATTACCGAACGTGCCGAATAATCGACCCGTTTACCTAAAAGGTTTTGACGAAAACGACCTTGCTTACCTTTCAATGAATCTGAAAGTGATTTTAAAGGCCTATTTGACTCCGTCTTAACGGCAGAAGCTTTTCTTGTATTATCGAACAAGGAATCGACCGATTCTTGAAGCATCCTTTTTTCATTTCGAAGGATAACTTCCGGTGCCTTGATTTCCATCAATCGCTTTAAACGATTGTTACGAATGATTACCCTACGGTATAAATCGTTCAAATCGGAAGTAGCAAAACGACCCCCATCCAACGGAACCAACGGACGCAGTTCTGGTGGAATCACAGGCACCACCTTCATAATCATCCATTCTGGACGGTTTTCCCTATTATCTTGTGATTCACGTAATGCTTCTACTACCTGAAGTCTTTTCAAGGCTTCGGTTTTACGCTGCTTTGAAGTCTCTGTATTTGCTTTATGCCTCAATTCGTAAGACAATTGCTCCAAATCAATCCTACCCAATAAATCAATCAAACATTCCGCACCCATTTTAGCGATAAACTTATTAGGGTCTGAATCTTCTAAATATTGATTTTCAGCAGGTATTGATTCTAAAATATTCAAGTATTCCTCCTCGGTCAAGAAATCCATTTTATTGATTTCTTCCCCTTCCGGTCCTTTTGCGACACCTGGTTGGATTACTACGTAACGCTCGTAGTAAATGATCATATCCAGTTTTTTGGAAGGAAGACCCAATAAATACCCAATCTTATTTGGAAGCGAACGGAAATACCAAATATGTGCAACGGGTACGACCAAGTTGATATGGCCTACCCTATCACGACGAACTTTCTTTTCGGTTACCTCAACACCACAGCGATCACAAACGATACCGCGATAGCGAATACGCTTGTATTTTCCGCAGGCACATTCATAATCCTTCACAGGACCGAAAATACGCTCACAGAACAATCCATCACGCTCTGGTTTGTGGGTTCTATAATTAATGGTTTCCGGTTTCAAAACCTCACCCCTTGATTCAGCCAAGATAGACTCTGGCGAAGCAAGACCGATTGAAATTTTATTAAACCTTTTTGGTGCGTTATTATCTTTTATTCTAGCCATAATGCTATAAAGATGTAAATGTTAAAAATATTCTCTTTAATATAGTTTCGCAACTATCATACTATTCTTCCAATCTAATATCCAAGCCCAAACCTTTAAGTTCGTGCATCAATACGTTGAAAGATTCTGGCAATCCAGGTTCTGGCATGGTCTCACCTTTTACGATGGACTCGTAGGTCTTGGCCCTACCGATTACGTCATCTGATTTTACGGTCAAGATTTCGCGAAGGGTAGATGATGCTCCGTATGCTTCCAAGGCCCAAACCTCCATCTCACCAAATCGCTGACCACCGAATTGTGCTTTACCACCTAATGGTTGTTGCGTAATCAATGAGTAAGGTCCGATAGAACGTGCATGCATCTTATCATCAACCATGTGGCCTAATTTCAACATGTAGATAATACCTACCGTTGCCGCTTGATCAAAACGTTCTCCTGTTCCACCATCGTAAAGATGGGTATGTCCAAATCTTGGCACTCCTGCTTCGTCGGTCAAGGCGTTGATTTGGTCTAATGTTGCACCATCAAAAATTGGTGTTCCATACTTGCGACCTAATTTTTCACCAGCCCATCCAAGAACGGTCTCATAAATCTGACCGATGTTCATACGAGATGGTACACCTAATGGATTCAATACGATATCCACGGGGGTTCCATCTTCTAAGAAAGGCATATCTTCTTGACGTACAATACGTGCCACGATACCTTTGTTACCGTGACGACCTGCCATTTTATCACCTACCTTCAACTTTCGTTTTTTGGCGATATAGACTTTAGCCAATTTCATGATTCCAGCTGGTAATTCATCACCTACTGAAATTGTGAACTTGTCCCTTCTCAAGCTTCCTTGAAGGTCGTTCAATTTAATTTTATAATTGTGCAACAAATCAGCAACCTGCTGGTTTGTCTTGTCATCGGTTGTCCAACTTCCACTTACCAAATGTGCAAAATCGTCAACTGAATTCAACATCTTAATAGTATACTTCTTACCTTTTGGAAGTACTTCTTCCCCTAAGTCGTTCATGACGCCTTGTGAGGTTTTTCCATTAACCAGCGTAAAAAGTTTTTCAACCAAGACATCTTTTAACTGTTGGAATTTCACTTCATATTCCAACTCCAGCTTTGAGATAGCCTCTTTATCCTCTGAACGCTTGCGCTTATCTTTGATAGAACGAGAGAACAACTTTTTATCGATGACAACACCACGCAATGATGGAGAGGCTTTTAATGAAGCATCTTTCACATCACCTGCCTTATCACCGAAAATAGCACGAAGTAATTTTTCTTCTGGTGTTGGATCCGATTCCCCTTTTGGAGTAATCTTACCAATTAAGATATCGCCAGGTTTCACTTCTGCACCAATACGGATCATTCCGTTTTCATCCAAATCCTTGGTGGCTTCCTCCGATACATTAGGAATGTCATTGGTCAACTCTTCAGCACCCAGTTTGGTGTCCCTAACCTCTAGTGCGTATTCATCAATGTGAATTGATGTAAAGATATCTTCGCGAACTACCTTCTCAGAGATTACGATGGCATCTTCAAAGTTATACCCTTTCCAAGGCATGAAAGCAACCTTCATGTTTCGACCTAAGGCCAGTTCCCCTTTCTCGGTGGCGTAACCTTCACAAAGTACCTGTCCCTTCTTAACCTTATCGCCTTTTTTAACAATTGGCTTTAGGTTGATACTGGTACCTTGGTTCGTTTTACGGAATTTTATCAAGTTATAGGTCTTGAAATCCTCTTCAAAACTCACCAACTTTTCCTCTTCCGTCCTACTGTACTTTACGGTTATTTTATGGGCGTCAACATAGTCGATGACCCCGTTCTCCTCGGCATTGATCAACACCCTTGAATCCGTTGCCACCTGACGCTCCAATCCGGTACCCACAATTGGGGACTGCGGACGTAATAATGGAACAGCCTGACGCATCATGTTCGATCCCATCAAAGCCCTGTTCGCATCATCATGTTCCAAGAAAGGAATCAAGGATGCCGAAATAGATGCAATTTGATTAGGAGCTACATCGGTATAATTTACTTCGGAAGGGTCCACTACCGGAAAATCACCTTCTTCACGTGCAATGACTTTATCATCTTGAATCTTTCCTTTCCCATCCATAGGGATGTTTGCTTGGGAAATCTTCATTCCTTCCTCTTCTTCAGCACTTAAGTATCTGAACTCTTTAGTATCTACAACCCCATTTTCAACCTTGCGATAAGGTGTTTCCAAGAAGCCCATCGGATTTACTTTCGCAAATACCGATAAAGAAGAAATCAAACCAATGTTCGGACCTTCAGGTGTTTCTATCGGACATAGGCGTCCGTAGTGGGTATAGTGAACATCACGAACCTCAAAACCAGCCCTTTCACGTGAAAGACCACCTGGGCCAAGTGCCGAGAGTCTTCTCTTATGCGTTATCTCAGCCAATGGATTCGTTTGATCCATAAATTGTGATAACTGGTTGGTACCAAAGAAAGAGTTGATTACGGAAGATAAGGTTTTCGCATTGATCAAATCAATAGGTGTAAATACCTCATTATCCCTAACGTTCATACGCTCACGAATTGTTCTGGCCATACGCGCCAAACCAACACCGAATTGCTGTGATAATTGTTCACCAACCGTTCTAACGCGACGGTTCGACAAGTGATCGATATCATCAATCTCTGCTTTTGAATTGATCAATTCAATCAAATACTTGATGATGGTAATGATATCTTCTTTGGTCAAGACCTGTTTATCCATTCCGATATCAAGTCCTAACTTCTTGTTCATTCTGTAACGACCAACCTCACCTAGGTTGTAACGTTGATCTGAGAAGAACAATTTATCGATAATACCTCGTGCAGTTTCCTCATCTGGCGGTTCTGCATTACGCAACTGGCGGTAAATATGCTCTACCGCTTCCTTTTCAGAATTCGTTGGGTCTTTTTGTAGGGTATTGTGAATAATGGCATAGTCGGATTGTGCATTGTTCTCTTTATGCAAGAGAATCGTCTTCACATCGGCATCGATGATTTCATCAACATGCTCTTTCTCAAGAATGGTATCACGATCCAGAACGATTTCATTTCTTTCAATCGATACTACCTCGCCCGTATCCTCATCTACGAAATCTTCATGCCAAGTGTTCAAAACCCTGGCGGCCAACTTGCGGCCCATCACTTTCTTAAGTGCGGCCTTAGAAACTTTAACTTCTTCAGAAAGGTCAAAAATTTCTAAAATATCTTTATCACGCTCAAATCCGATGGCACGGAAAAGCGTGGTTACCGGTAATTTTTTCTTTCTATCAATATAAGCGTACATCACCCCATTGATATCAGTTGCGAACTCAATCCAAGAGCCTTTGAAGGGTATTACCCTAGCAGAGTATAGCTTGGTTCCATTGGCATGAAAGGATTGACCAAAGAAAACACCTGGTGAACGATGCAATTGTGAAACTACCACACGCTCTGCACCGTTAATAACAAAAGTTCCACTTGGGGTCATGTAGGGAATGGTACCCAAGTACACATCTTGTACGATGGTCTCAAAATCTTCGTGCTCAGGATCTGTACAATATAATTTTAAACGTGCCTTTAGTGGAACACTATATGTCAAACCACGTTCTATACATTCTTGTATGGAATATCTTGGTGGATCTATAAAGTAATCTAGGAACTCTAGTACAAATTGGTTTCTGGTATCCGTTATTGGAAAGTTTTCCATGAAGGTATTGTACAAACCTTCGTTGCCTCTTTCGTCAGATTTGGTTTCAAGCTGAAAAAAGTCTTGAAAAGATTTAATCTGAATGTCCAAGAAATCCGGGTATTCCGGTATGTTCTTAGCGGATGCAAAATTTACTCTTTCAGTCTGATTTGTGAACATCTATGGACAAATTTTGATAGTGAATTCTCTTAGGGTATGCATGTGCCATCACATGCTGCTATAAAAACAGGCTAAGGTCTGACCGTTTTTACGGAAAGACCTTAACCATAGTATCTATGTGGAAGCTCTTATTTAAGCTCAACTTCCGCTCCTGCTTCTTCCAAAGATTTTTTGATACCTTCTGCCTCATCTTTAGAGACAGCTTCTTTAACAGCTTTTGGTGCGCTATCAACAATCTCTTTGGCATCTTTCAAGCCAAGACCTGTCAATTCTTTCACCAATTTTACTACTGCCAATTTAGAACCACCAGCTGCTGTTAAGATTACATCAAATTCTGATTTCTCTTCAGCGGCCTCTTCACCACCGGCAGCTCCACCACCAGCAGCAACTGCCACAGCAGCGGCAGCAGGTTCGATACCATACTCTTCTTTTAAAATATCAGCCAATTCATTTACCTCTTTTACGGTAAGGTTGACCAACTGTTCTGCAAAATCTTTTAAATCTGCCATTTTTCTATCGTTTAAATAAAATTTTTAAAATATAATTGTTTTAGTGCGTGCGTTTTATCTTTCAGACAATGTCTTAAGGATACCGGCTAACTTACCACCACCTGATTTAAGACCAGAAATAACGTTCTTGGCCGGTGATTGTAACAATCCGATAATATCTCCGATAACCTCTTCTTTTGATTTGATATTCACCAAAGCATCCAAGTTCTCATCACCGATATAAACTGCCTCTTCAATAAAGGCACCCTTTAATAAGGGTTTATCTGATTTCTTTCTAAAGTTCTTGATAAGTTTTGCAGGAGCATTACCCGTTTCAGAAAGCATTAAAGAGGTATTACCCTTCAATACTTCAGGAAGTTCTCCAAACTCCTTATCAGAAGCTTCCATTGCTTTCGCTAGCAATGTATTTTTGACAACTGCAAGCTTAATATTTGCCTTGAAGCATGCCCTTCTTAAATTTGAAGTGGTCAATGCATCCAACCCTGAAATATCTGCAAGATATATGTTTGGGTTATCGGCCAACTGTGCAGTCAAATCTTCAATTACAGTTGCTTTTTCTTCTCTTGTCATTGTTATAATTTTAGACTACTCAGTAATTAAACTGCTTTAGGGTCAAGTTGAATACTAGGACTCATCGTGCTTGACATATGAACACTTTTCATGTAAACACCCTTAGCAGCGGTTGGCTTCAACTTATTCAAAGTTTCTAAAAGCTCTTTTGCATTACCCGCAATTTTATCGGCGGAAAATGACGCTTTACCAATAGCCGCATGCACGATTCCGGTCTTATCAACCTTAAAATCTATCTTACCAGCCTTCACATCAGACACTGCTTTCGCGACGTCCATTGTAACTGTACCTGTTTTTGGATTTGGCATTAAACCCCTTGGTCCTAAAATTCTACCCAACGGTCCTAATTTACCCATTACGCTTGGCATCGTGATGATGACATCAACATCGGTCCAACCGCCTTTTATTTTATCCAAATATTCATCCAACCCCACAAAATCGGCTCCAGCTTCTTTAGCCTCACCTTCTTTGTCTGGTGTCACCAATGCCAAAACTTTTACATCTTTACCAGTACCATGTGGCAACGTTACCACACCACGTACCATTTGATTCGCTTTTCTAGGGTCTACACCCAAACGAACAGCCAAATCAATTGATGCATCAAATTTCACATTGGTTATCTCTTTTACCAAAGCGGAGGCTTCATCAATAGTATACAATTTGTTACCATCGATTTTAGCGTGTGCCGCTTTTTGATTTTTAGTCAATCTTGCCATTTGAAATTGCTTTTAGATTTTAAAAAGGTCTTTTTCCCGCGACCTTTAATCCCATTGATCTAGCAGTACCTGCAACCATACTCATTGCAGATTCCACCGTAAAAGCATTCAAATCGACCATTTTGTCTTCAGCGATTTGCTTTACTTGATCCCAGGAAACAGATCCATTCTTAACTCTGTTAGGTTCGCCTGATCCTTTTTTAATCTTCGCTGCTTCCAACAATTGAACTGCCGCTGGAGGTGTTTTAACGACAAACTCGAAAGATTTGTCTTTATATACCGTGATAACAACAGGCAAAACCTTGCCTTGTTTGTCCTGTGTACGCGCATTGAACTGCTTACAGAACTCCATGATGTTAACACCGGCAGCACCTAAGGCGGGTCCAACCGGTGGCGACGGATTCGCAGCACCTCCCCTAACTTGTAATTTAACTACCTTATCTACTTCTTTTGCCATTGTTTTTGTTTAGATGAAAATGTGCTAATTGGAAGCAACACAATTTCGATATATGTAACAGCTCTCATTTTTCAGATTGAAGATGTTAGATTCAAGACTTCAGACTTTGCCATTGTTAAGCAAAAGGTTGTCTTGGCCCTTATATCCAACATCTTATATCTCACTTATACTTTTTCCACTTGCATATAGCTTAACTCCAATGGGGTCTTTCTTCCGAAAATCTTAACCATTACTTCAAGCTTACGCTTTTCCTCATTTATTTTTTCAACCGTACCGTTGAAACCATTAAAAGGCCCATCAATTACCTTTACCGTTTCACCAAGCACAAAAGGTATTGCGACACTATCGGTATTTACGGCCAATTCGTCTACTTTACCCAACATTCTGTTGACCTCAGCCTTTCGTAATGGAACGGGATCCCCACCTTTGGTCTCCCCTAAAAAACCGATTACATTAGTTATGGAACGTATAATATGAACCATTTCACCACCAAGATTGGCCTTGATCATAATATAGCCGGGGAAATACGTTCGTTCTTTACTGATTTTTTTGCCGTTTCTAATTTGAATCACCTTTTCAGTCGGCACCAAAACGTCTTCAAGATAATCGCCAAAACCATGTCTATCAACCTCACTCTCGATGTAGCCCTTGATCTTGTTTTCTTGACCACTTACGGCCCTAACTACATACCATTTCTTCTCCAATACCTCTGACATCGCTCTTAACCTATTAAATTATCAAAGTACAATTGAATCAACTTGCTAAAAGCGGAATCAACACCCCATGTTGCCAAAGCAAATAAAATTGAGAAAACAGCGACGATTACCATAAGGTTTGAAGCCTGCTCCCTGCTCAACCAGGTCACATTATTCTTAAGTTCTTCCCAAGATTCTTTAACGTATGTCAACATAAAATCAATTTTAACTCTTAGCCTAGTTTTAAAATCAGTCCAAATCTTAAACTGTAAACTACTCTTTTATCTATTCTTTTTCTACAAGGGCGGAGAGGCTTCCTTTACTTCGACTGCGCTCAGCATAGGCTTTTCGCTCAGGATAAACTTCTCGCACTCTTCTTGTGCTTCGCACGGGCGGAGAGGCTCGAACTCCCGACACCTGGTTTTGGAGACCAGTGCTCTACCAACTGAGCTACGCCCGTTTATTTGGCGCCAGTATCCCAAAATCAAATTAAGATAAGCTACCTCGCCACTATTTACACTGAAAGGTATCCGTAAACAGACGGACACCCTTTAGCGTAAACTATGATTACAAATAGGATTAATCTAAAATCTCGGTAACCTGACCAGCTCCAACTGTTCTACCACCCTCACGGATTGCAAAACGAAGACCTACACTCAATGCAATAGGCTGGATCAAATCAACATTGATCGTCAAGTTATCACCTGGCATCACCATTTCAACTCCGTCAGGCAAACCAATATTACCAGTTACGTCAGTTGTTCTAACATAGAACTGAGGACGATAGTTGTTGTGGAATGGTGTATGACGACCACCTTCTTCTTTTTTCAAGATATAAACCTCAGCTTTAAACTTAGCATGTGGCTTAACAGAACCTGGCTTACAGATAACCATACCCCTTTTGATATCGCTCTTTTCGATACCTCTTAAAAGGATACCAACGTTATCACCGGCTTCACCCCTGTCCAATATCTTACGGAACATCTCAACACCAGTAATCGTAGACGCCAATTTTTCAGCACCCATACCGATAATATCAACGGCATCACCTGTATTGGCAACACCTGTTTCAATACGACCTGTCGCAACAGTACCACGACCGGTAATCGTAAATACATCTTCAACTGGCATTAAGAAGTCTTTATCAACATCCCTTTTAGGAAGCTCGATCCACTCATCAACAGCTGTCATCAACTCCATAACGGTGTCAACCCATTTTTGCTCCCCGTTCAAAGCACCAAGTGCAGAACCAGAGATTACAGGTCCATTATCACCATCATACTCATAGAAAGAAAGCAATTCCCTTACTTCCATTTCAACAAGCTCTAAAAGCTCTTCATCGTCAACCATGTCGACTTTATTCAAGAAAACAACAATTCTTGGAATACCGACCTGACGACCTAATAAGATGTGCTCACGAGTTTGGGGCATTGGACCATCAGTCGCAGCAACAACTAAAATAGCACCGTCCATTTGGGCAGCACCAGTAACCATGTTCTTCACATAATCCGCGTGACCAGGACAGTCAACGTGTGCATAGTGACGATTAGCGGTTTGATACTCTACGTGTGATGTGTTAATAGTAATACCTCTTTCTTTTTCTTCAGGGGCATTATCAATTGAGTCAAAGCTTCTCAACTCAGACAAACCTGCGTTAGCCAATACTGTAGTAATAGCAGCAGTCAATGTAGTTTTACCGTGATCCACGTGTCCAATGGTACCAATATTTAAGTGCGGTTTGGAACGATCGAAAGTTTCCTTTGCCATGTTAAAATAATTTAATCTTAGTTTATATTAGTGTACAAATCGTTTTTGAGCCAATGACGAGATTTGAACTCGTGACCTCTTCCTTACCAAGGAAACGCTCTACCCCTGAGCTACACCGGCGTATTGTGTTCCAGGTTTAGAGTTTTAAAGTTGCCAGTTTTAGCTCACTAAACTTTCAACCTTTTTCTTGAAACCTTAAACTTCAAGTTTTGAGCGGGAGACCAGGGTTTCCCTCGACTTCGCTCAAGATAAACTTCTCACCCGGAAACCGGATTCGGTGCTTATCATTTGAGCGGGAGACCGGGTTCGAACCGGCGACATTCAGCTTGGAAGGCTGACGCTCTACCAACTGAGCTACTCCCGCAATTTTAACATCAAAATTTCAACTAGGGTTCCAAAAAGGTTAAAAACCTCAAAAACCCAGAACGTTTTCCTTTTTACTGTGTGGGGAGAGCAGGATTCGAACCTGCGAAGACATAGTCAGCAGATTTACAGTCTGCCCTCGTTGGCCGCTTGAGTATCTCCCCTTCCTTGATTTTCAGTAAATTATGAGCCGATGGAGGGACTCGAACCCACGACCTGCTGATTACAAATCAGCTGCTCTAGCCAGCTGAGCTACATCGGCATTTACCTACTTTTTACACAAAAAAAAGCCCGTTATTTCTAACGGACTGCAAATGTATATATTTATTTATTTATTCAAAACAAATTGTGAAAAATTTTAATCAAGCATGCGCCCTCATTTTTTCCTTCTTTTTCACTAACTGCCTTTCTAAAGAACTACAGGCAGAATCGACTGCTTCTTCAAATGACTTACATTGTTTTTTTACAATAAATTTATCCCGTGGAACCTGCACTTTGATCTCTACTATCTTATTCTCCTTCTCACTGGTGTTCTCTACCTTAAGATAAACGTCTGAACTGATGACCTTATCATAAAAGGTTTCTAATTTATCCATTCGATTTTGAATAAAATCGATGAGTTTTCCGTCAGCAACAAAATTAACAGATTGTGCATTTACCTTCATATAATACCTTTTTTGGGTTCGAATACACGAACGGATTAAACAATACAAAGATTTTCAATCTTTGTTTCTTGGGTGGGCATTATGGTGTACCTTTTTTAGTTCAGCAATACTATTATGTGTGTATACTTGTGTAGATGCCAAACTAGAATGACCTAATAATTCTTTTACGGCATTTAAGTCTGCCCCCTTATTCAATAAATGCGTCGCAAAAGTATGCCTCAAAATATGTGGACTCTTTTTGATTTTAAAGGACACCATACTAAGGTACTTATTTATAACCCTATATACAAGGGTTTCGTATATTTTGTGTCCAGATTTTGTAAGAAAAAGAAACGTATTGTCTTGTATACTAGGTAGGTCTGAACGAAACTGCAAATATTTTTTTATCGCTTCGATAGTGATGGGCAAGACGGGAATTATTCGTTCTTTATTACGCTTTCCCAATACTTTTAGCGATGCTCGATTTAAACTAACACCTTCTAGCGTCAAGTTCACCAATTCTGCCCTTCGCATGCCCGTAGCGTACAAAAGTTCGATCAGCAGTTTATCCCTTACACCTTCAAAATCCTGTTCGAAGGGAATTTGTTGCAAAACTTTTTCCATTTCTTGTTCTGAAAAAGGAACTTCTATCTTTTTTTGTGTTTTTAGAGCTTTGTGTTTTACCAAAGGATTGGTTGCCCGCACACCGCTCTTCTGTAAAAACTTATAATAGGCTTTTAACGAAGCTATTTTTCTATTGATGGTTCTATTGGATACCTTCTTATTTACCAGTGCAACTATCCAACTCCGTATAATGGTATAATCAACGGCATCGATGGTTTTTATTTGATATTCGGAAGAGCAAAATGAACTAAACCCAAGAATATCGTTTTTATAGGCATTAACAGTGTGCCTTGAATAATTTTTCTCTAAAGACAAATACGATATAAATGCATTTAATGACATGGCCCAAAGTTACAAAGTAATGGTGATTCCATTTTTATATGGACCAATATGAAGTAGCTGGAAGGTACCTTACTATGGAAGCTACAAATACGTCAAAGCTATGAGAATAAAAAAATCCTACCCGAAGCGGGTAGGATTTGTATATATCTTGAATCTTTAGGACCCTAAAGTTCTTCTTGGTCTCTTAGGCCTTGGATATACTGTGCCTTTTGAATTTCAGCCCTACGCTTTACTGAAGGTTTTGTAAACTGTTGGCGTTTGCGTAATTGACGCATTGTACCCGTTTTATCAAACTTTCGCTTAAAACGCTTTAAAGCCCTATCGATGTTTTCTCCTTCTTTTACTGGTATTATTAACATTGGCTACAACCTCCTCTCTTTAAAATTAACTACCTGTTTTATACAGGCGTGCAAATATACAAATGAATTTTCGCTAGAAAAGGGAAAATTCAATTTATTTTTATGTTCGAATAAAGGATTTACTTTTTTGGGGCCTTGTATTCTTTCTTATCGATTACTATTTTGGCGACTATCTCCCTTAAAATCTCTGAAGTACCGCCACCTATCGGACCTAATCTACTATCCCTCAGCAGACGCGCCATCGGATAATCTTCGATGTACCCGTAGCCCCCTAAAAACTGTAAGCAGTGGTAAATTACCTCATCGGCCATTTTAGTTGACTTCAACTTTGATATCGTTGCTTCTTTTACGGCATACGCTCCTTTATCGAGTTTTGCGACAACGCCGTAATTGTAGTGTTTACAAAGTTCCATTTCAGCATATAAGTCGACCAGACGATGTCTTAAAGCCTGATATTGATCTATCGATTTTCCGAAAGCCTCCCTTTCTGACATATATTGCAAGGTATATTCCAAGGCATACTCTGCCCTGGCATGCGCATTAATGCCCATCACCAAGCGCTCGAGGGCAAATGCTTCCATGATAAACCCAAAACCGCTTCCTTCACTGCCCATTAGATTGGCTACTGGTACCTCTACGTTATCAAAGGCAAGTTCTGCCGTATCTGAAGCCCGCCAACCCAGCTTGTTCAATTTATTGGCTGAAACTCCTTTACTATTTCGGTCTACAATAAACAAACTGATGCCTTTATTACCTACCGTAGGATCTGTTTTAGCTGCCAAGATGATATAGTCACCATAAACGCCATTCGTGATAAAAGTCTTCGAACCATTAACGATATAGAAATCACCTTTACGCACGGCTGTAGTTCGCATACCGGCGACGTCACTTCCACCAAACGGCTCCGTTACCCCAAGACAACCTATTTTCTCGCCATGTACACTTGGTATGAGATAAGCTTCTTTCTGTTGCGCGCTGGCATTCTTGTTCAAATGGGTCATGGCCAAATAGACGTGGGCCCAAATTGCGGCAGCGAAACCTCCTGAATTTATTTTCTGGAGTTCCTCTAGAAATATGGCCGTGTAGAAAAGATCAAGCCCCAATCCATCATGGGACTCTGGAGTAGCCAAACCGAAATAACCCATCTCGGCGAACTTTGTCCAAATAAACCGTTCAATAGTACCTGTTTCTTCCCATTTTTCAATATGGGGGACAACTTCTTTTTGTAAAAAATCTTTTAGGCTTTCCCTAAAAAGATGATGTTCTTCAGTGAAGTACATGCCAATCATAGCTACTTTATTAAAATGACAAATATAGGGCTATTCTGTCTAGTTTGTCAGTTGGAAAACCTTCAATCAGCTTCAATTCGTCAATGGAATTGATTCTACCGTTATGCTCCCTAAATTCAATTATCTTATCGGCAACTTTGTAGGGAATATATACCAATTCCGAAATTTCGGATATGCTCGCCGCATTGATATCGATTGTTTTGATTTGAGGTCGGTTCAACACTTGAAACCTTTTTAAGGCCCTATCCGCCACTTCCACCTTCAATCCATAAACATCATAAAGTTGTTCGTTGATTAAAAAACCACCTAACCTATCCCTGAATTTTATAATTCTTGTAGAGAGCTTATCACCAATGCCGTTGATGATCTTCAGGTCTTCGGCCGAAATCGAATTCAGGTCACGAACCGTTGCAATTTTGGCATAAGCCACGGAATTTTGATTGGCTTTCGGAGTGTTACCTTGGTTTTGGGTCCATTCCGGAAATCTAAAAAACGGAGACAAAACCTTTAAAAGGGAATCTGATATTTTAGTTACCCCTTGAAACTGTATGGCCGAATTGACATACGAACCTGTTTCTCGAAAAACGTGTAGCCGATCAATTTCAATTGGGGCCATTCCTAGGGTATAGCCTCTATAATCTGTAATAAAATTAGGGTTGAAGGGATAAATTTTAATGGAATCCTCTTGGACTGATACTAGCTTCAGACTATCGATTGTCGCTTGTTGAATACTGTCAACAAAAACAATACCCCCATTTTCATATGGTGTCTGGTATTTGACAGTAAAATAAATGACCTGAAGCACGATGATGGTCAGTAATAAAAAGAAAATCCCACTCCGTTCCCTTTTATTGAACTTGAAGTGGGATTTAATTTTTTTAAGCAAATCTGTATATTGATTAGGAATAAGCTTTCTTTATCGCATCCAAATACCTTTTAAGCTGTTTTTTAACCTCTGGGAATAAAAAGTATAGTCCTATCATATTAGGAAATACCATGGCAAAAATCATGGCATCTGAAAACGCCCAAATAGAATCCATGCTTGCCGCAGCTCCTATTACAACAAAGGTCAAGAAAAGCATTTTGTAGGCCAAATCCGTTTTCTTTCCACGGCCAAAAAGATATTTCCATGACTGTAGACCGTAGTATGACCATGATATCATAGTAGAAACCGCGAATAACACTACAGCCACGGTTAAGAATATTTTGGAATAAGGAATATACTCTGCGAATGCTTTTGAAGTAATGCCTGCTCCCTCGAAGGCCTCTCCATTAATAAAGACAACCCCAGAACCATCACCCCCGTACTCAAAGAAACCACCAAAATTGAATATTACAATTACCAAAGCCGTCATGGTACAGATCACCACGGTATCTATAAACGGTTCTAAGAGTGCAACCAAACCTTCTGAAGCAGAATACTTTGTTTTTACCGCCGAATGTGCGATTGAAGCAGAACCTGCCCCAGCCTCATTTGAAAATGCAGCCCTTCTAAAGCCTACCAATAATACCCCTATTACGCCACCGACCCCTATTGCAGTAGGATTAAATGCCTCAGATACTATTAAACCTATTGCATCATCTATTAAAGAAAAATTACTGAAAATGATATATAAGCAACATAATATATATATCAATGCCATAAAAGGGACGACCTTTTCAGTAACCGAAGCAATCCTCTTTATTCCCCCAATAATGATGATTCCGACGACGATAGCCAAGACCAAGCCTACAATGGCACCTGCTGCGGTACTTTCCCATCCGAATAGCTCTTTTATGACAATGGTCGCCTGATTGGATTGTGCGGCGTTACCACCACCGAAAGACCCCCCTATGCAAAAGAAGGCAAATAAGGCGGCAGCGACTTTGCCCAAGTTTTTAAAGCCTTTTGATTTAAGACCTTTGCTTATGTAATACATTGGTCCACCATAAACCGTACCATCTTCACCGACATCACGATATTGTACACCTAAGGTACATTCCACAAATTTGGTAGACATTCCTAGCAATCCACAAACAATCATCCAAAACGTCGCACCGGGTCCCCCTAGGGCTATGGCCAAGGCAACCCCTGCTATATTACCATTACCAACCGTTCCGGATACTGCAGTTGCCAATGCCTGAAAATGACTGACCTCCCCTTCTTCACTTTCATCACGGATCGTATCTGGGATATCACCGTCATCAGTCATATGAAGCTCAACTTTTTCCAAACCATATTTCTCTACTTCCTCATACTTTCCGCGAACCACGTTGATTGCAGTCCAAAAATGCCTAATGTTCGGAAATCCAAAATAAAGCGTGAAGAACAGTGCACTTCCCACCAACAAAATAAGCACGAAGGGCGTACCTGCAATCTCGAAAAAAATGACGCTTTCAAAGAAAGAGGAAATAGGCTGAAAGGCTCGATCTATCTTTTGGTCCAGACCCAATTCCGTGGTGTCTTGGGCAAATGAAAATATCGGAATCAAAAAAGATAAAAACGTAAGAAGTCTATACTTCATAACTTATTGTTTGGTTTTGTTAATTTGATGTAAAGCTGACAATATCCTAAAAAAAATTAATGCAATCAAATTTATTGGTGGTTAACTAATCTAGTTGAAACATTTGATTGAGCTTATCGATCTGTTCTGGTCTACCCAAAACAATGACCTTCCCCTTAGGCTGCAGTTCAAGATCAGCTTCGGGATTAATGATGTAATTTCCATTAGGCTCAATATAACCTATAATGGTACAACCGGTTTTTCGCCTTAAATCCAAATCCCGAATGGATTTATAATTAAGGGCCCCTTTAAAATCTTCAATTTCGACTTCTTCGAGATTCGTGGTATGCTTGCCTTCCATGGATAATTTATCCATGAATGTGATTAAATCTGGCATTACGACCAGTGAAGCCATATGATCGCCCCCGATTTTATCAGGCATAATGACCTTATTGGCACCGGCAAATTGCAGCTTTTTAACCGAGGTCGCCTGTGACGCCCTGCTTATGATGAACAGTTTGTCATTCAATTGTCTTGCCGAAAGTACTACGAAAAGGTTGACGGCATCATCTGGTAGTGCGGTCACCAAGTATTGTGCATTTTCTATACCTGCTTCCAACAAGACGTCATCCTCATTGACGTCGCCCTCTATAAACAGCACATTACCTTCATGCGATTCAATCAGTTCTTTGTCTTTTTCAATAACCACGAAAGGTTTTTTATAGGCCCTTAATCGTTCTGTGGCTTGTTGGCCATTTCTTCCATAACCACAGACTATTACATGATTTGCCAGATTTTTGACCTTATTCCTCACCCTTTTTTTCTTTAGAAGCTGCAACGAATTCTTACTCAAAATATATTCTGATATGACCGAAATGGCAAAACCGAATATGAATACACTACTAATAATTAAAAATACGGTAAAAATCTGTGCATTCGAGTCCAATGGGCGAACTTCGGCGAAACCTACGGTTGTTACCGTAATGATTGTCATGTAAACGGACTCCACCCACGAAAAATTGGCAATCAAGCGGTAACCAAATACACCAACCAAAAACACAATGAACATTAAGGTAAGTGCAATTGCAATTTTTGAACGAAAGAGTTTATACATAAATCACAAATCAAATACTGAAGTTCGTTTGGTATACACCAAATCTTTGATTTTTAACCAGAAAGCGATAAAAAGGTACAGTGCAAACCCGAAACCCAAAGTCGCAAAGGTTAAATAGATAAATGTAGTTCGTACTACCCTGGCCCTAATACCCAAACGTTCTGCAATTCGGCGGCATACCTCAAAACCCCTCTTTTGAAAATAATACAGTAAATCGTAAATCCAGCGCATATTCAAAATTAGCCATTCTTATTCAATAGTGCGGTACCAATCTTACAGCGCAAACATTGGTTCTTTGAACAATATTCGTTGTATAGCTGTAATCTTGACTGGCTTTCGAAAGCGTTTTTCGTTGTTGTATCAATTTCATCAAACTTTGATATGATGTTATTCTTCTCAGGACCTAACGCCATGGCCAGACCCAATAACAATCCCTCTTCCATTTTTCCATGTATCTTTTGGTAGGCAAACTTTAGGGGTATTATGGTATTGATGAGCAATAAATCAATAAAGCTTTTTGTCAATCGCTTTTTTGAGGATTTGGATACTTTTCCAAAGGTGTAATGATCTCTCCAATAATCACTGGTCTCAGCGTGAAAAATAGTGTACATGGCCCCTAAGTCATCTACTTGTACCACCTTGCTGAAAAGGCTTTCATTGGATGCATACAAATTTGCAAATTGTGACAACCGTATAGTAGGAAAATTGTTAGGTCGTAAACCAAAGAAATCGGGTTTTTGCACGCTTTCGTTTCGTAGTAGAAACTTCGCCTTTTGAAAAGCATATTCTTTTTGAAGTTTAGCATAATAAGCATCCCCGTCATGCTTGATATCGAACAATCGTGCTTGACCTAGTATAACACTCTCTAAAGCAAAAACATCGTTCCCCAGTTTTCTGATGACGCTAAAATCAGTTGCTTCGGCAATACCCTTAAAGGCTTCTCCATTGACCTTCAAACCAAAATTCTTCAATAATAGCTTGAACAACACCGCTTCCCAATCATTTTTAGATGCTTTCAACAAATCAAAAATCAACTTGGATTTTTGTTCGAGACGTTCTATGTAAAGTCGCTCAGCCCAATTGGTCCTTAAAAAACCATCTACCGAAGCAAGGTCTTTCTCGCAATTGACAAACGTTCTTTTTGAATTGTAAAGTAGTTTGCGATAGTGGTCTAGAAATGATGTTGTTATTAGGTTCTTTAGCGTCAGGGTGGGGATTTCAGTTTTGTCTTTTCGAAAAACGGCTACGTCATCTTCCCAAACCACGTGAAGAATGACATTATCATAATTGGAATCCGTTTCATGGCCGTGTGCATACCAATCTGAAGATTTTAAATGCATCTCTACATTACCGGCCCAAACTTGACCGGCAATAACTAGCTTTGCGTTAAAAAAGTCTGGGCCGGTATTTTGATTATGCAACCCAAGGTTCTGAATTACTATTGATTCGCCCGATGTAGTGGTTAATTCTTTGTGTTGTAATTTATTGGTCTTCCAAATAAAATGCAATAGGTCTTCACGCATTTCACTAAGGTAAAGAAATGATCACCAATTTCCGGCATAACCTAAATCGCCATGGGAATTACGTGCCAGAAAACTACGCTTGACTTGATTTATTTGACGAATATGCAGGTAATCGTGGGCAAGCCAATTTTCTAGAAAATCTTGGGCACTTAAGTTACCCAAGTCTTTATTATCGATGGTATTGCTCCATTGCGGGTCTATCAAACCTTTTAACCAGTTAATGGAAATACGTCTTTCGGTTAAAAATCGATTAACGGCTTCATGGTAATTCTGTTGGGAATATTTGCGCGATATCGGCCATAGTTGAGGGCTAATCGACTTTAGTGGAAGGTCTGGGGTTTCTAAGGTATGTTTTACCCTTGTTCTAAAATCTTCTACCTCTTCATCGGCCAAATGGCAGGCAATTTCAAGAAGGCTCCATTTTTTCGGGTCTTCTTTATGATTTGACAGTTCTAAGGGAACGCTGGCCAACAGCGACTCAAAAACCAAGGCATTCGTGCTGAGCTCTTTTACGATGACGTCTGAAAAACCCATTAATTGGTTGTTTCACCTTGCCAGTTCATGAAACCGCCTTCAAGATTAAATGCATTTTCTATACCTATACTGTTCAGTATTGCACAAGCTTGACCACTTCTATTACCAGAGCGGCAGTAAACGTAATAATTTTTGGTCTTATCCAATTTTTCGATTTCATCAATAAAACCTTGGCCCAGATAAATGTCTATGTGGGTTGCATTGGGTATATAACCCTCTTCCACTTCTTCGGGCGTTCTGACGTCCAAAACAACGGCGTTATCATCTTTATGAAGTTGTTCGGTCCACTCTTCTTGGCTTAAATCCATCTTGGTTATCAAATTAAGTTTGTCAAAAATAAAAGTCCGAAGCAATACTCCGGACTTAAAACTATAAATTTTTCGCTTTAAACTTTTATAGAGCACCCGATTGCTTTTGTCAAGGTCAGCTCAATTTCCTCTCCGGCCAACATGGCATCAACGGCGCTCTCCACATATTTATCCTCCACTTGTGATGCATCTTGATAGTTATCATCAATGGCCCCGATATAACGCACTATGTTACCTTTATCCGTGCGCTGCAACAAATACACATGGGGCGTTCTGGTGGCCCCATATTTGGGATAGACCTTTTGACCTTCATCTAGTAGGTAGGGAAATGTGAACCCTTTTTCCTTAGCCCTGATTTTCATGGCATCAAAGCTATCCCCGGGTTTAACACTTGGGTTATTCGGGTTTATGGCTATAACCGGAACACCCTTGGCTTTGTATTTCTTATCCAAAGCAATTATCCTATCCTCATAAGCTATGGCATACGGGCAGGTATTGCAAGTGAAAATTACCAGAAATCCTTTGGCGTTATCGTAGTCCGCTAAAGAAACCATTTTCCCATCAGTGTTTTTCAATGAAAAATCATCGGCAATAGCACCGATTCCATAGCCTTTTATAGTATTATTTTCAATTGATGTGAAAGCTGTCAAGCTTAAGATAAGTATAAATGCACCCATTACTTTTCCAATTCCCATAGTAGTATTATTTAATGAACTTCAACAATTCCTTATTCAATTCGTCGTAGGTAAAACCGTGCGGATAAAAAGCTCTTTTACCTTTGTTATATATTAAGGTAGCTGGTATGCCCCCTTCCCAGTCCTTGTCGATTTGAGGAATCCAATCGTTCATCTTTGGATCGTCTAAAATCACGACCTGTCCCTTTAATTTTTTTTCTTTAACAAAGGGAACCAATCTTTTCTCCCACATTGATGGCATATCAAGGCTCACCAAAATCATTTCGACATTATTTGATTTTTGTTCTGCAAAGGTTTTCTCAAAAGCAGGAAGCTCTTCAATACAAGGTTTGCACCATGTAGCCCAAAAATTCACAATGTAAGTCTTATCATCTTGTTGATGCAATAATGGCTTTAACCCTTCATAATCATATATCGTAAAGGGTACTTCGCTTTTTGAGTTCACAGCAACCTCGGCAGGGGTAACCTTTTCATCGAACTCCTCGGCTTTTTTACCGTTTGGTCCACAACTGTAGATTGATATCATCACAATGATAAGAGGCAACAAACGCTTCATGGTATCGAATTAGCAGTTAAAATTAACCAATGTGGTATCCTTGAATTTGGTTTTAACAAAAAATTAGCGGTTGTAACTGGTTTAAAGAAGAAGGTATCCAATATATTTGTATATACAATTGTTGTAATAACATGAATGTTGAGCAAATTATAAAAACCACAAAACCCATTCCGTTGGCGACCAGAACGATTATTCATTTGTCTTTGGTCAATAGTAAACTGAACGAGGCCATGGGAAACGCGCTTAAACCATTTGAAGTTTCATTGCAACAGTTTAACGTACTTCGAATTTTAAGGGGCCTAAGAGGGGAACCAGCAAATTTATCAACTTTAAATGAACGAATGGTCGCAAAAATGAGCAATACTACTCGTTTGGTCGACAAATTGCTTCTTAAAGAATTCGTGAAACGCGAAATATGTGAAACCAATCGAAGAAAAATCGAAATATTCATCACACCTGAAGGGGAAAGAGCTTTGACCTTGATGGATGATGCGATAAAAAATGCAGAACAACAGGTGACACAAAATTTTTCGACAAAAGAACTCAATGAATTAAACCAATTATTAGATAAATTTTAATATGAACAACATCCTAGAAAACAGAACTTGGCGATATGCAACTAAAAAGTTCGATAGTACCAAGAAGGTTTCCGCTGAAGATTTAGAATCACTTCTTGAAGCGACCAGGTTAAGTGCATCATCATACGGATTGCAACCCTATCACGTATTTGTGGTTACAGACCAAGCTTTAAAGGAGCGACTTCGTGGGGTATCTTGGGGGCAATCGCAAATTACCGATGCTTCCCATATCATCGTTTTTGCCCATAAAACCGATTTTGGTCCGGAATTAATAGATACGTATCTGGAAAATGTTTCTGAAACTAGAAACATTCCGGCCGAAAGCCTAAAAGGATATGGGGATTTTATGAAATCAAAATTATTGGACCTTTCGACCGATAGTAAGGCAAATTGGACCGCAAAACAGACCTATCTCGCTCTAGGTAATGTAATGCAGGCGGCGGCTGAACTAAAAATCGACACCTGCCCTATGGAAGGCTTTGAGGCCGAGAAATACAACGAAATCCTTGAATTGTCTGAAAAAAATCTTAGCGTATCGGTGGTATTGCCTATCGGATACCGCTCTGCTGAAGACGATACGCAACATTATGCAAAAGTTCGTCAGTCAAAAGAAGAATTATTTACACATATATAAATCATTAAACAATTACAAACAGAAAACAATTTTAAAATCATGAAAAAGAACATTTTAAGTTTAGCATTGGCCTTGGTAGTCGGATTCGCAGCAACGGCAAAGACAGTCGACGATGACAAAAAAGAAGTAAAAACCGATGCTAGCTCCGTAACTTGGAAGGCGTACAAAGTAACCGGTTCACATACAGGTACGATCAATTTGAAATCAGGTGCCCTTATGTTCGATGGCGACAAATTGACCGGTGGTGAGTTTGTGGTAGATATGACAACCATCAACACAACTGACCTTTCTGGAAAATCCAAAAGTGATCTAGATGGCCATTTACATTCTGATGATTTCTTTTCAACAGCTTCAAACCCTACTTCAAATTTGGTTTTTACCAATGTTAAGTCTTCTAGTAAGAATTCATATGAAGTAACCGGGGATTTGACCATTAAGGGAATCACTAAACCAGTGACTTTTGATGTTTCGGTTTATGGTAGCAAGGCAACTGCAACGTTGAAGGTGGACAGAACCAACTACGATGTAAAATATGGTTCAGGAAGCTTCTTCGACAATTTGGGGGACAAAACGATATACGACGAGTTTGATCTAGTGGTCGATTTAGAATTCTAATCCAACTACATAGTGAAAAAGAAAATGGGAATATCCTGCTATTTAAGCAGGATATTTTTTTATTATCAATCTTTAATTTGAAAGTTTCGATTTGATTTCTATATTTGAACTAATGAAAACAATGAACAAAACTTGGTGGTGGAACAACTTACGTCGAAATTCGTGAGCTAGTCCTACTATTACCAATTCATATAAAAGGCTTGTCATCACGACAAGCCTTAATTTTTTGAATCAATTTGAAATGACATATCAATTAGAAACACACTACAAAAAGATACTTGCCGACACCATTACACCGGTCAGTGTCTATCTCAAGATAAGGGATAAGTATCCTAATAGCATTTTATTGGAGAGTAGTGATTACCATGCCAATGACAATAGTTTTTCATACATCTGCTGCAATCCTATTGCTTCAATTAAAGTTGAGAATGAGATAATTACCAAAGAATTTCCGGATGGTATCAAGCAAGAAATCGAAATTACCGACACTGTCGATGTAATTCAAGAAATGGATGCGTTCAGAAAACAATTTTCAGTGGAAGATCAAGAATTCAAATTCATTACCAACGGTCTTTTCGGCTTTATGGCCTATGATGCCGTGCGGTATTTCGAAGATGTATCTATTTCGAAAAAAGAAAATTCCCTTACCATACCCGATATGTTCTATGCAGTTTATCAGAACATCATTGCTATAAATCATTTTAAGAATGAAGCTTATATTTTCGCCCATTGTTTTGAAAGTGAAAATAATATTCCGCAACTGGAACAGGTTTTGAACGTTCGAAGTTTCGCCTCTTATAATTTCTCAAAAGACGGAACCGTAAAAACGAATTTAGAAGATGAGGCGTTTAAAGAACACGTGGCCTTGGCCAAAAAACATTGCCAGCGCGGTGACGTGTTTCAATTGGTACTCTCGAGAAGGTTTTCACAACGATTTAAAGGTGATGAATTTAATGTGTATCGCGCCTTACGCTCTATAAACCCTTCTCCCTATCTCTTTTTCTTCGATTATGGTGATTTTAAGATTTTTGGAAGCTCCCCAGAGGCACAGCTTGTCGTCAAAGATGGTAAGGCAGAGATCCACCCGATCGCTGGCACCTATAAGCGTACTGGAAATGATGAAAAAGATGCTGAACTGGCCATAAAATTGGCCGAAGACGAGAAGGAGAACAGCGAACATGTCATGCTGGTCGATCTGGCGCGTAATGACCTTAGTAGAAATGGAAACTTGGTCAATGTGGAAACCTATCGAGAAGTACAATACTTCTCGCATGTGATTCATTTGGTCTCAAAGGTTACCGGAATGAAAAAACCGGACATTTCCACTTTAAAAATTGTAGCGGATACGTTTCCGGCAGGCACATTAAGCGGTGCCCCCAAGCATATGGCCATGCAACTTATAGAAAAGTATGAAAAAACCAGTCGTGGATATTATGGTGGAGCTATTGGCTTTATGGATTTTAAAGGCAATTTCAACCATGCCATTATGATCCGAACGTTTTTGAGCAAAAACCATGAACTTCATTTTCAAGCTGGAGCAGGGCTAGTAGCCGCTTCAAATGCCAATGATGAATTACAAGAAACCTACAACAAACTTGGCGCTTTGAACAAAGCACTTGAAATTGCAGAAACCATCTAAAGCCTCCTTACCTCCAATAGGGGTAAAAGATAAATTATGAAGAAAGAAGAAACCAGATCTACCGAAAATTCCTCCCCATTGGGGAGGCCAGGTGGGGCCATATTAATGATAGACAATTACGATAGTTTCACTTTTAACCTAGTGCACTATTTAGAAGATCTTGATCGTGAAGTTATTGTCAAACGTAACGACCAATTAACCGTAGAAGAGGCCGATGCCTATGACGAAATTGTGCTTTCCCCAGGACCGGGGATACCCAATGAGGCAGGGTTGTTAAAAGAGATCATTAAAACCTATGGGCCCACCAAACGAATTTTTGGGGTATGCCTTGGGCAACAAGCTATTGGAGAAGTATATGGCGGTAGCTTGATTAACCTGGATCAGGTGTATCACGGAGTGGCTACTTCCATAACTATTGAGATTGAAGATTATATTTTTCAAGGATTGCCCAAGAAAATCGAAGTAGGTCGATACCATTCTTGGGTGGTAAATTCGCATTTACCAGAAGCCTTAGAGGCAACCTCCTTTGATGGAAACGGGCAAGTAATGTCGTTACGCCACAAAGAATTTGATATTAGGGCGGTACAGTTTCACCCAGAATCGGTTTTAACCCCAGAAGGGAAACAAATACTTAAAAACTGGCTGGAGGCTAAACCCAAGAGTGATTGGTAAGGGGTAATTAATAACATCTAACTACTCATTACTAACAACTAAAGACTATTTTACAATGAAAGAAATACTAAACAGGCTTATTAATCACGAAATCCTTGAAAAAGAGGATGCCAAACAAATTCTGGTCAATATTGCCAAAGGGGATTACAACACGAGTCAAATCGCTGCATTTTTAACGGTATACATGATGCGCAGCATCACCATTGAAGAGCTCGAGGGTTTTCGAGACGCGCTTTTAAAACTCTGTTTGGCCGTTGATCTTTCAGAATATAACCCTGTTGATCTCTGTGGTACCGGTGGGGATGGAAAAGATACTTTCAATATTTCTACTTTGGCCTCTTTTGTGACCGCAGGTGCGGGTGTAAAAGTGACCAAACATGGTAATTATGGGGTCTCTTCAAAATGCGGTAGTAGCAATGTGATGGAATTTTTGGGAATCAAATTCAGTAATGAAGCTGACTTCCTCAAAAAGTCAATTGATGAAACCGGTATTTGTGTTTTACACGCCCCCTTGTTCCATCCTGCTATGAAAAATGTTGCCCCCATCCGAAGGGAATTAGCGGTTAAAACCTTCTTCAATATGTTGGGACCCATGGTGAATCCCGCGTTTCCAAAAAATCAAATGGTCGGGGTGTTTAATTTGGAATTGGCACGGATGTATGGTTACCTCTATCAAAACACGGATAAAAACTTTACAGTACTACATGCATTGGATGGGTATGATGAAATCAGCCTAACAGGCGACACCAAGACCATTTCAAATGGTTCTGAAGGTATTATCAAGCCCTCCGATTTTGGAATTGATCCCATATCTGAAAATGAGATTATTGGTGGGGACGATGTCGCTGATTCGGCCCAAATATTTATGAATGTACTGAATGGAAAAGGTTCGGAAGCACAAAATAACGTGGTCTGTGCGAATGCTGGTGTTGCCATTGCAACAGTTAAAAATACCACCCCAAAAGCAGGATTTGAACTGGCAAAGGAATCTTTGTTAGGTGGAAAAGGATTGATAGCATTGAAAAAATTGCAGGAATTGAGTAGGAACTAATAATGAAACATCATTCTGAGTGCAGTTGAAGGCAATAGAACACGAATTCAATAGATTCCTTCACGTCATTCTCAATATCGAATAAAATGAACATACTAGATAAAATAGTAGCTGACAAGCTTAAGGAGGTGGATTTAAAAAAGTCCATCCTCCCTATTTCGCAATTTGAAAACTTTTCCCTTTTTGATAGAAAAGGAGCTTCCTTGGCCCAACTATTGAAGGAAAGTTCAACGGGTATTATTGCCGAACACAAACGTTGCTCCCCATCTAAAAAGACCATTAATCAAAATACCAACGTTGGGCAAGTAGCCAAAGGGTATCAAAATGCAGGGGTTTGTGGCATGAGCGTTCTGACCGACATCAAATATTTTGGTGGATCAATTGAAGATCTCGTATTGGCAAGGGCTTCAGTAAGCATGCCCTTACTACGCAAAGAATTCATTATTGACGAATACCAATTGATAGAGGCAAAAGCATATGGTGCTGACGTGATTTTGTTGATTGCCGCGGTATTGACAAAAGAGAAAATCAAAACATTTTCAGAACTGGCAAAAAGTCTGGGCTTAGATGTTTTGTTAGAGGTTCATAATGAAGAAGAGTTGCAAAAATCCCTGATGCCTAGTTTAGATATGTTAGGGGTCAATAATCGAGATCTTAAAACCTTCGAAGTTAACTTAGAAACCAGCAAGAAGCTGGCAAGCTTGATTCCTGAAGATTTCGTAAAAGTTTCAGAGAGTGGCATTAGCGCTGTGGAAGCTATCAAAGATTTAAAAGGGTATGGATACCAAGGTTTTTTGATTGGAGAGAATTTTATGAAAACTGAAAATCCAGGAAAAAGCGCCAAAGCGTTTATAAATAACCTAAAATGAGTAACCGGAAGTATTGATTTTACTTTGAGGAAAAGATTGCTTCACGATGTTGGCAATAAGGCTATGAAATTAAAGGTATGCGGAATGAAATACAATCCCAAGGCGGTTGCTACCTTGCAGCCTGATTATTTGGGTTTTATATTCTGGGAAAAATCAGCTCGCTATTTTGACGGTCAGATTCCTCCGCTTCCATTTGGAACGAAAAAAATAGGAGTCGTTGTCAATGCTTCGTTAACGGAGGTTTTGGAAAAAGTCAAAAAGTATCATTTAGATGGGGTACAACTACACGGTCAAGAAAGTCCGGAATATTGCAAAAACTTAAAAAAAGCTTTGATTGAAGAAGTCTCGACTACACTCGACCTCATAATCATCAAAGTCTTTTCTATAAAAGATACGTTTGATTTTAACGTGCTCGAGCCTTATGAAGAGGTTTGTGATTATTATTTATTTGATACCAAAGGAAAACTTCCTGGTGGAAATGGCTATACTTTTGATTGGTCCGTTTTAAAGGATTATCCTTCTACAAAACCTTACTTTTTAAGTGGCGGTATTGGGCTGAACGAAGCCGATGCCATTCATGAGTTCTCAAAAAGACCGGAATCACGGTATTGCCATGCCATTGATGTAAATAGTGGTTTTGAATCAAGACCGGGATTCAAAAAAATTGATGAATTGGAAAAGTTTAAAAATTTATTAACTGACAAAGAATGACCTATCACGCAAACGAAAAAGGGTATTATGGTGAATTCGGGGGTGCATTTATTCCTGAAATGCTGTATCCCAACGTAGAAGAGTTACGACGTAACTATTTGGATATTATGTATGAGGATTCTTTTCAAAAAGAATTCCATGGTTTACTTAAAGACTATGTCGGCAGGCCTTCCCCACTTTATTTCGCCAAGCGCCTCTCTGAAAAGCATGGCACGAAAGTTTATCTCAAACGAGAGGACTTAAATCATACTGGGGCCCACAAGGTCAATAATACCATTGGGCAAATATTGATGGCAAAAAGATTGGGCAAGACCCGCATTATCGCCGAGACCGGGGCAGGTCAACATGGTGTGGCGACTGCAACGGTCTGCGCCCTTATGGGTATGGAATGCATTGTATATATGGGTGAAATCGATATCGCCCGTCAGGCACCAAACGTTGCACGTATGAAAATGTTGGGGGCTTCGGTTCGACCCGCACTTTCGGGTAGCCGAACCTTAAAAGATGCGACCAACGAAGCCATACGGGATTGGATAAACAATCCGGTCGACACCCACTATATTATCGGTTCGGCCATTGGCCCACACCCCTACCCCGATATGGTCACTCGATTTCAGTCGGTCATCTCTGAAGAAATCAAATGGCAGTTAAAAGGGAAAGAAGGTCGTGAGAACCCTGATTATGTGGTCGCCTGTATTGGTGGTGGTAGCAATGCTGCTGGAACGTACCATCATTTTTTAGAGGAACCCAACGTAGGTATTATCGCCGTCGAAGCTGCAGGAAAAGGTGTGGAAACCGGTGAAAGCGCAGCTACTTCTGCCCTTGGTAAAGTTGGTATCATCCATGGTTGTAAGACCATGTTGATGCAAACGCCAGACGGACAAATAACCGAGCCGTATTCCATTTCTGCTGGGTTGGACTATCCGGGGGTGGGGCCTATGCATTCGCATTTATATAAATCTGGCCGTGCCGAGTTTTACTCCGCTACCGATGATGAGGCGATGACCGCCGGATTGGAACTTTCACAATTGGAGGGTATTATTCCGGCCATTGAAACTGGCCATGCCTTCGCTATTTTTCAGCATAAAAAATTCAAACCGGATGATGTCGTCGTGATCAGCTTATCAGGTCGTGGTGATAAAGATTTGCAGACGTATATTGATTATTTTAAACTTTAGATTGTTTTTGTCATTCCCGCGTAGGCGGGAATCCTATAAAATGATTGCGATTCCAATTAAATGGAAAATTATTATACATACTGACCAACAAAAATCATACAGTATTGTATGTTGGAATGACAAATAATCTAAAGCTGAGATTACAACAACACCAATCAAAACAAAACAAAACAAAGGATTTACAAAAAAATATAATGTTCATAAATTGGTATACTTTGAAAAAATAACATATGTGAACAATGCCATCAAAAGAGAAAAGCAAATAAAACACTGGAATCGGCAATGGAAAGAGAATTTAATTAATGATATGAATCCGGACTGGGAAAATCTTTCTTAGATGTTGGAAGAAGGGCCTTAAATTTTAAAAAATCATAAGAACACATTAAAAAGATTCCCGCCTACGCGGGAATGACAGATAATATAATGAACAGAATTAACCAAAAATTACAAGAGGACAAAAAACTCCTCTCCATATATTTCACTGCTGGATATCCAAAACTAAACGACACGGTAAAAATCATTCAAGATTTAGAAAAAAACGGCGTTGATATGATTGAAATCGGGTTACCTTTTAGTGATCCTTTAGCAGACGGGCCGACCATACAAGACAGCTCTACAGCTGCCCTAAAAAATGGAATGACCACAGAAAAGCTCTTTGAACAATTAAAAGATATCCGCAAAACGGTTTCCATTCCTTTGATCGTTATGGGCTATTTTAATCCGATGTTGCAATATGGTGTGGAAGCATTTTGCGCCAAATGCCATGAAATCGGTATTGATGGTATTATTATGCCTGATCTTCCATTAGCTATTTATCAAGAACACTACCAAGCCATTTTTGAAAAAAATGGGCTTATCAATATATTTTTAATCACTCCTCAAACCGATGAAGAACGCATCCGACAAATTGACGCAGCCTCTAAAGGTTTCATTTATATGGTAAGTACGGCTAGCGTAACGGGATCGAAATCAGGTTTTGGAAATGAGCAAACAACCTATTTTGAGCGCATTGCCAAAATGGGTTTAAGCAACCCACAGATCGTAGGTTTTGGCATCAAAGACCAAGAAACCTTTCAACAGGCCACCAAAATGACAAAAGGGGCTATTATTGGTTCTGCTTTTATTAAATATTTGACGCAAAACGGAATAAACGGAATAAACGATTTTATAAAAACAATTAGGCCCTAAATTATACCTCATCCTTGTTTGAAAAATAATACGGTCCAAGTTGTAAAAATCAACTATAAATAATACTTTCCATCCCCTGAAAAAGCTCTAAAGATGAAAAACAAACTTTTCTATATTCCACTATTCCTTACCTTTCACCTTGCCCTTTCGCAAGATTCTACATTGCTAAAATCACAAGTGGCGAAATCAATAACAGAGCTTCGTGATTTTGTTGCCATTCCCAATGATGCCTTGAACGGTGATGCTATCGCGGACAACTTGATTTGGCTCAAGAAAAATTTTAATGCCAGGGGATTTAATACTACGGAACTGGAAACTGAAAACCACCCCTTGTTCTTTGCTGCGCTTCCTATGGAAGACACGAAACCTACCATACTTTTCTATATGCATTTTGATGGCCAATCCGTAGATTCAAGCAAATGGAACCAAGAAAACCCGTATCAAACCGTATTGAAAAAACCCGTTGATGGTGGCTATGAAACCATGGATTTTGAAGCTTTGAATGATGACATTGATTACAACTGGAGGCTTTTTGGTCGTTCTACATCTGATGATAAGGGACCCATCATCATGTTTTTGAACGCTATCGATCTTTTACAAAAGGAGGAAATAAAATTGCCCTTTAACGTAAAGGTCATATTAGATGGTGAAGAGGAGAAAAGTAGTAAACCACTGCCCAAGGCGGTAAAACAGTATAGAGAACTTCTTGAGGCGGATTTTTTGTTGATTGCCGATGGCCCCATACATTCTTCTGAAAAGCCAACTGTTGTCTATGGCTGTCGTGGCATCACCACCCTCTCAATAACGACACATGGCCCTGCCAAACCACAGCATAGTGGTCATTACGGTAATTACGCACCAAATCCAGGATTTCAATTGGCACAACTATTGGCAACCATGAAAGACAAAGAGGGTCGTGTATTGATAAAAGGGTATTATGATGGTATCAGTTTGGGTGAACCCGTTCAAAATATCTTAAGAAGTGTCCCGGATGACGCCGTGTCCATTGCGGAAAAATTGCAATTCAAAACCGCTGAAAAAGTAGGTGCCTTCTATCAAGAGTCACTGCAGTACCCAAGTTTAAACATACGTGGTCTAGGATCCGGATGGATTGGTAAAAAAGCCCGAACCATTGTGCCTGAAAGTGCCACAGCTGAATTGGATTTACGTTTAGTACCGGAATCAGATGGCACACGATTGAAAAAATTAGTTAAAGATCATATCGTAAAACAAGGTTTTACGGTTCTCGAAGATATACCTTCAAAAGAAGAACGCTTACGATACGATAACATTATAACCCTTACCGAGGGAAGCGTCACGGATGCTTTCAGAACCAATCTAGACAACGAATACGGTACTTTTTTGGTCAACACCTTACAAAAGGCATTCAACGATGACGTAGTACAAATTCGAATCATGGGAGGTACCGTGCCAATAGCCCCTTTTATCAACGAACTAAAAATACCGGCATTCGTAGTGCCCATGGTCAACCCTGACAATAATCAACACAGCCCGAACGAGAATTTAAAGATCGGACAGCTGGCTTACGGAATCAAGGCCTTTTATCAGATTTTAAAAACGGAAAAGTAAGCAGCACTGGACAACAGTGGCATCTGGGTCGAATAAGACCATTCTGAATTGGATTATCTCAAACAAGAAGCACGATAAACGGTGAAAATTATCGATTTAAATTTTCACTTCACCTTTGGTTTTCAGGTTTTTCGCCCAATGAACGATTAAAAAACCACTTTACCCTATTTTGATTTAAAGGGATACCTGACGGTGGTAATTTTATGGTACCAAATGTTACCCAAATCATGAAATACCCTACTATTATCATTGACGATTCGTCAATTCAACGCTTGGCGACTACCTTTTTGGTAAAAAATCATCCCAAATTAGATTTGATCGGTGCTTTCGACAATCCGTTCGAGGGTGTCAAGGCCATCTACGACCATAAAGCGGAAATTGTTTTTCTAGACGTGCTAATGGATAAGGTTGATGCCTTTGAAATTTTGGATAGTATAGAAGTCAATGCAGCCATTATCATGAACTCCACTTGGTCTAAATTCGCAATGCCGGCTTACGATTACGGAATCAACGATTTTTTGACAAAACCCATATCAAAAAAGCGCTTTGAGCAATCAGTTGCAAAAATCATTGAAAGATTAGAACTGAAAAAAAATGCCGAAAGACCTATTAAAACCTTTCCGTTTTCTGAAGCGCTATCTGAATTTCCATAGTTTTACGCTGAGTTTCTACTGGCATTGATATTGCCATATAAAGATCTTGTTACGATTTTCTCATACAACGCTTTGTATTTAGACTCTTGTGTTATATGGTATAAGGCGTTCTGCTGTATGACCAATAGGGGCAATACGATTTTCTCCCTTATTTTGATCGACTCTCGGGAGACTTCTTCATTTTCCATTAAAATCTTATGACCTGATATCTCAAGCAACATCTTTTCAGAAAGCAGGCATTCATCATGAAGGATATTCCAAAACCCACCGAACTCTTGGTCTTCTTTTAAATAGCCGGTCAAATTAAAATTGGTTTTGGCTAGCGACATCATGCTATTGTGCATCAAAGCCCTAAAGAAAGGTACTTCTTTATACAAACTTTCCACTTCACTTATACGTCCTTCAATTTTAAATTTTTGAATGGCACTACCGAGACCAAAATAACCTGGTACATTCTGCTTTAGCTGACTCCACGAACCGACGAAAGAAATGGCCCGTAAATCAGATAAGGTCAATTGGGCCTTATTCCCCCTTTTTCCAGGGCGACTACCAATATTGGCTTGGGCATAGTATTTTAAGGTACTACGATGCTCTAAATAAGGGATAAACTTATCATGCTGTTTTAAAGAATCGTACTTCGCAAAACTCAACTCTGACAATTCTTCTATAAGATCTCGTTGTATTTTTGAAATCGTATGTTCTTCTCCAAAAAGGTTATTGCTCAAACCGGCGGTCAACAATTGTTCGGCATTATGGATAAACTGCTCTTTAGTACCATAGGTACTTGTAATCGTTTGCCCCTGTATGGTCAATTGAATTTCGTGATTGGCAACATCTTTGGTCTGCGCTGCGTAAAAACGATGTGTTTTTCCCCCGCCCCGTGCCGGTGGGCCTCCCCTACCGTCAAAGAACATCACTTTTATACCGTTTTTTTCACAAACCCCGCTAAGGGTTTCCTTGGTTTTTAGAATAGACCAATTGGCTTTCAGATAGCCTCCGTCCTTCGTACCATCTGAAAAGCCCAGCATAATGGTATGGGCATCGGCCCTACGCCTTAGATGTGCACGATATTTAGGTGTATCAAACAGGGTCTGCATTACTTCTTCTGAAGCATCCATACCCTTCATGGTCTCGAATAATGGAATAATATCAAACGTAATTTCCTCTTCTTTCCATCCACACCAACGAAATAATCCAAAGACGAATAAAACGGAATAAATATCTTCTGAATTACTTATGATATATCGATTACAGCCCTGTTCCCCATTCTTGGCTTGAATATCCTTTAATTGTTTGATATTCTTTATCGTATCTCTTACAATATCAATATCGAATTCATCGTCTTGCAAATTGAAATCCTTATTCAAAAGGTTGTCCAACAATTCGTCATCGCTAAGTTCTGAAAGGTCGCCCTTGATGATTCCTTTTTGCCTCAATATCGTCTCAACTACTAAATGATGCTTACTATGGTCTTGGCGTATATCCAGAGCCGCAAAGTGCGTCTTAAAAATATGCACCTTGTCAATTAGCTGGTTCAAATCGTCAAGGTATAGGGAGTGGTATTCAGAGACCAAAATGGCCTTCGCCTCTTCCAATTTTTCAATAATCTCATCATAGCCTATTACAAAGTTTTCTTGAAACATGGCCTTATAGAGCTTGATGTTCAGCTCATTGATGGGAGACTGTAGCCCTTTAAACGTCAACTTTTTTCGCAAAACCTTAAGTTCATTATAATAGCACTTCATCAAGGTCAATCGCAATTCATCGGCTACTTGATTCGTGATGTTTGCCGTAACAAATGGGTTTCCATCTCGATCGCCTCCTGGCCAAAAACCAAGTTTGATGATATTATAGTTATCGAAATTGGCATCACGGATATTCTTTTTGACATATTGAAATAATTCCCCAATAGCATTGTAATAGGTGTTACGGAGTATGTGGATGATATTCTTTGCTTCATCCAATGGGGTCGGTTTCTTCGCGTTGATCAAAGAGGTCAGTCCCAATTGTTGCATGGTCAAATCAATATCATCAATACGGTTTTCATCTATTAATGCCCTTAGTTCAGCGATGATATCCAATACCGCTGGTGTATAAAACTGGGTAGGGTGGGCAGTAAGTACGATTCGGGCACTAAAGGTAGAAAGCTTTTTCGCGATCTTATCCCAATTTTTGCTTCGGTTTACCAATTCAAAATAATCATTGATCGATAATGAATTGGTATACTCCTGTAGTTTAGGAAAAGCAGCATCTTCGACACTATCGTAAAGTACTACCTGACGTTCGACATACTGGATTATTCGAAACATGAAATCTAGCCGTTCACTTTCAGCATTCATTTCAGTGAAATTGGCAAAAAAGGTATCCAAGATTTCTTGGGGCTTTTTACCTTGTTGTAAGCCCTTTTCACAATGGTCGAAAAGCAATGGCACCAACATACCGACATTTTCCATATCGGCATAGGGCAAGCTCAAAAACAAGCTGTTGTAAATATTGAACTTATTGGTAACCGACTTTTTGAATTCCGTTAAACGTTTTGACTGCTGCATCTGAAAAATTTACCTGTTGAATAGTGCATTAAAATTCGAGTGAATACAAAGATGGTCATAAAAAAGAAATCAAATATGAAATTTAGGTCAAATCACATATTTCTAAAACCTATTACGAAAACATAACAAGTGTAACCTTTATTCCATAAAATGTTGACGGTATTGCAACACCCTAAAATCAAAGGTATTGAAAGCCGCATTCTTACTTTTCAGTTCTTTATAGCGTGGTAAGCTACCTACTGCCCTGTTCGCGGCTCCTGAAGGTGCCGTAAGGGAGACCGTTTTGATATACCGGCCGGTTTCTGGGTGTTTGAATTGATGGATTCTAGGCACTTCATCTGAAAGCACACCGAAATGTATGTCTTTTGTCCTCAATTGTTTCCTAAAAAAATACTCTGGGCCATTTTTACTGTTTCCCCCGGTGAAAAGCAAGGTGTCTACAGTGTCATATTGGGCTAGGTAAGCTAGAATATCGCGAAGTTCAACGTGTTGCATGCCCAGGTCAGAAGCGTCTATTTTGTCACGTTGGGCACGTTCAACGATATCACAAATACCGATACCTTGATCCTTCAAAAAGGCCTTTCGTTCTTGAATGGCTTTCTCGGTGGTGGTGTAAGTCAAGTCTAAACCAAATATTTCATCCAAAATTTTCCAGAGCTGTCCATCACGGCTACCATAACAAAAATCCACATCGCCATCCTTGAACGCACCGGTCGTAAATCTAGGTGGTGGCAAGGTACCCACAATGAGCTTTTTGACCCCCTCAAACAAAAAGGGGGGATAGGGATGTTGGTGTAAAAACATTATACCTGCACTGCTAATTCTTCTTTAGCCTTTTTTATAATATGAAGATGCGTACTTAAACTCTGTTTTGACATACTTTCAAATTCCTTAATAAGTTCTTGATAGACCAACATTGCGGCCTCTTTCTTTTCGTTATGATTTAAAAATCTGGCTAGCTCAAGTCTTTCCATAAAATAATTGTAAGGCGCATCGAAGGCCCTTAACTCATTTTCGGCATCATCTGCCCTTTCTCGTTTCTCCAAAACCATTCCGTACAAAAGAGAGGCCCTTGATTTTTTTAAAGCGTAAGCTATTTTTATCTTATTTGCATACCTGATCGACTCCTCAAATTTGAGGAAAAATAATCGGCTTCCTGCAATTTTGAAATTACATAAAATCATCTTTGAAATTATCCCTTAGTGCGATGTCATAGTGTTCAATAGCTTTTTCATAGATTTTTTCATCTAAATACGCATCTGCCAATTTAACCCTATTTTCAAAGGATTCTGAAAATCGCAACTGTTTTTCCAAATCTTTGACCTTTTGCGAAGGGCTGATGACGGATAGGAGTTCTTCTTGCACTTTTTCAACATCCCTTTTTTGAATCACATCAACAAAAAGATACAGCAGTGAACCAATAAAAGGCAAAAAAATAATTGCCAATATCCAGTAATGGTTGTTTCTGTTTGAATAGCAATGATATACACAATAGGCCTGTAGGGCAATGCTCAAATAATAGAACATGCCCCCAAAATAGCATAATCCAGTTTAATCATGATGAAATCTTTAAGCAATTCAAAGCACTTTCGTATCTTGAGGCTAAAGAAAAATTACAGATTATGGGTAGAGGGGATATCAAAACAAAACGGGGCAAGATCGCCAATAAGTCATACGGTGCCAGAAGAAAGCGTAAAATAAAAAAGCGCATCGCCGTAGAGGATAAAATTGCAATTGAAAAAGTAAAAAAGGCCTAGTCTATCTTAAAGTCCAATTCTATCGCACCTTCTTCGTTTATACTGATCTCATAGGTATACAACCCTATAGGCAAAGGGTCTAAATCTTGTTGCTCTGGGGTAAAATCAAAATTTGCCGAATCGGTCTCAACCCGAAAAGGCATGGCCTGAAAGGCTTCTTCATATTCAAGATATTCTGAGAAACCGTCAACATCAACGTTTTCGTAGAACAAACTATCCGCAATTACTTCGACCAGGTTAAGATTAAGGTTACTATTGTTTTTGATCCTGATATTTGCAGTTGTCAAATCGTCGTCCCTATCCGTACATGCCCATACGGCTGCAAAAATAAAGGCCAAAGACAGCATTGTTTTTTTCATAGTTCACGCACTTGAAAAGAGTTCTTTATAAAAGAACGTGATTAAGCGCAGTTTATTCTATCTAATAAATACGGGTTGATGTTCTTTCAGGGTATGTTCTTGGCTGAAAACATAATCATCGTAATCAAAGCCCTTGATATCATCTAAATTCTGGGCATCGGTGTCAAGAATATAGCGCACCATCGAACCTCGTGCTTTCTTTGCAAAGAAACTTATGATTTTGAGCTTATCGTTTTTCCAGTCTTTGAATATTGGTGTAATTACTGGGACTTTCAATGCTTTTTCATCAATGACCCCAAAATATTCATTGCTTGCCAAATTTAGAAAGGGTTCCCCTTCTTCAAGTTCATTGTTCAAAAAAGTGGTGACCTCTTTTTTCCAAAACTCATAAAGGTTTTTCTTGCGGCCCACCTTCAGTTGTGTACCCATCTCTAAACGATAGGGTTGCATTAAGTCAAAGGGCTTTAGCACACCGTACAATCCCGATAAGATCCGTAAAGTATCTTCGAGATGCCCTAGGCGTTCTTCAGGTAGGGTATACGCATCCAACCCTTGATATACGTCACCGTTGAAGGCATAAACCGCCTGACGTGCATTTTCTGGATGAAAAGGAGTTGAAAATTGTTGGTTACGTTCCCAGTTTAACTGTGCTAGGTTGTCGGAAATGGACATCAATTCAGACAGCGCCTTGGGTTTTTTTTTCGCCAAGACCTTATTTAATTTTTCAGCAGCTTCCAAAAAATACGGTTGGGTAAATCTATCCGTAGGTAGTTTGCTTTCAAAGTCAAGTGATTTAGCAGGGGAAATAACAATTTTCATTGCTTACAAGTTTTATCCAAAAATAAGACCAATTTTGATAAGACCGTAGCAGTTTCAAATGAAGTTCATCAATCTGGGCATTGGTAAAACTTATACTAGTTGGAATGTCTGGCATAACTTCGCCATTTTTCAATACCCGCGGCCATGTCGTTCGGCAACTCAGAATCAAATCGCATCGATTGCCCTGTCAGAGGATGCTTAAAGCCTAATGTTTTGGCATGTAACGCCTGTCTTGGCAGTATCTTAAAGGCATTGTCCACAAATTGTTTATACTTAGTAAAGGTAGTTCCCTTCAATATTTTATCACCTCCGTAACGTTCATCATTGAACAAGGTATGTCCGATATGTTTCATATGAACCCGTATTTGGTGTGTACGGCCGGTCTCTAATTTACAGGATACCAAGGTAACATAACCCAAGCGCTCTATAACCTTATAATGTGTTATTGCCTCCTTACCTACCCCCTCTTCTTCAAAAACGGCCATTTGCAGCCTATTTTTAGGATGTCTGGCCAAATTGCCCGCTATGGTACCTTGATCAAGTTCCATATTTCCCCAGACCAAAGCTACATATTCGCGTTCACTGGTCTTTTCAAAAAACTGTTTGGCCAAGTAGGTCATGGCTGCCTCGGTTTTGGCGACAACCAGTAATCCTGAGGTATCCTTATCGATACGGTGTACCAAACCTGGTCGCATAGAGCTGTTATTCGGCAAATTATCAAAATGGTAGACCAATGCATTTATCAATGTGCCTGAGTAATTACCATGACCGGGGTGCACGACCATTCCGGCAGGTTTGTTCACCACCAATAATACCTCATCTTCATAAACGATATTTAAGGGTATGTCTTCAGGGGTCAATAAAAACTCATAAGGGGGGTGTTCGAAAAGAACCTTAACCTCATCACCGGCCTTGACCTTGTAGTTCTGTTTTACAATTTGATCATTGACCCAGATATTGCCATCTTTTGCTGCTTTTTGAATTTTATTGCGTGTGGCATTCTCAATAAAATTCATTAAAAACTTGTCTACCCTAAGTGGTTCTTGTCCTTTTGAGGCCACAAATCTGTAATGTTCAAAAAGGTCGTCTTGTGAAAAGTCTGAGTTCTCGGGGTTATCCATTAGTTAGAATCCGCTTTAATGCGCGCACTATTGGGTATTTTTCCATTGCCACAAATAAGTTCCACCTTTGAGGTCTTTGGAAGTTTGTCCCCTGGTTTTACGTATTTGCCCTTAAATTTCATTTGGTATACCATGTCTTTACCGATCTCATCGATATAAGTCACTCTTTGCACGTCTAAACCGACCGCCCTCAGCATGGAAGAAGCATTACGCTGGGTGACTTGAATGATATCGGGTACCGTAATTTTCTTGTATCCAGAAGGATTTACCGTAAAATAAATCTTTCTATTGTCTTTGACCTTTGTACCGGCAACGGGATTTTGATCCAGAATCGAGAACCTCGGATAATCTGGATTATAATTCGTAGAATCCAAGACCTCATATCGCAATCCCGTTTCTTCGGCGATCTTACGCATTTCTTGAACCGATAGTTTCGAAAAATCAGGTACCTCAACGAACTCACCATGATTCGTAGTGCTCTTTAGCCATTGCAATGTAATTATACACAACACAATAACGACAACCAAGGCTAGGCCCAACTGCACTAAAAAGGTTTTACTTTTTAAAAAATCAAAAAAATCTCTCATCACTAGTAGTTATCTCGACAAATATAGAAAAACGGCCCTTTTTTAGTTACTTTGCCATCAACTGATTTGAAGTCAATGAAAAAAAATGTTGCCATTATCATGGGTGGTTACTCAAGCGAGTATGCTATTTCATTAAAAAGTGGGGCCGTAGTCAAAAAGCATTTGAAAGATAGTAGGTATCATTGTTACGGTATCGTAATAAGCGAAAAAGAATGGGTACATTCAAATGACGACGGCGAACGCTACCCTGTCGATAAACATGATTTTAGCATTACCGTTAAAGGTCAAAAAATAGTCTTTGATTGCGTTTTTAACGCGATTCATGGTACGCCAGGGGAAGACGGGCTTTTGCAGGCCTATTTTGGGTTATTGAATATTCCGCAAACCTCATGTGATCACTATCAGGCAGCACTTACGTTCAATAAAAGGGATTTTCTCAGTGCCATCAAACCATATGGAATCAAATCCGCTACTTCCTACTTTCTAAATTATGGTGATAAAATTGATAATGATGAAATTATCGATACCGTAGGTCTACCTTGTTTTGTAAAGGCCAATAGGGCGGGTAGTAGTTTCGGAATCTCAAAGGTCTACCAACAGCAAGACTTGAAAGATGCGATTGACAAGGCATTCGCAGAGGATGATGAGATTATTATAGAATCTTTTTTGGACGGAACGGAAGTCTCCGTTGGTGTTATTAGGTATAAAGGTAACATTACGGTATTGCCGATGACCGAGATTGTAAGTGAGAATGATTTTTTCGATTATGAGGCAAAATATCAAGGTAAGTCACAAGAAATCACTCCAGCTCGTATTACAAGCGCCCAAGAACAAAAGGTAGCCACAATCGCCAAGAATATTTACAAAAAACTTAAAATGAAGGGATTTACCCGCAGCGAGTTCATACTCGTTGAAGATGAACCCTATATTCTTGAAATGAATACCACCCCCGGCTTAACCGAAGAAAGCATTTTGCCGCAACAGGCAAAATCTTATGGGCTCGATATGCGACAACTATTTGAAAGTGCGATTGAAGAAGCCCTCAACAAATAATTATGCTTATTTTTAAACAAAGCCAAACGATTTGATGAGACGTGCTATTTTTCCAGGTTCTTTTGATCCCCTTACCCTCGGACATTACGATATTATCGAAAGAGGAATCACTCTATTCGATGAGCTGGTTATCGCCATCGGCATAAACGCCGAAAAAAAGTATATGTTCCCTTTAGAAGAACGAACAAAATTCATCGAACGGGCCTTTGCCAACGAACCAAAGATAAAAGTGGTTACCTATAAGGGGTTGACAGTTGATTTTTGTAAAGAGATAAATGCAGACTTTATCTTAAGGGGGCTTCGAAACCCGGGGGATTTTGAATTCGAGAAGGCCATCGCACATACCAATCGAAAGCTTTCAGAAATCGAAACGGTGTTTTTGCTCACATCCTCAGGCAAATCATACATAAGTTCGTCAATCGTACGCGATGTTATCAGAAACGGGGGGGATTATACCGGCTTGGTACCTGAAACCGTTAAGGTAAGTAGGTAATCAGGTACTATTTTCACCCTAAAACGGGGTATGGACCAATCGTAAATAGCCATCCAAAACCCCAGATCAAATAAAAACCACATTTTTTGGGGAATTCACAACATATACTTTTTTTTGTAGTTATATACTTACATTTTTGTTAGAAATTATTTATTTAAGAACCCCAAATCTTAAACTGATTTTGAAAACGAACATCCTCAACGCCAACGCCTACACCATTAAACAGTTGCCCAGTGCCATTGCATTTGTAGACAGAAACTTAAAATTGAACTGCGCCTCAGATGAGTGGGCCGCCTTTTTCAACCTTGATTATCATATGGCTATTGGTAAACAGTTATTTGATGTTATTGATGAATCAAACTACAGCTGGCGTGATCCTTTAGTAAGTACTTTGGAAGGAAATACGGAATGCTTTCTTCAAACAAAGTTAACTGGTAACGGCATAGAAAAATGGTTTGAGTTGAGCACCAAGCCTTGGTATAGTGAAGAAGAAAATATTATTGGTGCCATTATTCAAATGGAAGATGTGTCAAACCGCGTTCTTATGGACCTCAAATTTCAAAAACTTGAAAACCTTCTAAGAGATCAATCTGAAATATCAAAAGTAGGCACTTGGGAGTATGATCTAGACTCCGAACGAATAGAATGGTCGGCCATGACCAAAAAAATACATGAGGTTCCCCATGATTACCAGCCCAGTATTGATAAGGCAATCAACTTTTACAAACAGGGGCATGACCGCAATACCATATCGATGTTGGTGCACAATTGTATTGAAAAAGGGGAGACATGGAACACCAAACTAAAAATAGTGACCGCCAAAGCAAACGAGCGTTGGGTCTTAGCAGCAGGAAAACCGTTCTACAAAGACGGTAAGATCTCAAGGCTGATCGGTACTTTTCAAGATATAACCGAAGATGTCGAGGCTGAAAATAAAATAATTGAAAATGAGAAATTATTAAGGACACTCATAGACAACATTCCCCTGAACATTTTCATAAAGGACAAAGATTCTAAAAAGGTCTTGGTCAACAAGGCCGAATGTGATTACCTGGGAGTTTCCAATCCGCAAGAAATCATCGGGAAAACCGATTACGACCTCTATGATAAAGATGTGGCGGATATTTCAAGGCATGAAGACGTTCATGTCATGAAAACCCAGAAACCAATTCTAAAAAAACGAACCATCAATGTCAAAAAAGATGGTAGTTCAACATCTTTTCTAACTTCTAAGATACCTTTTGTAAACGCTGACGGACGAAGCAAGGGAGTCATAGGTATCAGTATGGACATTTCTGATGTCATTCAAAAAGAGGATCAACTCAGAAACCTGATCAATGTAACGGCAATACAAAATAAGAAGCTTATCAATTTCGCACATATCGTGTCACATAACCTAAGGTCACATACCGCGAATTTTTCGATGCTATTAGACTTTTTAGTAAACGAAAAAGAAGCATCAGAACGAAAACGAATTATGGATATGCTCTTGCATGCTTCTGACAATCTGATGGATACCTTAGAGAATTTAAATGAGGTAGTCGATATCAGTACCGACGTAAATCTTGAGAAAAAATCACTCAATCTCAATGAAAACATTACTAAAGTACAGCAGAACCTATCTGCATTCCTACATCAGAATAACGTTCAGATCAACAACAACATTGCTGATACGGTCAATGTAAAGGCCGTACCCGCATACATGGAAAGTATTATTTTGAACTTGGTCACCAATGCCGTAAAGTACAGACACCCCGACCGCAACCCAAGTATCGTACTGTCCGCTAAAAAGAAAGAAGATATTACCATCTTCTGTATTCAAGACAATGGCCTGGGTATTGATTTGGATAAGTACGGCCAAAAACTATTCGGTATGTACAAGACCTTTCATAATAATAAAGATGCCAGGGGCATAGGTCTTTATATCGTAAAAAACCAAATCGAGGCCATGGGTGGTAACATAACCGTTAAAAGCGAAGTAGAAAAAGGTTCTACATTTAGTGTGTATTTTAATGACAAAGATTAATTCCATATACGTTATAGACGATGATGCCATCACACTTTTTGGTGTAAAAAAGATTTTGGCCAAAACCGTTGATTGCGATTCCGTTTCTGAATTCCATAACGGACAAACCGCACTGAACGCCTTGATACATGCCATGGAAAATGGTTTTGAAGTACCTGATCTTATTTTTCTGGACATCAATATGCCCATTATGGATGGCTGGGAGTTTTTAGAGGAATTTTTGCGACTTCCGATAGATAAAAAAATCATTATCAATATATTGACCTCGTCTATTGACCCTTCTGATTTGAGAAGATGGCATTATTACAAAGACCGCACAGATCACTTGGTCATTTTCAAGAACAAACCTATTTTTTCGATTGATTTGTGTGATATTCTGCGGACCCATATGGCATCTTGAACGTTAATTACTTTATTTTTGGGACATTGTTTTGAAAGTAATTAATAGACATCGATACCGGTCATGCGATTTTTCCTTAGCTTTTTTGCCTTTATATTCTTGATATCCTGCGAAACGGCCATTGATACAAAACAGGATGATTTTCAAATTGCCTTTGAAAAATCTGATGGTACAAAGACGGCCACTTACGAGGAAGTCATTGATTTTTACTTGCGTTTGGCTAAAAATCACCCCGAAATCAACGTGCAAACGTTGGGCAGTACCGACAGCGGACATCCATTACATTTGGTGACGTTCAATCCTGAAAGCGATTTTAATTTTCAAAAGCTCACGAAAAGCAAGACCATTGTTCTTGTAAACAATGGCATCCATCCCGGTGAAAGTGATGGAATAGATGCAACGATGCTTTTGTTCCGCGATTTGGTGGAACAGAAAATAAGTGCGCAAAAAAACGTGGTACTTGTGACGATTCCCGTTTATAACATTGGGGGTATGTTGAACAGAAATTCAACAACAAGAACCAATCAAAATGGTCCAGAGGCGTATGGTTTTAGGGGGAATGCAAAGAACTATGACCTCAATCGGGATTTTATCAAGGCTGATACCAAAAATGCACGAACATTCGCTGAGATCTTTCATTTGGTCTCTCCAGATATCTTTATTGACAATCATGTAAGTAATGGTGCCGATTATCAATACACCTTAACACATCTTTTTACGCAACATAACAAACTTGGTGGGGATTTAGGGCATTACCTACATACTGAAATGATGCCCAAGCTGGAGCAAAATCTTTCAAAAGCAAATTGGGATATAACCCCCTATGTCAATGTGTTCAATCGGCCACCTGAGACAGGTTTTACCCAATTCCTTGACCACCCAAGGTACTCTACTGGGTACACCACACTATGGAACACCTTAGGAATGATGGTCGAAACCCACATGTTGAAACCATACGAAAAACGGGTACATGGCACCTATGAACTTATGAAACAACTACTGTTTATAGCCGAAAAAGACCATCATAAAATCAAACAACTTAGAACAAAGGCTGCCGAAGCAATTGCAAATAGGCGAACCTATAACCTGAACTGGGCGGTAGATACCACTAAAAACGCTACCCTTAGATTTAAAGGCTTTAAGGTTGATACCCTTGTGAGTGGGGTAACAGGCTTTCCGCGATTACAATATGATACTTCGCGACCTTTCGAAAAAGAAACCATTTATAACAATTACTTTTTACCCAAAGATACCGTTACCATACCCGAAGCGTACCTCTTAAAAAAGGCCTGGATAGAAATTGCAGAACGAATGGCTATGAACAACATTGCCTTTTACGAACTTGAAACGGACACCGTTTTAACCGTTGAAGCATACCGAATTGCAACATATTCAACAAGGTCAAACGCTTATGAAGGGCATTACCTGCATTATGATACCAGCGTTGATAACAATTTAAGGCAGGTTCATTTTGATAAAGGGGACTATATCATCCCTACCAATCAACCTGGTATGCGTTACATATTGGAAACGTTGGAACCACAGGCACCTGATTCGTTCTTCAATTGGAATTTCTTCGACACCATTTTACAGCAGAAAGAAGGTTTTTCCCCTTACGTTTTTGAGGATATCGCCTTGAAATTACTGGAAGAAAACGAACCGTTAAGAAATCGTTTTTTATTAAAAAAACAAGAAGAGCAAAAGTTTGCCGAAAATTGGTACGCCCAGTTGAATTGGATATATCAAAACTCTCCCCATTACGAAGCTGCACATTTGCAATATCCCGTTTATAGGATTTTAAAAGGAAGCGAAGCGGCTTCAATGGTTGAAAACTGAATCGTCTTCAAACAAGATTTTGATATTGAAATACGATTTTTTTAGGGCTTTCTTTATTTTCTTAGGGCCCTTCCACTTTACTTTGGTTATACCTTCATCCTCTTGTGCGACCAATGCACCATTGTATGAGGTATCCATGGTAAACCAAAACACCTTTTTCAATTTGTATTTGCCCCCTCTTTTAAAGATATGATAAGTGGTTCTCAAATATTTATCGATTACAAGGCCTTTCACCCCTGTCTCTTCCTCTACTTCGCGAATAGCTGCATCCTCAATGGATTCCCCTTTGTCCAACTTACCTTTTGGAAGGTCCCATTTCTTATTTCGAAAAATGAACAGTACTTTCCCCTTTTTATTTCTAACTAAGCCACCAGCAGCAACGACTATTGGTATTTTACTACTGAACTTTTCAAGAATTTGTTCACTAGGGTCGTAAATGTAAGCTTCTGAGAGAAGGTTTTTTGAAAGCGATGTTATGGCATAATCAATGGCATTATCATCCATTAAAAAGACATTGCCAACGCTGTTATCGGGTTTTTCATTTGTCAATATCAGCGGTGATTCATTAACAAAAACTTTATACATTTGCGCAATGATTTTAGACACGAACAGCGCCAATAAAACTGCGGAGCTATTGCTGCAAATTAATGCAATTAAGTTGAATCCTGAAAATCCCTTCACATGGGCGTCTGGATGGAAATCACCGATTTATTGTGACAACAGGATTATCCTTTCGTATCCTACGATTAGAAATTATGTTAGGGAGGCCATGGCCAAACAAGTTGAACGATTGTATGGCAAACCTGATATTATCGCCGGTGTTGCAACTGGGGCGATAGGTATAGGTATTTTAGTTGCCGAGGTATTGGGCCTACCTTTTGTTTATGTCAGGCCCGAGCCTAAATCGCATGGTAGAAAAAATCAAATTGAAGGCCATTTGGAGGCAGGCAAGACCGTGGTAGTCATAGAAGACTTGATAAGTACGGGAAAGAGCAGCCTTAACGCCGTTCAAGCGTTAAGTGAAGCAGGTGCCGATGTAAAAGGAATGATAGCCATTTTCACCTATGGTTTTACCGTGGCCTCACAAAATTTCGAAGCCAATGGTATTCCGTTGCACACCCTAAGTGATTATAGGCATCTTATAGCACAGGCCTCACAAACAAATTATATCAAAGAAACCCAACAACAAACCTTATTGCAGTGGAGGGAAGCCCCCCAGCAATGGAAACCTGAATAATATGCATATTGAAGTTGCCAAAAAGATAGTGGAAAAAAGTGATAAAGAAGTTTTTGATTTTTTAATCGATATCAAAAACTTTGAGGTATTAATGCCTGAGAACATCGATAAATTTGAAGTTCTCGACGAGAACACGTTTAAATTTGCATTGAAAGGTATGCCCGAGATTGTTTTGAGGCTCAAAGAACAACATGAGTATGATAAAATCGTACTGGGCGCGGCAAGTGACAAGCTTCCTTTTACCTTGACCGCCAACATCACACCCGTAACAGGAAAACAGTCTGAAGTCGGTCTGAGTTTCGAAGGGGAATTCAATGCCATGATGGCTATGATGATCAAAAGCCCGATAACCAATTTCATGGAAACCTTGAGCAGGAACATGGATAAGATTGCTTAGTACAACATGCCTATTTCCTTCTGTGCGAATTCTTCAAAACCTGAAAGCCTCGACTGAACAATAAGTTTTCCCGCTTTGTTTATATCCCTAATATAACCTGAAAAGGAGGTGCCGTCATTTCGCGTGAAAGTGGAAAGCTCGTCTTTTCTGAACAAAACTTCGCCATACTCATTTTTTAGGGTACTCCATGAGATATCATCAAGACGGTGCAACTCTTTTTTAATCTTTGCCACGATTTGAATCAAAAGCCCGTCAAGGTCACTATCATTGCCCAAAAGTAGTTTTAACGAGCTCACTTTTTTTAATTTACCAAAATCGGTCTGGTTTACATTTAAACCGATGCCTATTATCGTATTTTTAATGGTGGCACCCTGTACTATATTTTCTATGAGAATCCCACAAATTTTTTGATTACCTGACATAATGTCGTTAGGCCATTTAATGCTTAACCCTGGTACTTTCAATACTTTTAATGTCTTGTATATTGCCAATGAAACCAAACAATTCAGAAAGACTTGTTGAGTAGGGTCAAAACCTTCGAAAACCCTCAAAATACTGAATGTCAAATTTTTACCTTTTTCAGAAGTCCATTCGGTGCCCATTTGCCCCCTACCCTTGAGTTGTGCTTTGGCGCTGACTATCGTATAATCGGACATATCATCTTTTGACAATAGTGCCTTTAAATAGGTATTGGTAGACTCCGTGGCATCAAGTTTGATTATATGCATGGTATGGCGTGAAAAACACATTGAATGTAATGTTAAATACTGGGCGCAACAAAACAAAAAAGTAATAACTTTGCAGAAACCTAAAATTTTTGAATGCAGAAAAACAAAGCTAGCGCAGATGAGCTTATAACCTTAATATTATCGGGAATAGAAGAAGTAAAAGGTGTAGATATCAATCTACTTGATTTAAGGGAAATAGAGAATACCGTCTGTGACTACTTCATCATCTGTAACGGTACGTCGAATACACACGTCAATGCAATTGTATCTTCCATTCAAAAAACCGTAAGTAAAGCAATCAAAGACAAACCTTGGCATGTAGAAGGCTCAGAAAACGCAGAATGGGTCTTGATGGATTATGTCAATGTAGTCGTTCATGTATTTCAAAAACATATTAGGGAGTTCTACGATATCGAAGGACTTTGGGGAGATGCCAAAGTAACTATGGTAGAGAGCAGTTATAACAACTAAAAAATGGCAAAAGAAAACAATTCAAATACCCCCAAGAAACCACGTTTTAATTCATGGTGGATTTACGGCATTATCATCGCTTTGATCTTAGGATTCCAATTTTTTGGGAGCAGTAGTTTTTCAAGCACAAAGAAAACAACGACTTCCGAACTTCAAGAATACCTTAGAAATGGGGATATCGCAAAAATATTGATCTATACCAATGTACGACAGGCAAAAGTCTTTTTGACCAATGAGGCCCTGCAAAAAGATGTGCATCGTGAAGTAGCCGACAAACCGTTGATCCCTTCTACGGGAATGGTACCGCAATATATTTTAGACTTCGGCGATCTACAGAATTTTGAAGACGAGATAAAGAATATCAAGAAAGACAATAACCTAGATACGATTGTTGATTTTGATACGGAATCCAATGTACTTGGTGATTTATTGCTCTCCCTTCTACCATTTGCCTTAATCATAGGTATTTGGATTTATTTAATGAGAAGAATGTCCGGTGGCGCCGGTGGTGGTGCTGGTGGGCAAATTTTCAACATTGGGAAATCAAAGGCAAAGCTGTTCGATGAGAAAACCGATACCAGAACTTCTTTCAAAGATGTGGCCGGTTTGGAAGGTGCGAAGGAAGAGATCCAAGAAATCGTGGAATTCCTTAAAAATCCTGATAAATATACCTCCCTCGGGGGTAAAATACCCAAAGGTGCCTTATTGGTCGGCCCCCCAGGAACAGGTAAAACCTTGTTGGCGAAAGCCGTGGCCGGTGAAGCAAAAGTACCTTTCTTTTCACTTTCGGGCTCTGACTTTGTAGAAATGTTCGTTGGGGTCGGTGCCTCTAGGGTACGTGACCTATTCAAACAGGCCAAGGATAAATCACCTGCCATTATTTTTATCGATGAAATTGATGCAATCGGTAGGGCCAGGGGTAAAAATAATTTTACCGGGTCGAACGATGAACGTGAGAATACCTTGAACCAGCTGTTGACCGAAATGGATGGTTTTGGAACGAATACCAATGTCATTGTTTTGGCAGCCACCAACCGAGCAGACGTTTTGGATAAAGCTTTAATGAGGGCCGGTCGTTTTGATAGACAAATTTATGTTGACCTACCTGACATAAGGGAACGAAAAGAGATTTTCGAGGTTCACCTAAGACCTATTAAGACCTCTGAGACCCTAGATTTGGATTTTCTCGCCAAACAAACCCCAGGCTTCTCAGGTGCCGATATCGCCAACGTGTGTAATGAGGCAGCCTTGATAGCAGCCAGAAAAGAAAAGAAAGCGGTAAGCAAGCAAGATTTTTTAGATGCCGTAGATCGAATTGTTGGTGGACTTGAGAAGAAAAATAAGATCATAACCCAAGAGGAGAAAAAGACCATCGCCTTTCATGAGGCTGGGCACGCAACGGTAAGTTGGATGTTGGAACATGCCGCTCCTTTAGTAAAAGTAACGATTGTGCCAAGAGGGCAATCACTAGGTGCTGCTTGGTATTTACCCGAAGAACGATTAATTGTACGCCCGGATCAAATGTTAGACGAGATGTGTGCCACTATGGGTGGTAGGGCAGCTGAAAAAGTCATATTCGACAAAATATCGACGGGTGCCCTGAGCGACCTCGAAAAGGTTACCAAGCAAGCCCGTGCCATGGTTACCATTTACGGTTTGAACGAAGAATTGGGCAACATTACCTATTATGATTCTTCAGGACAAAACGAGTACGGTTTTTCAAAACCCTATAGCGAGGAAACCGCTCAGAAAATCGATGAGGAAATTTCTAAGATCATTGAAAAACAATATCTACGGGCTATTAGCTTACTGGAAGAAAATAAGGATAAACTGACTTCTTTAGCAGAAAGGCTACTCGACAAAGAAGTTATCTTCAAAGATGATCTGGAGAAAATTTTTGGCAAACGCCCATTTGCAAAAGACAATGAAGAAGAAGAACAGGAGGCCACGGCAACCGTAGCTTCTGAAAATGAAGAAGGGGAAAGCAAATAGGTATTTTTCTTAAGAATGGGATAAATGGTCTTATTTTCGATGGTTATGGTTTATGGGTGTATTTGGTAAACTTTTCGGTGGCGGTAAAAAGGTTTCGAAGGAAACTTCCGAAACTCGTGGGGAGCATATGCCCGACTTGAAAATTCCGGTAGACGAGAAGTTCACGATTTACTTCAAAAAGAATGGCGGTAAATTCATCTATTGCGAAGACTTCAATGAGGTTTCACAGGCGCTTCAAAATATTATTTCAGAGAATAACTGGCAAAACCAAGCATTCTACACCCTTGATAAACGTATCAATGAAAAGTTCGCGACGGAAAAAATCGCATTTACCGATAAGGTAAAGGATAGTGATATCTTTTTCACCACATGCGAACATCTAATTGCACACAATGGTTCTATCTTGGTTTGTTCGCATCAAATAAAGGAACGGAAGCTCAATGACCTTCCTTCGAATCTAATCGTGTTTGCCACTACAAGTCAATTGGTGGAATCCATTAGTGAGGCTTTAAAAATTATCAAGAAAAAATATCCAAGGGAAATTCCTGATAATATTACAACGTTGAAACATTTTGAATTGACCAACGAAAATAAAAATGACTTTCTTTCATACGGTAGTGCATCAAAAAATGTATATCTTTTGTTGCTAGAAGACTACTGATCCCATGAAAGAACTCTTGAAGCGTTCACTTACAGGCATTGTATACGTAGTATTATTGTTGTCTACCGCCTATTTGAATTCTGACGCGTTCGATTTTTTGTTCATGGCCTTTGGTTTGGGCTGCCTTTATGAATACAAGCGTATCGTTGGTATCAAGGGCTATTATATTTTTATAGCTTACCTCGCCTTATGGTGGGCCTATATCTATCTTATACGTACAGAACTTCCCGTACTGATATTATTGGGTATTACCTTAGTAATCGACCTTGTTTTATTGCTTTTCCTTTTCTTAAAACTAAAGCAAGGCCTTTCTAAAATTCAATTATACCTAACCGGTATTTTTTATATTTCGGGTGGATTCATTTTTTTGACGATGATACCCTACAACGATAATGAGTTTGCCAAGTTTTTGATCATGGGAATTTTTATTTTGATATGGGTTAGTGACAGCTTTGCCTATTTGGTTGGCAAGTCTATTGGCAAAACCAAACTATTTCCGTCCATTTCACCTAAAAAAACCGTTGAAGGTTCGGTAGGAGGTCTTATTTTTGCATTATTGACAGCATACTTTTTGGCAAAATATGAACCTAGGATCGATTTGACCCAATGGCTCATACTCGCCTTGGTAATCGTTTTTTTCGGAGCGTTGGGAGACTTATTACAGTCTAAATTCAAAAGAATAGCCGGGGTAAAGGATAGCGGGGCAATACTGCCTGGCCATGGCGGAATCTGGGATAGATTGGACAGCTTGATCTTTGCGGCACCGTTTGCCTATTTTACTTTAAAATTATTTTTTTATGTTTCATAGAGAAGGACAACATATAATTCTTACCACTTTTTTCATAGTAGTAGCCATAATTATCGGGGCCCAGTTTTATATTGAATTGGAATGGCTGAGATTGGGACTTCAGATTCTGGCCCTTCTTATTTTGGTCCTTATCCTACAATTTTTCAGAAATCCCAAGCGACCTGTTACCCCCCATTTTGACGAGATCCTTGCACCCGTCGATGGCAAGGTAGTTGTCATAGAAGAAGTGGAGGAAACAGAGTACTTTAAAGAAAAAAGAAGACAGGTATCTATTTTTATGTCACCGATAAATGTTCATGTAACCCGCTATGCGGCAAGTGGAACCATTACCTATTCAAAATATCACCCTGGTAAATACTTGGTTGCTTGGCACCCAAAATCGAGTACTGAAAATGAACGAACTACCGTTGTCATACATACCCCGAAGTTCGGTGAGATCTTATACCGGCAAATCGCAGGGGCAATGGCGCGCAGGATTGTCAACTATGCCGAAGAAGGTGAACAAGTCGTACAAGGGGAAGACGCCGGATTTATAAAATTTGGATCTCGAGTTGATTTGTTCCTCCCATTAGAGAGTAAGGTCTGTGTGTCGTTAAACCAAAAAGTGACCGGGGCCAAAACCTGTATCGCTATGCTTGGCAAAAAAAATGACTGATAAGGATTTACATAATAAATTTGAGGAAGCAGTGAAACTTGTAAATGATTTTACCGAACCACTGCCCGCCGACCTTCTTTTAAAACTATATGCTTATTATAAAATTGCAAATAAAAACTACAGCAATCCCGGCAGTAAAACCCCATTGATCAATGCCTTTAAGGCAAATGCCCTTATTCAAGCGCAGCATATTGGTAGAAAACAGGCAATGAAAAAGTATATTGAATTGGTCGCTAAAGAAATCAAGGAATCCGATTAATTGTGGTATCTGGCGATTCCTTATCCTCTTTCATCGTAAAATAAATGCCACCAAGAATAGTGATTATAAAGTAGCACGAAACCATGATACTTCCAAAAGACCAAAGTCCATTTATACCGAACCAATCGCCAGTACCAAGAATCAAGGCAATACCTAGAATACCTCGAAAAACCTCAATCCCGACGGCATACCCTTTTTTATCCATTAAGGTGGTGTAGCCATAAATCCCTACAAACACAAAAGCTCCAAATTGCAATAGCCCGGCAAGACCGATTTCTGAATAATTATAAAACATGTAAAGCATCAAGAACGTATTGAATAAAAGTTGAAAAACAGCATATACTTTTAAGGCAAAAGATGCTTCTGGCCTATATTTTTTAAAATGATACACATTATCAATACCGTGAACTGGATACTTCTTTACAACATCTTGCGGACGCCAACCGGTGGGCATAAACCATATTCGTAATTTATCATACCAACTGGTTGTACGCCAAGCATCCTTACAAAGCCGCCATACATGCTGAAAATTAATTAGAATAGGATTCCACGTGTTGGCGGGTTTCAGCACCCCATATCTTGGCGGAACTGTCGGTAATTCTTCTTGAAACGTTCCGAACATCCTATCCCAAACACATAAAATCTGGCCTAAGTTCTTATCAATATACTCGGGATTGATGGCATGATGAACCCGATGTTGCGAGGGCGTAACAATGATATACTCCAGCCAACCCATCTTACCAATATGTTGGGTATGGTACCAAAATTGGGCAAATAAATGTATTGGGGCCAAAATAGCGATTACTTCATTTGGCACTCCTAAAATTGCGGCAGGTAACAATAACAGGGCAAAATAACCCACCACATTCGAGATGGATTGTCGTAAAGCACAGGCTAAATTAAATTCTTCACTACTGTGGTGAATTACATGTTGGTTCCAAAAAATATTGACGTGATGATTTAGCCTATGGTTCCAATATCCGGCAAAATCAATGGCTAAGAAGGCCAATATCCAGACTGGCCAGGTCGCTTTCAACTCAAAAATGGAGAAAACCCCCAATAAAACTGGATAACTGACCAAAACCAAAACCAATCCCAATGAATCTTTGATAATATTCGTTAAACCTGAACTTAGGCTGCTAACGGTATCCATAACGTTATGTTTCTGGTCTTTGACAAAATGACCATATAGCACTTCTAGCAGTACTAGACCGGTAAAGAAAGGAATGGCATAAACAAGGGCTTTAGCATAGGTTTCCATAGAACAAAAAATTACTCAATAATTTGCAATGGTGCTGTCCCTTTCCAATTTCCCCTTGTAAAATCAGGAAAAGGTTGCGGGGCACCCCCACTGGCAACAGAACGCTCGCTCAAGGGGGCTACCGCACTCCAAAAACAACCTTCGTAAACGTTTTGATCTAAGGGTAGGCCTTGCTGCAGGCATTCTACAATGCGATAGACCATAATACCATCCATACCGCCATGACCACTTCCCTTAGCAGCTTTATTCAATCGTTTATATAAAGGATGATCGTATTTTTCGTATAGTTTTTGCAATTTTTCTCCTTGTACCCAAGAATGGTGATCTTTGGTAATACCTTCAACCCCACCTTCTAAAGCAACCCTAGTCGGAAAACCTGCCAAGACACCTTTGGTGCCTTGTATCAGATTTAGTCTAGAATAAGGTCTTGGGCTGGTCTCGTCCCATTGTACCATTATGGTTCTACCAATTCGCGTTTTGATAATGGATGTATTTAAATCACCGCCCTTAAAATCCAATTCATTCCATTTGTGATCTTCTGAATAGTTTTTCTTTGCATATGCGGCCCTTCCTCTGGATGGCGTTGAAAATGAAACCAGACTCCCAAAGGTGTCGTCACCCCTACCCAAGTTCATATATTGCGCTACTGGCCCTAAACCATGGGTGGGATATAGATTACCGTTTCGCTTCGCATAGTGGTGTGTTCGCCAAGAACCTGTTCCTCGCTGCTGTTCTTCCATCTGCCAACGCAACTCATGAATATAAGCGGCCTCTGCATGAAGTGGCTCCCCTATTACCCCCTGCCTACACATGTTCAAGAACATGAGTTCGTCACGGCTATAGTTCACGTTCTCCAACATCATGCAATGCTTTTGCGTACGTTCGCTGGTATCAACGATTTCCCACATTTCAGATAGGGTTACCGCAATGGGCACTTCGACAAAAGCATGGGCACCTTGTTTCATGGCCTCAATGGCCATAGGTGCATGATCATTCCAATTGGTAGCAATAAAAACAACTTGGGGCTTTACTTCTTTGAGCATCTTTCGCCATTGATGCTCATCACCAAAGTATAGCGCAATATTCTGATGCCTGTTTTCATCGGAAACTTCACGGACCCAGCCCGCTTTTTGTCTCACCAAATCTTCATATACGTCACAAATCGCCACCACTTCGGTATTCGGCAAAGCTGCCAAAAACTTCAGATGATCTCCGCCCCTAGCCCCTACACCAATAAAAGCCGCCCTTACCTGCTCCAATTTGGGTGCTGCATAATCACCCATGTATCTGGCATTGAAAGAACGTTCTTTTCTGGCACTCATATAATTCGGCACTATGGAAACCGCTGCCGCTGAAAGCGAGGTCTTTTTTAAAAAGTTACGTCGATTTAATTTTTTCATGGTGTAGTTTTAAAAAAGGTGGTATCCTTCTAATTTAACGATGGGGAATAACCTTTACGATAATGGATTTACTAACAGGCGTGTTGCTTTTTCGAGCAAACTCATCAATCGGCACTAAAACATTGGTTTCAGGGAAATAGGCTGCCAAATTTCCTGAAGGGATATTATAAGGAATCACCTTAAATTTCTCCGCTCTACGCACAACGCCATGATAATTTGAAACCAAATCCATGACCTGTTGGTTCTTGATGCCCTTTACCCTCATATCATCAGGATTCATAAAAACAATCCGTCTTTCCCCATAAATACCCCTATACCTATCGTTCATATCATAGATAGTCGTATTGAACTGATCATGACTTCGAATGGTCATTAAGACGAATTCATCTGCTTCGGGGCTATGCTCCGCTAATTTACAAACGGAGAATTGCGCACGACCATTTGGCAGTTTTGAAAAATCAGCTTCCCGAGCGTTATTGGGTAAATAAAAGCCCGACCCTTTTGAACGTTTTGAATAATTTTCATAGCCCTCATAGACCTCTGAGATCTTACTTCGAATTAGGTCATAATCTTCCCCTAATGATAACCAATTCACATTATGCTTACCTTTAAAATAGGCGTTGGCCATTTCACCTACAATGCTTGGTTCACTTTTTAATGATGCGCTGATAGGGACCCTACCCCCAGAGCTCTGGTGAACTTTGCCCATACTATTCTCAACGGTTACGAACCTACGTTTACCATTTATCCCGTCCAATTCCGTTCTACCTAAAGTAGGAAGAATAAGTGCTGTTTTACCCGTAATTAAATGCCCTCTATTCAATTTGGTACTTATAGCTACGGTCAAATCGCAGTTCTGTAATGCCTTAGCCGTATAATTGGTATCTGATGCGGCGGAAACAAAATTGCCACCTAGAGCTATAAACACCTTGGCTTTACCCTCATACATTGCTTTTATACAATGCACGGTATCAAGACCTTCTTTTTCTGGTGCATCAAAATCAAAAACCTTTTTCAAAGCGTTGTTCAAAGGTTTGGACACATGATGCATGATACCGACGCTTCTATCACCTTGAACGTTACTATGCCCACGTACCGGACACGTGCCGGCCCCTTTTTTGCCGATACTACCTTTTAACAATAGTAAATTGACGCATTCCTTGATGTTATCCACTCCGTTCTTATGCTGGGTCAAGCCCATTGCCCAGCAAATGATAATCCTATTTTTGGTAGCCAGTAGTTCAACAGCTTCGTCGACTTTTTCAGAGGCTACTCCAGACAGTGCCAATAATCCTTCATCAGTATGGCTGTCTAAATCATCGAGTAATGCCTCATATCCTGCTGTTTTATTTTGTATAAAATCTTGATCAAATACAGCAAATCCGTTACGCTCTTTCTCTAATAATCGTTTTATCAACAGTTTTAATAAGGCGACATCTTGATTGATCTTGACTTGAAGGAAAATGTCGGTCAAGACGGTACCGGTTCCGATGATTCCATCAATTTTTTGTGGATTTTTAAATCGTACCAAACCAGCTTCCTCTAAGGGGTTTACGGTTATAATTTTCCCGCCGTTCTTTTTACACCGTTCCAAGGCCGAAAGCATTCGAGGGTGATTGGTACCCGGGTTTTGTCCAATTACCATGACCACTTCGGCCTCGTGCAAATCATCTAAAGTCACCGATCCTTTGCCAATTCCCAAAGTCTCACTCAGTCCTACCCCGCTAGACTCATGACACATATTAGAGCAATCGGGCATGTTATTGGTGCCAAAAGCGCGTACAAAAAGCCCGTACAAAAAAGCGGCTTCATTACTTGAACGGCCTGAGGTGTAAAACACGGCTTCATCTGGTGAATTTAGTTTACGTAGTTCTTCTGCTATTAACTTAAAAGCATTGGACCATGTAATGGGTTTATAGTGAACGGAATCTGATCTAAGAAGCATCGGTTCGGTCAATCGACCGCTCTTACCGATTTCGAAATCAGACCATCGAGATAATTCTTCTACGGAGTGTCGCTCAAAGAATGCCGCGTCAGCTCGTTCAGGGCTTGTTTCTTCTGCAATAGCCTTTGCACCATTCTCACAATATTCACCTAATTTAGAAGGGGTTTCAGGATCGGGCCAAGCGCAGCCCGGGCAATCAAAACCTTCTTTTTGATTCATTGCACTAAGGGTAACCAAAGATTTGAACAATCCCGTTTCTTTGTTTAAATGTGCAATTGTTTTTTTAATAGCTGTTGCACCAGCTGCATATTCAGCCGGCTCCGTAACTTTCAAGTTGGCAAATTGAATAGTACCCGTAGTTGAAATAGTACGTCTAGTTTTTTTTTCCATAGCTATACAAAATGACTGTAACCTTAGTTCTACCTAAAAATTAAACCAATTTTTTTTTAAAAAATTCAATGGTACGCTTCCAGGCAAGTTCGGCAGCTTCTTTGTTGTATCGTGCAGTAGTATTATTATGAAACCCGTGGTTCACCTCAGGGTATACGAATACTTGGTATTCTTTACCCTCAGCCTTAAGACTTTCCTCATAAGCTGGCCATCCTGCGTTCACGCGTTTATCCAAACCTGCAAATTGAAGCAGTAACGGTGCTTTTATCTTGGCAATGTTTTCTTTGGGTTGCCCTCCATAAAAAGGAACTGCTGCCTTTAAATCTTCAACTTGTGTCGCCATCATATTGGCAATCCATCCCCCAAAACAAAAACCTACTACCCCAATTTTACCGTTACAATCTTCATGATTCTTTAGATACCCAAAAGCAGCAATAAAATCTTCAAGCATCTTATTACGATTACGTTTTCTTTGCATCGCCCGTCCTTCATCATCAGTGCCGGGATAGCCCCCTAATGGGGTCAACGCATCGGGGGCTATAGTAATAAAACCTTCTAAAGCAGCCCTTCTTGCAGTATCTTCAATATATGGATTTAAACCCCTGTTCTCATGTACCACTACAATACCCCCTAGTTTATCTTCGAACGTTTTTGGTTTTGATAGTAGTGCTTTGATTTCACCTCCCCCTTTCCCTGAATTATAGGTGATAAATTCTGAATCAAGTTTAGGATCTTTTGGATCCACCAACATGGTATTGGTGTAGTTGGGCATCATAAAGCTCAATAAACTTGGTAAGGTAAAGCCACCTATGGTATATAAGGACAGTTTTTCTATAAATTCCCTTCGTTGAATTTTATTATGGGCATAATCATCATAGAGGTCAAATACCTCTTGTGGGATGTCTTCTTTTTTCAATTGCTTCATGATAAAGGATTTAGTCTGCAGATTTGTAAATAAACTCGATGATTCGATCGGCATTGATAAATCCCTGACCGTGGGTGGCATCCCATTCTTTTGAAAGCCCCAGTTTTTGCACCTGTTCTAAAGAATTTCCTTCATCCCTAGCTTTCTTTACCCGTTCGCGCAGTGTAGTTATTATCGCAGCATAGCTTTTCAAATCATCTTTAGAGGCCAACCGACCATGACCTGGAATTATCTTAGTATTGTCATCGACCATACCCAATGCCATAGTTACATTACTGATAAGACCATCGATATCACCACCCGAGTTCAAATCGATATAAGGGTAACGACCTACAAAAAAATTATCACCCATGTGGAGCACATTGTCTTCAAGAAAATAATAATAGGAATCCCCATCGGTATGGGCATCGTTTACATGCATGGCATGCATGGTGTTACCATTATCTAAATACAAGGTCATTTTTTCGTTGAAGGTGATTACTGGCCATGCTGAACCTGGAGACGGCTCAGCGATCCGTCCACCACCGCGGTCTTGTTTTGTAGACATGCGCTTGCGCACATTTTCATGGGCAATGATAATCGCCCCCTGTTTTGCCATGTTTTCATTACCACCAGTATGATCGCCATGCCAATGTGTGTTCAAAACCCATTTGATAGGTTTGTCGGTAAGGGTTTGGATATGGGAAACTATTTTCTCTGATAGCGGACCAAACTGATCATCAATCAAATAGGCATTTTCAGCACCAATGGCTAGGCCCATATTACCGCCTGCCCCGAAAAGCACATAAATATTTTCAGATAACTTCTCAGAAGTAATTTCGACAGTACTCCAATCTCTTTGTGAGAATGAGCTGAAGCCAACAAATGCGATGACTAATGGGATTAACTTTTTCATTTCTATAGTTAAAAGTTCTACCCCAGTAAGTTACGGATTTCGAGTTTATTTCAAACCAAAAGTAAAATAAGTGTCAATACTACTCCGGCCGCGGCAAAATACATTCCCTTTTTGAAGATTGTCGTATTTGGTAAAAACATCCAAAACGAAGATATCACGAAGAATAAAAGGGCGCCACCAAAGAACATATTCAGAAAATATAATGGGTCTGAAGATTTGGCCTTGTGCAAATGGGTCATCTTATCTAAAACAAGGGGTAAGCGTTTAGTGGTGTAACTGACCTCTCCTGTTTGGGTATTGTAGGAGCCTCCTTTAAAAGTGGCAATACCATCGGATACCTCACTGAATTTTAAGCGCTTTATCTTGATTTCCTTACCAAGTTGTTCCGCATTTAAATTGGCGGCAACTTGTTTTTCATTCAGAATCTCCTTTTTCAAAAAATCGGTATCGCGAAAAATCAAAACGACACCACTTAGGGCATAAACTGCCATAATCCCCGCTAAAAAGAAACCTAAATACCTGTGATAGATTCGCATTTTATTGGACACTTCCCTCTGCTTTGACATTATTTAGATTGATTTCAAACAAAGAAAAGTAATATCCATTTTACATCCTAGTTTTTGCCTAAAAACTATCTATAAATTCCGATTTAATTTGATGTAGTTTTGTTGCTTGAAAACGATTAGGTGAGAAAAGCGCTTCTATTTATGCTTATCAGTACGGCATCTTTCTCATTGATGAATGCCTTCATCAAATATTTGGAACACATACCCGGGTTTCAATTGGTTTTTTTCAGATCGGTAACTTCGTTTTTTTTCGCTACTTCATACCTCATAAAGAACAACATAAAATTGATGGGAAACCAGCGAAGGCTTTTATCATTAAGAGCGGTGGCCGGATTGATCTCAATGAGCCTCTTTTTCATTTCTTTTAAGTATTTGTCTATCGGTACCGCAGTCTCCCTCAGGTATATCGCTCCTATCTTCGGGGCCATTTTTGCCGTTTTTTTACTCAAAGAAAGACTTAAACCCATACAGGTGCCCTTCTTTTTGGTAGCCTTTTCTGGAGTTATCATGTTAAAGGGCTTTGATGACACTATCGATAATAATGGAATGACATTGGTGCTTATGGCATCGGTCTTTACCGGACTGGTTTATGTACTGATCCGAAAAATCGGAAAAGGCGACCACCCGGTAGTCGTGGTCAATTACTTCATGTTCTTATCAACCCTTGTAGGCGGTATCATCAGTATTTTTATATGGGTACAACCCAAAGAATGGGATTGGTTATTACTCTTAAGCCTAGGCGTATTTGGCTATTTTGGTCAGGTGTATATGACCAAGGCTTTTCAATCGGCGCCAACCAATGTGGTCGCCCCCATAAAATATACTGAAGTCGTTTTCACCATTGGTATTGGCATTTTTTGGTTTGGTGATACTTATACCCTACTCAGTTTTCTCGGGCTCTTTTTAATTATTGGAGGCTTGGTAGCAAATACTTTGGTTAAGAAGAACTAGTCATTTTCAAAATAATCATCCAAATTGATGTCTTCTGAGTAAGAGAAGCTTTCCAAAAGCTCACCTTTTTGACTGACCACCAAGGTTTTAGGAAATCTTCTAATCCCAAACTTTTCGACAAAGTTTCGAGCATTTGCCACCGGCATAAAATTGGATTCCTTATAATTAAAAATGGTATTGATCATTTGTTTGCTACCGTCAAACAATATAAAGGCTCGAATGTGCTCTTTGTTTTTAGATGAATCAATCATTTCATCCAAGGCTTTAATTTCATGTTCTTTGTGATGAAACATATCTGGAAAAACCGCAAATCAAATTAGCACCAATTTACCTGTCAATTCATGTAAACTTATCTTTCTGTCATCAATTGTAGCAAAAGTAAATTTGTCAAAACTACTTTTTGATATACTAATATTCTGAGGACCGAATGCCTGTGCTGTTTTATCATAAAGATATTTAACCACTCTACCTTCTTCATCATACACCTTTTCTAATAGGAATCTAGGATTTTTTTTAATCAGACTATTAACTTCATTGCCTTCTAGCTTTCTGCCACTATGCTTGTCGTATACCTTATCATAACTAAATTCACTATCAATAAATGATTTGGAATAGCCTATACCACCTTGTTCATATTTTACTTCTTGAGCGAGTCCTGAATAAAAGAACATTCCAAGAACTATAAAGTTTATTTGAAATGTAATATTTAAATTTTTCATCCCAAACTTGCTAAACTTTTCTCTAAAGTCTGAATCTTAGCCTCTGCATCAGCGACTTTTTTACGTTCCATTTCGACCACTTTTGGTGGTGCATTGTTTACAAAACGCTCATTCGAAAGTTTCTTTTGAACCGACTGTAAGAAACCTTTGGTATACTTAAGTTCTTCATTGATTTTCTGAATCTCGGCATCCACATCAATTGCTCCCGCTATAGGTATAAAATATTCGTTGCTTTTTACCCTAAAACTCAAAGCTCCATCAACAGCAGTATCCACAGTTTCAATGGTAGAAAGATTCCCCAATTTCGTAATAATGGCGTCCATTTTAGAACCTGAATCTTCACCATTTAGTTCCATTAGCTCTAAAACTTCTTTATTGGCAATGTTTTTTTCTTTTCGGATATTCCGAACCCCAGAAATTATTTCAGTAGCAAATTCAAAATCATTTAGTAGACCGCTATCCGTCGCACCGACCTTTGGCCAATCTGCAATACAAAGCGCCTGTTCAGGGGTACGTTCAGCCATATGCTGCCAAACTTCTTCACTTAAAAAGGGCATAAATGGATGCAACAGTTTCAAATTTTCTTCAAATAAGTGTACTATCTCAACTAAGGTTTTCTTATCAATTGGTTTTTGATATTCTGGCTTTACAATCTCTAAAAACCAAGAGCAAAAATCGTCCCAAACCAATTTGTAAATGGCCATCAAAGCATCAGATATTCGATATTTACTGTAATGATCTTCTATCTCCGCCAAGGTTTGATTGAACTTCGCCCTATACCATTCAATACCCAGCTGAGCGGCCTGTGGTTGTTCAATATCAGCCACCTCCCATCCTTTTACCAGTCTAAAGGCATTCCATATTTTATTGGCAAAATTCTTTCCTTGTTGGCACAGCGCCTCGTCGAACATCAAATCGTTACCCGCTGCAGAGCTTAATAACAACCCTACACGCACCCCATCTGCACCATATTCCTCAATCAACTTTAAGGCATCTGGAGAATTGCCCAATTGCTTGGACATTTTACGGCGTTGTTTATCACGTACCAGTCCTGTTAAATATACATTCTCATAGGGCCGTTCGTTTCTGAACTCATAACCAGCAACAATCATGCGCGCTACCCAGAAAAATAAGATATCGGGGCCGGTTACCAGATCATTGGTAGGATAATAATAATTGACCTCTTCATTATCGGGATCTAAAATTCCACCAAAAACACTGATGGGCCATAGCCACGAAGAAAACCAAGTATCTAAAACGTCTGAATCTTGACGTAAATCATCTGTAGTCAGAGACCTCTCGACTCCGCTCGAGATGACAGCTTGTTGTGCAAGTTCAAGCGCCTTTTCCTTTGATTCAGCTACAACAAAATCTTCTTCTCCATCGCCATAGTAATATGCGGGTATTTGCTGTCCCCACCACAATTGGCGTGAGATATTCCAATCGCGGATGTTTTCCATCCAATGGCGGTAAGTACTCTCGAACTTTTTTGGAAACAACTTCACCTCGCCCGTTTTTAGCACAGCATCTATGGCAGGTTTGGCCAAATCTTCCATTTTTAAAAACCATTGGTCCGATAATCTTGGCTCAATAACCGCCTTGGTACGCTCTGAGGTACCGACCTTGTTGGTATGTTGCTCTGTTTTTACCAGAAAACCCTTTTCTTTCAACTCTTCGGCGATTTCTTTGCGCACTACAAAACGGTCTTTGCCCTCATAGTGCATTCCGAAGGAATTTAGACTCGCATCGTCATTGAAAATATCGATAATCTCTAGATGGTGTTTCTCCCCCAGGGCCTTATCATTTTCGTCATGGGCAGGGGTCACCTTTAAACAACCTGTACCAAATTCCATATCTACATAGTCGTCTTCTATAATTGGAATAACCCTGTTACAAATCGGCACAATTGCTTTTTTGCCTTTCAAATGGGCATACCTATCATCGTTCGGATTGATGCAAATGGCCGTATCACCTAAAATAGTCTCAGGTCTCGTTGTCGCAATGGTTACCTTTTCATCAGAACCTTCAATTTCATAAGACAAATAGTACAGTAATCCTTGTCTTTCTTCATAATGTACTTCTTCATCAGATAGGGTAGTTTTGGCCTCTGGATCCCAATTTACCATCCGATACCCTCTATAAATAAGGCCTTTAGCGTATAAATCAACAAAAACCTTGATTACAGATGCTGACATATCGTCATCCATGGTGAACTTGGTACGATCCCAATCACAAGAACATCCAAGTTTTTTGAGTTGTTGTAGAATTACCCCGCCATATTCATCGGTCCAATCCCAAGCATGCTTAAGAAACTCTTCCCGAGTCAAATCGGCCTTGTTGATACCCTCTTCCTTCAATTTAGCGACGACTTTTGCCTCCGTAGCGATGGAAGCATGGTCGGTACCAGGCACCCAACAAGCGTTTTTACCTTCTAATCGCGCCTTTCGTATCAAAACGTCTTGTATGGTGTTATTGAGCATATGCCCCATATGCAAAACCCCGGTCACATTAGGGGGCGGAATTACAATGGTATAAGGCTCCCTATCATCAGGTTTTGAATTAAAAAACCCATGTTCCATCCAGTAGTCATACCAACGTTGTTCTACTTTACTGGAATCGTATTTTGAAGGAATCTCCATTTTTCGGTATAGTTTTTGTCTAAATAAAAGTGGATTGGGCAATCGAAATGAAAATTGCGCTATGTTAAAATTACGCTATTCTTCAACGATTGACCAATCCGCGAAATACGAAACAAAAATAAGTAACGTTATTAGAAGACAAAAGAATTTTGGAGGTAGGTTGAAATCCACTACTTTTGAAGTTCCTCAAAATGAAGAAAAAATGAAAAAGCTAGTACTTTTATTATTTGTAGGTCTTTTGGCCGTAAGCGTAAAAGCACAGGAAAAGACCGCCAAAATCGAGTTCAAGACGGAAACCGTTGATTACGGCGAAATTGCAAAAGGTAGTGATGGTGTACGTGTATTCGAATTTACCAATACAGGCGATGCACCCTTGGTGATCAGTGATGTGAAATCAAGCTGTGGTTGTACGATTCCTAAAAAACCTGATGCGCCTATCATGCCAGGTGAAACCGGAGAAATTCAAGTTAAATATGACACTAAGCGTGTTGGGCCAATAAGAAAGGCCATCACGGTAACCTCTAATGCAAATACGCCGACAAAGGTGATTAAAATTAAAGGTATGGTCAAAAGTGACGGTGCCAAATAGAAAAAAGAAACAAATTAATAAAGCCTTGACATTTGTCAGGGCTTTTTTGTTTTAAAGAGGTCTTTGAGCACAAAAGAGAAAAGTAAGTCTTTATTATATCGTTCAATCAAGATTCGAATACGCTTACCTTCTTTACGGTTCATCATTTGTAAAATTTCTTGAAGTTTGTATCCGTAAACCTTTCTCCCATTCACGGCTAAAATGATATCCCCCTCTCGCAAACCCGCCTCTTCAGCCGGACTACCCGCACGAATACCGGAAACAACTATTTCAGGCACAAGGCTTAACCTCGTTCGATTCTCCAATAATAACTGGACGTTACCAAAAGTCTTATTGTCGCCGGTCACCACACCGTTAACATCAGCGATTTGTTCGGCTATATAGCGAACACCATTATGCTGTAGATCAATACCCGCCAAGTTATAATGAAAAGGAGCATTGAAACTTGCATTTTTCGAAAGCGTGATCTTGTTGTTCATATAATCGAAAATAATATGAAACCTTTTCAAGACCTCACCACCGACACTTCCATTTCTATCACCTAAGTTTATAATCGCATTTAATGATTCTTTATGGGGAAACGCTACTTTAGCTTCGTTCAATCGAAAGTTTCCTATGCGAATGCCGTTCAGTTTTGTGCGTTTTCCAAAAATATTACCGCTCAATCCTTTTCCTAAAAAATCCTCGTAGTTGGAATCTGGCACCTCTAACCCTTTTTCAGGGTCATGAAAAAGCCAAAGTGCATCACTACTTCCAGTATCAACGAGAAGCTTCACGGGCACTTCCTCATCATCTGAAAGGGCTACTGCGCCATCTACATACGCTTTTTTATCAATAATCGTCAGTGGTAAAGTCTGTTTCTTTTTCGAGGTCTGATATTGATAAGATTCTGGATTAAAAAGTTTTAAAGAGCGTTTTTGATAATTAATATCAACGACGAAGCTTTTAAACACATCATAACCTATAATACCATGAACGGGGACGCCCAATGATGCCGAAAAATTGATATCCTTGTCCAAAACCACATATAGCGATTGATTAAAACTTTTGGCACTGCCAATCTTAAAGGTATTTCCTTCAGATTTTAAAGCTTTGATAGGTTCTCCCTCCCCCAATCCGCGCAGCGAAATCTCAGAAACATTATTTATTTGAACGGAATCTTGGTCTGTCAAATTAAAAAGGATAGGGCTACTGACCCCGGTATCTAAAATAAAGGAAAGTTTTGCCCCATTCAATTCAACAGGCACTATCATAAGGTTGTTCACCAATTCAAACCTGACTTTTTCAAACTTCTTTTGTGTTGAAATATGGAATTTCTGTGCGAAGCCTATAAAACCAAAAAGCAATAAAAAAAGTAAAAGATATATATGCTTTCTATTCAAACCACCTAATTTTTAAGGGATTACCTTACTTAAAGATAGCAAATAAAAAATAGTAACACTTAAATTTAACACTATGTAATGGATTCAAATAAATGGTGCTATTAATTGTTTTGCAAACGATGTTTCCGCATTTTTGCTGAAAATTTAAGCTTGCCATGCCACAGATATCGAAAAAAGGATCTTTAATGCCGCCCTCCCCTATCCGTAAGTTGGTTCCCTTTGCAGAAAAGGCAAAAAAAAGGGGAATACATGTAATTCACCTGAATATTGGCCAACCTGATATCAAAACACCAAAAATCGCCTTGGATGCCATCAAAAATCATGATATTGAGGTTTTGGCATACAGCCGGACAGAAGGCTCTGATAACTATCGGGAAAAAATTGCAGACTATTATGATAAACATAATATCAAGGTTACCGCAGACGATATTATTGTGACCACAGGGGGATCGGAAGCCTTGGCATTTACCATGGGCTCTATTTTAGACGAAGGGGATGAAATTATCATACCCGAACCCTTTTATGCCAATTACAACGGATTCGCAACGGCCAATGGCGTTAAAGTGGTACCGATAATGGCGACCATAGAAAACAATTTTGCCTTACCCCCTGTAACTGAATTTGAAAAAAAGATAACTTCAAATACGAAGGGAATACTAATTTGTAACCCTGGTAACCCAACCGGATATTTATATAATCACGACGAAATACTTCAACTGGTAGCATTGGTCAAAAAACACGACCTCTTTTTGATTGCCGATGAAGTCTATCGTGAATTTACCTATGACGGCAAGAAACATTTTTCGATACTTAGTGAACCTGATATTACGGACCATGCCATAGTGGTCGACTCTGTTTCTAAACGCTACAGCATGTGTGGTGCTAGAATCGGTTGCATTGTTTCGAAAAACAAGGAAGTCGTGCAAACGGCCATGAAATTTGCCCAAGCCCGTTTGTCACCTCCGACCTTGGCACAAATCGCTGCCGAGGCAGCACTTGAAACACCCCAAAGCTATTTCGATGCCGTTATTGAAGAATATGTCTCAAGACGGGATTTGCTGCTGCGAGAGCTACAAAAAATCGAAAATATAAAAATTGCCAAGCCTAGTGGCGCATTTTATTGCGTGGTTGAACTACCCATCAACGACGCCGATGATTTTGCACAATGGCTTCTTGAGCATTTCGACATAGACGGCGACACGGTAATGGTCGCTCCGGCCGGTGGCTTTTATGCCACTCCACATAGTGGTTCGAACCAAATACGAATCGCCTATGTTTTAGATAAAGAGCAGCTTAAAAGGGCGGTACTCATTCTGAAGAAAGGATTGGAAGCCTATCTAAAATCGTGAATATACTTGAGAACATATCGCTTAAAGCCTACAATACCTTTGGTATAGACGTGAAGGCAAAGTCTTTTGTCGAAATCACAAGTCTTCTTCAACTTCAAAAAGCCTTGCAATTATCGGCATACCCTGAACGATTTGTTATCAGTGGAGGAAGTAACATGCTCTTGACGAAAGACATTGATGCCCTGGTCATGTATATCAACTTGAAGGGAATCTCAATAGTTGAAGAAGATGAAAATTCCATCATAATAAAGGTCATGGCTGGTGAAAACTGGCATGAATTGGTGCTCTGGTGTTTAGAACGCGGTTATGGTGGGCTTGAAAACCTATCCCTGATTCCGGGAAATACGGGTACGGCCCCCATACAAAACATCGGTGCCTATGGCGTAGAGATCAAAGATGTTTTCATCGCCTGCGAGGCCATGGATGTAGAAAGCTTGGAACTCAGTGAATTTTCAAAGGAAGATTGCAAATTCGGTTACCGTGACTCCATCTTTAAAAAAGAGGTGAAAGGTAAGTATATCATTACCTCGGTTGCCTTAAAACTGACCAAACGAGACCATAAGCTGTTGACTTTTTATGGTGCCATTGAAAGCCAACTCCAAAGAAAAGAAATTGTTTATCCGACCATAACGGATATTTCAGATGCTGTCATTGCGATTCGCAAAAGCAAACTACCTGACCCCAAAGAACTGGGTAACAGCGGAAGTTTTTTCAAAAATCCCATAATCTCAAAAAAGACCTTTAAGGTATTTCAAAAGAAAAACCCTGAAGCCCCTTTTTATGAACTGGAAGACGGAAACTACAAAATTCCGGCAGGATGGTTAATTGAACAGTGTGGTTTTAAGGGAGAACGAATCGGGGATGCGGGAGTTCACGAAAAACAGGCGTTGGTGCTGGTCAACTACGGAAGTGCCACGGGGAAGGAAATTTGGGAACTGGCCTTGAAAATACAAAGCGAAGTAAGGAATACATTTCAAATCGAGATTTCACCTGAAGTGAATGTCATAAAATAACCCCGGCCACTGAGCAGCGAACCGGGGTTATACCAAACCAAACTAACCAAAAATTTATATACGATAACTAATCTCTTATATATTCGCTCTTGTAAATAATCAATTTTATACTTTAGCGTTATCCTATTTACGGATAGAAAAGGCATTTGGATTTTTTAAGGTCCCTTTTTCATCATAATTTTTTATGAGCACACTATTAGAGAAGCATATTGTTGAACTACTTCAAGAACGTGATGAAAAAGCAATTTCATTACTTTATGATAATTATGCGGACACCTTGTACGGTGTTGCCTATAAAGTAGTGAAAGATGAAGATTTGGCCCAAGATGTGGTTCAAGAAAGTTTTGTGAAAATCTGGAAGAAATCAGATTCTTACGACGCTTCTAAGGCGAAGCTGTTCACTTGGTTATTTCGCATAACCAGAAATACCGCTATTGATAAGTTGCGAAGTATCAATACAAAATCAGATAAGGAAATCCAAATCGATGTTTCAGACGTATATAATCTAGGTGTTGACACTACTAGACCAGAGTTTATGGATGTCAAAGAACACCTTGAAAAAATTGAACCTAAGTACAAAGTTGTTCTGGATGCCTTATTTTTTGAAGGTATGACACAACAAGAAGCTAGTGATGAACTGGATATTCCGTTAGGAACCATAAAATCACGTTTGAAGATAGGCCTTAGGGAATTACGCAAGATTTACGGCGCCTCAATGGTGCTTTTATGGATGTTAAGTCTCTTAAAATGACAGAAAAGATTAAACTATTTTTAGATACCGATTTGTTGGAAAAGTATCTACTGGGCACAACCACGACGGAAGAATCACTTCAGGTCGAACGTTATATCGCGATGTACCCAGAAGTTCGCAAAACCTATAATGAGCTTCAAGAAAATCTTGAGACCTTTGCGAAAATCCATAAGCTAAAGGCCCCTGAAGGATTAAAGGAAAAAATCATTTCTAAAATACGTCAAGAAAAACGAGGTAAAAGTAAATTCTTCAGATACGCCGTCGCAGCGAGCATAGCCGCATGTATCTTTGCTGGATCGGCTTTTTTCTTTTACAATCAGAATAAGAGTTTGCAACAAGAGAATACCCTCGTCACCAATAAGATCAAAGATCTTGAAATGGATATGAAAGTGCAATTGGAGGATATTCGAAACCAATATATCGTGCTTAACAATCCGAATACGAAAAAGTACTCGGTCATGGGTAATAAAAAAGCGAAAGAACTCAAAGCGGTCGCCTATATTAACCCTGTAAAGAAGTTATCGTATATCAACGTGAGTAACTTACCGCAGTTGCCAGAAGACAAATGCTTTCAGATGTGGGCAGAGGTCAATGGGGAAATGGTGAATCTTGGGATCATCAGGGCTCTTGACAATAAAGACAAATTGTTCGCCCTGCCATATGCCGATAACGCAATTGGTTATATCACGATAGAACCGCAAGGAGGAAATTCTACCCCAACCGTTCAGAATATCGTGGCGAACATCAATTACTAACGGTACTTAAAGTAGTCACAAACTTTACTTGCTTAGCACACTATTTCGTATTTTTACCAAAATTTCCGGGTTATGAAATTAGTTCTATTAACAGTGGGTCTTCTAGCTTTGGCTTTTGCAGGAATAGCAATAAAAATCTGGTCAAAAAAAGACGGTAAATTTGCAGGTACTTGTGCAAGTCAAAATCCATTTTTGAATAAAGAAGGGGAAGCATGTGGTTTTTGCGGCAAATTACCGGATGAACAAGATTGCAAAAAAGATACTTTACCAGAACTGCAGTAAGTACCCACGCACTTTTCAAAAAATCCCCCTCATTTGAACAAGGCTGAAGAAAATTTAAAGGACGTCATCGCAAGGGCGAAAACGGGAAACCAAATTGCCTTCAGTTGGTTATTAGATCGTTTTTGGAACGAGGTCTATGGTTTTCAGTTGCGACGTACCAAAAATGAGAATGATGCCGAAGATATAACCGTTCAAACATTCTCGAAGGCTTTTGATAAGATAAATACATTTGACGAAGCCTACGAATTTGGAACTTGGTTGATTGCCATCTCCAAAAACATACACGTAGATTTAATCCGCAAGCGAAAAAAAAATGTGCTTACCGATAGCAAACATTCAAAAAACGATGAAGTCCATAAGATTCTTGATGAAAGTCCATCAGCAGAGGATAATTTGATCATAGAGCAAAATCTCGCTACCCTATTGGCACATATCAAAAAGTTAAAACCACATTATCAAAAAGTCATCAACCTGAGGTTCTTCAACGAAATGAGCTATGCCGAAATTGCCAATGAACTTAACGAGCCCGTGAATAATATTAAAGTAAAACTACTAAGGGCAAAAAAACTGTTGGCTGAAATTATCAAAACCAAATAAGAACTACACAGCAATAGCGCTAGATATGGAAATAGGTTCAATACGAACACCCTACCTTATCGATTTTTTATTACCAATGGGCAATTCGTATATTTACAACTTAAAAATTGACTATGGGTACCGAGGTTGCTGAACATGTAATACCACCAAAAAAAGGAAAACCAAAATGGTTGAGGGTAAAACTACCTACCGGAAAAAAGTATACCCAATTACGCAATCTGGTAGATAAATATGAACTGCATACGATCTGTACTTCAGGCAGCTGTCCAAACATGGGTGAATGCTGGGGAGAAGGCACTGCTACTTTTATGATTTTGGGTAATATCTGTACCCGTTCGTGTGGTTTTTGCGGTGTAAAGACAGGAAGACCTGAGAGTGTTGATTGGGCCGAACCTGAGAAGGTTGCCCGTTCCATCAAAATAATGCAAATCAAACACGCGGTATTGACTTCGGTGGATCGTGATGATTTGAAAGACATGGGGTCCATCATATGGGCTGAGACGGTTAAAGCCGTAAGAAGAATGAATCCAGAAACGACCCTAGAGACCTTGATACCTGATTTTCAAGGAATCGAAAGCCATCTTGACCGTATATTATCGGTACATCCGGAAGTCATTTCGCATAATATGGAAACGGTAAAACGTTTGACCAGGGAAGTTCGTATTCAAGCAAAATATGAGCGCAGCCTAGAGGTTTTACGTTACTTAAAAGAGCATGGCGCCAATAGAACCAAGTCTGGAATCATGCTTGGCCTAGGTGAGCTTGAAGAAGAAGTAATACAGACCATGAAAGACCTTAGGGAAGCCGAGGTAGATGTCGTTACCATAGGGCAATACCTACAACCCTCTAAAAAACACCTTCCTGTCAAACAATTCATAGTACCCGAACAATTCAAGAAATACGAGGAAATCGGACTCGAAATGGGTTTTAGACATGTTGAAAGTGGCGCTTTGGTAAGATCCTCATACAAAGCACACAAACATATTCATTAAGCCGTACCAAAGCCTGTTGCGGCTTTTAAAAAAATGCTTAACATGGGGCAATTGAACATTGGCATCAATGGTTTTGGAAGAATTGGGAGAACGCTATTCCGCTTGTTGTCAAAACACCCCGAACTTAATGTTGTGGCCATAAATGATATCGCCGATGCCAAAACACTTGCCCATTTGCTCAAATATGATAGTATTCATGGGGTCTTAAACGAACCTATTGAAGCCAAGGATAACAAATTGTTTTTTCAAGGTGCCAAAATCACAGTAATCAATGAACCAGACCCTAAGGGAATAAAGTGGGGTGATTATGAAGTAGACCTCGTAGTCGAAGCTTCAGGTAAATTCAAGAAACGAACTGATTTGGTACACCACTTAAAAAATGGGGCCAAAAAAGTCATTTTAAGCGTACCACCAGAGGATGAGGATATAAAAATGATCGTATACGGGGTAAACGAATCCAGTATTGACTCAAGCGACGATATCATCTCTAACGCTTCTTGTACGACGAACAATGCGGCACCCATGATAAGAGTCGTCAACGAACTTTGTGGAATAGACCAAGCCTATATTACCACCATACACTCTTACACTTCTGACCAAAGTCTTCATGACAAGCCACATCGTGACCTACGGCGTGCACGGGCCGCAAGTCAATCGATCATTCCGACTACCACGGGCGCGGCAAAAGCTTTAACAAAGATTTTTCCAGATTTGGGCGATGTTATAGGTGGTTGTGGTATTCGTGTTCCCGTTCCGAATGGATCGTTGACCGATATTACCTTCAATGTACAAAAGAAAGTCACCATTGATGAAGTGAACAATGCATTTAAAGCAATTTCAGAAAATGAGTTGAATCATGTACTTTACTATACCGAAGATCCCATAGTATCCATAGATATAAACAATAGTTGTTATTCTTGTACGTTTGATTCTCAGATGACTTCGGTTATTGGTAAGATGGTAAAGGTCATCGGGTGGTATGATAATGAAACGGGGTATTGTTCAAGGATAATCGATTTAATCAAGTTGCTTATAAACAAAAACTACATTTGAGTTTAAAAGATTTACATACGAGGCTTAAAAGTCGTTTCGTGGTTATGATCATCCTTTTAGTTTCTACTTTAAGGTTAACCGCGCAAGACCTTAATTCAAATAGCCCTTTTGAACAATATTTTGATAAAGCCCTCACCTATCAACATCAAAACAAGATAGATGACGCATTAAAAGTTTTAAAAAAAGCTGCGCAAATTGCTGAGGAAAAAGAAAACTTCAAAAACCTTTTAGATACACACCACAGATTTGCATTACTGTACCTAGAGTTGGACCAACCTGAAACCACTGAATTCTATTGGGACCGTGCTTCAGTATTATTAAAGGAAATCGAATACCCCTATGCGGATGCAGTCCATAAATTTATTGAGGCCAGACTGCTCTTCAAGGCAGAAAACAAATTTCAAGCCAGGCAAAAATTAGAAGAAGCGAGAAAACTCAATAATGACAAAAATTTATTGAACAACATTCTTTTATTGGAGGCTGATATTTTTGCCGTACTCGAAAATTATGACGAAGCAACAATCAATTACAATGCCTTGCTCGTTAATTCAGATGAAAAAGAGCGCGCTTTTTTGGCTACAAAGGCCAATTTGGGTCTAGCCAATCTTTACCTACAACAAGACAACCCCATTGAAAGTACGAAACATGCCGAGGCGGCACTTGAACTTTCGAACAAGCATGGTTACTATCGGGAAATTTTAGGGGCCAACAACTTTTTAACTAAGGTCTATGAGAACTTAGGCGAATACCAGAAATCACTGACCTACAATAAAAACATGACGTTTCTAAAAGATTCGCTTTTTAATATTGAAAAGGTGAAATTGGAGAATAGGACCGCAGAGAAAATAAAATTCAGCCAACAATCGAAGACCATTAAAGAGCAAGAGGCAAAAATTGAAGAACTCAACCAATCTGCAAACAGATCGGAAATAACGGCCATTTTAGCTTCTGCATTTTTGACGATAATTTCGATTTTGGCGGTCTCCCTATTCCGTAACAACCAAATAAAATTAAAAACCAACGATTTATTGCAAACCAAAAATAGCGAGCTGGAGACCGCACGTGATGCCGCGGTGATGGCTATGGAAGCCAAAACCAATTTCCTATCTACGGTTACACATGAACTGCGAACGCCTTTATACGCGGTCACGGGACTTACCCATTTACTTTTAGAGGAAAATCCTGAAGAGCACCAAAAAGAGCATTTGAAGTCTTTAAAATTCTCTGGGGACTACCTCTTGAATTTTATCAATGATATTTTGCAGATCAATAAAATTGATGCCGACAAACTAGAACCCCTGAGCATTGAGTTCAAACTGAAAAAAGTGCTGGCCGATGTCGTAGACTCTTTACAGCAAAATGCGAAAGATAACAATACCGTTATCGTTTTGGACTACGATAACAACATCCCCCTAAATTTATTGGGAGACCCCCTAAAACTCTCTCAAATAATCATGAATCTAGTGGGTAACGCCCTGAAATTCACTAAAGATGGAAAAGTGGAGGTCATCGCAAGGTTAAAAGAAAAGAACGATGACAACCTGAGGGTGTATTTTGAGATTACCGATACCGGTATTGGAATTTCAGAAGAACAACAGAAGAACATTTTTGACAGTTTTGAACAAGGTTCCGTACAAATCAATAGGGAATACGGTGGTACAGGATTAGGACTTACCATTGTCAAAAGCCTGTTGGGCCTCTTTGAAAGTAAGATACACCTCAGAAGTCAACTTGGTAAAGGAAGTTCCTTTTTCTTTGAACTTGACCTTAAATCAGATGAAAATTCGCTTGATGAGGTGCCGTTTGAGCTTACCGTAGAGGATTTTGATTTTGACGGATTGCATATCTTAATCGTTGAGGACAACAAAATCAATCAGGTCATTACCAAAAAGATGTTGAGTAAAAAGGGCATCACCTGTGACATCGCAAATAACGGGAATGAAGCCATTGATGCCGCTCAGGCCAATGCTTACGATGCCATTTTAATGGATATTCACATGCCCGGTATCAGCGGAACGGAAGCTACTGTTCAGATACGTAAATTCAATCCTGATATTCCAATTATAGCCTTGACGGCTATTTCAATGGACGATAGCCTAGATGAATTTTATGCAGCAGGCTGCAATGCTGTGGTCACCAAACCATTTAAACCAGAAGTGTTCTATCAAAAAATCGGGGAGAATGTCTTCAAGACCAATGTTAATGACGGTGTTTAAGGGTATGTTCCAAGGCTTTTAGCAACTTATTGGAGCCGCCGTCGAGAAATTCATGTTTTATTCCTAAATAATAGAGCCCCTCAACTTTTCCATTCAAACGGGTATGATCTTTTTCCGTAGTAATGATATAATCGTATTTACGAAATGATTGTAGTTCTTTCTCAGAGAAGAAATGATGGTCACTGAAATCAAAGTGCTTAAAATCAACGTTCAACGATTCTAAATGATGTACTAAGGGTTGGGGGTCGGCAATAGCTGTTACAAGGGCAACCCTATTACCAGAAACATCTGAAAAGCCCAGTTCACCGGTTTCCGATTTTAAAACCCCATCATAGCTCAAAGAAGCGAACAATACCGGTTTCCCGCAGTTGAGGTGTGTTTTCACCTCGTCCATCTTTTTCTCATCGATTGTACGTGGGCACTTGGTTACCACAACAACATCGGCCCGTTTCACTTGATTCTTAGAATCCCTTAGATTCCCCGTAGGTAAAAAGGTGTCATCAACATATAATTTGCCATAGGCAGTCAAAAGGACATTGAAGCTAGGTTTGATCTTTCGATGTTGAAAAGCATCATCTAAAAGTATCAACTCAGGTGCCAATTGTTCTTCCAAATTTTTAATTCCATTGCGCCGATCTGCATCCACGGCCAGAGAGATATTATGTTTTGAGAACAATTGAAAAGGTTCATCACCAAGATCCTCGACACTTGATGTTTCATTGGCCAGTTGAAAACCTTTTGATTTTCTCTTATATCCTCGACTAAGAACCGCTAACTTATGGTCATGTTGCAATTCACGTATAAAGTATTCGATCATCGGTGTCTTCCCCGTTCCGCCGACACTGAGATTACCAATACATATGGTAGGGGTTCTAAATGACCTTGATTCGAAAAATCCAATATCATACAGCAAGTTGCGAATATGTACTACGAGACCATAAACCAATGATACGGGATACGCTATTTTACGAAGCCAATGCATTGGGGCGAATTTATAATATTTTATCTTTATCAGGCTTAAAAAGAACGAAATGACCGTAAAGGATGTCACTGCACTACTAGAAGAAATTGCACCATTGGCCCATGCCGAAGACTTTGACAATGTCGGACTTTTGGTTGGCAACAACAATCAAAAGGTAAAGGGAATTCTTGTAACGTTGGATACCCTAGAAACCGTCATTGATGAAGCCGTACAAAAAAAATGTAATCTTGTGGTCAGTTTTCATCCGATCCTATTCAAGGGAATGAAGAAAATCACAGGGGAAACCTACGTGGAAAGGGTCATCTTAAAAGCGATTCGCAATGACATTGCGATTTACAGCATGCATACGGCATTGGATAATAGTCCTGTAGGGGTAAATGCAAAAATCTGTGAAGTCTTGGGAGTCGAAAAACCAAAAATCCTCATTCCAAAAAGAAACACGATAAAAAAATTGATTACATATGTTCCTAAAAAGGATGCGAAGACCTTAAGGGAAAAATTGTTTGAGGCTGGCGCAGGCACTGTTGGCAATTATAGTGACTGTAGCTTTAATGTTGATGGCTTCGGCACCTTTCGCGCAGGGGAAAACGCAAAACCGAAAATAGGTACGAAAGGTGTTTCATATACTGAAGAAGAGACACAACTGAACATAACCTTTGATATGGCCTTCGAGAAAAACGTTCTCGATACATTGTTTGAGCACCATCCTTACGAAGAAGTTGCCTATGAGGTTATTACACTTGAAAATAAAAATCAAAACCTTGGTATGGGAATGATCGGGGAACTCAAATCCCCCACAACCGAAATCGCGTTTTTAAATCATGTCAAAGAAGTGATGCATGCCAAGGGGATAAGACATTCAAGATTTCTGAACAAACCCATCAAAAGAGTTGCCGTATTGGGTGGTAGCGGTGCTTTTGCCATCGGTGCCGCTTTGCATGCAAGGGCAGATGTGTTCATTACGGCCGATCTTAAATACCATCAATTTTATGAGGCTGAAGGACGCATACTTATTGCTGATATCGGCCACTTTGAAACAGAGCAGTTTACAAAAAATTTATTGGTTGACTTTCTTACAAAAAAAATTCCTAATTTTGCGGTCACTTTATCGGAAAGTATAACTAATCCCATCAAGTATTTTTAATATATGGCTGCAAAACCTGAAGGAAGCGTAGAAGAGAAATTACGAGCACTGTACGATTTACAATTGATTGACTCAAGAGTAGATGAAATCCGTAATGTACGTGGTGAATTACCCTTAGAAGTTGAAGACTTGGAAGATGAGGTCTTAGGGCTCAAAACCAGAATGGACAAACTTAAATCTGATGTGGAGACGGTGAATTATGAAATCACTGCCAAAAAGAATCTCATTGAAGAATCAAAGGTGCTCATCAAAAAGTATGCAGAGCAGCAAAAAAATGTTCGTAACAGTAGGGAATTTAATTCTTTAAGCAAAGAAGTTGAATTTCAAGAATTGGAAATTCAATTGGCCGAGAAGAACATAAAAGAGTTCAAAGCACAAATAGAACAAAAGAAAGAGGTAATCGCGTCGACCAAAGAAGTTCTTTCTGAGCGCGAGACCCACTTAAAGCACAAAAAAGGGGAGTTAGATGCCATTTTGGCTGAAACCGAAAAGGAAGAATCCGCCCTTTTGAAAAAGTCTGAGGAATTTGAGGCAAAAATCGATGAGCGTTTGACCAAAGCGTATAAACGTATTCGCAATAATGTCAAAAACGGATTGGCGGTCGTACCGATTGAACGTGGGGCATCAGGTGGTTCCTTTTTCACCATACCACCCCAGGTGCAGGTAGAGATAGCCTCTAGAAAAAAAATAATCACTGACGAACACAGTGGCAGAATACTGGTTGACCCAACCCTTGCGGAAGAGGAACTTGAAAAAATGCAAAAACTTTTTAAAAAATTATAATTTTTTTACGGCGTTACAGTTTAAAACCATCTTGGAAACAAGGTGGTTTTTTTGTTTGTAATTTTACAAAATGAAATTAGTCGCGACCATCTTACTGTTACTTTTATACCATCCGCTTCAAGGGCAAGACCTCAGCACATATCAATGGAAGAACCGACTTGTAATCTTGGTCGGTGATACTACCGATGTCAAATTGAAAGAACAAAAATCAGTACTGCAAAACCGCAAAACTGAATTAGTGGAGCGGGATATATTGATTTTACCAATTGCAAATACGGAAAATTTTCAGATTGACCTAGAAGCGAATTTTAAGGGTCTCCTATTAATTGGTAAGGACGGTGGGGTAAAACTCAAAAGAGCATTTCCAGTTGCCATGACGGAACTATTCGAAATCATTGATAACATGCCCATGCGAAAGGCAGAAATCAAAAGGGATAAAGGTTAAGGCTTTAAAAGTGCTAATATTTTTCGTTCTATTTCAGGGGAATCCCATTTATCGGCAATATTGGCAACTTGCATGATTTCGTGCATTATCGCCTCTTGTCGGTCTCCGATGGCCAAGGCTTCAGCATAGGGCCTTTCTGAAAAAGTCACCCGACTATAAACAGGTATCCACTTATCAGGATGCTTGTCTGAAAAACGTTTTTCGATCTTCTTTTGAAGTAAAAACTTGGCATCAGCGGTTTTACTGCTCATTTCAATGAAGTTGCGATAGCTCAATGTTGCAATGGCGTCGGCATTTGGTTTCCTAATCTCTTGATATGTCGCGAAAATAGTTTCCCAATCGTTTTGATGTGTTTTTATAAGCTTATCAAGTTCAAAGATATCCTCAAAGCCAGCATTCATGCCTTGACCATAAAAAGGTACTATGGCATGGGCTGAATCACCGACCAGGGCTACTTTGTCCCAATAGGTCCATGGATAGCATTTCATAGTGACCATAGCACTGGTAGGGTTGTCGAAAAAATCTTTTGTGAGGTTTTCAATCTCTTTCCGAACATTCGGAAAGTAAGTCTTGAAAAATGCCTTTGCCTCATTTTTTGTCGTCAGTTTCTCAAAAGACACGTCCCCCTCGAATGGTAAGAACAAGGTACAGGTAAAACTACCGTCAATATTGGGCATGGCAATCAACATAAACTTACCCCGAGGCCAGATATGAAATGAATTTTTGTCAAGTTTATGGGTACCATCCGCATTGGGCGGAATGGTCAGCTCTTTATAGCCCACATCAATAAAATCTTGCGAGTAATCAAACCGGCTTCTTCGTTGCATTTTATGTCGCACCCTTGAAAACGCACCGTCACAACCAAAAATCAAATCAAATTGATACGCTTTCCACTCGCTTTTCTCCGATTCACCGGTGTAGACCTTCGCGTCTGGTAAACTGACATCCCATACTTTTTCATTAAACTTGAAAGTAACCCCCGTTTGCTCTGCTAGGTCGATCATCTTACGATTCAAGATACCCCTAGAGATGGACCAAATGGCTTCACCCTCTTTACCATATCGCTGAAAATAGACCGGCCTATCATGTACGTGCATAGCCCTTTTATCCAAGGGAATTGCGATTTTCTTGATTTCTTCCGCAATACCTACCTCTTCAAGGGCGCGCCAACCACGATTGCTCATGGCCAAATTGATGGATCGACCTGAAAATTCAATGGTGCGAATATCCGGCCTACGATCAAAGACCGTTATCGCATGACTATACCTTTTAAGGTAAATAGCTAATAATGAACCAACTAGTCCAGAACCTATTATCGCAATATTTTTGGGTTTTTGCTTCATGTTGACGCTAGTTTACGGGCACATCGAACCATAAAAATAATAACAATTTAGATAGTACTGCCCATCAGAAAAGAAGACACGAAAAATAGCAATTTTGTTTAATATTATTGTATTTTTATTGAACAAAATAATGCATCACAAAAGAAACCTACCGAGCAAACCATGTTGCGTATGCGGCAAACCCTTCTCATGGCGAAAGAAATGGGAAAAGAATTGGGATATGGTCAAATATTGTAGCGAACGCTGCAGAAGAAACAAAAATAGTAAATGAAGACCGAAGATAGTATTTCGACAGACCTAACCACCCTTTAAACCCCTAAACAGTATACATATAATGAATTTAGTATGGTTCCGTAATGATTTGAGGATAAACGATAACAACTCGTTGTATAAGGCCTGTCAGCAAGATAATGTAATGGCCGTATACTGTTTTGATCCAAGACATTATGAAATCGGGGAATTCGGATTCAAAAAGACCCAAAACTTTAGGGCAAAATTTCTTATTGAAACCATCACCGAACTAAAGGCCAATTTAACCGAATTGAACATCCCCCTCTTTGTATTTCATGGAAAACCAGAAAAGGTACTACCAAAATTTATTGAAACCCATGATATAACTACCGTATACTTACAGAAGGAGTGGACCACTGAAGAGACGTATGTTTTGAACGCCACAAAACGGAATAGCCCTAAAACAGTGGTTTTTGAAGAAGTATATGACCAATTTCTTTTTCATCCAGATGATATTCCCTTTCCTGATTTTCAAAAACTACCTGAAGTTTTCACCGACTTTCGCAAAAAATGTGAAAAGTATAGTACTGTAAGGGATTGTAGCAAAATACCCTTGAAGCGCGATCAACGAAACCTTATTTCAAATGATACCTATATTCCCTCGTTGAAGGATCTGGGACTCTCTGATTTTCAAAAGGATTCACGTACCGCGTTTCCCTTTAAAGGTGGTGAAAAAGAGGCCCTAAAGAGAGTACAAGACTATTTCTGGCAAACCAAAAAGCTCAGCTTTTATAAAAGAACGAGAAACGGTCTGGTAGGTATGGACTACAGCTCAAAATTAGCACCTTGGTTGGCCAACGGAAGTATTTCACCAAGAACGGTTTATTGGGAAGTAAAACGTTTTGAAAAGGAAATCGTAAAGAATCAGGATACCTATTGGTTGGTTTTTGAATTGTTATGGCGGGATTATTTTAAGTATGTATCGTTAAAACATGGCAGTAATATATTCAAGATACATGGAATTCTGGGTAAAAAGTATCAATGGAAAAATACTTCTGAGGAACTTGAAAAATGGATTACCGGAACCACCCCTGAACCTTTCATCAATGCCAATATGAAAGAGCTTGAACGAACAGGTTGGATGAGTAATAGAGGGCGACAAAACGTGGCCAGCTATTGGGCAAAGGAATTGAATCAAGACTGGCGCATTGGGGCAGCCTATTTTGAAAGTATGCTACTCGATTACGATGTACATAGCAATTGGGGCAATTGGATGTACAATAGCGGTGTGGGCAACGATCCCCGAGATAGAAAATTCAATATTCAGCTACAAGCCCAGCGGTACGACGGTAGTGGAAAATTTCAAAAACTATGGCTACAAGACACGCTGTTTTAATGACACACGGATCTATTGCCGGCATATGAGAACCAAAATATGAAAAAACTAAGATTAGTATTAGGTGACCAATTGAACCAACAGCACAGTTGGTTTAAAAATGTGAATGATGACACCATATATCTTATGGCCGAAATGCGTCAAGAAACGGATTACGTTAAACATCACATTCAAAAAGTCGTTTGTTTTTTTACCGCGATGAGGGCTTTTTGTGAAACGCTATCAAACGAAGGGCATCAATTCATTTACATGCGGATAACCGACAATGAAAATCCGCAGGATTTGGAAAAACTGATTGAAACACATGTCACTCAGGTCGGCGCTAAGAAATTCGAATACCAACTACCTGATGAATACCGATTGGATGAACAATTGAAACGTATCTGTGCTAAGCTTTCCATAGAAACCGCCGCTGTTGACACCGAGCACTTTTACACCGAAAGGTATGAGCTTAGGGATTTCTTCAAAGGTAAAAAACAACTTATCATGGAAAGTTTTTACCGTATGATGCGAAAAAAACATGACATCATGATGGTCAATGGTCAACCTGATGGCGGAAAATGGAACTACGACCATAGCAATCGTAAAAAATGGACTGGAAATCCTGAAATTCCAAACGAGCTCAATTTTGAAAAAGACATATCTGAACTGATTTCTGAAATAGAAAGCGCTGGTATCAAGACCTTCGGAAAGGTAAATCAAGAAAAGTTCAATTGGCCAACTACCCGAGAAGAATGCCTAAAGGTATTGCGCTTTTTTTGCGAGAAATTATTGCTCCATTTTGGGGATTTTCAAGATGCGCTTCATACCGACCAAAAGTTCTTGTTCCATTCACGACTTTCTTTTGCCATGAACAGCAAAATACTTACCCCGAAAGAAGTGGTCGATACCGTATTGGAGTATTACTACGAACATAGTGATGACATTGCCATCTCGCAAGTAGAGGGGTTTATACGACAGATTTTAGGATGGCGTGAGTATATGAGGGGTGTCTATTGGAAAGAAATGCCGGAATACAAAAAACTCAATAAACTGGATAACACGAATTCAATACCGAATTTCTTTTGGACAGGGGAAACAAAAATGAATTGTTTGAAACATGCCCTAAATCAAAGTTTAGAAGAATCTTATGCCCACCATATACAACGTCTGATGATCATTGGCAACTACGCCCTATTGACGCAATTACATCCCGATGAGGTAGACGAGTGGTACCTAGGGGTATATATTGATGCCATAGAATGGGTAGAAATCACCAATACCAGAGGTATGAGCCAATTTGCCGATGGTGGGATCGTAGCCACCAAACCTTATGTCAGTAGTGCCAACTATATCAATAAAATGGGCAATTATTGTAAGGAATGCCATTACAAACATGCCAAAAAAACCGGGGAAGATGCCTGTCCCTTCAATGCCCTTTACTGGAATTTTTTAGATGACAAAAAAGACTATTTTAAAAATAACCAACGCATGTCAATGATGCTAAACCTTCTAGGTAAAAAAGATGCAAAAGAACTTCATGAATTAAAAGAAAGGGCACAGATGGTCATTTCCAATCCAGACATGTTTTAAACTTTAAACCAGAAAATCCAAAAAAGCCTTTTTGACCGTATATAAAAAGAACTATTCCGCGAGAGCGCCTATATATAAAAAGTCCTTCACAAGCAATTGCGAAGGACTTTTGATTTTAAGCCATTAGTGTTATTATTTCAATATGCCATCGACAATTCCATATTCAAGGGATTCCTCGGCCCCCATCCAGTAATCACGGTCAAAATCCTTCATGACCTTTTCAAAATCCTGCCCACAATTATCTGCCAAGATTCGGGCACCCAATTCTTTTGTTTTAATGATTTCTTTTGCTTGAATTTCAATATTTGAAGCTTGACCTTGGGCACCACCACTAGGTTGATGGATCATAACCCTGGCGTGGGGTTGTATAAAACGTCTTCCTTTTTCACCAACAGACAATAAAATCGATCCCATGGAGGCGGCCAAACCGGAACATACCGTTGAAACCGGGCTTTTTATTTGTTTTATCGTATCATATATCGCAAAACCTGAAGTCACATAACCCCCGGGGCTATTAATGATCAATTGGATCTCTTTATCGTTTTGCAGATCAAGGTACATCAATCGGTCAATTACATGTTTGGCAGATTCATCATTTACCATACCCCATAAAAAAACCTTTCTCTCTTCAAGTAGCTTTTCTTGTATTACCTCTTGTACTTTTCCTTTTTTTGAGCTCATTGTTTCTTTTTATGATAGTATACAAAATTAATCAAATATTCGCTTGAATGATATCCCTGATAAAGGATGTGGAACAAAACAGTTCCCGTTCCATGATCCAATCGTTACAAGATTACAAAATCCGTTCATTTAATTTACAAAACGTACTGTTTTACAATAGGTTACATATATCGACAAAAGATGTGCGTTCATCCATTTCAAGGTTAATAATCGATTAAAACAACACTAACAACGTAAAATTTTAGCCTGTTGGGCGATTGACGGTACTTTTACCCTGTAATTGAACCCAAATCAATTCAACACGAAATCCAAACTTGGCCTAACCCTTCTTATCATCGGTAGTGATGTTGATTTGACTAGGTCAGAAAAGATTAATTGAATATCAAAATCTTGACCTATGAAGCTAGTAATTACTTCTGCTTTTAAAAAAGCTTTCCTAGTTATCTTATGTATCGGTGCTCTTTTAAGTGGCAATCAAACATTTTCTCAAGCAAACTCGGTTAGAACCGGGGTTACCTTTACTTGGTCAGATACGCAAGCAACCATAAATGATCCCGCTACGATACGATCTGTTGAAATTAATGGTGACGTATACAGTACATTTGTTGTTCCGACGACTTATGAATTAACACGGTTAGGACCAGGAGGACATGATGGGAATCACATTTTACAAAACGGTTCACAAATCATAGGAAGTAGTAATGATCCTTCTTGGAACACCCTTGCAATTGATGCCTACCAATCCCTCAATCTGAACCATTATTTCGAATCACAAAGTAATGGTGATAATTTTTGCAATAACTATGGGGCGATTACAACTACAAATACACAAATTCAAACCATAACATATGCTCCGGGAATTCCTTCCAATCCAGATGGAATTCTTGCGGTCACCGAAAGAGGTGGGAACAACTGTTTTTATATCGAGGTTTGGGGTATTCCTGTTGGAGGTGGTCCGGAACAACAGTTGGGTCAAACTTTTGTTAGAAATGAGACAAACCTTGTTGGGGTGCTCCCTCCTGCTCCGCCAACTGCGAATTCCGATTATTGGAGTAGTGGCAGGAACAATGATAGTGGACAAATAATCGGTGTAGCACTTTATCAACTTTCAGAGCTTGCACCAGTCGGTTCGACAATTACATCAATAAGGTACTATGCCGCAACGAATGACAATGGGGATGGAAAATTCTTTTTGATGCAAACCTATGCGCAAGACGATTCTTTCAATCCTGATTTTAACGAAGTGTTTAATGGGAATGCTGGTGCGAATGACAACGTACCAGTCGGTTCTACGTACAGCTATTACACAAGTGCCAATCCATTAAACGGAACTGTGGTCGTTAATACGGATGGAACATTTACGTATACCCCAAATCCTGGATTTACCGGAACCGATTCTTTTGAAATACAGGTTTGTCTTCCAGCACCCAATCAAAGGGTCTGCGATACCTCAATAGTTACCCTAAACGTAAAATCGGGCGTTGTTATTGATGATTCCATTGCCGGTGAAGGAGATGATTTAACCTATACCATTAGTATCAATGACCCTATAAACGAAGATGTGGCATTTGACATCACGTATACCAACAACTCCACCACTAATTCCGATTATAGCGGTCCTTCAAATGTAATCTTACCTGCAAACGCTTCTTCCGTAAGCTTTGATGTACGAGCCATAGATGATTCCCTAATAGAACCAACTGAAACATTTGCGGTGACCATTGTTGACGCTTCCAATACCGTAACCATAATAGATGCAAATGCAAACGGCACCATCAATGATAACGATGGTAACGAAGGATGGCCTGACGACATGACCCTCGAAGCATGTGATACCATTCCTTCTCCCGCAAATATTACATCAACCAGTACCTGTGCGATTGCAGTTGACCTCAATGAAATCATTGAAGGTCAAGATGACGAATGTGCTACGGAATATACGATCACACGGGTTTGGACAATTACCGATTGTGTGGGTAATGTGCGTACACATACTCAAGTAATCACTATCGAAGATACCATTGCCCCAACCTTTGTAGAAACCTTACCGGTCGATGTAACCGTTTCATGCGACAATGTACCCGAAGCCAATGTACTAACTGCGGTTGATAGTTGTGAACCAGACATGGTAGTCGATTTTGAAGAAACCATTACAGGTCAAGATGGCTCCTGTCCGAATGAATATACCATCGTAAGAACATGGACGGTATCTGATTGCGCGGGCAACTCCACTTCACATACCCAAACCATAATCGTTGAGGATACCGAAGCACCGATTTTTGTTGAAGAACTTCCAGAAAGCATGACCGTACTGTGTAACGAAGTACCTGATGCCGTTACTTTGACTGCTGTTGATAATTGTGACCCCAACATCGAGGTGGTCTTTGATGAGGTAATTACCAATGACACCAATTGTATTGACGGCTATACCATTACCCGTACTTGGTCAACGTCTGATTGTGCGGGCAATACCGTTTCACATACACAAATAATCACCATAAAGCCTACAGGTCCTATTATGGCAAGTCCGTTTGAAGAAGAGGTCACCATACTTTGTGATGATGAACTCCCAGAAGTTCCAGATTTGACATTCACGGGGGGGTGTGGTAATTACGATGTTGTATTCAATGAAGAAACGGAGTTCTCTAATGATACCGATGACTATATGGTAATCCGCACTTGGGATGTTACGGATTCATGTGGAAATACTGCTTCTTTCCAACAAATTATTTTTGTGTTACAACCACAATTGAAGGAGGTGTTCATTGATATCTGTGTAGAAGATGAACCTATTGACCTACTCAATTACCTTCCTGTGGGATTTGACCGTAATGGTACATTCGAATCAGAACTTGATACTATTTTTCTAAATCATACTACTTTCGTGCCTTATGGTCTTGAAACAGGTGAGTACAAGGTCATGTATTCTTCAACGGAAGGTTCTTGTAAATACTATGTGGATTTCTATATTACCGTAAATAAAGATTGTGTACCCTGTAATCGCGATGAAATCAAGGTATCGGAAGCCGTAACCGTAAATGGTGATGGCATCAATGACTTTTTTGAAATCAAGGGAGTGGAATATTGTGGCTTTACTTTTGATGTTATGATATTCAATCGATGGGGTGATAAGGTGTTTGAAGCAAAAGATTACCAAAATGATTGGGGAGGTTTTGCCCCTAGCAATGCAGTCGGTAACTCAGGACTTCTACCATCTGGAACCTACTATTACGTTCTAAATATAAACGGTTCTGATTTTAAACCACTTAACGGATATATTTACCTCGGAACGGAGTAATTATAAATGAATTGTCTCACGCCAAATGACGTGCGACAATTCATTCATCTTCCAAAAAAAACACTTCAACGATTGGAAATTAGTAGAACGAATAAAGGAGTTATTAAACGTCTAAATTATTGGCATCCACAAAGTATTGCTTCCTTTGTTTAGGTATTGTTTCCCCAAGTTGCAATACCATCAGCGAAATGAAACTTAACCTTAAAGTCATGAAAGCTTTAAATACTTATGCGCTAGTGGCGGCAATGCTTATAACATCCCTTCTGGGTGCACAACAATTACCGCAGTTTACGCAGTACATGTTCAATACGATTGCTATTAATCCAGCTTATGCGGGTAGCAGGGAAACCATAAACCTTACTGCCTTACACCGAAACCAGTGGGCAGGTTTGGATGGCAATCCCGTAACAAGTACATTTTCATTCCACACCCCTTTAAACAATGAAAAAATCGGATTGGGCCTTTCTTACATTACCGACCAATTGGGTTTTGAAAGCACTAATTATGTATATGGTGATTTTTCTTATACCGTTCCCATTTCCTTTGAAGCAAAGTTATCTTTTGGATTAAAAGGAGGTTTTACGAATTACAATCTTGAAAACCCCGATGTAAACGACCCTTTCTTCAATGCCAACTTTAACAATTGGAGACCAAATTTTGGAGCAGGGGTATATGTAACTACGAATAGATGGTATGCCGGTATCTCTTCACCGAGAATAGTAAACGCAGATTTGAACGAGGGAGAGTTTCAAGCACTCGAAAGAATAAGTTATTATGGTATCGGTGGTCTGGTACTCGATTTATCATTGGATATCAAGTTTCGCCCCTCCATTATTACCAAGTTCACCAATGGGGCCCCAGCTACTTACGATGTGACCGCTGGCTTTTTATTCTATGAAAAATTCTGGGCCGGAACCTCATACCGTTTTAACGATGCCTCTAATTTTGGCGCTTATCTAGATTATCAAGTAACCAAAGACATCAGATTAGGATACGCCTATGATTTACCAACCGGGAATATAAGGCCCTACACCGGGGGAACCCACGAGGTCATCTTGATTTTTGAACCAAGAATGGTCAAAAAGACCGATTTATATAAATCACCTAGATATTTTTAAAACGACATTATGAAATCAAAGAATATCTTCCTTGCCACATTGACCTTAGTACTATCTCATGCCGTTGCTTTGGCGCAATCAGATAGGCATCAAGAAGCCGATGAACTCTTTAATAAATTTGCCTACGCCAAAGCGATTCCGAAGTACGAGCAAATGGTGGTTGATGGGCACAATGAAAGTCATGCATTTCAGCGATTGGCAGAGTGCTACCTGTTATTGAGGGATTTTGAAAAATCAATACCGTACTTCAAAAGGTTTATTGAGCATAGCGATACCCCTACCAACTTTTATTTTAAATATGCCATGGCCCTTAAAAGCTCTGGTGAAGAAAAAGAGGCATTAAAATGGTTAAAGAAATACAAAAAGTACCATAAAAATGACTCGAGGATAAAACAGTTTTTAAAAGATGGAAACTTAGCTTCCATTGTATTCAATAGTAGGGAACGTTATGAGGTCGAACCAGTAAGCTTCAATACGGAATACAGCGAATTCGGCACTTTTCTACATGAGGGTAAGCTTTATTTCAGTTCAAGTAGAAAAAACGGTAAAAATGACAAGTTGTATGACTGGAACAATGAACCTTGGTTAGATATTTACTACGTACCCGAAGGAAACACAATCGCAACACCAAAAAAATTTGAAGGGGAAGTAAATTCGAAATATCATGAAAGCTCCTTGGTTTTCTCGACCGATTATAAAAATGATACTGTAATCTATTTTACCAGAAATAATTATTTTCAGAATAAAGAAGGATTCCATACCAAGAAAAAAGAGGACAAAGAAGTTGAAAACCTCAACAATCTGAAGATTTACAAAGCAGAAAGAATAAATGGCGAATGGAAGGTTACGCGTAATTTAAAGACCAATGCAGATCACTATTCTACGGGCCACCCTTCAATAAATACAGAAAGAACCCTATTGTTTTTTGCATCCGATCGCCCAGGAGGTTATGGGGGGACTGACATTTATTATAGCAAAATACACCCTAGGGGTGGTATTGGGCAACCTGTTAATGCAGGTCCGATAGTCAACACTTCCGGAAATGAGATGTTTCCTTATGTCAATAATGAAGGACAATTATTTTTCTCTTCAGATGGACACTTGGGGTTCGGACAATTGGACGTCTTTGCCACTGTGGCAGATTCTACTGGGCAAATAAAAGAAGTGGTTAACCTTGGTAAACCATTGAATAGTGAAAAAGATGATTTCGGGTATTATGCCTTAGATAATGGAATAGATGGTTATGTAAGTTCGAACCGAAAAGGTGGAAAAGGTAGCGATGATATTTACAAATTTAGGTTCATACCTTCTTTAACTGTTGAGGGTGTTGTTACCGATGCGGTTAATTTAAAACCACTCGATAGTGTTGAAATCTCGATTTATGATCAAGCAACCGGTGAATTAATGTCAAAAACCACTACTGATAAAAACGGTGAATACCAATTATTGATCAATCGAAACAAAAACTATAGAATCGAGGCAGTTCGGCGTACACATCCACATAAAAGTGTCTACTTCAGTACTAAAACAATTGACAGGGCCACCAAACTTATCAAACAGGATATTCAATTGGAGCCTGTTCTCGATGTAAAATTATTGGCCGGTCTCAAAAAGATCTATTTTGATTTTAATAACGCAGCCATTAGACCTGATGCAGCCCTTGAGCTTAATAAGGTCATAAAACTAATGAAAGAGACCTACCCAGAAATGGTCATAAAATTAGAATCGCATACCGATCCAGTAGGTAGTCATTCTTATAATGATGAACTATCGGAAAGAAGGGCAAAATCAACTTACGAATACCTTGTAGGTAATGGAATTGCAAAACATCGTATTCTATCATATAAAGGTTTTGGCAAACGAATGCCGGTAAATGAGTGTAATAGCAAAACGGATTGTCCTCCAGAAGAATTGGAATTGAACCGTAGAACGGAATTTCCGGTAGTTCAACTCAAAGGAACACTAGTTACCAAGAACAACGTGTCAAAATAATGGTCAAAAAGTGTATCCGTAAGGATTTTTATCAAACCTTTTGTCACATCAAGCACAGTCAAGATGCGTTCAGAATCGAAAAGTCGATATTCTCGACTGAGCCTGTCTGCCGGAAAGGCAGGTTCTAGATGACGTTAAAATGCACTCTTTTCAATTCTTTATATGGATCCTATTCGATACGATCTCGTTGATGGGGATCACTATTTTACCCTTTTTGGTCATTAAGGTCATCGTCATGTTATCAATAGCCTCAATGGTTCCCTCTAAGTCACCGATACTAATTTTATCGCCCACCATATAGTTCTTTCGGGTATAGAACATTTTCAGGACATCGGCAAAAACCTCCCTTGAACCTAGCCCAAAACCAAGGGCTATGGCAAACAAAAAAGCACCCAAGATCATGGTGAAATTGCTGGTAATGATAGCGGTATCAATACCCGCTTGATTTAATGCCGTAATCGAAACAAAAAAGGTAATCATATAGAACAGTATGCCACTAATAATCTTGGAACCACTAATACCCATTGAATCAAAAAGTGCCAAAACTGCTTTTTTAACTACTGTAGCCAAATAAAAACCTCCTGCAAAAATCAATATAGCGCTAAGCAAAGTGGGTAAATAACCTAAAATCGAAATAATACCCTCAGATATTGCGGTAAGTCCAATAACCTCTGCAATGACAATAGTGAAAAATAAGATCAAAAGAATCTTGACCGTCGACAAGGTAATTTTCAATAAATCTATTTTTATTTCTTTTTCACCAAACAACTTCGCTTCGGTCACTTTATTGGAAAGTGCATCTATTTTAGCTGCCTTTAAAATACGTTTTGACACGAACAATATGATTTTTAGAAGTAACCATGCAACCACTAAGCCCAAGACGCCAATAATCAATTGGGGCAAAAGCTGCACGACGTTTTCCAACATATCACCGAGACTGTCTGATAGTACTTTTTTATATTTTTCCATTTTTGTTTGTTTTTATTTGGTTATTTTCTTTTGTTGGTTTTAAACATTCCGGAAATTATAGACGAGTAATTGGATGTTACCAATACGGCCATATCCAATATAAGCTTTGCAATTGCAATGTCGTTCATTACCTTTTGCCGCATCTCTGGCGGTACTTCCCGTAGGTTTCTGTTCAGTTGACTGAACGGATTGTCAAATTCATTTGTCATCCCCTAGCGTATTATAGGTTTCCAATAGTTTTGCTTTCGCGCGCTTTAAACGCATTTTAACGGCACTCTCCCCTATCTCAAATAGTGTACTCAATTCTTTTATCGATGCCCCATCTTGGTACTTTAGCAAAAGAATTGATTTATCTTCTGCACTAATAAGATTCAGAGCGCTTTCCAGTTTGTAGGCCTTCATCTCATAAATACTCTCATCGGGCACCTCATCAGCCAGTTTATATTCGGCATCATCCATTGGTATGGACTTATCACTCATCTTTCGCTGTTTATTTCGATTGACATAATTCACACAAAAATTATAGGTAAATGAATACAACCAAGTAGAAAATTTGGATTTTTCCTTGAAAGAGGCCAACTTCACGAACAACATCAAAAAAACATCTTGGGTCAAGTCTTCAGCCTCATCTTGAGACCTAGAAAAACCGTAGCATTTATTATATACCATTTTGGCATAACGGTCGTATAAAACACCGAAAAGCAAGGTATCGTTCTTTGCTACGATTTTCGCTACCAACACCTCATCGGTAAGTTGATGATAAGGATCGTCCGTTTTCAATGAATTCTTATCTTGATTTATAAGAATTAGAAACAAACGCTTTAAAAAAGTCACCTATTTTGTTTTTATATGGTCTTCAAGATAATTGAAATCAGGGTATATTTGAACAAAACCGAGACATGAAAGATTTATATCCGTTTTTTATTTTGGGGCTACTTCTAATTTCAGGCTGTAAAACCGATAGAAAAGAAGAAAAGCCAAAAGAAATGATGGTACCTACGGTACTTGAAAAAATAGCAAGTGCCCATGGTTATGAAAACTGGAAAAGTGTTTCAGAAATAGCCTTTACCTTTAATGTAGATAGGGATTCTACCCATTTTGAACGTTCTTGGGTATGGAAACCAAAACGTAATGAAGTAACCTACATCTCTGGTAATGATAGCTTAGTTTACAATCGCAGGAACATGGATAGTATGGCATTGAAGGCCAATGCAGGTTTTATCAATGACCGGTATTGGTTATTGGCACCATTTAACTTGATTTGGGATGCATCTAATTTTGAATACACCCATATCAAAAGCGATACCGCCCCCATTAGCAAAAAACCAATGCAAAAACTCACTATCGTCTATGGCACTGAAGGGGGCTATACACCGGGTGATGCCTATGATTTTTATTTTGAGGATGATTTTTTAATACGCGAATGGGTATTTAGGGAAAGTAACCAATCAGATCCTTCAATGACTACCACTTGGGAGAATTATAGGATGGAAGATGGATTCAAATTTGCTTTAGACCATAAGAAAGCCAATGAAAACTTCAACCTTTTCTTCGACAATGTAGCCGTAACCATGAAAGAGTAATCAACCTCTTCGATATAGCCTAAAAGTTGCCAATAGTATGATAAGTGAGCATATCAATAATGCCCAAAAGCTTGCTTTCAAAGATATACCCTCGGCTAAAAAACCTAGAATGACGGGGCCAAGCAGAAACCCAGAATATCCCGTACCAGCAATAAAAGCAACACCTTGTGATGATTCAACGCCTTTTACATTACCCCCAATTCTGAACAATTCAGGTACCATAACGGAAAAACCCAAACCATTTAGGGCAAAGCCAAATATTGCCAGAACCGTATTTGTTGACAACACCATGATGAATCCTAAAATAGCGATCAACGCACCCAGGGCCACCAATTTAACAGAACCTATGCGTTGGCTAATTCCATCCCCCAGAAAACGCCCCAAGGTCATCATAGCAGAAAAGGCCAAAAATCCTGCTCCAATGAGCGCTTCTGGAGCCAGGGTTATTTCCTTTAGGTAAAGGGCACTCCAATCTACAATGGCCCCTTCACTGCCCATACTTACAAAGCCAATGATACCCAATACGAATAATGGTTTAAAAAGATTCAAACTAAGGGGTTCTTTTTGAATAGGGGCCGCCTCTATGGAATAGTACTTTTTCTTAAGCGTGAAATTGACCAATAACACCAAAATTACGGTGAACAGCATATGAAGGAATGGGTTGTTGATCACTGGTATCAATAAGCTGCCAAGCCCTACTAAAACCCCGCCTAAACTAAAAAAACCATGTGCGGCCGACATGAAGTTCTTTTTATCTTCTTTTTCAATCTCGGTAACCAAGGTATTCATCGCGATATCGGTCAATCCATTTGAGGTACCAAAAAGAAACAATGAAGCACAAAGTAAATAGTAGTTCGGCGCCAGTAGGGGCAAAAGGGCCGTAATACTATTAAGAACAACGCCCAGCCAGGTAGCCCTACCAACCCCCAACCTATTGATGATTTTTGAGGCCAATGGAAAAATAGCGAATACCCCTAAGGACAAAAAGAAAATGGCAATACCCAAATCTGCCTTATCAATCTGTAATTTCTCCTTCACAGATGGAATATATATTGCCCATGTCCCAAACCAGATATTCAAACTGGTAAAAACAAAAGCTGGGGCAAAATATTTGGGGTTTGATAGTATGAGCTGGAGTGACTTCATAAATCGGCAAACACAAAGGTTAATTTATTTTGATTGAATTCCCGCTTTCAAAACTTCACCAAACCGATACATATCTTCGAAAGAACAATAGAAAGGGGCAGGTGCCAATCGTATAACATTGGGTTCACGCCAATCGGTAATAACCCCATTTTTCATTAGATAGTCAAATAAAGATTTGCCCTGACCATGCAAAAAGACGGAAAGTTGACAGCCCCGCTCTTTGGGGGTGATGATCTCAAAAGTACTTTCGACCTGTTTATCCACCTCATTTAAAATAAACTCTAAATATGCGGTGAGCAACTTTTGTTTTTTGAGCAAAGCTGGCATACCTACCTCTTCAAATAGCGCCAGAGAAGCTAAATAAGGGGCTACGGCCAGAATGGGTGCATTGCTCAATTGCCAAGCATCCGCATTTTCCATTGGCTCAAATTCGGGTTTCATCAAAAACCTTGTTTCTTTTTTTGTACCCCACCAACCTTCAAAACGGGGAATATCTTTTCGATTCAAATGCCGTTCGTGTATAAAAACACCACTTGCATTACCGGGTCCGCTATTCATATACTTATAGCTACACCAAGCGGCAAAATCCACGTCCCAATTATGCAGGTCCAGTTCAATATTACCTGCTGCATGGGCGAGATCCCATCCGACAAAGGCACCTACGCCCTTAGCTGAAGCTGTAATGGTACCCATATCAAAAACTTGTCCGTTATAATAATTTACACCCCCAATCAATACCAATGCCAATCCATCATCGAGTTCTTTTATTTTAGAGACAATATCTTCGGTTCGCCAATGGTGTTCCCCATCCCTTTTTTTGACTTCAACAATGGCCTCTTCTGGATTTAAGCCATGAAAACGAACTTGACTTTGAAGCATGTACTGATCAGAGGGAAAAGCTTTTTCTTCGCACAATATCTTAAACCGCTTTTTTGTAGGTCTGTAAAAAGACACCAATAACAAATGTAGATTGACGGTAAGCGTGTTCATAACGGTGACCTCTTCCTTCTTTGCCCCAACTACTTTCGCCAATGGTGCTGCCAAACGTTCATGATAGTCCCACCAAGGTTTATCGGCATAAAAATGCCCTTCCACGGCCATTTCTGCCCAATCTTTCATAACGTTATCTATATAATCCTTGACATTTTTAGGTTGTAGGCCAAGTGAATTACCAGTGAAATAGATAACATCTTTATGGTTTACTTGTGGATAATGGAACTGGCCCCTATATGACGCCAAAGGATCCTCCTTATCAAGTTTTTGTGCAAAAGCCAATGAATTCTCGAATTGCATAGCTCAATTTTTGTTAAAATTACGGTTACCAAATTAAACTATCCGCATTTCGCAGATATGTTTTTTGAATCCTACTTTTTCATACGCCCTTAAAGCCGGCAAGTTTTCATCATAAACCGTCAATCTGATTTCCATCAATCCTTGACCATGACACCATGATACCAATTCGGCAATGATCTTTTGATTGATGCCCTTACCGCGGTAGGCCGGTATGGTATACATAAAACCTAGGTAACCGTAATACTTGTGATCTAAATAAGGTCGTGCTTCTTTCTTTAAGGCATAACCTGAACTTACCAAGGTTCCATCAACTTCACCGATGACGATTTTCACATCGTCCCTATTGACATACTCTTCAATATCATAATAACTTACAGGATCTTTTGCGATTGTAGGGTCAAAAGGACGCTCAGCCTTGATCAGTTCTTGTTCAAAGCGCAGCAAGGTGGTTAAATCGGCACTTTGGGCATCACGAATAACAAGCTTTTTCATGAATCTAAAATAAGGCATATTTGATTATTTTTACCGAAAGTTTTTCATGCATTTCTTATCACAACTACTTGAAAAATATATTGATGATCACACCGAACCTGAGCCGGGGTTATTACAAGAGCTCACTCGTGAGACCCATCTAAAAGTGGTTCAACCGCGCATGATAACCGGCCATTTTCAGGGAAGGGTACTCAGTTTATTATCAAAGATTATAGCGCCGAAAGCTATTTTGGAAATTGGTACGTATACGGGTTATTCGGCAATCTGCTTGGCAGAAGGCCTACAAGAAAACGGCGTCTTGCATACCGTTGATGTCAATGAGGAATTATACCCCATACAACGCGATTATTTCGACAGAAGTGGTTTTGGAAACCAAATCGTTCAACACATAGGTGATGCGCTTCAAGTCGTACCCGAGATGGATGTAACCTTTGATTTGATATTTATTGATGCCAATAAAAAAAATTACGAGGGTTATTTTGAAACGGTTATCAAGAAAACTAAGAGCGGAAGTGTCATACTATCGGATAACGTACTTTGGTCAGGAAAGGTCATAGAACCCTTAAAAAAATCTGATAAAACAACCGAAGCACTTTTGAATTACAATGCGAAACTTAAAAATGACCCTCGCGTAGAGACCGTAATCTTACCTATAAGGGATGGTCTTACACTTAGCCGGGTGGTCTAAGACAACAATTCATGTTTTTTAAAGAAGTGTCGGTAAATTCTGTAAAATAAAATTCCCGACAAGGTGCCGATAACGGCCCCTGCAATAATATCCAACGGAAAATGTACCCCCACATAAATCCTACTCATACAAAACAAGAGGGGCCAAATAAAAAACAGTAGGGACCATTTTGCCTTCTTCCAAAGTAGAAGTACCATTAGGGTTGTTATTGAAAATGAACTGGATGCATGGCCCGAAAAAAAACTATAATCCGTCGGGCTTTTTAAAATACGAATCAAGGTATTGATCTCTACGTCATTATTTGGTCGTAACCTGGCAACCCCAATCTTAGTGAGATTGGTAATCACTATCACGAAAAAGACGAGTGACAATACCGTAGTCAATTTGATAAAGGCATCCTTTCTAGGATATTTTAAAAAGAACAATAAAATAAAAATAAAAAATAAGGGGGTCCAAGTGGTTATACTGGTCACCGTAGACCAAAATATATCATACTCTTCGAGGCCTAGGCTATTGAGGTACACAAAGGTTTCGCGGTCCCATTTGAGCAACGCTTCCAACATCTTACTTGGAACTTCTTTTTACGGCTCCTGTTACGTCTTCTACATTTTTCTTTACCTCATCGAGCTCTTTCTTGATATCTTTGGCAAAATCGGTATCCATACCTTGTTTTTCGGCACTCTTCTGAATCTCACGTTTGATATCATCGGTAGCATCACGTAACTGGCGCATACCCTTGCCAAGGCCTTTGGCAATACCAGGAATCTTATCAGCACCAAATACCATGACCACGACAAACATGATAAAGAAAATTTCACCTCCACTTATAAACAAAAATTGCATAGGGCAAAGATAGTATTTGATTAGGATTGAAAGAAGTTTATTATTGATGTTTCCCTTTCTAGCGAAGTTCCATCATCAAACCCCACGACAATTTTAAAAGCGGCGCTTTCAGATACCATCCCACTATCACCGATCCTAAAATCATATTGATTGATAAAGCTTAGATTATCCTCTAGCAGTCGAGTAGCCTCCAACGCTTCATCAATAGTCAATAAGTCCCCCTCGAACTCCATAAAATTTTCTACACGAAAAGCAGACGTTATGGGAATAAAGCCTACTTCTTCATCGATTTTCTGTAAAATTTGGATATTCTCGACCTTATTATTGATGTTGACAAATAAGACACAACTACAGGCATAGGCCGATGAGAAACCAAAAGAGCCCTGGGTAGGTAAGTTTTTCAACCCAACTTGTCTTTGTTCGAACGGGAAGGAAACCCTTAGTAAAAAATCCGCTTTGGCAATACTATCCAAAATCCGAATTGGCATATCATCAGACTGCGGTGGCAATTTGAAGGTCTCCGCTTCCAACCCCGTAAATGATAAATTGGTTATATCTGAACTACAATTACACTCAAAATCATCCGTTTCCCCATCATCACTGCAAGATAAAATAGTGAGTATGAAATACAGTATAAATAGGGCAATGGCATTCTTTTTCATATCACCAAGATACAAATAAAAGGGCTAAAAAAAAGCCCCAACCGAGAGGGTTGGGGCCGTAACTAATTCTACTTGGTCTTATTTGCCCTTGACCTTTTCCTTAAATTGGTCAAAGTCAGATTTCTCTTCTTTAATGGGCCAAGCATTATTTGTCGTGTCGATATCGGCCGTTTCCAATTTTGGATCGACTACAATACCCACTAACTCTTTTTGTGATGAAATCACCCTTTTCACCTCGGCATCATTCTTTCTCCATATCTCTGCAGGATAGGTAATGTTCTCTTTTGTTCCGTCCGCATACGTATATTCCACGATCAATGGCATCGGAATACCCCCTGGCTTATCAAAAGTGACCTCATAAAAATATTTGGGTTCTTGTACTTGTGCCCTTTCTTCGGCTGTCAAGTTATCCATCATGAATTCATTCAGGTTTTGGGAAACTTCAGAAGGTGCTTTTCCTTTTAAATCCTCATTGAAATCCTCACTACGCTCTTCGGCAAGATAAACCAATGGTGGTAGATCAGCTGCCGTTAGGTTACGGGCAGCCATATACTCTTTCATTTCTTTAGTGATCTCATTGGTTACGTAGTATTTCTTGACCTCTTTTACACCAATGTCGACGTAATCAGTGGTATAGAACCAACCTCTCCAATACCAGTCCAAATCTACGGCAGAAGCGTCTTCCATGGTCCTGAAGAAATCTTCAGGGGTCGGATGTTTGAACATCCAACGTTTTGAATACGTCTTGAAAGCATGGTCAAACAACTCTTTGCCCATAACGGTTTCACGCAATATATTCAAGGCGGTTGCAGGTTTTCCGTAAGCATTCGGCCCTAGTTGATAGACGTTCTCAGGGTTTGACATAATTGGTGAAATATAGCTCTGGTCGCCGGCCATATAAGGTACTATTTTCGCCGCTTCCCCCCTTCTTGAGGGGTATTTGTCGTTTGGAGCGATTACATCAGGATAGTTCTCGCCAAATTCCTGCTCAGCGAGATATTGCATAAAAGTGTCCAATCCTTCATCCATCCAACCCCATTGACGTTCGTCTGAATTCACGATCATCGGAAAAAAGTTATGACCTACTTCATGAATGATCACACTGATCATACCATATTTGGTACGGTCTGAATACGTGCCATCCTCATTTGGCCGTCCGTAGTTCCAACATATCATCGGATATTCCATACCTTGATTTTTAGCATGCACCGATATAGCCTTGTGATAAGGATAATCGAAGGTAAACTTTGAGTAGGTCTTCAAGGTTTGTACCACTGCCTTGGTAGATTGCTCTTCCCACAATGGATTACCCTCTTTAGGATACATGGAAACCGCCATTACATCCCTGTTTCCAATTTTAACGGCTTGCATGTCCCAAATAAACTTACGCGAGGTTGCGAAACCGAAATCACGGACCATTTGGCCTGGCTCGGTCTTGAACTTCCAGGTATTCGTTTTTTCTGAAAAAGAACCTTCTTTGGCCTCTACTTCAGCCTGTGTGACGATTACAACGGGTTTATCGTATGATTTTTTAGCTTGGTCATAGCGTTTCATCATCTCTTTAGTGAACACTTCTTTCCTATTTTGAAGTACACCAGTGGCGTCTACAACATGATCTGCGGGCACCGTTATATCGACCTCATAATTTCCAAAGGGCAAAGCGAACTCCCCACTGCCCCAAAATTGGTGGTTTTGCCATCCCTCAACATCAGAATAAACCGCCATTCTTGGGAAAAACTGTGCAATAACATAGGCACGGTTACCATCTTTTGGAAAATATTCAAAGCCCGAACGGGCCCTATTGACCGTATGATCAGGTATATTGTACCACCATTTTATCGAAAAAGAGGTAGAAGCACCACTCTTCAATGCTTGCGGAATATTGATGCGCATCATGGTCTGATTGATCGTGAACGAAAGTGGTTTGCCTGAAGCATCTTTTACCCAGTCAATGTTGAAACCCCCATCAAATGGCTCGGTCACATAGGTTTGCGCAAAATTACCTGCGGTGTACGCTATATTGACCCCATTACCATTTCGCAATGGCGATTTTGAATCTTTTGCCCGTACGTTTTGATCTAGTTGCACCCATAAAAACTCAAGGTCATCGGGTGAGTTGTTGGTATATGTGATGGTTTCTTCCCCATAGATTTTGGCATTCTTATCATCAAGGGTGATATCCATTTTATAATCGGCCTGCTGTTGGTAGTAATCAGGTCCGGGGGCACCTGATGCCGATCTGTATGTATTCGGCGTAGAAAACTCCTCATACAACTGCTTGAATCTACTTTGGTTTACATGACCCGGTTCGCGCCCTTCTTTTTCTTCCGTTTCCTGTGCGAATACCATTGCGGCGAACAAGAAGAAAAATGAAGCGAAACAATACTTGATTTTATTCATTTTCTATTGATTTTAAGTAGCGAAAAATACTTCTTTTTTAACGATTCATTAAGGAATGCCTAGAAGTTTAACATTCCTTTATTATTCTCTTTTATTAATACAAAACTCTTTTTTTTACCCTTAATTTTTAGGTGTACCAAATTTTTTTGTTCTTCGTACAAATCGGTCAACAATTCGTTTTGTACGGTCACTGATTTCAAGGCAGCCAAATCCACATTTTCAACTTCCAAATAACATATCACAAGGTCATTCTCATACTTTTTGCCTAAAAAGGTATAGCCCTTATTTTCCCCGTTTAGGGTCAACAATAATTTAGCGTTGAGATACTTTTCTATATAGTCATCTACCAATGGGGGTTCGCCATCTGTGCCGAGATTGCCTTTAATACCATAACGTTCAAGTAATAAGGCCTCTAAATCGTCAATGAAAATACGCGAGGTAATTTGAAAACTTTCATCCTTCTCATTGTATGTGATATTGGTAACACTCACATAAAACTTATGAATGTTGAAACTCAAAAGTGGTACGATCAAAAAGAGTAAAAAAAAATTTTTCATTCGACTAATTTGCATATTCATTTTAGCAATATACGTGCCATTTTAGATAATTATAGTCCCAAACCTTCCGTGTGAAGGGCGATAACCTAATCCAAGTCATTATTTTCACGGTAGGCACTACTTTTTTGCATCAAGAATTCCCATATCCTCAGTTCGTCTTTAGTAGCAACCATTTTTTGAAAACTGGGGTCAACTTCGCAGAAATACATAAAATCATCAATTTTTTCAAACGGAATTTTCAATTCCGTCACAAAAAGGGAATCTACGTACAAATTTTGTACCTGCTGGGTTCTTGCATAGGTTTTCTCAATTTTTACACGATTCTTTAACATCTTGGTCCTTCCTGTAATCGCATTGATTATAGGATCTAAGGGTGGGGTCAGGATCATGCCTAAATTAAACTTCCCGTAAGTAGCCTGTTGTAGGCGACGTTCACTTTGGGTCGGTATCTTTTGATGGGCGTTAGGCAGGCCTAAGGCTTCGGCACTGACATCTTTTTCCAATTTTAGTACGTTCAGGTCTGCATCAAGACGCCCCGATAAGTTATAGGGATTGACCACTACCTCGCGAAGCTCATTAACGAATTCTTCCATCGGAATCGTTATTGTCGTACTTTGAAGCAACTCTTGGCTTATGGGTATTATTTTTCGTTTGAATTGAATTGCCGAAAAAACCAGGGTATCATTGAGTTTGGCAAGAATTGAAAAATTTCCCTCAAAATCCGTAATTGTCGCCTTCTCTGTAGAGATATTTTGAATTACCACCCCTGTGACGTCTTTATCTTTAGCCGTAACCACCCCTTTCACCATTTTGGGGCCAAAAGTCTGGGCCGAAGTCAAAAAACCCAAACTTAAAAAAAAAAGAAAGAGACTATTCTTCATTCAACTCAGCGAGGTAGGTCTTGCTATGGGTCACCAAGAAATCGATCAATTGAAACTCATTCTCCTTTTTCAACAGGGACTGGGCACCCATCTTATCATCGCAGTACAATAAAAATGCATCTATTTTATCTTGGGGCAACTTCAGGTCTACCACAAAAAATTCATCGTCATATACCTGACGCAAAACCTCACTGACCTTTAATGGTTCGCGTTCAGTACCGTTTTCATTACGGGATTTGAAAATGGCCTTAAAGATATTTACGAAATTCAATCGTCCTTGAATTCTATCATTTTGTGATTGGTATGCTATATTTTCAACCTCGGTGGAACGATCGATCTCATATTCAAACTCTTTGAGGTCCTCATTCTTAACCTCTATGAATTTCTGTTGGTTCTCTGGCCCTACGACGACCTCATCCAATTCGGTCACTTTTTCGGTAACCTCGACCACCAAGCGATTGTTCTCCAAAATAGCTTTGGTGATGACCACAACTTCCAATTCATAGTTGACTGCGGTAAATACCAACTGATCGCCTTCTTTTACACGAATCATGAATTGCCCCTGTTCATTGGTAATTGTTGCCGTTTCAGAAGTAGAGTTGATGACGTTCTCGTTCACGACATTATTCCCACGATATAAAACCTTTCCCCTAAGGGGTTGACGACCATCATCTTGGGCATAGGCGCTAATCAGGCAAGAAAACAAAAAAATTGCTAAAAATCGGATTTTCATGTGGTGGTTTTCGAATTCAATTTGATAAAGAAAATTATACATTTTGTGATAAAAAAAATTGGCACTGTAAACTTTTGTTAATTCTTGGGAAGGAGCCTTGAATCTATTTTCGAATTCCATTCAGCGAACACTTTTATACTTTGACCTATAAAATTAGCTACAATCGGTCGATCTGTTATTTTTGTCATGCTTTTGAGCACCCCAATTTTTATTAAGAACCTTAATCATGAAAAAATATTTATTCTGCATACTGCTATGCTTATCCACCGGTCATATTCTAAAAGCACAGGTAAAAGTTGGTGACAACCCACAAAACATAGATGCCTCTTCGTTGCTCGAACTAGAGAGCAACAATAGGGTCTTTGTCATTTCGAGGGTCAACGATGCGCAAATGCAAAACATTACCCCGCTCAATGGGGCTATTGTTTACAACACTGATGAACAATGTGTTTTTTACTATGATGGGGTACAATGGGTCAACCTTTGTAGCGAGGCAAACACCACAAATGTCAGTCTTGAGTTAATCGATGAGGCATTGGTGCTTACTGACAGTGATGGAAATTCCGTTAGCGTCCCTTTAGAAGGCATTGGGGAACAAACCTTTACCACAGATCCCATGATCAACTTCAACGAAACGATCACCATTACCCAAACCGGAAACAATTTCAACTTCGAGGTGAGTCAAATTACGGGTGAGAATATTGCCGATAGTACAATTCAAGGGGTTGATTTTGCACCAAATTCCATTACCGAAGACAAATTGGCACCGCTCTCGGTAAGCCAGGGAAAACTGCAGGAAAATGCCGTTGCGGATTTTCAATTGGATTATAGTCAGGTAACCTTAAATGATTTCACCAATGATGCGGGCTTCATTACCTCGGTAGAGTTGATCAGTCCAAATCCCAACAATGCCATCACTGACGTTGATGGGGCTTTTTACGATGACTCCCAATTGGTAACCAATATTGCCAACAACGACCAAAGAATTACGGACCATCTGGCCTTGGACAATGACTTGAGCGACCAAAATGAACGATTGACGAATGCGGAAGTACAGGGTGATGAACTGGTGCTGACCGAAAGTGGGGTTGAAACCAGGGTGGATTTAGCACCTTTTAACAATACGGGAACGGATGAACAAAACCTGTCATTGAATGGCAATCGTATTGAAATAGATAATGGTAATGGTGTGGATTTAGAGCCTTTGCTGGTAGCCAATAACGTTGGGGTTATTCCAACCGGAAATATTAGCAGTGATAATGTGCAATTGGCATTGGAAGAATTACAGGGCGATATCGATAACATTAATGCAGGAGGAGCTAATACGGACGAGCAGGATCTTGGTATTGGAACTGGCGGAACTCCTGGCGAAAGTGTTGAAGTGACGATTACGAATGGAAATAACGCCATAGTCAATATTCAAGATGGGGATTTCGATGATGAAAACGAAATTCAAGATGCCGTTGAAGTTGATATTAACCCTATTACCGGCATTACAGGGGATAATGTGCAATTGGCATTGGAAGAACTACAGACTGATATAGCTGCCTTGAATGCCGGTGGAGGTAATACCGATGAACAGGATCTTGGTATTGGAACTGGCGGAACTCCTGGTGAAAGTGTTGAAGTTACGATTACAAATGGGAATAATACCTTGGTCAACATTCAAGATGGGGATTTCGATGATGAAAACGAAATTCAAGATGCCATTGAAGTTGATATAAACCCCATAACTGGGATTACAGGGGATAATGTGCAATTGGCATTGGAGGAACTACAAAATGACATCGATGTTATCAACACGGCTACTGACGAAAACACCACAAACGCCACTTTGGCAACCACCGATACCGACGCCGACGGAACAGATGATACCCTGACGCTCACCGACTCCGAAGGGGGAACCGTTACCGTTGCATTGGCGGATATCAATACGGGCGCGGACCAGGACACCACAAACGCCACTCTGGCGACCACCGATACCGATGCCGATGGAACCGATGATACCCTGACGCTCACCGACTCAGATGGAGGTACCGTTACCGTTGCATTGGCGGATATCAATACGGGCGCGGACCAGGACACTACAAACGCCACTCTGGCGACCACCGATACCGACGCCGATGGAACCGATGATACCCTGACGCTTACCGACTCCGAAGGGGGCACAGTTACCGTTGCATTGACGGACATCAATACAGGGGTCGACGAGAATACCACCAACGCCACTTTGGCGACCACCGATACCGATGCCGATGGAACCGATGATACCCTGACGCTCACCGACTCAGATGGAGGTACCGTTACCGTTGCATTGGCGGATATCAATACGGGCGCGGACCAGGACACTACAAACGCCACTCTGGCGACCACCGATACCGACGCCGATGGAACCGATGATACCCTGACGCTTACCGACTCCGAGGGGGGCACAGTTACCGTTGCATTGACGGACATCAATACAGGGGTCGACGAGAATACCACCAACGCCACTTTGGCGACCACCGATACCGACGCCGATGGAACCGATGATACCCTGACCTTGACCGACTCCGAGGGGGGCACCGTTACCGTTGCATTGGCGGACATCAATACCGGGGTCGACGAGAACACCACCAACGCCACTTTGGCGACCACCGATACCGACGCCGATGGAACTGATGATACCCTGACGCTCACCGACTCCGAAGGGGGCACCGTTACCGTTGCATTGGCGGACATCAATACCGGGGTCGACGAGAACACCACCAACGCCACTTTGGCGACCACCGATACCGACGCGGACGGAACCGACGATACCCTGACGCTCACCGACTCCGAAGGGGGAACCGTTACCGTTGCATTGGCGGATATCAATACCGGGGTCGACGAGAATACCACCAACGCCACTCTGGCGACCACCGATACCGACGCCGATGGAACTGATGATACCCTGACGCTAACAGACTCAGAGGGGGGTACCGTTACCGTGCCGCTGGCGGACATCAACACCGAAACATTTGTTGGGTCTAGCGCGGGAGAAGTGTTTTTTGCTAATGATACCGATTTTGCACCGACCGGAGTCGGCAATGAATTTTACTGGGATCCCAATGGAAGACTAGGTGCATTCGGAGCTTTGTATATCGGTGTTGATGGAAATACACAAACTTCTCAAGCCAAAGTACAAATAGCAGATAATTTTCCTGGTTTAGGATATGCCTTGCAATTGTCAAATTATAGTGCAGATGACGGTAACGAACATTCTACAGGAATCTTATTTTCTACCGAAATAAAAAATGATGGTTTTGGAAAAGGGGCTTTGGTTTACCAAAGAAATAACACAGCAGCACAAAATTTCGCACGTGGGGATTTTCATTTCCTACAAAATACTTCACCTAATTTTGACAATCCAGAAATTAGTGATGCCGTTATGACCATTAAAAACAATGGAGATGTTGGTATCGGAATTACGGAACCCACCCAGCAACTTCACGTGACAAACAATATACGAGTTGAAGGTCAATTTTATGATAGTAATAATGAATCTGGAACTTCTGGACAAATACTTTCCTCAACTGGGACTGGAACTGACTGGATAGACCCAACGGGAGGTGGAACTATTGTAAGTACTGATACTGACCAAATAATTTCTGTAGGTGGTGATGGTGGTGCTTTTTTAGATAATGCTTCAATTGATGTTACGTTTGCAACAGATTTAGAAGTGACAACAGCATTTAATGCCTTCACAGTTTCTGGCGGGCCAACAGGAATTATTAACCCAAATTCAATTACACAAGGGGATATTGGACTTAACGCTATTGGTGCTGGCGAAATTCAATCGGATGCTGTTTCTTCTGATGAAATTGAAGATGCTTCTATTCTAAACGAAGACATAGCGGCTACAGCGGCAATTGATGGCTTTAAAATAATTCCAGATTTTACTCAAGGAATTACAACTACAGGCGGCTTAAGTGTGCAGGCAGATATAATTCTGAATGGAAATATGGTAGTTCCCGATTATGTCTTCCAAAACTATTTTGATGGCTTTTCTAATTTAAATGAAGACTATAAATTCAAAAGTTTGTCAGAAATCGAGCATTTCCTTCAAAAGAACAAACACTTACCAGGGGTAACTTCAGCAGCAAAAGCAAAAAAAGAGGGACATTGGAATTTAAGCAAGTCCAACTTGCAAAACCTCGAAAAAATAGAAGAGTTGTTTCTCCATACCATTGAGCAAGAAAAGAAAATTAAAGCCTTACAATCAAAAAATACCGCTTTGAATAGCGAATTGGAAGCCCTAAAAAAAGATATGGCATTGATAAAAGCAATGCTTTTGAAAAATGAGCAATCCAATTAAGATGAAAAACATACTTATAAGTATTCTTTTATTGGTAAGTCCATTGATATGGGGGCAAACCGCCTTTTACAATAGCGGAGGGCTACAGCTACATAGTAATACCCAGATTGGTTTTCATACCAATTTTATCAATGACAGTGAGTTTACTACAACTGATGGTCTGATTGGTTTTTATGGTGACAATCCCATAACACTACAAGGCATCATAGCACCAACTATTTATGATGCCGAAATTTTCTTACCCAACAATCTTTTGTTGGAAAACCAATTGAATGTCACCAACAATTTTAATTTTATAGGCGGTAATGTCGAGAGCCTTCTTAGTAACGAAACCGTGTATTTGAATTTTGAGGAAAATGCCTTTTTTACGGGCGAAAACGACACCTCGAAAGTAACTGGGTTTGCGGCGATTACCGATAAGCGTTTTTTTTCTTTTCCGGTAGGGGACGAGACCCTGTTAAGGCCCTTATTGCTGGAATCGGATAATACAAACGATTTTGCCTTATGTGCCTACCTATTTGAGAATCCGTCAAACCCGACATCCATACCAGAACGTTTTGATACCGATAATATCGTTAGGGATATCGGTTTTGTAAGTGACCAGGAATTTTGGATTATTCAAGCAAATCAGCCATCAGTGGTAACGGTAAGCTGGAACCCCAGAAGCGCCCTTGATAATTTGGCCACCTCCGTCGAGGAAATCATTCTTGTTGGTTGGTCAAAATCTTCCGACCGATGGATTGCTATTGGCAATTCGGCTATTAGTGGTGATTTAAACCAGGGGTTTTTGGTTTCCGAAAAATTTGTACCAAGTGATTATGCAGCGATAACCTTTGGTACCACACCTTTACCCACCGATACCTTCGCCGTAAACAACCCTACCTTGGGCAATTATTTTCTTTCACCCAATGGTGATGGTACCAACGACTTTTTGGTCTTTGATGAAATCGAGGATGTCGGTGCAAATCAGGTGTTCATTTATAATCGTTTTGGTCAGAAAGTATTTGCAATGGCCAACTATGTGAATGAGTTCGGGGGTGTTTCAAACATCGACAATCTTGTTTTAAGCCGAGATGATGGATTACCTGAGGGAATCTATTTTTATACCGTCACACTTTTTGACGAAGGACTGGACTATCAGGGCTTTCTTTTCTTAGACCGTTGATTCTTCAATTTACTTAGTACTTTTATATACGATTACCACTTCATAAAGCGTTGTGATAATGCAGTTATAGTACAATTAATAGTAATGCAAAGAAGAAGTTTTATCAAAAAGGTGGGTATCGGTAGTTTGGCAATGACCACTTTTCCCTTGACCACAATCCATAATGACCCAGAATACTCCATCGTAGAACTGACAGGCAAGGCAACCATTGATTTATACGGAGAAGGAATAAACCTTCGAAAAGAGGCCCATGACGCCTTCGTATTAATGAAAAAAGCAGCCTATAGTGCTGGTTTTGACATTAAGATGATTTCAAGTTACCGTGACTTTTATAGACAAGAAGCCATTTGGGAACGAAAATACATCAGCTACACCGAAGAAGAGGGTATGTTACCCATAGATGCTATTGCCAAAATCATTGAATACTCGACCATACCCGGTACCAGTAGACACCATTGGGGAACGGATATCGATATTATTGACGGATATCCAAAGGTCAATGGCGACGTTTTGGTGCCTGAAAAATTTGAAGAGGGGGGTCCATTTGAACCCTTTAAAAATTGGTTGGATAAAAATGCTGAAAAATTTGGATTCTATCTGGTCTATACCGATGACTATTTCAGAAAAGGATTTAAGTACGAACCTTGGCATTACAGCTATGCACCATTATCGAAACCAATGCTGACCCAATTTCGAAAAAAGAACATTTTTCGAATGATTCAAAATGAAACGTTTGAGGGCGCAGAACATTTTACCACGAGTTTTTTAAAGAATTACATCCACAACAATATTTTAGACATTAACCCAGATTTGCTATAGTGCTCTTTTTTGTATATTGAACGACCTTAAGAACGCAAGACCATGAGAAGTAGGGGAAGCTGGAAAATCAGAATCTTTATTGGCTTGGCCATAGTCGCATTTGCCTTTATTCAACGATGTAATAACAAAGAGGAAAATCCGTATACGGGTCGTGTTCAGAATATCAACATGTCGGCTGATCAAGAAATAGCCATCGGCCTTCAAAGCGCCCCTGAAATGGCGCAGCAGCATGGCGGCCTTTACCCAGATGAACGTATGCAAGCCCTAATCGATGCAGTGGGCAAAAAGTTGGTCAACAATAGTATCGCTAGGGAAACACCGTACCAATATGATTTTCACTTATTGGCCGATGATCGAACCATAAATGCCTTTGCATTGCCCGGTGGACAGTGCTTCATCACTTATGCCTTGTTCAAACAGCTTAATGAATCACAATTAGCAGGGGTTTTAGGCCATGAAATAGGCCATGTGATCGGTAGGCATTCCGCTGAACGAATTGCTGACAGTAGTTTCTGGCAGACATTGACCATGGGTGCCACGGTTGGTGCCGATATGGGGGGTGTTGTGCAGGGTATCGGTCAAAATACACTTTTGACCAATGGCCGTGGCGATGAGCTCGAAAGTGATGAGCTTGGCGTACTTCTTATGATCCAATCAGGTTACGATCCCTATCAAATGATCGAGGTCATGAAAATACTAAAGGCGGCAGCTGGCCCCAATCGTGCCCCAGAATTTCAAAGCACACATCCCGATCCAGAAAATCGCATTCAAAAAATCAAGGAAGCAATAATAAAGTATCAAGGTCGATAAATAAGTACCTTTCAACGATATATTAGGGTATCCCGACTAATTTTTCTAACTTTATTGCTCCCAGATTTATTACCCTTATGTAATCGCTTATTGCTATCTAAATATAGACAGCATGGGAACGCTATTGAATTTTAAGAATATCTATTTTAGGGCATTTGACGATTGTGAACCGAAATATCTGGTCACCTTTTTAAAAATATATTCCGTTTTTTGTGCCTTTATGTTGACGATGGCTATTTATGCCTTCATGTATCGGGCCTTTACCGGATTTGAATTTTAATGATAGACTCTTTTACCTGAACACTATAAGAGCACTAAAAAACCCATTGTAGCCACAATGGGTTTTTTGATGGATGAATAAACTTCAACTTATCTTTTCATAGCAGTATTGATGACCTCAAGGGCTTCTTGGGCACCAGAAAGTTCGGCATGTTTCTTTACCGTGTACCCCTTATCACACCTGGCTTTCAAATTAGCCCCATTGGCTATTAAGAGTTTCAGTATTTCCGGTTTGTTGTAACGAGCGGCATAATGTGATGGTGTTTTCCCTAGGGATTTTTGGTTGACATCCTCACCGAGGGCAATCATTTTTTTTACGATATCAATATCCCCTTTCATAATAGCTTTACAGAAAGAGTTGATTTCAAAAGCGGAAACCACTTTTAGGTTACGATAAAGTTCGGGTTCGTTTTCAGTTGCGTGGCCCATAAAGCCGGTAAACAAGAACATAAAGCCCATGCCTACAATTAGGATTGTTTTTCTCATGATGAATAATTTTTGAATTATAGATATAATTGATATTAATATAGACTTTCTAAATAGTTCATTGTTACAGACTTAACAGTTAAATATGTAAACTTTAACACGCCCTAATGTTTTAACTTAAATTTTTTAACAAATTCATTGATTAAAAAGCATTTTTATGCTAGGGGCAAAACACAAAACCCCCTATTTTTGATAGGTATAACTTTAGGCAATGAACAAGAAAGTACTATTGATGATTTTAGACGGTTGGGGCAAATCGCCAGACCCCAAGGTTTCAGCTATTGAACGGGCAAAGACCCCTTTTGTCGATTCCCTTTATTCAAAATATGCAAATGCCGATTTAAGAACCGACGGAATGAATGTTGGGCTCCCTGAAGGCCAAATGGGCAACAGTGAAGTGGGCCATATGAACCTGGGTGCAGGGCGTATCGTTTATCAAGATTTTGCAAAAATCAATAAGGCGGTGCAAGAAAACACCTTGAAAGACGAAGAAGTTTTAAAGGCGGCGTTTGCGCATGCCATTAAAGAAAACAAATCGGTGCACTTTCTGGGGTTGGTGAGTGATGGTGGGGTACACAGTCATATCAATCATTTGAAAGCGCTTATAAAAGCGGGGCATGCAAGTGGCGTTCAAAAGTCATTTGTACACGCTTTTACCGATGGTCGCGATGTTGACCCAAAAAGCGGAAAAGGCTTTTTAGAAGATTTGGTAGATTTCTGTGCCGATAAGAATACCAAGTTAGCATCGGTAATAGGTCGGTATTTTGCCATGGATCGCGACAAACGCTGGGAACGTGTCAAAAAAGCCTATGACCTTTTAACCGAAGGTAAGGGCGATAGATATGATACGGTTTCGACCGCTATTCAAGCTAGCTACGATAACGGAACCACTGATGAGTTCATAGAACCCATTCTATTAAACGAAGATGGTCTTATTAAAGATGGTGACGTGGTCATCTTCTTCAATTTCAGAACAGATCGCGGCCGTGAACTTACCCAAGTACTGCACCAGCAAGATCTGGTCGACTTCGCTATGGAAAAACGTGATCTGTATTACGTGACCATGACCAATTATGACGAATCTTTCAAGGGCATCAAGGTCATTTATGACAAAGATAATATTCAAGACACCCTCGGTGCCACCTTGGCCAAAGCCCAGAAAAAACAAATACGTATTGCGGAGACCGAAAAGTATCCACACGTGACCTTTTTTTTTAATGGTGGTCGTGAAGAACCTTTTGAAGGAGAGGAACGAATTTTATGCCCATCACCCAAAGTGGCCACTTATGACTTGCAACCTGAAATGAGTGCTTATGATATCAGGGATGCCATCGTACCCGAATTGCAAAAAGGGGAAGTTGATTTTGTTTGTTTGAACTTTGCAAATCCTGATATGGTTGGTCATACGGGAAGTATGCCAGCGGCCATTCGAGCTTGTGAGGTTGTAGATGAATGCGCAGAGGCTGTTATTACAACAGGTTTGGAAAATGGATATACTACAATACTAATAGCAGACCATGGCAATTGTGATACGATGATCAACCCAGATGGGAGTCCGAATACTGCGCACACCACCAATCCCGTACCGCTTATCTTGATTGACAACGATATTAAAGTTATAAAGGATGGGGTTTTGGGTGATATTGCACCTACCATCTTGAAACTGATGGGTGTTGAACAGCCAAAAGCCATGACCCAAGAATCGCTTGTATAAAACCAGCCTTATGAAAAGAATTCCGGTGCTTCTACTTATTTTGGCTCCTGTGTTGGCAATAGCCCAACAACTGCAATCCCCGAACGGAAGTTTTGAACTTCAATTTCAACTTGACAATGGTTCCCCGACCTATCAATTGAATCTGAATGAAGAAACCATCGTTGCCAAAAGTAAGTTGGGTTTTGAGCTGAAAGACATGCAATCGTTGCGGTCAGGCTTTATCTTAAAGGAAGAAGGTACCCGTTCTTTTGATGAAACATGGGAACCTGTTTGGGGTGAAACAAAAACCATAAAGAACACATATAACGAGCTTCTTGTCCAATTAGAACAACCGACTACAAAACGCCTACTGAACATCCGTTTTCGCTTGTTCGATGACGGCTTGGGTTTTCGATATGAGTTTCCTGAGCAACCTAATCTTACTCATTTTGTAATCAAAGAAGAGCAAACCGAATTTGCAATGACCGGTGACCATAAAACCTTTTGGATTCCCGGGGACTACGATACGCAAGAGTACGATTATACCACTTCTAAGCTCTCTGAGGTATCCAGTCTAATGCAAAAGGCAGTGACACCAAATGCCTCTCAGACACCCTTTTCCAAAACGGGGGTACAAACTGCCTTAATGATGAAGACCGATAGCGGTACTTTTATCAATATCCATGAGGCTGCATTAATTGCATATTCTTGTATGCATTTAGACGTCAATGAGACAAACTTCACCTTAACATCACATTTGACCCCTGATGCCGTAGGAAATAAAGGCTATATGCAAGCCCCAAGAAACACCCCATGGCGTACGGTTATTGCCAGTAAAAATGCCGGCGACATCTTATTATCGAATATCACCTTAAATCTAAACGAACCAACCGATTATCAAGATGTTTCATGGATCAAGCCGGTAAAATATATTGGGGTATGGTGGGAAATGATTACCGGTAAAAGTTCTTGGGCCTATACCGATATACCAAGTGTAAAGCTGGGAAAAACCAATTTTTCAGATACGAAACCAAACGGAAAACATGCTGCCAACAACCAACATGTAAAAGAATACATTGACTTTGCGGCCGAACACGGTTTCGACCAAGTTTTGGTCGAAGGATGGAACGAGGGGTGGGAAGATTGGTTCGGAAAGTCAAAAGACTATGTATTTGATTTTATAACACCTTATCCAGATTTTGATGTAGTTGAATTGCGAGATTACGCAAAATCAAAAAACGTTAAGCTCATGATGCACCATGAAACCTCTGGTTCCATACGAAATTATGAGCGCCATATGGACAAAGCGTATCAATTCATGGTTAACAATAACTATAATTCGGTCAAAAGCGGTTACGTAGGCGATATTATCCCTAGGGGGGAATATCATTATGGGCAATGGGCGGTCAACCATTACTTATATGCACTCAAGAAAGCCGCTGATTACAAAATCATGGTCAACGCACATGAGGCGGTTCGCCCAACAGGACTGAGCAGGACCTATCCCAACTTAATCGGTAATGAGTCTGCCCGCGGTACGGAATATGAGGCCTTTGGGGGCAGTAATCCGGATCATACGACCATACTTCCGTTTACACGGTTGATTGGTGGCCCCATGGATTATACCCCAGGTATCTTTGAGCCTGACGTCAGCAAATACAATCCGCAGAACAACTCTTGGGTAAATACTACCATTGCGCGGCAATTGGCTTTATACGTAACCCTATACAGCCCCCTTCAAATGGCGGCAGACCTACCAGAAACCTATAACAAACATCTTGATGCCTTTCAGTTTATCAAAGATGTCGCATTGGATTGGGAAGCATCATTGGTATTGGAAGCGGAACCCGGTGATTTTGTCACTTACGCACGAAAAGAGAAAGGAAGCAATAATTGGTTCATAGGTCGTACCAACGATGAGGAACCAAGAACCTCTAAAATAGCTTTCGACTTTTTGGATGATGACAAAAAATATATTGCCACCATCTATAGCGACGCTAAGGATGCGCATTACAAAAAGAATCCAAAAGCATACGATATCAAAAAGTATCGTGTAAGCAGCTCTTCAAAGTTATCGCAGTATTGTGCCCCAGGCGGCGGTTATGCCATTAGTATTCTTGAGGTTACGGACAGCAGTCAGCTAAAGGGCTTAAAACGATTGTAGGCCTGTAAATCGAAATGCCAAGTATTACCTGAGATTTTTCAATTCCACGTATCTTTGCGGCTATGGTCAAAATCAAAACAGCTGAAGAAATTGAATTAATGCGTGAAAGCGCATTGGTCGTATCGAAAACGTTGGGTATGCTGGCTTCTGAAATCAAACCGGGAGCCAATCCGTTAAAGTTGGATAAAATGGCCGAAGCATTCATACGTGAACAAGGGGCCAAACCAGGTTTTTTGGGCATGTACGATTTTCCCAACACCCTAAACTGGAGTCCGAATGCCCAAGTAGTACATGGCATACCCAATAACGAAGAATTGAAAGAAGGGGATGTGGTTTCCGTTGATTGTGGTGCGCTCAAAAATGGGTATTATGGTGATCACGCCTATACTTTTGAAGTTGGGGAAGTAGCTGAAGAAACCAAAAAACTATTGCGGGTCACCAAAGAATCGCTATATATTGGAATACGGGAATTCAAACTAGGCAATCGCGTTGGTGATGTAGGTTTTGCCATTCAAAACTATTGTGAAAGCCATGGTTATGGTGTAGTTCGTGAACTAGTAGGCCATGGGCTGGGCACAAAACTCCATGAAGACCCTCAAATGCCCAATTATGGAAAAAGGGGGCGTGGTAAAAAATTCGCAAACGGAATGGTCGTCGCCATTGAACCCATGATCAATATGGGCACCAAAAGAATCAAGCAGCTTAGGGATGGATGGACCATCTTGACGGCTGATGGCAAACCTAGCGCACATTTTGAGCATGATGTTGCCTTAGTGGATGGAAAACCACAATTACTATCCACTTTTAAGTATATCTATGATGCCTTGGGGGTTACTTCCAATGAGGAAGAAGAATTTAGACACTAAATCATTCAAACGTGTCCAGAGTCTTTAAATACTTTCTGAACCTTGTTCCGCGGCCTTGGCTTATTAAAATAAGCTATTGGGTAAGGCCACTGTTGGCCCTTTATCTAAAGGGCAAGAAGTATGTCGATCCCATCGACAACAAAGGTTTTCGTAAGTTTTTGCCTTACGGATATGAAAACCCTAGGGAAGGGGTACTATCACCATCTACCTTATCACTGGAAAGGCATCGACTACTTTGGCTATACTTAAAAAACGAGACCAATTTTTTTAAAGACGAACTTAAAGTGCTTCATTTTGCGCCTGAACAGGCATTCTACAAGCGTTTTCGAAAGCTCGATAACATAACATACCAGACCACGGATCTAAATTCCCCCCTAGCCGATGTCAAAGCGGATATTTGCAACCTTCCTTTTGACAGTAACGCTTACGATGTTATTCTATGTAACCATGTATTAGAGCACATACCCGATGACGCCAAAGCGATGAAAGAACTCTACCGGGTACTCAAACCAGGGGGTTGGGGCATTTTTCAAATTCCGCAAGACATAAGCCGCGAGACTACCTTTGAAGATGATAGCATCACTGATAGAAAAGAACGCGCACGAATTTTTGGACAATATGACCATGTTCGCATTTACGGCAAAGATTATTTTGACAAGTTGAAAAATGCCGGATTCAAAGTAGAACAAGTCGATTATACCTCAAAACTGACCACTGAGGAAGTGGACCGTTACCGACTGGCAAAAGGGGAAATCATTCCTTTGGTGCGTAAATGAACTACTTTACCAGAAGTTTTTGAAAACCATCGGTCAAATAGGTTTGTAACGTATCATCTTCATCCAAATAGATGATATAAGCTTGTAAGTGGGGGCTTTTTTGCAATAAGCTAATGGAATCTTCTAAATCCATAGCCATAAAAGCAGTGGCATAGGCATCAGCGGTGGCACAATCATCGGCAATAACACTCGCTGCAAGGACTTTTGAATTTTTTGTGAAACCGGTTAACGGGTTTATCGTGTGCACATACTTTTCGCCAGTTTCTTCATCGAACCGAAATTTTCGATAGTTACCAGAAGAAGCCAACGCTTTATCTTTTAGATTGATAATTGCTGCAGTACCACGCTTCAGTAAATTATTAGGGCTATCAATGCCTACTGCCCACGGCTTTTGTTTTAAAGTATTGGTGCCTTTTGCCAATACCTCACCCCCTACTTCTACCAAGTAATTGGAAACTCCTTTTGTAGCTAACATCGCCCCCAACCTGTCTATGGCATATCCTTTTGCGACGGCGTTAAAGTCAAATCTAATCTCAGGGTCTTGCTTTTTTATAGTTCCGTCCTCCCGTAACGTAACTTTGTCCCATCCCACATAATTAAGTAGGCTATCCACTTTGACACTGTCAAGTTTTATTTGTTCTCCCGGACCAAAACCCCATGCATCCGCCAGAATTCCGATGGTAGGATCAAAATAGCCTTTAGAAGTGGTATACACTTCGGAAGAAATCGCAAAAACCTCTTTAAACATATCATCCACAATCACCGTTGAATTTCCCTCATTTATCCTTGAGATATCAGAATCGGACATGTAGGTCGACATCGATTGGTTAACCACGTTGATAACGGAATCGATCTCTTTCTGAAAATCCACCGTACTAGCCGTAAGATATGTTATGGAATAGGTGGTTCCGAAGGCATTGCCCATATTCCGGTTTTTCACCCAATTTTTTGGAGGGCTACAGCTATATACCATAAAAACGAAAAACACTGCTATTTTCTTCATGCCACATTATTTAATCTCGACCAGCCCATCATAGTCCACCACATACGCTTCGTTCAGATATACCGGTAAATTATAATCTTTGGAATTGACCAAGCCGACCGCAGCATAGAATGTACGCGCCTCAAACTTTAAGGCATGGTCACGCATTTTATGCAGGTCTGCCTTAAAAAATTCCATATCCTTTGGGTCGCCAGGATATTCAATGCTTTTTACAACCACAAAACTCATTTCTTTATTCTTGGTGCATACGAATTGTGGATTCTTCTTTAGCTCGCTATTCACTGCCAAAAATTCGTAGCCATTCTTTTCGAGCTCCTTCCCCACAATATTCATGGCCAGGTTATGCAATTCTTGTGCTGTAAGTTTACGTTGTTCCATTTAATTGAAAAAGCCGATACGGAAAGGTATCGGCTTGTATTTTATAGTATTATGAGTAACCATATGTCTTCGGGCCTATCCTCCAAAATCGTCAAATCTAATATGTTCATCAGGTATTCCGAAGTCTTCACCCATTTTTTGGACAGCTTTGTTCATTAGCGGGGGGCCACAGAAATAAAGCTCAATATCTTCAGGGGATTCGTGATGGTTCAGATAATTATCAATCACACAATTATGTATAAAACCAACAAAACCGTCACCTGGAGCGTCTATATCCTCTTTTACCTTCCAATTATCCTCCTCTAGAGGCTCTGAAAGGGCCAAGTAAAATTTAAAATTCGGAAACTCCTTTTCCAATTTGTAAAAATGATCCAAATAAAACAACTCACGTTTCGAACGACCACCATACCAATAGGTAACTTTTCGGTCGGTCTTCAAGGTTTTAAAGAGATGGTACAAATGTGAACGCATCGGAGCCATACCAGCACCACCACCAACGTATAACATCTCAGAGTCCGATTCGTTGATGAAGAACTCACCGTAAGGTCCGGAGATAACGACATCATCCCCAGGTTTTAAGCCAAAGATATACGATGAAGCTACACCAGGGTTGACATCCATCCATCCATTCTTAGAACGATCCCATGGCGGCGTGGCAATACGCACATTCAACATAATCTCCCTTCCTTCAGCCGGGAAAGAGGCCATTGAATAGGCCCTTTCTACCATTTCAGGATTTTTCATCACAAGGGGCCAAAGATTGAACTTATCCCATTCAGCTTGAAATTTATCTGGGGTATCGTGCTCTTCAGGATGTGCGGTAATATCCATATCAGCAAACTTCACCTCACATTTTGGAACCTCAATCTGAATGTAACCACCAGCTTTATAGCCCATATCCTCTGGAATTTCAACAACAAATTCTTTGATAAAGGAAGCTACATTATAGTTACGGACTACTTTGGCCGGCCATTTTTTGATACCGAATACTTCTTCGGGTATCGTGATATCCATATCTTGCTTTACCTTAACCTGACAAGCCAACCTAGCGCCATGTTGCAATTCTTTTCTTGAAAAATGGGGTGTTTCCGTAGGCAAAGCCTCCCCACCGCCTGACAACACGTGACATTCGCACTGAATGCAGGTACCGCCACCACCACAAGCCGATGGTAAGAATACTTTTTGATTGCCCAAGGTCGACAGTAAGGTACCCCCTGAGGCCACTTCAATTTTCTTTTCACCATTAATGGTCAACGTTACCGGACCAGAAGGTGAAAGCTTTTCTTTGGTGAACAATAAAAGTGCTACCAAAAGCAATAACAATATCAAAAATGCAACTACGGTTATCAGAATGGTACCACCGGTACTTGTAGCTAATATCATTTTATTCGTTTATTACATCGTTATAAGAGACCGCTTTTTTGTCATCAATCTCTTCTTTAATTATTTTCTCTTCCTCAATTTTTTCAGCGGTGGTCTGCTCCGTAGTTTCAGGTGGATCATTATCACCTGTCAACATACCACCAAAGCTTTGAAAACCAATACCCATTAAGCCTGTGATTATAAAGGTAATTCCTAAACCACGCAGTGGCGGCGGAACATTGGAATATCTAATTTTCTCGCGAATGGCGGCAATCGCCAAAATCGCCAAAAACCATCCAATACCAGAACTAATGCCGTAGTTTAAGGCAAGCCCCAATGAAGGGATGTCCCTTGCCTGCATGAATAGGGACCCACCTAAAATAGCACAGTTTACTGCTATCAACGGCAAAAAGATACCTAAGGAGTTGTATAGGGATGGTGAGAACTTCTCGACCACGATTTCTACCAACTGCACCATCGTCGCGATAGTAGCAATAAACATAATGAAGGAAAGAAAACTCAGGTTATAATCCGCATATTCGGGACCCAACCATGCCAATGCCCCATCACGAAGCAAATATTGATCCAATAACCAGTTTAGGGGCACGGTTACCGCTAAAACAAATATAACGGCCGCCCCGAGCCCTACCGCAGTGGCTACTTTTTTAGAAACCGCTAAATAAGAACACATTCCTAAAAACACAGCAAATACCATGTTATCTATAAAAATGGACTTGAAAAATAATTCTATATGCTCTAACATAATCTTCTTCTATTTATGCTTCTTCAATTAATGCCCTATTTCTAGAACGCTGTACCCAAATGATGACCCCCACCACAATAAGTGCCGCAGGAGGTATAATCATAAATCCATTGTTCTCATAACCAATGGCATATAGGCCGGTCTTCGCAATTGGATCACCCAAAACCGGAATTCCAAACAAGGTTCCCGCGCCTAGAAGTTCCCTAAAGAATCCTACCATAACCAAAATTAAGCCGTATCCCAAGGCATTACCGACTCCATCTAAAAACGAGCGCCATACACCATTACCCAAGGCAAAGGCTTCAAACCTACCCATGATGATACAGTTGGTTATGATAAGACCAACGAATACCGACAGTGTTTTACTAAGTTCGTAAGCGAAAGCCTTTAAAACTTGATCTACCACAATTACCAGTGTGGCCACAACGATTAATTGCGCAATGATCCTGATTTTTGAGGGAATAAGGTTTCGCATTAGGGAGATGACCACGTTACCAACGCCCATCACAAAAATCACTGAGATGGACATCACCAATGAGGCTTTTAATTCGGCGGTAATCGCCAAGGCAGAACAAATACCCAATACCTGTATGGTAATAGGATTATTATCCGCTAGTGGGTCTAGAATTAGATTTGCATCTTTCTTTGATAGTAGTGCCATCTTAATTTGTTCTGATTGTTTCTAAATAAGGTTTGTAGGCTTTTAAGGTCTCCTTTATCATAGCGGTAACCCCATTTCCTGTAATCGTAGATCCCGCTATGGCATCCACTTCATTATCTTCTTTGTCGTTGTTCAAGGGGTCGTTATTGGTCTTTGAAACCGTTATACCAGAGTAACTACCATCATCCAGAAGGGACTCCCCAATAAAATCATCCATAAAGAACCGCAATTTGATATTCGCCCCTAAACCAGCTGTTTCACCCTTGTGATCAAAATACACTCCTTGAACGACCATGTTCTTGTCTACGGAGATATAACCCCAAATGGCATCCCAAAGACCTTTACCGTACATTGGAAGCACATAAATCTTCTCGCCATCTTTTTCACCAACAAATATGGGAAGTTTGGCCTCTTCACCTTTTTTGAAAGCGTCAATTTGCTTCTTGACGTCTAAAGAAAAGGCATCATCATCTTTTTTGATTTCACCATCGATCAGTACATATTGTTCCGTTATGTTTTCATTGAACTTTTCTTCGACGACATCCGTGGGAATGAAATTTACACCACTATCTGGGGTATTTTCATTTACCCCCATGGCGTAAAGAATATTCTGTTGTTTCTCAAATCGTTCGTTCTCTTTGATGCGTTCACTAAGTCCTGAGGCCAAAAAAGCCAGCAATGAACCCACTACGATAACCATGATAATCGCAAAAACGACCGTGTACCCGTTTTTATCCGTATTGATAGCCATATTTAAACAGTTTCTGCTTTAAGTTCTTCCGCTTTGCCATCTGAGGGCTTTGGAAAGATGGTTGCATTTTTCAATCGCTTCATTCTTTTTCGTACGTTACCCTGAACCACATAATGGTCAATGGTCGGCGCGAATACGTTCATTAAAAGTATCGCCAAGAAAACACCTTCTGGATACCCCGGATTGAAAACCCGTATCATGACTGATATGAAGCCTATTAAAAACCCATATACCCATTTTCCCTTATTGGTCTGCGAACCCGTTACCGGGTCTGTTGCCATATATACGATTCCGAATGCCAAGCCTCCAACGATAAGGTGTTTCCAAAAATCGAATTGCATTAATCCGTAAAACTTGCTGTAATCAGGAATCCAACCTGCATCCACAACGCCATTAAAAATCAGCCCCATGGCCAAAGAACCTAAGACCGCACTGACCATAATCCTCCAACTGGCTATTTTGGAAAAAATCAAAAACAACCCACCAAGCAGAATCAAAAAAGTTGATGTCTCCCCTACGGAACCAGGAATGAAGCCAAAGAACATGTCGGAAAGCGAATATGAAAATTCGCTCGCATTACCTTGGGCCAAATAACCCAAAATCGTTTCACCAGAGATGGCATCGGTCGAACCAGCTTGGGTCATCCCTTCTTTTGCGCCATGGACCCAGACCTTATCACCACTCATCCAAGTTGGGTATGCAAAGAATAAAAATGCGCGAATGGTCAGTGCAGGGTTCAAGATATTCATACCCGTACCGCCAAAAACCTCTTTACCGATGATTACCCCAAAAGCTACTGCTACGGCCAACATCCAAAGTGGGGTATCAACAGGTATTATCAAGGGTACCAACATACCCGTAACCAGGTAACCTTCTTCCACTTCATGCCCTTTGATGACCGCAAAGATAAATTCTATGAGCAAGCCTACCCCGTAAGAAACTATTACCAATGGCAATACGGTAATCGCGCCTAACCAAAAATTATCCCAAGTAATAAAATGCTCCATCACCGAAAAATCGGAAGGAAAACCATTTATGGCTGAATAGTGTTGGTAGCCTGCATTAAAAATACCGAACAACAAACACGGTACCAATGCCAAAATAACGGTATTCATGGTACGCTTTAAATCGTCTACTGCACGAACATGCCCACCTGAGTGGGTAGTTTCGTTTGGGGTATATAAAAATGTATGCAATGCATTGAATGCAGGTGCCATTTTTTTACCCTGATACTTTAGCTTTAACTGATGTAATTTTTCTTTCATGCCCATTTTTATCCGATTTCTTGATACATTAAGTCGAGTCCTTCCCTGATTATTTGTTGGTGGGGTTGTTTCGAAATACAAATGAATTCAGTCAATGAGAAATCTTCAGGAGCAACCTCATATAGACCGAGTTGTTCCATCTCATCCAAGTCTTTGACCATACATGCCTTTAAAAGCTGTAATGGATAGATATCCAAGGGAAAGACCTCTTCGTACTTACCGGTAACCACAAATGCACGATGTTCACCGTTGGTGTTGGTGTCTAGATCATATTTCTTGTTTTTGTTCAACCAAGAAAACGTAAGTGCCCTAGTAGACGAGATTTTATTGAAGACCGGTTTGTTCCATCCGAAAAACTCGTAATCATCCCCTTCAGGAATCGCCGTAACCGTGTTATTGTAGAATCCTAAGTGACCATCTGGCGCGGTCTTATGTCCGGTCAGCACATCACCGTTGATCAATCTAAATTTTTCATCATTGACCCCACTGGCGTACAAGAAGGTAGAGATCTCCGCACCGATTTTGGTAGTGTAATATTTTGGGGATTTCACCGCCGAACCTGCCAACGCAACGACCCGTTCCGCATTAAATTTACCGGTCAATAAAAATTCACCCATTATGACAAGGTCTTGGGGTGAGATGGTCCAAACCATTTCCCCTTTATTTATAGGATCGATTTTATTGATCTGCGTGCCGACCAAACCAGAAGGATGCGGACCTGAAACTTTATGCAAGGTCACTCCATTGATGGCGGTAAAAATAGAACTCGAAGTATCCCCTACCGACACATGGATCTTACCTGGGGTCAATTTACCCAATGCCGTTATAGCAGCTTGTAACTCCGCCTCTTTTCCCTTTAATGCATAGTCCACATTAGCAGCCAAAGGCGCTGTAGCATGTGCAGAGACGAATATGGCTTTGGGCGTGGCATCGGGATTTGCGATAATATCGTATGGCCGTTGCTTTATAAAAGGCCAACAACCCGATTGCAAAAGGGTCTTTCGAACCGTTTCGGCGTCGACGCTATCCAAATCCAATGTTTTTGAAACATGGAAACCTTGTTCTTTGTCCGCTAAAATCTTAATGGTCAGAATACGTCTTCTCGCGCCTCTTATAACCTCAACTATCTCTCCACTAACCGGAGAGACAAATTGCATTTCCTCGATGTTCTTGTTGTAAAAAATGGGTTCTCCCGCTTTAACCTCACTACCTTCTTTCAACAATAACTTAGGGGTTATTCCATGAAAATCATCAAGATTCAATGCGTATACATTACTCAAAACGGCTTTGGAGGTATTCTGTTCAGCAGCCCCGACAAGATTGATGTTCAACCCTTTCTTAATTCGGATGTCTTTGGACATATTAGTGTAGACCTTTTGTTAACAAAATTGGATGCAAATTTACTACTAAAACGCTAAAAAGTATAATAATTATCTAGAAATTTGGGATTATAACGAGCTTCGTTTGTTAGGCATACTTTTTGTTTACCTTTACCCCAAAACTTGGTCGTAAATGCGTTTTTTACTTAAACATTTTCCATACTTGTTAACATCATTCTGTGTTTTTGGGCAAGTTCAGGAAGAAATCAATCCCCCACCAAATATCAAGACCATCATTTTCAAAGGTCCTACCGAAGATCAATTTCCGGTTATCAAGCTGGGCGAGACCATGTATTTGGAATTTGATGACCTAACTGCCAGTGAGCAGGATTATTACTACAAGATCATACATTGTGATTACGATTGGACACCCTCGCAATTATTAAAATCACAATATATTGTCGGCATGGACAATCAACGGATCATAGATTATGAAAATAGCTACAACACCCTACAACCCTATTCCAATTATCGTTTGACGATACCGAATAACGAGGTGCAACTCAAAGTCACCGGAAATTACGTACTTGAGATCTACAATACCTATCAAGAGCTGCAATTCACAAGGCGCTTTGTAGTTTATAAAGATTTGGTAACCGTCGGAGGCGTGGTAAGACGTTCAAGGGATTTTGAGTTTTTAAATGAAAAACAGGTAGTTCAATTTACCGTCAATACTGCTGGTTTTCCTGTGGTAAATCCTAAAAAAGAGGTGAAAGTGGCGGTAATTCAAAATCACTATTGGCCAACCGCCCTGTATAATGTAAAACCACAATTCACCGTGGGTAATGAGTTGGTCTACAGATATGATAAGGAAACCAGTTTTTATGGAGGTAATGAATTTCTGAATTTTGACACCAAAGATTTAAGGACCCCGACTTTCGCAATATCAAGTATTGATTTTAAAGAAGTGTATCATCATTATTTGTTTCCCAATGAATTTAGAAATGAAAAACCCTACACATTTTTTCCTGATATCAACGGGGATTTTGTAGTACGAACGTTGCAAGGTGAAGACATATCGAGGGAGGCAGAATATACCAAGGTTCATTTTTTCTTGCCTTATGACCCCAAATTAGGCTTGGACCAAGTCTATGTCTATGGCAAGTTCAACAACTATGATTTGAGTGAGGAAAACCTGATGACGTATAATCCAGACACCGGAAATCTCGAGCTTACCTACCCCATCAAGCAAGGTTTTTACAATTACAAATACGTGGTAGAGCGCGAAGATGGCACTTTAGAGCGCAATGCCATCAGTGGGGACTTTCATTTCACGGAAAACAATTATTTAATTTTGATTTATTACCGTGACTTTGGCGAGTTCTTTGACGGTATTATCGGGATTGGATCAGTAAATTCAGAAACAATCAGTAATTAACCACAGGTATTGCCCATGGATAACTTGGCCGAGAAGGAAAAGGAATCGAAATCCATAATATCAAAAGGACGCTACGAACTCAAATTTCGAGGGACCGAATGCCTGAATTGCGGTCATGTTTTAGATGTGAGTGACAAGTATTGCCCCAACTGCTCTCAAGCCAACAGCACCAAAAAACTGGTGCTCAAAGACTTTTTTGACGAGTTTTTCTCGAGTTTGGTCAACTATGACTCAAAACTCTTGAAAACGCTCTATACCATGTTGGTAAAACCCGGCACCATTACCAAAGACTATATCAATGGTAAGCGCGTCTCTTACACCAACCCGTTTCGGTTTCTGCTCAGTTTAGCCTTTCTTTACTTTCTTATGGCCACTTATAATAATAGTGTTTCATCAAATCTTGATAATCTCAAACTCAATGAAAGGATGAGACAGACCGGGCCTTTCTCATTTACGATCGATACCAATGATTCGATTTCAGGAAATACCGATAGTATTCAACGCACAGATCCCTTGAACGTCGCTTTTCGTGGACTCGATTCCCTTCAGAACATTGACCCCGAAATACGGAAAGGTATGAAAGGGCTGGACTCTTTGGAGTATTTTATGAAAGAAGGTATTCGAAAGAAACAAAAGGCCGATTCACTACTATTGGCAAATCCGAAAGCATACATCACCCAACTCAAGCAATCTGGGGAGGATACCTTTTTTGCCAAAATGGAATTCTTCTGGAAAATGCTACAGCGGGACTCCATTGCCACTTTTGAAGAAGCCCGGGAAAAATACGCAGTTGATGATAACTGGGGCACCAAAATGGCTTTTAATGGATCAAAAAGCTCGTTAAAGGCATTGGCACAACCAGGCACATGGTTGAATGACACCTTGGCAAAGCTACCCTTTGTGATTTTCTTCTTTCTACCCATCTTCACCATTTTTCTTTATGTGGTATACATCCGTAAAAAATACACCTATACCGATCATTTGATCTTTAGTTTCCATACCCAATCGTTATTATTTATCTTGCTCATCCTTAGCCTGATGATTGACACATTGTTCGGCTGGGAGACCACGGGGATTTTTGGAACCATATTTTCGATATACCTGTTTCAGGCAATGCGAAAGTTTTACGGCCAAGGTCTTTTTAAAACGATTGTTAAATATTTGTTCTTGAACTCAGTTTTTGCTTTTTTAGCGATTATAACGATAATCTTACTGTTTACAGGAAGCGTTTTTACCTATTGAATATGATAACTCAAGTCACTAAAGGAATCAAGGTATCGGTACAGACCAGTTTTGAGGGCACCTTCTTTAAAAACTATAAAATGCACTATGCATTCGGCTATACGATTACCATTGAAAATCAAAGCAAGGAAACCGTTCAGTTGACTGCACGGCATTGGGATATTTTTGATTCCCTAAAAGAAATGGAAACCATTGATGGTGAGGGTGTCATAGGTAAAAAACCCGTTATACGGTCGGGCAAATCACATACCTACAGTTCTGGATGTTTATTGGCATCGCCGATCGGCGCAATGCGGGGTCATTATCGAATGGTGGATTTGGCTTCTACCGAAGAATTCGAAGTCGAGGTGCCTACCTTCAAATTTGCCGCTCCGTTTGCTATGAACTAAGCATTTTCATTTTATTCTCGATTTTGCTTTCACTACCTTTGCCGGAATTTAACACATAAAATATTCCGACATGGGCAAAGGTTTTTTTCAAGTTCCAACAGCGTTCAATGAACCTATCAAAAGTTACGCTCCTGGTACTCCAGAACGTGAGGCCGTACTCAAGCAATATAAAGCCTATTATAACGGTCAAGTAGAAGTGCCTTTATACATAGGTTCCGAAGAAATTAAAACCGGAAACACAAGACCAATGTCCCCTCCGCATGAACACCAACATGTGGTGGGTCAGTACCACACTGCCGAAAAGGGCCATATCGAAAAAGCCATTTCAAGCTGTTTGAGCTCAAGGGATGCTTGGGCAAACCTGACTTGGGAACAACGCGCAGCTATCTTTTTAAAAGCAGCAGAGCTTGTTGCCGGGCCTTACCGCGCCAAAATAAACGCTGCCACGATGATGGCACAATCTAAGACCATACACCAAGCTGAAATTGACGCGGCTTGTGAGTTTATTGATTTTCTACGCTTCAATGTAGAATATATGTCGAACATTTACGAAGAACAGCCTGATTCTGCCGAGGGAATTTGGAATCGTGTGGAGTATCGTCCGCTAGAAGGTTTTGTTTATGCCATAACCCCTTTTAACTTTACGGCCATTGCAGGTAACTTACCCGCAAGTGCCGCTATGATGGGCAATGTTGTCGTCTGGAAGCCTAGCGATAGTCAAGTCTATTCCGCAAAAGTCATTATGGATGTTTTTAAAGAAGCAGGGCTGCCCGATGGCGTCATCAATATGGTCATGGGTGACCCCATTATGATTACCGAGACCGTTTTGGCAAGTCCTGATTTTTCAGGAATCCACTTTACGGGATCCACACATGTATTTAAGGAATTGTGGAAACAAATCGGAACAAACATCCACAAATACAAGACCTATCCGAGAATCGTAGGGGAAACAGGGGGCAAGGATTTTATTATTGCACATCCAACGGCGAAACCTGCACAGGTGGCCACAGCTATTGTAAGGGGTGCTTTTGAGTTTCAAGGACAAAAATGTAGTGCCGCGTCTAGGGTATATCTACCAAAATCCACTGCTGATGAAATCTTAGGTCTGGTGAAAACGGATATCGAAAGTTTTAATAAACCGGGGTCACCTGAAGATATGGGCAACTTTATCACTGCTGTAATCCACGAAAGCTCTTTTGACAAACTGGTAAACTACATTGACCAGGCAAAGGCGGACAATAATGCGGAAATTTTTGCTGGGGGTGGTTATGACAAATCAAAAGGGTATTTTATTGAACCCACGGTAATCGTGACCAAAGACCCAAGCTATACCACGATGGAAACTGAACTTTTCGGACCTGTAGTAACCGTTTACGTTTATGAGGATAGTGCTTGGTCGAAAACTTTAGAACTCGTAGATGGTACTTCTGAATATGCATTAACGGGTGCGGTCCTTGCCCAAGATAGATACGCCATTGATGAGGCTACCAAAGCACTTCAAAACTGTGCCGGCAACTTTTACATTAACGACAAACCTACCGGTGCTGTCGTAGGGCAACAACCTTTTGGTGGTGCAAGGGCATCGGGCACCAACGACAAAGCGGGTTCCGCACAAAACTTATTACGTTGGGTATCCCCGCGTTTGATCAAAGAAACCTTTGTTACCCCTGAAGATTACCGTTATCCTTTTTTAGGCTAGACACATTTTGAATCGAAAATATAAACCGCCAAAGTAATTTGAGCGGTTTTTTTATTGAGATAGCTTTTGGTAGACGCCAAGATCCTAATGGTGCAACCAAAATCATAACATTACAGGCCGCAACCCTTTTTTAAATACCCATCTTAAATAAAAATACTCATCATGAAAAAACGAATCCTACTTTTTGCAACACTTTTGGTTGCTTTTACCTCTTGTTCAGAAAATGACGACAACACTGTCTTGATCGAAGAAATACCTTTAGGCACCAACCACAGGGTCAATTATTTTACCAGCATATGTGAGGGTCTTTTTACGCAAGAATGCTTACTTGTGCAAGAGGGTGACAGGTTAGGTTCTGATGACTGGAATTTCTTCTATTCAGAAATCGATGGATTTGAATTTGAACCCGGTTTTGTCTATAATCTCGAAGTGAACAGAACCACTATAGACAACCCACCGGCAGACGGTTCCTCTTTGAGATATGAACTTGTTCGCGTAATTTCCAAAGTAGCGGTGACCTGTAGTTTTGATAATGCTGTCGAAGATCTTGATTGGCTGCGCTTTGAAATCAATCAAAGGGAACTTAACCCCACGGAAGATATGAAGTATTGTTATATAGCCCAAGCTGAGATTCAAGATGAACCTGTTTTTCTATACTGGGACTGTAATCCGCTTGTAAATAAAGTTATTCTCGTTTACGACTGTGTCGGGAGTATTATAGGGTATTTGGGTAATGACAACATAAAATTTGAGGATTTGGAAAATATGAAAATTGTCTGGCAGCCCGACAACTTTGTTTGCCAACCAAATTTCTAGACCCCTCATACTTAAGTAGTTTTTGATTAAATTTATACCTCTTTTAATATACAACAACCTTAATCAAGATCACAATGAAGAAATTAACTGCATTATGCATGCTCATGACCGTCGTTTTGACGCATGCACAAGACAATTTAGCCCAAACTACCATTAAAGGTGTTCTAACGGGCAATCAGGCTCAGGTCGTACAATTGGCCGAAGCCTTTTCTGAAGATCAATACGACTGGCGACCATCAGAAGGGGTGAATTCAGTTGGCGAAGCACTTTTGCATGTTGCTGGGGCCAATTACTACCTTGCCATGAAAATGGGATTTCCCCCACCAGAGGATGTCGATATGATGGCTATCGGAAAAATCACCGGCAAGGATAATATTATTGCCGCTCTTAAAAAATCAAATGAATTCGTGCTAGGCACGATTATGAAGGTCGAAAATGAGGACTTGGATACGGAAGTTGATTTTGGCTTTGCCAAAATGAACAAAATGGGTGGACTTTTGGCCATGATGGAACATAATGGTGAGCATAAAGGACAACTTATTGCCTACGCACGTTCTAATGGGGTCGTACCACCATGGAGCAAATAAGTGATTCATTTTAAAGTATGGAAAAGGCGCTTTTTGCGCCTTTTTTACTTCTTAAATTTTTGGGGTAGGTACACTACTTTCTTGGTATCAAAAAAATCTTCTTCAAAATGATTTTTCAACTCGAATATTTGTGCCGTTTTATAATCTTTCAGCTCATCTGTCAAATCGCCGCCTTTTAGGTATAGAATTCCGTTTCTGCGCTCATGGGCAGAATCTTTCTTTATTTTTCCTCTTGTCCAGTGCACGAATGTTGGCATGGCGGCAACGGCCCTGCTCACGATAAAATCAAACTGGCCCCCTAGATCTTCGACACGCGTATGGTGCGCCGAAATATTATCCAATTGTAATCCGTCGATTACCTCTTGTACTACCTTGATTTTTTTACCGATGGCATCGACCAAAGTGAACTTGGTCTGCGGAAAAAGAATGGCTAAGGGTATGCCAGGGAAACCGCCCCCTGTACCAACATCCAAAATATGGGCACCTTCGTTGAATTGTTGAATTTTCGCAATCCCGAGGGAATGCAGAACGTGACGCAGATACAATTCATCGATATCTTTTCTAGAGACAACATTTATTTTTTGATTCCAATCCTGATAAAGTGACCCCAACCCCGAAAAATGCGCCCTTTGGTCTTCGTTGAGTGTCCTAAAATATTTAAAAATTATTTCAACATTCATTGACATTGCCTTATTTTGGATAAAAATAATGTTTTTAGACCCGTGTACCGGTTTTAAGTAAACCATAACTTATGCGGGAATTCAAATTAGTACCTTTGTATAAATTTTTTTTATGACTAAAGAGACCATTCGTTTTTCTAGAAAAGATTCAGCACAATTTTTTAGGACTCTAAATAAACGCGTCAATCAGTATTTCGCTGAAAATAAAATCAAAAAAACAGGTAATTGGAAGCTTCATTTAAAGACCATTATCATGTTTGCCTTGTTTTTGACCCCTTATTTCTTAATATTGACCTTGAACCTTCCTTTTTGGGCTTATGTACTGTTATCCATGTTAATGGGCGTCGGTATGGCCGGTGTTGGTATGAACGTTATGCATGATGGAAACCATGGCGCATACTCCAATAAAAAATGGGTCAATAAATTAATGGGAAGTAGTATTTATATTTTAGCGGGGAATGTATATAATTGGCAAGTGCAACATAATGTACTGCACCATACCTATACCAATATCCATGAACATGATGAGGATATGGAGGCAGGCCGTATCCTTCGCTTCTCAAAACATGCCGAGTGGAAGAAACACCATAAATTCCAACATTTTTACTCCATTTTTTTATATGGGTTACTTACGTTCAATTGGGCCATTACCACTGATTTTCAGCAAATGTATCGCTATATGAAACGAAAACTTTCTTATGGTAAACTACCTAGCCCTGTTATCAATTGGAGCACTTTGGTCGTCACAAAAGCATTGTATATCACTATTTGGATTGTGTTACCATTGGTGTTGGTCGATATTGCCTGGTGGCAAATATTACTTGGCTTTTTTATCATGCACTATGTGGCAGGGGTTATTTTGAGCGTCGTCTTTCAATTGGCGCACATTGTAGATGATGCCCAGACACCTTTACCTGATGCTACCGGCACCATGAAAAACACTTGGGCCATTCACCAATTATTCACAACGGTGAATTTTGGCACAAAAAATAGAATCGTAAATTGGTTCACAGGTGGTTTGAACCATCAAGTGGAACATCATATTTTTCCAAATATCAGTCACGTCCATTACACAAAAATCTCGAAAATTGTGAAACAAACGGCCAAGGAGTTCAATTTGCCCTACAATGAATATAAAACCACTAGAAAAGCCATAATTTCACATTTTCAACACTTAAAGGAATTGGGCAGGCAACCTGCATTACAGTATTAGAAATTTCAATTGAAAATGAGCAACCAACTATCGGATAGGATTAACAGTGTTACCCCTTCCGCAACCCTTGAAATGGCCGCTAAGGCACGGGAATTAAGAGCTTCAGGCAAAGATATCATTGGATTAAGCCTAGGTGAACCAGATTTTAAAGTACCGGATTATATTCGCGAAGCCGCCATACAGGCAGTAAATGATGGGTATAATTCATACACCCCGGTTGATGGGTATGGTGAGCTTAAAGAAGCCGTAATAACAAAATTCAAAAGGGATAACGGTTTAGACTATGAAGCCTCTCAAATTGTGGTTTCAACAGGAGCAAAACAAGCACTCTACAATGTCGCCCAAGTTTGTTTGAATAAAGGTGACGAGGTAATTCTACCCTGTCCGTATTGGGTGAGCTACAGCGATATAGTAAAACTGGCGGACGGTGTTCCGGTAGAGGTACCGACTTCCATTGAAACCGATTTCAAAATGACCGCCGAACAATTGGAAACGGCGATTACCCCAAAGACCAAAATGCTTTGGTACAGTTCGCCATGTAATCCGAGTGGTTCGATTTATAGTGAGAAAGAGTTGCGGGCATTGGCAGATGTTTTACAAAAACATACGCAGATTATCGTAGTCAGTGATGAAATCTATGAACATATCAATTATGGCGTAACGTCCCATGCCTCAATGGCGGCATTTGATGATATGTACGATAGAACGGTTACTGTTAATGGTGTTGCAAAAGCCTTCGCCATGACAGGATGGCGAATTGGCTTCATCGGAGGGCCAACTTACATTGCCAGGGCTTGCAACAAACTGCAGGGGCAAGTGACCAGTGGTGCCAATTGTATTGCACAACGCGCCGTCATAACCGCTTTGTTAGAGTCGCCCGATCGTGTTCGATATATGGTCGATGAGTTCAAAGAGCGGAGAAAATTAATTTTGGGTCTACTGAACGAAATCGATGGTTTTCAATGTAATGAGCCCGAGGGTGCTTTTTACGTGTTTCCAGATGTGTCCGCTTATTTTGGGAAGACATTAAACGGTGCCAAAATCAACAATGCCTCAGATTTTGCGATGTATATTCTTGAGCATGCGAATGTAGCTACGGTAACTGGTGACGCTTTTGGCAATCCGAAATGTATTCGAATTTCTTATGCCGCTTCACAAGAAGAGATTACAGAAGCCGTTTCGAGAATAAAATCGGTACTCTAGCAGAAGTGACCTACGTTTAAAACCAAGTGGAATTCAAGACGGCTTTATTGCTATTTGGCGGATTGTATAATCATTTCAGCTATTTCACCGTGTACCCAGGTTAAACTATTTCTATCCAACAGTTGAAAGTTTCCCCCATCGTCCCAAACTATTGTCAGCAAGCCCCTTGAAGTGGCCTCTTTCACATAGAACCCTGCATAGTCCAATCTATCGTCCTTAGCGTTATCAACAATACTGCCCCACTCGCCCAAAATCACGGCACGTTGTTCTTGTACCATCCATTTATCCCTTATTCTGTCAAATTCTTGCCGTAACTGGGTTTTATCGCTATCAGAACCCCATCGATCTTGGGCCAAGCCTGCAAAAGACCATGGAAAATAACTATGAAGCGAAATGATAATATTGGCATCATCATTGGGGATAACCAAATCATCCATGGCAATCAGTAAGGTACTAGCGGCGTACGTGGGAATCATCAAATGTCTTTTTTCATTATTGCCGCCCGTTGACCTTATAGCATCGACACCTGTCTTGTTCAGGGCATTCAAAACTTGTCTGCCTTCTTGGGTGCCACCAGACCATTCGTTGTCAGAACCAATGAGACGTGGTTCATTCAATATTTCGAATACTAAGGAGTCGCCATACGGTTTGAACTTTTCCGCGACTTGTGTCCATAAACTCCGCAACCGCTCTTTAGCCATTTCTTCATTGTCAAAGGTTGGTTTGGCCCATTCTTCATCATGATGTACGTTGATGATAACATGCATCTTGTTTTTTAAACCGTAGTTCACGACCTGTTGCACCCTGTTCAAATAAGCTTCTTCAATAATGTATGGTGCTATATCTTCTTGGTTAAATCGCCACGTTATTGGCACACGCAAGGTTTTAAAGCCAATTTCATGAACCGTTTTTATAATGTTTCCATTTGGTAACGGATTACCCCAATCGGTCTTATCTTTTGAAATTACATCAAAGCTATTTCCCAAATTCCAGCCTATCCCCATTTCGGCTACCAATTCAGAAGAGCTGATATCACGTATTGTACCCGAAAATGTTTCAGCGATTGGCTCGATATCCGGATTTTCTTTTTCTTCATCATTCGAAACAATTGCAATTTCGGTAGTACTAGATCCACATGACAACAAGCCAACTTGAAACAGTAACATACCCACCATAGTTATTATGCTTGAATACTTTTTCCCCATATTCCTTATATTAATTTCGCTGCCAATACGAACTACAGCTTAGATTGATTTCTTGGTACTCCCTAAATCCGTTTCCAGAAATAAGGGGTCATGATAATGAGTACGGTAAAAAGTTCCAATCTTCCCAAAAGCATTAAAAAGCCACACCACCATTTACCGAATGCGGGTAATTCACTAAAATTCACTACCGGATTTAAATCACCCAAAGCCGGCCCTACATTACCTAATGACGATGCCGCGCCCCCTATTGCAGATTCGAAATCAAGGCCCAAATACCCTAAAACCAATGCCCCTATTATGAACAAAAGCATGTATAAGACAAAAAAAGCGATGATGTTATAAACAATATGTTCGGTCACGGTCTTTTGGTTGTAGCGTACCGGAATTATTGCATTGGTATGCAGGGTTCTTTTAAACTCCAACAACCCATTTTTTATAATCAACAAATGGCGCATTACCTTTATACCCCCCGATGTGGAACCTGCACATCCCCCTAAAAACATCAAACCAAAAAAGAAAACAGTCAAAAAAGGGGTCCAATTGGTAAAATCGGCCGTAACAAAACCGGTGGTCGTGATAATTGCCAATACTTGAAATAGGCCATGCCTAAAGGCACTTTCAGCCTTTCCCAATACTTGTGGATAATAGTCAGAGACCGGCACGTCAGCTTGAAACCAAACGATTAGGGCCGCAATAATCGTAAAGCCGACTATAAAGAAAGAATAGACCCTAAATTCCTCATCCTTCAGAACACGCTGTATTTTACCGGTAAAGGCAAAATAACTCATTACAAAGTTGGTCCCTGCCAAAAACATAAAAACAATGATAATGTACTGAATGAGCGGTTCATTGTTCCAAAAAGCGACACTCGAATTTTTTGTTGAGAATCCACCAGTGGATAAGGTTGCCAAGGCATGATTTGCTGCATCAAAAAATGACATTCCGGCCAATTTCAGCAATACCGTTTCTGCCACGGTATAGCCTACATAAATCAGCCAAAGCCTTTTAGCCGTGTCGGTAATTCTTGGATGTAGCTTATCACCGCCCGGGCCGGGGGCTTCTGCTGCGAACAGCTGCATTCCACCGATTCCCAACAAGGGAAGGATTGCGATTGCCAAAACAATGATTCCCATGCCACCGATCCAATGGGTAAGGCTACGCCAAAACAAAATACCTTGAGGTAATGATTCTATATCGTTTAAAATAGATGCACCTGTCGTAGTATAACCCGATATCGTTTCAAAGAACGCATCCGTGACCGAAGGTATTGCCCCCGAAAAAATATAGGGTAAGACCCCTGACAGCGACATGATCAACCAACCAAAAGTGACTATGAGGTATCCCTCTTTTCGATTCACCTCTTTGCGATGACCCCTGGTATAAAACATTGCCATGACCCCGACGAGCAGGGTCACGATGGCGGCCATACTGATATCCATTGTAGCGCCATCTTTATAAAACCCACTTACAAATGCCGATAGAAGCATAAAAGCACCATTACAGAGCATTAAAAGCCCCATAATATGTATGATGATCCTGAAATTAAACCGCATTATAAGAAGAGCTTTTCTATTCTTGGTATTGCTTTAGGCAGACAACATACCACTACTTTATCACCTTGGGTTATCCTAAAATCACCTAAGGCTATTATGCCCTCACCATCCCTGATAACGCCGCCAATAATCGCCTCTCTTGGAAAATCAAGTTCTTTTATCAACTCGCCGTTTACAGCTGAGCTGGCTTTTACCTCAAACTCCAATATCTCGGCATTTAAATTGTTCAATCGCGTCAATGCCAAAACCTCACCCCTTCTGATGTACCTAAAAATATTATTTGCGGCCAACAGTTTTTTGTTGATAAGGGTATCGATACCTATGGATTGTGAAAGTTCGAAATAATCCATATTCTCAACGAGCGCAATGGTTTTCTTTATCTTCTTTGATTTTGCCACCAGACATGACATGATATTCGTTTCTGAATTCCCGGTAACGGCGATAAAAGCATCCATAGACTCAAGACTCTCTTCATCAAGTAACTCAACGTTACGGCCATCTCCATTGATCACCAAGGCATTGGGAAGGTTATCGGCAATATCAAATGATTTCTCTTTGCTCTTTTCTATCAATTTGACATTAAATCGATTTGCGCATAGGTCGCGTGCCGTTTTAAAACCGACCTTACTGCCCCCCAATATCATCACATTCTTTATTTGCTTTTTCTGAACACCAGTAAGTTTATGAAGTTCATCAACACCACCTGCCGATGTAATAAAATAGACTTGGTCGCCTTCTTTAAAAACGGTATCTCCACGAGGTATCAAGGTATATTGGGTACCCATTCGCTGCAATGCAATGGGCATAAAATGCAATTCTGGAAAGATATTCGCGGCTTCTTTCACCATTTTACCCACAAAAGGTGCTGACTTTGGCAAGAACATGCCAACCATGGTCAACAGTCCACCCTCAAACTCATAGGTGTCGTTAAATGCAGATTGGTGTAATAGCAATTGAATTTCCGTTGCAGCCAATTCTTCCGGTGAGATCAATTCATCGATACCGAGCTGTTCGAACTTGATCAGCTCTTTATTATCGATAAACTCGGTATTTGAAATTCTAGCAATGGTTTTTTTACTCCCCAATTGTTTCGCCAACAAGCACAAGGTCAAGTTAGTGGTTTCTGATGCCGTAACACCGATGACCAGATCTGAACTTTCGACATTGGCATCCTGAAGGACCTCCACACTTGTGGCATCACCTTTCAAAACCCTTATATCTAAATGATTGTCAGCATATGAAAGACTCTCTTTGTCGGTGTCGATCAGTGTTATCTCTTGGGCTTCATACGATAATAATTTAGCTAAATGAAAACCTACCTCACCCGCTCCTGCAATGATTATTTTCATTACCTAAAATATAATTTTAAACTAAAAATGTCTTCGGAAAGAATCTTTGGGCTTGTTTGCGCTTGGCCATATCCCATACTGCTACTTGTATTTATCGCGTAAAATTACATATTATTTTATTCTTAATGCCCAATGCCCTTTTTTGGCTTATCGTATCTTTGCGAAAAAATTGTTTGAATGTCTAAAAACGTAAGGCCCTACAAAGATTCTGAGCTTGGTAAAAAAGCACAGGTAACCAAAATGTTCGATACCATTTCAGGAAGTTATGACAAGCTCAACAGGGTCATCTCATTAGGCATTGATATTAAATGGCGTAATCGCGTGGTAAGGCTAATAGGTGCCTCAAAACCAGAATCCATCTTAGATATTGCAACAGGTACTGGAGATTTGGCAATAGCAATGGCAAATACCGGGGCCAAAAAAATCATAGGTCTTGATATCTCTACCGGAATGTTGGAGGTCGGCAAAAACAAGATCGTTCAAAAAAACCTTGACGATACGATTACCATGATCGTGGGTGATAGCGAGAACCTCCCTTTTGAAGATAATTCGTTTGATGCGATTACGGTTGCTTTTGGCGTTCGAAATTTTGAAAATCTCGAAAAAGGGCTAGCAGAAATTTATCGCGTTCTAAAACCTAAAGGTACTTTTGCCGTTCTGGAAACCTCGATACCCACCAAAACGCCTTTTAAACAAGGGTATCACCTCTATTCTAGATTCGTACTACCGGTGATAGGTAAATTGTTTTCCAAAGACCAATCTGCATATAGGTATCTATCAGAATCAGCCTCCGTATTCCCATATGGTGAACAGTTCAACAATATTTTGGCAAAAATCGGGTTTATAGCTTTAGAACATAGGCCCCAAACATTAGGGGTAGCGACAATATATGTAGCTTCAAAATAATTAAATGAAAAATGCCCTGTTTCTGATTGCCCTGGTTGTTTTGACCAGCAGCACTGCGTCGGCCCAGTTTAGAAAAGACCCCATTATCAATATTCAGAATGAGGATAAAAAGCTGATAAACTTCGGTTATTACCTTGGCTTTAATCAATATGACTTTCAATTTGAGTATCGGGAAGATGTCGGCGAAGATATTTTGGTCGATAAAAGTTTGGGATTCAATGTCGGGGTCTTGGGCGAGTTGCGATTCAATGAATTTTTAGACCTTAGATTTGAACCTGGACTTTTGTACACCTCTAGGTTATTAGGGTTTCCTGGGTTTGACAATGAAGTTGATGCCCTAAGGGAGGTTAGATCGACCTATATTCGATTCCCGTTGCTTTTAAAGGTCAGTACCAGACGTTTCAATAATATGAAACCCTTTATTATCGGTGGGGGCTATACGTCAATAAACCTCGGTGCAAACGAAGATAGTTTAGCAGACAATTTTAGTGGCGAGTTTAGAATGACGTCAAATGTATACGGCTACGAACTTGGTTTTGGTATTGACTTCTACACCGAATTTTTCAAATTTACCCCATCTATACGCGGTGTGTTCGCACTAACCGATGAATTAGTAAGGGATGAAGATCCCAATAGCCCATGGACTGGAAATATAGCAGCGATGAGGACCAGGGGCATTTTTATAAATTTCACGTTTGAGTAAGAACCACCTTTAAGTATTCCCTTCATCTCACCCTTTTCTAATCTCATTTAAAAGAATTGCTGTTGCCGTTGCAATATTCAAGCTTTCGGCTAATGGATCACCGAATTGGGGAATGCCGATTTTTTTTTGGATATTCTGTGCAACGGCATCTGAAATTCCATTAGCCTCATTACCCATAATCAATATACCCGCCTCAGGTAATTTTTCATGATGGACATTAGCCCCATCCATGAAAGCCCCGAAAACAGGCAGTTCCGTCCCTTCAATCAGTGCACCCAAATCTTCATATACTATATTTACCCGAGCTATGGAACCCATTGTTGCCTGCAAGACTTTCGGATTATAGCAATCGACCGTCCCTTTTGAACATATCAGATGTTCGATACCAAACCAATCACATAATCTTATCACCGTCCCCAAATTTCCGGGATCCCTCACCTCATCTAGCGCGACAATCCAATCTTGGGCAAGCACTTTCTTTGGTTTGGGCATTTTAAATACCCCAAGCACACCGCTGGGGCTGCGAAGGGCGCTTATCTTTTTGAGATCTTTTTCTGAAATGATCGATGTCGCCAAACTTGAAAATTGTGCGGCACTATCCCCAACCACATATAAGCCATCGACTTCAAAGTCTGATTTCAACAACTCATTGACGGTCTTTATTCCCTCCACAAAAAAAAGCTGATACTGATTTCGGTATTTTTTTTGATGTAGGTTTTTTATCAGTTTTAGTTGGTTTTTGCTAACCATACGAAATCATGTAATTTTGAACTTTATAAAGCAACGCTTAGTGCCCAGAAAATTTAGGACAAAAATAGGTTTATTATCATTGGTAGTTGTCCTTGCCTCGTGTAATGCGGTAAAAAAAGTTGGTGAAGATGAATTGTTGCTCACCAAGAATACGGTCTATACCGATGGAACGAAAGTGGTTAATGAGGATATCAAGGGGCTTATGGCCCAAAAACCCAATAGTACGTTATTGGGTTATCCATTACGTTTAAACCTATACAACCTTGTAAAAGAAAACCCGGACTCCCTATATCAAGTTTGGCTTACCAAGAAAGAAAATCGAGAGAAACGACTAAATCGCCTTTTATCAAAAAAGCAAGTAAATAGATTGGGGGAATCTTTTGTTGTCAAAGGATATAATAACCTCTTTAAGAGAATTGGTGAAGCCCCTGCGATTATCGATAGTACGAGAACTAAAAAAACCCTTGAGCGATTAGAGGCATATTATGGTAGCAAAGGATATTTCAACAATAGTGCCAGTTACCGTATCAATGAAACCAAACGTAAAAAAAGGGCCGAAATGGATTACAATGTTAATTTGGGTAAACCCTATTGTATTGATTCCATTTCAGAAAACATTGCCTCCAAACCATTAGATTCCCTCTATCGCACCAACATTGACAAATCATTGGTCAAGGAAGGTGAACAATTTGACTTAAAAAATTTCACTAATGAAAGACAACGATTGACCACCCTTTTTCGAAACTCGGGCGTTTACAATTTTCAAGAAAGCTCCATACGCTACAATATCGTTAGGGATACTTCGATAAGCAATGACAATCAAATGATGGACGTGATCTTGGATATCAACAACCTGAACGTGGCCGACGATAGCCTTGCAACTAAAGAATATCAAATAAGTAGATTTGATAAAATCAATATTTATGCCGATTACAGTTTCACTGATGACACCACCAAGTTAAATTCCATTGACTACAACAATTACACTATTTTCTTCAAAGACCAACTTCGCTATAGACCCAAATCACTTACCGATGCGATTTTTTTTGAGAAAGACAGCATCTATAGGGATTTAGATTACGTGCGCACCAATAGGCAAATATCAAACTTGAACACCTTTAAATATCCGTCGGTCAAATTTGAGGAAAACAGTGATGACGCATCACTGACCGCCAATATCTTTCTTGCACCTAGGTCAAAATATTCTTTGGATACTTCTTTAGAACTGTCAAGATCGGACATCCAACAGTTGGGTACCGCATTCTCTGCTTCTGTAATCACAAGAAATATTTTTGGTGGCGCTGAAACGCTAAGTATCTCAGCACGTGGTTCCATAGGTTTATTGGATGACCCTATATCAGATGAGAACTTTACCTCAGAAATTGGAGGGGATATCAATCTCACCTTCCCAAGAATTTGGCTGCCGTTCGACACTGAAAAAGTGATTCCCTACTATATGTTGCCCCAAACCAGATTATCGATAGGTACCAATTTTCAGCAGAATATCGGATTGGACCGGCAATCATTGAACGCCGTTTTAAGCTACAGTTGGTCGCCCACTAGCTTTCAAAAGAATATTTTAGATCTTTTGAATATCGAATTTGTCAGAAATACGGACCCTAACGATTTTTTTCGGGTCTACAACAACACCTTTGGCACTTTGGATAACATAGCAAATGGCTTTGACGGTTTTTTGGACCCCAATGATCCAGACGATAATGATACACAATTTCCAGAATTAGCGGATTTTTTTGAATTACCCCAAAACGGAACAGATCCCAATCCCAGATTGATCATTCCAACTGACAATCCGGATACTCCTGATGGAACGAGCGGTTTTACCAATGCCATTCTTGAGGGAATCGTACCCGCAGATGCTGAGGTAGTGGAAGAAGTTCGCAGTATTGAAGAGCGTAGAAGAAGGTTAACACAGAACAACCTTATATTTACTTCAAACTTCACCTACCAAAAAAACAACCGGGAAAATATCAACGATAATGATTTTTATCGCTATAGCATTCGATTCGAAAGTGCTGGTAATCTATTATCGATTATCTCAAATATTATTCCCTTTGAAACGGATGACATTGGCCAAGAGTTGGTGTATTCCGTTCCCTATTCCCAATATTTCAAGACAGAGTTGGATTATGTCAAGCATTGGAAGTCTGGCAATACCAATGTCATCGCGTTCAGAAGTTTTTTAGGTCTTGCGGTACCTTATGGAAATGCGAACAACATTCCATTTGTTCGCAGTTATTTTGGTGGGGGTTCGAATGACAATCGTGCTTGGAACGTATATACCCTAGGTCCCGGACGCACTCAAAATGTCAATGATTTCAATGAGGCAAACTTCAAGATCGGTTTGAACCTAGAATATCGCTTTCCAATCGTAGGTGCTATCAAAGGGGCCTTATTTGCCGATGGTGGTAATATTTGGAATGTTTTTGATGATGTTGAAGATGAAGATGCCACCTTCAATGGTTTCTCATCGTTGGCGGATGTTGCTTTAGGCACCGGTTTTGGCTTGCGATATGACTTCACCTATTTTGTATTGCGATTGGATACTGGTTTTAAAACCTACAATCCGGCCTTACCGCCATCAGAACGGTGGTTTACGAACTTCAGACCAAGTGAAGCTGTTTTGAATATCGGTATCAACTATCCTTTTTGAATCTGTTTCGTTATTTCTTCCTCCAATATAAATTTCGTTTTATCAATTTGAAAAAGTTGAAATGAGTTCCTTACTTTTGTTCTTTGTTTAAAACCTTTAACCAACGAATTATGTCTCATAATATCAAGCCTGGAGTAGCCACAGGAGATGAAGTACAAGCAATTTTCAAATACGCAAAAGAAAAAGGATTCGCATTACCAGCTGTAAATGTTATAGGGTCAAACACCATTAATGGGGTTTTAGAGACAGCTGCTAGCTTGAATTCACCTGTCATCATCCAATTTTCGAACGGTGGGGCACAATTCAATGCGGGCAAAGGGCTTTCGAACGAAAATCAACAAGCTGCAATTTTAGGTGCCGTTGCCGGCGCAAAGCATGTTCATGAAATGGCGCAGGCTTATGGCGCTACCGTAATTTTACATACGGATCACTGTGCAAAAAAGCTATTACCTTGGATTGATGGATTGTTGGATGCAAGTGAAGCACATTACAAAGCAACCGGAAAATCGCTTTACAGTTCACATATGATAGACCTCTCTGAAGAACCCATCGAAGAGAATATCGAAATATGTAAACAATATTTAGAGCGCATGGCCAAGATGGACATGACCCTAGAAATCGAATTAGGGGTCACTGGTGGTGAAGAAGATGGAGTCGACAACACCGATGTAGACAGTTCTAAACTATACACTCAACCCGAAGAAGTGGCCTATGCCTATGAAGAGCTTTCAAAAATAAGCCCTAGGTTTACCGTTGCGGCTGCTTTCGGAAATGTACATGGGGTATACAAACCTGGCAATGTGAGCCTCACCCCGAAAATATTGAAGAACTCCCAAGAATTCGTATCGAAAAAGTACGGAGTTGAAAATAATCATATTGACTTTGTATTTCACGGTGGATCGGGTTCTACATTGGAAGAGATTCGTGAAGCAATAGGCTACGGAGTGATTAAAATGAATATCGATACTGATTTACAGTATGCATTTATGTCAGGTATTCGTGACTATATGCAAAGCAAAAAAGACTATTTGCAAGCCCAGATCGGCAATCCTGATGGGGATGATTCCCCAAATAAGAAATTCTATGATCCCAGGGTTTGGCTTAGGGAAGGTGAAAAGACCTTTATTGAACGCTTGAAAAAAGCGTTTGAAGATTTGAATAATGTCAATACACTTTAATCAAAATCCCCCACTTTTATGACAGCTTGGTTCAAAAGAAAAGAAAAGGGAATCCAAACCGCTACAGAAGAGAAAAAAGACACCCCTAGGGGGCTTTGGTATAAATCCCCTACAGGTAAGATTGTTGAATCAGAAGATTTAGCAAAGAATTTTTATGTGAGTCCTGAAGATGACTATCATGTTCGCATAGGAAGCAAAGAATACTTTGAAATTCTTTTTGATGACAACAAATTCAAGGAACTTGATGAGAAATTGTCATCAAAAGACCCTTTAAAGTTCGAGGATACCAAAAAGTATTCAGATCGCTTGAAAGCTGCAAAAGCTAAGACAGGGCTAAATGATGCGGTGCGCACCGCAGTGGGAAAATCAATGAATAAAGACCTCGTAGTAGCCTGTATGGATTTTAGTTTTATCGGCGGTTCAATGGGAAGTGTAGTCGGTGAAAAAATAGCCCGGGCAATTGATGTGGCCAAAAAGAAAAAAGCACCATTTTTAATGATTTCAAAGTCTGGTGGTGCCCGTATGATGGAAGCTGCGCTTTCATTGATGCAATTGGCCAAGACCTCAGCAAAGCTTGCACAGTTGGCAGAAGCAAAAATACCATACATATCATTATGTACCGACCCTACAACAGGTGGCACGACAGCGTCTTACGCCATGTTGGGCGATATCAATATTTCAGAGCCTGGGGCTTTAATAGGCTTCGCCGGACCTAGGGTCGTAAAAGATACTACGGGCAAAGAACTGCCAGAAGGTTTTCAAACCTCTGAATTCGTGAAAGAACATGGGTTTTTAGACTTTATCACCCATCGTAGGGACTTAAAGCAAAAAGTGAATCTATATATCGATTTAATTCAAAACCTACCTGTGAGAAAAGAAAAAGAGTTGGCCGATTAGCCAACTCTTTTTCTTTAAATCAAGTTTTATTTTCAATTCTTTAAAAACCTACGTAGAAAAACTTCTTCACTAGAACCATCAGGTAGCGTCAAGATTCCTTTTGCATCACAACTGCCATCGCCAAAATCTAAACTTACGGTATTTTCATTTCGTGTTATATCCAAAACCCCACTTACGATAAATCTACATGAAAGCTCCCTTCGCAATGGTGAGACCACTTCTTTGTCAAATGTATTACCCGCTTTATTCACAAATGTTCTTTTACCTGTGATCAAGAACACATTATCACCCCAAAATCCACTTCCATATCCTTCAATCCATTCGCGGGTTCTTGTACCTGTGAATGAAGCTGTTTCCCCTTCAGGCCATGTCGCATTGAAAGATGCGTTTGCAGTACCTTGCGGATTACCATTTTCATTGGACCTCACCCTAAGAATATCAGCTCCACCCTCAACGCTAACGCCATTGAACGTGAAATTCTCAAGCACTAGGGCAATCGTTTTTTGGGCCAAGGTCATATCCTTAACATAACTTAATTTGATAATTCCACTTAAGGTATTTCCATTGGGCAACTCACAACCCTCACCAAAATCAAGGGTACGTTCTTTGGTCGTATCCGTTACTACAGTGGTAATAGTGACACAATCGGGTAAATAATCAGACCTAAAATCCGCCTTCGATGTTGTTGAAATTTCATCAGCGGCATAAACGTCTTCCGCAATTGCCGTCACTTCTTCTGAAATCAATTCCGATTCATCACTGACCTTCAATTCAGTAGCCGTAATCACAGCTTCACTTGATTCAAATTCAACGGTTTCGGCATCTTCTTTACTACATGAGATTACCATAAGCACTAGACCAATCAATACTACTTTTAAGTTCACTTGTTTGAGACTCTTTTTCATCTTTGTAATTTTTAATGTTTGTTAATTAGGATAAAATACAACGCCAAGAATGTTGACAATTCGATGATAAAGACATTGACCGGTAGTATCTTTATGCATCAAACGCTAAAAAACCTTAACGTTTATTGCTATGACGGTTACCAACCAAAAAGGTTTAATTCTTGTATAAACTTTTTACTTTACAAAAAAGAATTATCTTTGCGCCCTGATTGAAAGACAGTCAGATACATAAAAATCATTTAAAACAATATTGGAATGTATTTAACCAAAGAAGTAAAAGCCGAGATTTTCAAAAAGCACGGCGGTTCTGAAGGGAACACAGGTTCTACTGAGGGCCAGATAGCGTTGTTCACACATCGCATCAACCACCTAACGACCCATCTGAAAAAGAATCACAAAGACTACAATACCGAGCGTTCATTAGTGCGTCTGGTAGGTAAAAGACGATCACTTTTAGATTACTTGAAGAAAAAAGATATCGAAAAATACCGTTCATTGATCAAAGAATTAGGTATTAGAAAATAATATAATGGGAGCATTAATGCTCCCATTATTTTTATCCTTTTATATGTAAAGGACCCAAAGTCCCAATATGTCGTAATTTTTGGGCAAACACAAAAAGCTACTTTTAGTTTTTCATTGGTCACCAGTGCGACAAGCACTTACACAACAACACAACCCGACCGTCCGGATGGCGGTAGACCAAATGTTTAACAAGTCCTTCTTGAATTTATGGGAAGGCAACACAAAATTTTATGATTCCAAAAACTTTTAAAGAGGTCATAGACCTTGGTGACGGTAGGGAAATCTCTATCGAGACCGGAAAATTGGCAAAACAGGCCCATGGTTCTGTTGTTGTACAATCGGGCAAGTGCATGCTTTTATGCACCGTTGTTTCAAATTACAAACAAGCAGATGTGGATTTTCTGCCGCTTACGGTAGATTATCGCGAAAAATTTGCTGCTGCAGGGCGCTACCCTGGCGGATTCTTCAAAAGGGAAGCGAGACCAAGTGATGGCGAAGTACTAACGATGCGTTTAGTGGATCGTGTCTTACGTCCATTGTTTCCAAAAGACTATCATTCTGAAACCCAGGTGATGATCCAATTAATGTCACATGATGAAGATGTTATGCCAGATGCTATGGCTGGTCTTGCCGCATCTGCTGCCATTCAATTGTCTGACTTTCCTTTTGAATGTGCTATCTCAGAAGCAAGGGTTGGCCGTATTAATGGTGAATTTATCATTAATCCGACCAGGGCACAATTAAAAGAATCCGATATCGACATGATGATCGGTGCTTCTGCAGATTCCGTCATGATGGTAGAAGGGGAAATGAATGAGATTTCTGAAGAAGAAATGACCGAGGCCATTAAATTTGCACACGAAGCCATTAAAGTACAATGTGCCGCACAACTAAGGTTAGCTGAAGCCTTCGGAAAGAAAGAAGTACGCGAATATGAAGCGGAAAGAGCAGATGAGGATTTAGCAAAAAAGGTACATGATTTGACCTATGACAAGGTCTATGCCATTGCCAAAGCTGGTTCTGCCAAACATGAGCGCAGTGCTGCGTTTGCTGAAATCAAAGAAGAGGTAAAAGCCACGTTCTCTGAAGAGGAATTGGAAGACTTCGGGGATTTGGTCTCCAAATACTTCTACAAAGCTGAAAAAGCTGCCGTAAGGGACCTGACCTTAAATGAAGGACTCCGTTTAGACGGTAGAAAAACCGATGAGATCCGACCTATCTGGTGTGAGGTTGATTATCTACCCTCAGTGCATGGTTCCTCTATCTTTACTAGAGGAGAAACCCAAGCTTTAGCAACAGTAACCTTAGGCACCTCAAGGGAGGCGAATCAAATTGATATGCCATCTTATGAAGGAGAAGAAACATTCTATTTGCACTATAACTTCCCTCCTTTTTCTACAGGGGAAGCAAGACCAATACGAGGTACTTCACGTAGAGAGGTAGGCCACGGTAACCTAGCACAACGTGCGCTAAAAGGAATGATTCCTGAAGATTGTCCATATACCGTAAGAGTAGTATCTGAAGTATTGGAATCAAATGGTTCTTCTTCCATGGCCACTGTTTGCTCAGGTACGATGGCGTTGATGGATGCAGGGGTACAATTGAAAAAACCTGTGTCAGGTATTGCAATGGGCTTGATTACCGATGGTGAATCAGGCAAGTATGCCGTACTTTCTGATATTTTAGGAGATGAAGATCACTTAGGTGATATGGATTTTAAAGTGACCGGTACTGCTGATGGAATTACTGCCTGTCAAATGGATATCAAGGTAAAAGGGCTTTCTTATGAAATCTTGGTCAAAGCCTTAATGCAGGCCAAAGATGGTAGATTGCACATTCTTGAAAAACTTACTGATACCATTGCAGCACCTCGAGAAGATGTCAAATCATATGCTCCTAAAATTGTCACCAAAATTATTCCTGGTGAATATATTGGTGCGGTTATCGGTTCTGGTGGAAAGGTGATCCAAGAATTACAGAAAGAGACCAATACGACCATAGTTATCAATGAAGACCCAGATACTGAAGAAGGTATTGTTGAAATTTTAGGTACTGGCCAAGAGGGTATCGATGCCGTTATCGCCAAAATTGACGCCCTGATGTTCAAACCTGAAGTGGGTAGTGTTTATGAGGTAAAAGTCATAAAAATGCTCGATTTTGGTGCTGTGGTAGAATATGTTGAGGCACCGGGCAATGAAGTATTGTTACATGTTTCAGAATTGGCATGGGAACGTACCGAAAACGTTTCCGATGTAGTCAACATGGGCGATGTTTTTGATGTTAAGTACTTTGGACTAGACCCAAGGACTAGAAAAGAAAAGGTTTCGAGAAAGGCCTTATTGCCAAAACCGGAGGGTTATGTAGAACGACCCCCAAGAAATGATAGGGGTGATCGAAGGGGCGGTGACCGTCGTGGCGGAAACCGTGACAGAAAGCCCAGAAGGGATTAAACCTTTTTAACTAAAAATGAAAACCCCTTTGTGACCATACAGTCCGAAGGGGTTTTTTAGTTATCCCTGCTCCATTTGGTTTATCAAACAGCTGATTTCGAAATCCAAGCTGGATTTTCGATTATGCGCAACCTTTTACAAGTTTCGCAGACTACTTAAAGAATTAAAAATAAATCAAATGAAAAGAACTTGCTCAATTTTATTATTCGGGTTTTTATTACTGATTTTCCAAGCCTGTGAAAGCGATCCTGAAGAATTGACCTTGGAAACACAAGAATTAATCTTGGAAACAAATGATACTGATCAAGAACCGATTTGTCCTGCATATCGCGGCGAAACAAATCCCTCGCCCGGCAACATCTACACCTATGAAATAGTGCCGATAAGTTCAGACCAAGAGCTCTTTAATATTGTGTGGTCCGTTCAACCTAACAATGGAATGGAAATTATCAGTGGTCAGGATACTGCTATTGTGGAAGTAAGTTTTGCGAGCGATTTTGTCTCTGGTGAGCTAACCTTTGAAGTTAATGATATCTGTAAAGGTAAATTACTGATAGGAAGCTGATACATACAAATTTGAAGGTGGAATAAACAAAATGGCTATTAACAAGCCTATAAATCGGAAATGAAAAAGTTTCTGAATTATCCAGTTAACCCCTTAGAAAATTAGATAGAAGAAGGCTATAGGAATTTGAAAAACCTGAAAGAATCAAACATTTCTTTCCAATCAGTGATTTAAACTTTAGTCCTATACTTGGGTCTTTTGTTTCAGGATGTTTGAGTGTCTTACGATAAACTGAATTTTTTAACGCAACTTTTCTGCGCAATGGTAGACTACCCTATAAACAATCCAATTACCATGCTTAAAATCCATTTGAAATTTTATTTCACACAATTAATCTGTTTGTTCATACTGTGCCTCTTAGGTTGCAGTGAAGATGAAAACAATGAAACATCCCCATCTACAACTTCATCGGAAATACAAGTAAATGGTGTAAGTTTCAATCAGTGCGATCAAGAAGAAATAGACAATCACCCCGGTACTATTTGTTGTATTTCTGGACCATTGGAAGCGTCACCCAATGAAACCATCTCTCTTGAATATTCGAGTAATTTACAAAACCCAAGCATCACTTGGGAAGTGGTTTCTGGCGAACTATCGTTGGTAAATATCCTAAATTCAAATACGGCCACTTTTGATGTCTTAGAGGGCTTTAGTGGAGGTTCTGTAAAAGGTTATGGCGACACAGGGAAAGATTGTAGCGTAGTAATTGAAATATCCTTGAAGTAAACGTTTCCATAATCCCTTAGTGTTCAAGCAAATCGTATAAAAATTGAAAGGCGGGTCATTTGCCTTGAAATTACTATAGCCTGATTATCTAATTCAATTTTGTATTGATCCAGACCCAAATTAAAAATGAATATCATTATGAAAACAAGCACTTACTTCATACTAATACTACTTATCGCTTCTGGTTGTTCAGAAGACAATACCATTGATGAAGAGTCTATTACTGACGATGATGTTGCACAACTTATCTCAAGAACCATAACTTTTTATCAAGACGATATCTTGAAAACCACCACAAAACAGTTCTTCGTAGATGGCAAACTTTCAAAATCTGAATCATCTTCCGGCGATTATCACCTTTACACCTATGGAGATAGTGGTCGACTAGAAAAAATTGATTACTATGCAGAAGGTGATGAACTTCAGACTATTATAGAGTATACTTATGATGCGCAAGGGAAAATGATCACTAGATTGGCAACACCAATATCCGATTTTGAAAATACCGTTCCTTTTGAAAGAACTTATTCTTACGACGAGGATCATATCACAGGTAACCTAAAATTCTACGACCAAAATTATAATCTTGTTATTTTAGACACCATCACATTCAATACAAATTCAGTGGGATTAATCTCAAAAAGTGAAAAATTGAATGATTTCCAAGAACCTTGGGGTGCCGAAATAACCTATCAAAATGAATCACCTCGCTTATTTGAATATTATGGTTGGCGTACCGATTTTGAAGGAATAGTAGAATACTCCTATTCTGAGGATATTAACGTAGGTGTCTATCCGATAGCAAAATTGATGTTTGGGGAGAATTGGAAAAACAATATGGTTCTCAATGATGGATCCGTGCTATACCATACCACTTTTGGAGTCTTAAGCAATCAGTATTTGACCGGTTATACCTATTGGAATACGGAAAAAACGGAAATAAAGGAGAACGTTACCATTGACTACGAATTCGATACTAGTGGTAAATTAATACGAAAAATATATTACGAAGAGAATTTATTTATGGGTCGCACCTATAAATACGATACAACTTATGACTATAATTAACTTTTTCATTTCAACTGGTCAGTATGGTAATCAAAATCCAAATATAGCTATTGGATCCAATCATTAAGAAGTGTATTGAGAAGGATGGTAGGGCTCAAGAAGAGCTCTACAATAAGTACCGTAAAAAGCTATTCTTGATATGCTTAAAATATACCTCTAGCGAAACCGAAGCAGAAGACCATTTACATGATACGTTCATAGAAATATTTGAAAAAATATCAAAGTATAAAGGCAAGGGTTCTTTCGAGGGATGGATGAAACGAATAGCAATTAATAAAGCTATAGATAAGTATAAAAGGAAAAAAGTATTCGGATTAGCTGATCATACCCTAGAAAATTTGACCGAAGAAGTCTATCTAGATTTTGAGAACCCTGAAGTACCAATTGACAAACTGATGGTATTTATACAAGAATTACCCGAACAATACCGTCTTATTTTCAATTTATATGAACTTGATGGGTATTCTCATCGTGAAATTTCGAAAAAGGTCGGTATAAGTGAAAACACCTCTAAATCGAATCTCTTTCGGGCCAAGGTGAATTTAAAAAAGCGTATTTCTGCTTATCGAATAACTATTGTAAAAAAACAGCGTCGTGGCGAGTAAGAAAAAAATTGGGGATTTTTTTAAAGAGGGTCTTGAAAAATCTGATTTTGAGCCACGTAACGATTTGTGGACAGAAATAAACAAGACACTACAAAAAAGAAAAAAAAGAAGGTTCTTTTGGTATTATTTCGGGTTATTGGCATTTATATTCCTACTAATTCCATCAATATACCTATCCGTTTCACCTTATGATGACCCTGAAGGTTCAAGAACAGATAAAAAAAATATACCCCTAGAATCAAGAAAGGTTTTTAAAGAAGGTACAATAGGCCATGAAACCATAAATCAAAAGCAAAAGCAAAAGCAAAATGGTAATGAAGGGACAATTCCACAAAAAAGCCAAAAATACCCGAATAGTTCCAATTTTTTTTCTGTATCTAAAAACTACATCGAAGAGACTGTTCCATCGGGGCTAAACGAAAAACAAATTGATGAACCATTCAATGACACCCAAAGAAAACTTGCAACGACCATTCAAGGGAATGGAAAGAGACAATTGGACAGTGTAACGAGCAATGTCAAAGATACACTGCTCGACAGTACGAAAATAAGGAGACCCAAAAGAAAAGCCACATCAAAAGAACCTGAGATCCTAAAAAAAGATTCGCTGACAAAATGGATTGTCACCTTACAAGGGGGCGTATCGACAAGCGGCTACCTGACCAAACAAAATCCCTTATTGCCACAAATGATTTCAAAAAGTGGAAATTTTGTTGTTTCCCCATCATTAAGAATTCTATTCAAAACCCCCGTAAATGAAAATATAGCGATACGATTTGGAATAGGTCACCAAGAATTCAGGTATAATGCCACTTACATACCACGATCATCCAATAGCAATTCTTTCGGAGGTTTGCTCACATCAAACATAAATCCTCCGATTAACCCGGTGTCCAATGACCTTGCCAATACCGTTGAAATAGGCGATCCTATAACAGTAGACCATCGCATCAGGTACCTTCAGTTACCCATTGAAGGTGTTTTCAAACTTAATTCAAATAAAATAACACCATATGTGACTTCAGGAATTGATTTTTTCATCCTTCAAGACGATGATATTACTTTATCAACCACAAATTCCAATGATTTTAGAGTAGGCAGTGCCTCATATTTATCTCGATTGTCCTTAGCAGCCCATCTTGGCGCCGGTATAGAATACCCCATTGCCAATAGTATCTATATTCAACTTGAGCCTACTTTTACATATCAATTAGGCGGATATAGAAATGGAATCGAACATCCATACCCCTATTATTTTAATGTTTATTCAGGTATTTCAATCAAGTTTTAAGCATTTTTACCGACATATGCCCAAAATTAATTTTACCAAATTGTAACTTTTTGCGTTTTCTTACGTATAAGTACATGAGCGCAAGCTTGTAAACTTAATTTGAAGGAGAAATTTAGATGAGACAGTTAAAGATTACAAAACAGGTTACCAATAGGGAAACCGCATCTTTGGACAAGTACTTACAAGAAATTGGAAAAGTTGACTTGATTACCGCTGATGAAGAAGTAGAATTGGCACAACGCATCAAGGCAGGCGACCAGATCGCTCTTGAAAAACTTACAAAGGCCAATCTTCGATTCGTGGTATCCGTAGCCAAACAGTACCAAAACCAAGGACTCACTTTACCGGATTTAATCAATGAGGGCAACCTTGGCTTGATTAAAGCCGCACAACGTTTTGACGAAACAAGGGGTTTTAAATTTATCTCTTACGCCGTATGGTGGATTCGCCAGTCTATTTTACAGGCCTTGGCAGAACAATCGCGTATTGTTCGTTTGCCGTTGAATAAGATTGGTTCCATAAATAAAATCAACAAGACCTTTGCGTTTTTAGAGCAGGCACACGAACGTATGCCTTCTGCTGAAGAAATCGCAAAAGAATTGGATATGACCGTTGAGGATGTGAAACAGTCCCTAAAGAATTCAGGGCGTCACGTATCTATGGATGCCCCACTTATTGATGGTGAAGATTCCAATCTTTATGATGTATTGCGTAGTGGTGAATCGCCAAATCCGGATAAGGAACTACTTCATGAATCTCTGCGAACTGAAATAGAACGCGCGTTGGAGACATTGACCCCGCGAGAGGCAGATGTCATACGGTTGTATTTTGGTCTTGCGGGCCAGCATTCCATGACCTTGGAGGAAATTGGTGAAACTTTTGATTTGACAAGGGAACGTGTACGTCAAATTAAGGAAAAAGCAATTCGCAGGTTAAAGCACACTTCTAGAAGTAAGATTTTAAAGACCTATTTAGGGTAGCCCTAAAAAATTACAGTTAAATAAAGCTTAAATTTGATTTTTGGCAAGAATATTGTAATTTAGTATACTACAACAGTTATCATGACTGTTCGTTTTTTGATTGATGAATAAACTCCGGCTGATTACCGGAGTTTTTTCATTTTATGACCTTAATGTAATTACTACCTTTGCATTTATGAATACAAAACTAGTGGCACCGTCCCTTTTGGCATCAGATTTTGCCAATTTACAGCGTGATATTGAAATGGTCAACAACAGTGAAGCCGATTGGTTTCATCTTGATGTTATGGATGGCCTTTTCGTGCCTAACATTTCATTTGGAATGCCCGTGGTAAAATCCATTCAAGAACATGCAACAAAACCTTTGGACGTTCATCTAATGATCGTTGACCCTGACCGTTATATAAACACTTTTGCTGAACTCGGAGCTGCCACCCTCACGGTTCACTATGAAGCTTGCACCCATTTACACCGCACATTACAAGCCATTAAAGCAGAAGGAATGAAAGCTGGTGTGGCTTTGAATCCGCACACATCGGTTGATTTATTGGAAAACACCATTCAAGATATTGACCTAGTCTGTATCATGAGCGTAAATCCTGGTTTTGGCGGACAATCCTTTATTGAAAACACATATGATAAGGTCGCCAAATTAAAGAACCTGATTACGACAAAAAAAGCAACTACCTTAATTGAGATTGATGGGGGCGTCAATGCCGCTAATGCTAAAAAACTTACTAATGCAGGTGCCGACGTACTAGTAGCCGGTAGTTTTGTATTCAAAAGCGATCACCCCACACAGACCATTGAAAATTTGAAGCAAATCATCAATTAATGCAGAAATTGGATGTTGTTATTATTGGTGGAGGCCCAATCGGCATCGCCTGTGGATTGGAAGCACAAAAGAAAGGCCTCTCTTATCTTATTATTGAAAAAGGCCCGATTGTCAATTCCCTTTTCAATTACCCTGCAAACATGCAGTTTTTTTCATCCTCAGAAAAACTGGAGATTGATGACATTCCATTTATAAGTAAAGAAGCGAAACCCAAACGCAACGAAGCCCTTGAATATTATCGTAGGATAGTTACCTCAAACAATCTTAAGGTCCATCTTTTCGAAAAAGTCAGTAGCGTAAAAAAAATTGACAATAGTTTCACAATCGCAACCGACAAATCAAATTACCAAACGTCAAATGTGATTGTTGCGACCGGATTCTATGACATTCCGAATAAAATAGGTTGTCTAGGTGAAGAGCTACCCAAAGTTTCCCATTATTACAAAGATCCCCATTTTTATGCCAGTCAAAAACTTGCAGTAGTGGGCGCCAGTAACTCGGCCATAGATGCCGCACTTGAATGCTATCGAAAGGGGTCAGCCGTTACTTTGATCATACGAGGGCCAGAAGTTGGTCAACGTGTTAAGTATTGGGTAAGACCCGATATCATCAATCGCATCAAAGAAGGCAGTATCAAAGCCTATTATAATTCAACGGTAAAGGAAATCACTAAAACCGATATCATTATCAATACGCCCGAAGGTGAACGAGTACTTAAAAATGACTTCGTTTTAGCACTTACGGGGTATATGCCCGATTTCGCATTTCTTGAAAAACTAGGTATCGCGCTTTCGAAGGATGAAAAACTATTACCTACCTATAACCCTGAAACGATGGAGTCAAATATAAAAGGACTTTACCTAGCTGGCGTAATATGTGGCGGAATGGAAACGCATAAATGGTTTATTGAAAACTCAAGGATACATGCACCCATGATCATCAATGCTATTCTTCAAAACAACATCAAATAATCAGTATATTCAGGTAATCTGACAACTTTTTATGGCAAAGGCGACCAAATAGGCAAACAATTCAATACCTTGGGATATGTTTAAAATTCGCTTGGCATTTGTTTCCTCCATTTTATTTTTCAGCCTTTGCACCCATGCACAAGAAGGCTGGATGGTCGGTTTGGGCCCAATAACCGCTCCTGCCCCTTCTTTGCTAGGTGGTAATGTCAGGGCTTACCTGGGTACAAGTCCTACGTTTTGTTTTGGCCCCGAAGTTTCTATTTTTCCGTATCAAAGTACTACTGAAGAAAGTGAGACAAGTCTTTACGAGCTCAATTTCAACGCGCATTATGTATTTGAATTGGCGCATCGATTCGGAGTGTACCCCTTAAGTGGGTTCAACTATACCAACGAAAAAGAACGACTACTACTAGATACCGAAGAGATTGAAGAAGAAGATGCGCTTGGGATAAACTATGGTATTGGTGCGCATTACAGTATCAACCGGGTCTTATTATTCGCTGAATTTAAAGGGGTGGTAAGTCAACTCAGTGATGAATTCTTCACAGTAGGTGCTATAGTATTGCTATCAAAACCACAAAAGAAACCTCATCAAGAATAACTAAAGGGGTTTTAAGTCGATTGTAACCATACGATAGCATTTCTTATTGTTACAACGAGAATAGCCATTGCAATGACGCACTGGCAATAAAACCTTGCTCAACCTCATCACCATTTACGATCACATTAATCTCGCGACCAAAACCCAACGTCAATCCGATTTGTGACTTTGTGTTTTTTATCGGCAAAAAATAGCCCCCTTCCAACCATGGCTGAACCACTAAAGTATAAGTGCTTCCTGAAATAAAAGCATCTCCTCCAACGGTATCGGTCCAATCAATACTCAAACTCCAAACATCAAGGTTCAGACCGGCTATAAATTTTCCTTTACCCGCAGGATAATGTTTTCGATACCCAACGGTGCCCCCATAACCGGTTCCCTCTTCGGTATCGTTAAAATCACTAAAATCTTGCCGATCTACAATATTGAGTCCCGCCCTAAAAAGCAATGAAGTGTTTTCGTTAAGGTATTTTTCCAAATTTAGTGTAGGTATAAGGCCTGCTGGGTAAACCTGTATTGAAAGCCCTAAATCAGTTCTGTTATCGCTATCATTTTGTGCAAAAACCCCAATAAAACTTAAGGCTGTAATCAAAAATGCCAATTTGATTTTCATACTGGACCAATTTTTATGTCTTAAAAAAGTAATGTGGCACACCAAGCACCTAGGTAAAGGTATTCAAATGGTGTTAACCCAGAAAGTCTTTCTTTTGATTCCATTTTAAAAACCCTGCTCTCAATCGAACATTTACAGTACTTGAAATAGGTAAATCAATAGATTGAGGATGCTTTCCCTAATTTTTCTATTCGGTCAACATCAATTTTTAGTACTTTCCAATCGCCCAGTTCACTCAGCTCGCCTAACAACTTTGCCGGTTGCCCAATAAAGGGCAGTATGTCTTGATGAATGGGTTCCCCCTTCAAATTAGTCAGCAAAAAATAGTCATCCGTTTCCTGTTCATTGGTGGCAACCAGTACCGGGGGTATACCCCCTGAAATACAGAGCGCCGCACAACTTCTGTGGATTTTTCCAAACCCGGGTTTCATCACCCCGAAATAACACTTGGGATCTACGATTTCACCCTCAAGTTCAATTTGACCAATTGACGAAGGTTTTTTGATTTCGTTCCTGTTTACTGAACCCGACAAGGTAATCTTTTGACTATCGTCGATTTCAAGAAGCGTTTGCCCATTATAATAAATCAATTGGCCTTCAATGGTCAATGCCTTATTGACCAGGCTTCCGTTTTCACTTTTTATCGCATTCAGATACTGATTGGGACCAAACTTGCCAAATCCTAAAAGCAGTATATCCTTATAAATATCGTCTGCCAATTGAACGCGCAACATAGGATAGGGCGTTTCATGATAAATGCCCGAGACCTTGGTAGGCTCATTAAAATCAAACGAACTGTTTACCGCTGTTTCTTGAAAGAAGGAAAACAAAAATCCAACTACCACTAACGTAATAAGTGAATACAGCACAAAACGCTTTAACGTGGTCTTGGTTTCGGTACCCACCTCATCTACATATCCAATATAAAATTCATCATTCTTTTTCATGGTCTAACAGGATATAGGGGTTACTTCAGTGCCTTCTTCATAAGCATTGGGGTTCACATAAACGAAACCATTGACTACCTTAAGTTGGTAGGTTTTCACTTTCTCCGTAAAAGGCGGGGGTGATTGCCCATTATGCGGCAAGTACTGATATCCATGCCACGGACAGGTGATACAGCCATCCACTATCTTACCCTCTCCCAAAGGCCCACCTTGGTGCTTACAAACATTATGAATCGCCGATAATTTACCTTCATTCTTAAAAACAGCGATGCGTTCTCCTTCTACCGTAAAAATCTTTGCCCTGCTTTCTTCGATTTCACCAGTAGTACAGACTTCTAACCAACCATCACCATCCTTAGAAGGTTTGAAGCCATCTATTTTCCCTTCCTTAAATGCCGCCGTTAAATGAAGACCGGTAATGAGTACAAACCCCAAACACAAAACACCAATTGCGAAAGGCGAGGTTTCTTGTTGAAAAGCACCCAAAAAAACGTGTAACACAATAAGGGCATAGGCTAAGTATACTAGCATGTGAAGTCTTTTCCATGTTTTTGGGGATAGGTTTTTCAAAAAGAAATCGTGACTGGTAGAAGCCATTGCAAATAGAATCAACAACGCCAAAAAGCCTAATACTTGAAAAGGAAAATTGGTCAAGGACCCATAATCCATATTGGAAGTAAAAATAGATTCAATCGGGTTTTTACTCCCAAGGGTATGAAAATTAATAGTGGAGAAAACGCCATGAATCAAAGCGGCCAAAAACATGCTGACGCCTAAATGCCTGCGGTTATACAAAATGGGCAAATACTTGGTATTTAGCCTCGTCAATGGACCTATTACCAAAATAATATGCAGCAGAATAATGGCCAATGTACCAAAGGCCCTGATAATAATCGTTTCGGCGGTCATCTCAGCATTGGTGACCAAACTCAACACAAAAAACACGATTAGGTATAACACCATGCCCAGGGCAATCAACTTATCGTAGTTCTTTTTATGCTTATTCCACAATACCAGTTTATAATCGAGTCCCATTAAAAAGTAGTTGTATAGATGTTTTCATTCTTTATTTTGTCCACTATCGCAATTCCAGAGGCAGCTTCAGATACCTGGAATTTATAGGATCCCTTGCCTTGTAGTTGGCCCATTACCTTACCCAATTTTCCGGTAGCATCGATTTCATACAATACGGATGAGGAGTTTGGTAGTGGCTTACTTAATGTAATCAATACTGTTCTGTCTTTGGCCAACTCCACCTTAAACTGTTCCGCAATTTCAGTTGCTTCGATATTAGCCATGAAATCAAGGTCTTTTATGGCAAAGAACAGTAAAATTGGAACCGCCACTGCCATTAGCAACCAAACTAACTTGTGTGCTTTTCGTTGCGTCGCTATCATATCTTATTTGATTGAAAAAGTTTACCTATCAGAAAAGGCCAAGTGGCGATGGTACCTGGCAGTAATAAGAGTCGTACCACTTTTTTACTTTCTTTCATTAAGGGGTCAATTTTAGTGGCCCCCACAAATAGAAAGTACAACCCGAACAAAAGCCCAAGTCCAAAATACGACCCCAGGGCAATTATAAATATATTGATTACTGTTTCCATTATATAAGATTTACATCTGTCATAATCTCTAATACCGCTGGGCCATCTTGAGCGAACATATTTCTCATTCCCTCTTCTAGAGCAGCTTCGCTTTCAACGCGTTTGCCCCATGCCCCGCATGATATGGCAAATTCGGCAAAGTTTGGATTGGATAGCGAAGTTTTCCAAACATCAAACTCACCAGCACGTTGTTCTTTAGAGATTTTACCTAGCTCATGATTATTCAAAACAATCAACTTAACCGGCATTCGATACTTTACCAAGGTTGTGATTTCGGCCAAATACTGGCACAATCCGCCATCACCGGCCACGGCAACCACGGGTCTTGAATCGCCAACGGCAGTCCATGCCCCGATTGCGGCGGGTAACGCAAAGCCAATTGACCCTAGATAGCCTGACATTAGAAAGTCTTGATCGGTCGGCTCAAAATACCGTCCAAAAGAATAGGCATTATTCCCAACATCAACGCACATCACTGCATCTTTAGGCGTCAATGAGTTCATGGTTTCGAAAACGGCTATGGAACTAACCCCTTTATCGGAAGTTTCTAAAAGGCGCTTTGCTTTTTCTTCTTTCCAGATTTTCCATCTTTCCGCAATTTCTTGGGTTTGATCTTCGGTGTTTATTTTTCCTTTAAGTTCATTTTCAAAAATACCCAAGGTTCTTGAAATCTCTCCCCAAACGGCCACTTCCACCTTATGGAATTTACTCAGCGCCATTGGGTCGAAATCTATCTGGACAATCGGTTTTTTAGGGGTAATACCGGTATGATTCGAAAAGGAAGCCCCAAATACGATCAAAAGGTCGGCTTCATTCATGAACCAAGAGGCAATCGGGGTACCACTTCGGCCTAAGACCCCCCCGCCTAAACGGTGATTGTCTGCTATAAGACCTTTTCCCTTAAATGTTGTCACTACCGCGGCATTCAAACTTTCTGCAAACTTGACAACGGCTTTTTTATGCGCCCTAGCCCCATGCCCCATAATAATAACGGGGCGCTTGGCATTTTTAATACGTTCGATGGCCTCATTGACTGCTTCCTGTGGTGGCGCAATCTCCACTTGGGTGATACGCTTGTCGGGTGTTTGTGCTTTTTCATTGGGCTTGGCCGGTTTCTCTTGCACCTCATCAGGAAACGTCAAATGTGAAACATCCCTTTTTAACAAGGCGGTTTTCACGGCTAAGGACATCAATTCAGCATGTTTACTATCACTTTGAACGCGCTGATTGAACTCAGCTACAGTACTAAACCCCCGAACCAAATCCACTTCTTGAAAATTTCCGGTACCTACGACCTGTGTCGCAACTTGACCGGTCAGTGCCAATAAGGGGGCTCGGTCTACTTTGGCATCCCACATACCGGTATACATATTGGTCGCCCCCGGACCTGCAATTGAAAAACATGCGGCGGGTTTTCCAGTTAATTTGCCGTAAGCGGAAGCAGCAAAGGCCGCAGCGCCTTCATGGCGAATTCCGTAGAAATTCAAATTCCCTTTTTCCTCTTGACGCTTCATAGCGTCCGCAAACCCGAGGTTAGAATGCCCTACCATTCCAAATACCTTGGTTACGCCCCAGTTGACCATCGTTTCAGCCATAATATCTGAAATGGTGGTTTGATGTGCCTCTTCTTCTTCAACGCCAACATAGACGGCATCACCTTCCTCTTTTACGGCAAAGGTATCAATGCCATCATCGAAACCACCTGGGGGCAGTCCGGTACAGGGATGAAAATCCCAACCATGCCAAGGGCATCGAAGCATTCCATTTTCTATAGATCCCTCACCCAACGGACCACCTTGATGCGGGCATCTATTATCCAAGGCAGAAAATTTTCCTTCAAAATGGGTCAGGCATATTCCCTTATGGGCGGCGGTCACTGTTTTCACCCTACCTTCTGGCAAGTCTTTTTTATGGTCCAGTACCTTATGCCAAACTATTTTTTTTGATTCACTCATTTTTTGTTGTTTAGTTTACCCCAGCAAAAGGAATTCCTGCCAGTTCATGCATTTCTTTCTTAAAAGTGGAGAGGTCATTATGATTGAATTTAGCAATATCATCATACCCACAAGAACGAGCGATTACCTTGATCAAATCATTGGTTGCATTAAAAAAGTTAGCCAACTGTTTTGCCGAGGTATCGATGATCAACCTACTTCGCAACGACTCTTTTTGTGTTGCGATACCTACGGGGCAATTATTCGAACCGCAGGCCCGCATCCCCAAACAGCCAATCGCTTGTATGGCAGCATTGGAAACGGCAATGGCATCGGCACCCATCATCATGGCCTTCGCAAAATCTTCCGCGATACGTAAGCCACCGGTAATGACTAAAGTAACATCACTTGCCCCGACGCTATCCAAATACTTTCGAGCCCTTGCCAAGGCTGGAATCGTAGGTACATTGATGTTATCCCTTAGAATTGTTGGTGCGGAACCGGTTCCCCCTCCCCTACCATCCAATATGATGTAGTCAACACCTACATCCAATGCAAATTGAATGTCTTTTTCAATATGACTTGCTGCAATTTTAAAACCTATGGGAATACCACCTGTACGTTCACGAACTTTGGCCGCAAAGTCTTTAAAATCCCCTACGCCGTAAAAATCAGGAAAGGTTGCCGGACTAATGGCCGTTTCCCCTTCGTTCAATCCGCGAACCTCAGCAATTTCCTTACTCACTTTATTTCCGGGCAAATGCCCTCCTGTACCTGTCTTGGCCCCCTGACCTCCTTTAAAATGAAAGGCTTGAACATGGTCTAACTTATCCCATGTAAATCCGAATTGTGCTGATGCCAGTTCGTAGAAATACTTTGAGTTATTTTGTTGCTCTTCTGGTAAGATACCACCTTCCCCCGAACAAATTCCAGTACCAACCATCTCAGCACCTTTTGACAAGGCAATTTTAGCTTCACGTGATAAGGCTCCAAAACTCATGTCACTCACAAAAAGGGGAATGTCCAATACCAGTGGTTTCTTTGCTTTGGGGCCTATGACCACCTTTGTTGCGACCTCATCTTCATCCAATAACGGACGTGAGGCAAGTTGTGCCGGTAAAAATTGGATATCGGACCATTTTGGTAAGGTATTTCTATCCACCCCCATAGAATCTGAAAAGCCGTGATGGCCCAGATTTTTCAATCCGTTTACCGCCAATTCCTTAATATATCCCGTATAAGGTTCCGTGTCTTCTGGATGGGTATCTTGGTAGGCCCCTAAATAGGCATCCCTATCGAAAGGCTGTGGATGTTGGGTCTCAAACGCAATCACTTCATTTTCGTCGACTTTCAATGAATCCCCGTCAAGGTATTCTTGAAATTTATGAAGTTGCTCGTCATTGTTATACTCGCTTATTCCCGTATCATAACGGTAGTCCCAACCGTGTACGCCACAGATTAAATTTTGACCGTCTATATGGCCATCGGCCAATAACGCACCTCGATGGTGGCACCGGCCATAAAGTATTGAAATACCCGATTCATGCTTAATAATGACTAAATCAGTATTTTTTACCAGGGCATACGCTGGTTCTTTTTCACGCAGTTCTGAAATTTTGGCAATTTCAATCAGCTTTTGGGTCATCAAGTCGGTTATTTTGGTGGTTACTGTATTTAGGTCGGGATTATCCCAGCCACTTTACACCGTAATTTAACTTAAAAAAAGAAGAAAACGCAGCAATCTGCAGAAATGACAAAATAATTCAATATACGTATTCGCATACCCATTAAACCGTGTATGATGGTGAACCAGCATATCGTAAATCGAGACAACTTAACATTGGCCATTATCACTATTGAACTATAGCATATTTCGCTCTAGTATCTTGGCAAAGTTAAAGGCCGCAAATTCAAGGTTATCGTAGCTCAAACGAAGGGCGTCGTCTAAGGTTCCTATATTTTTGAGTACGGAAGTCGCGTATGTAAGCCCCATAGCCTCTTGTTCTTCGGGGGTCAAATCAATTGCTCCACAAAATGCAGCAACCGGTATCCGTTGCTTTTTGGCAGATGCCACGACCCCAGAAATTGTTTTTCCTGAAAAGGTTTGATTATCGAGTTTTCCTTCTCCTGTTATAATCCAATCCGCGCCTTTGATAGCTGAATCGAAATCGGCAATTTCCTTGATTAAATCAATGCCTGAATTTAAGACTGCGTTTAAAAAAACAACTGCACCGCCCCCGACACCTCCCGCGGCACCTGAACCAGGTATTCGTTGTACATCAACCCCGAATTCATTTACTAAGACTGCTGCAAAATGCTTCAAGCCATCATCTAAAAAGACAATATCTTCTTTAGAGGCCCCTTTTTGGCCTGCATAAATATGTGCCGCACCTTGCTCACCGTAAAAAGGATTGTTTACGTCACAGGCCACCTTGAAGTTAGTACCTTTTAAACGTTTATGTACGTTTGATCTTTGTATGGTCTTGACCTTGATTAGGTTTTCGCCAATTGGTTTCAGCACCTCGCCGTTTTCATCCAAGAACCGATATCCTAAAGCCACGGCGATACCCATTCCCCCATCATTGGTGGCGCTGCCCCCAATACCCAAAACAATAGTCTCCGCTCCTTCATCCAAAGCAGCTACGATAAGCTCTCCGGTACCTTGCGAAGTTGTAAACCTGCAATTTTTTTCATCATCGGATAACAGTTTGTATCCAGATGCCTCTGACATTTCAATGAATGCCGTTTTCTTTTTTCTTGAATAAAGGTATTCCGCCTCAATGGTATTGAACAGTGGGTTTTTTACCAACTGCTTTTTTAACGAGGCGTCCAAGTAATCTTTGACCACCGCTATTGTTCCGTCACCTCCATCGGCCAAGGGCTTCTTAATAATTTTAGCGTTCGAAAAAACCTTGCGCAGACCACTTTCCACAGCGTTGCAAAACCCATCACCTGAAAGTGACTCTTTGTATTTATCCGGTGCTAATACGAACTTCATATCATGTTGCTATGAAAAGGTTACTAAAATAGCGAATACCAAATCGCAATACCCATTTTATTCTAAATGACAACCCATTATTTTTTGGTCGAAAAGCACTTTTATGGGCTTTTAACCTTTTTCGAATGGCCAAAACCGTAACTATTCTGATGCAGGAAATCTTTTGGAAACGCATCGTCCCCAGGAAAACCAATTTCAACCGTGCCGCTATCTTCCGGTATGTAATTGGTTTTAAAGATATAATCCCATATGCTTAAGCTAATACCAAAATTAACACCATAAGTACCTTTGGGAAGTTGATACGCATGGTGGTAAAGGTGCATTACCGGATTGTTGAATATATACTTTAAGGGACCCCAGGTAATCTTAATATTCGCATGGTTCAAGTGACCAATGGTAATTGCAGTGAAATGTACGATATAGGCCTGCTCAGGTTCAAATCCACCAAGAAGCATTACACCAAGGGTCTTTAGGGGTTTGTACAAAATGTTCTCCATCCAATGGTAACGAAGATGGGCGGCGAACCCCATTTCCTTTACGGAATGATGTACTTTATGGAAGTTCCACAAAAATTTATACTTATGCAGCATGATATGGGTAAACCATTGTACAAAATCCAAGATAACGAAGAAGATTACCAATTGCGCCCACATCGGCATAGCCGATAAATCTAAAATAGTGAGGCTTTCAATCGAAATGCCGACGGTTGTGAAAAATAGGGCCAACAGTTTATAAAATCCACTAATTGCAATGGAAAACAAGAAAAAGTTAAAATACATATAAGCGGCATCCAACCAAAAATCCTTTCTAAATACCGCTTGTTCTTTTCGCCAAGGAAAAATGACTTCCAATAACCAAACAATCAATGAAATTATGGTTAGGCCCCAAAAATAATTGGTATACCAAGGCACTTCAAACAGAATGGATTTCCAGGTCCATTCCAAACTACCCATAAATGCATTGGCAAAGGCATTTAGATACTTATCCATAACTTATTCTTCTAGTTCGTACCAATCAATATCGGTCAATGCTGCCCTTCTCCCCTTTTTTCGGGGTGGATAGTTGGTTACCAAATAGTCTATTATAATTTCTTCATTTTTACCGAGATCCCATAGGTTCTGTGTTTCTTGCATCCACCGAATCGTGGCTAGCCAACTTTCTTTGTCCATTCTATTCTGGGTCACCAATTGTGCGGAATGACAGTTGGTGCAATTATTGACCACTTCCATTAGTCCTGCGGCATTCACAAGCCCCGTTCTGACGTGTATTCCATTTTCAATCTTATCAAGATCTTCTTCGCTATCGATAATCGCATATTCCGTTACACTTGAGGTTTTTGTTGACAGTAATGTTTCATGATTGTAAATCGCATATACCATGAAAATACCTATAACTACAAATAATGCGAATGCTATGACCAAAAGCTTATGAATGGCTTTTATTTGCCGTCTTATTTTTTGTTGCTCGTCCATAACCCTAAACCACTTTTATCGCTATTCGATGACAGGCATTATTCAAATAACCCTTGGGATTCCAGCCCGGTAATACCATGGGTTGACCCACCCCTTGTGAATCCGTGGCACGGGCCCATACCTCATAGTAGCCTTTCTTAGGAAAACCAATACGTGCCGAAAAATGCTGCCATGCTAGGCGATTTACGGGCTTTTCAATTGGGCATTCTTTCCAAGTAGCACCAAAATCAATGGAGTATTCCATTCGCGCGACCTCCAATTCCCCAGCCCAGGCATGTCCCCTTATATTCAGTTTTCTACCTTGTTTCAGTATTGCCCCAGACTTCGGATAGGTTATTAAGGACTTTACTGGCATGGATTCAATAATGCACATATCCCCATCGCTTACCTTTTCACCGGGTGCAACGGTGTTACAAGGCACACGATACGCCGTACCTGTCATTTTGGTACCATCATGTACCTTATTTCGAATACTGATCCTGTTCACCCATTTACCCGAGACTGAAGCGGGCCAGCCCCCTGCCACCAACCGTAACGGGTAACCATGGGCAAGGGGAATGGCCGTACCGTTCATTTGAAATGCCAACAGTGTTTCATCCTGCAATGCTTTTGCCATGGGCACCCCTCTTGAAATGGGTTCCTTTTCTGGGTCCCTGCTCAAGTGTACATCGGCCGCGTGATACCCAATATACACCGCATCATCTTTAATACCCGCATCTTCTAAGACATCACGCAATCGAACACCTGTCCATGTCGCACAAGAAACGGCCCCGACGGTCCATTGATTTCCTTTCGCCGGAGGGTCGAACTCACTTCTACCATTGCCACCACATTCTAAGGTAAGTTGATAGGTATATTGCTGAAACTTTGATTTCAGTGCTGCAAGGGTATAGGTCTTTTCTTGTTTTGCCGACTCGCCATCTATGCGCAACGTCCATGTTCCAGCATCAATATTTTCTGGTATTAAGCCATTATTACGAATGAACATCGCCTTATTCGTGGTCACCTTATCGTCCAATAAATGGGCCTTGGCTTCAATATTCCAGGGCCTATCGTTCAACACTGCCATTTCATCATCCAAACCGAACATTTTAAAAGGGTCAGGGTCTTGAAGTGCCAGTGGTTGATATCCTTTCGGAATTAGATTACCAAAAACGATATCAGCACCTAGTATACCTATCATAGCGGCCAAGGTCGATTTTTTGATAAACTTTCTTCTTTCCATTCTTGATATAAGGTCTTTGAGTTTTTAAAGTAACGTGTTTTCCCCCGCTGTTTTAGTAACAAAAGTTACAATTTATTGCGAGAGTAGAAACTGATTTCTACTAGAAGTAAATGTTACCTATAGTAAATAACACTGGTAAACTTATTTTTAAGCCCAAGGGACCAGAAAAGGTTGATGCTTCGATAAATGCCACCAACTTACTGGTAATTATTTTTTTTAATTGCACGGGAAAAGTATAATTTAAAGGTGTAACATCAGTGCAATGGTCATCTAAATTCCCGTGATGTCTAAATTTATGGGAATCCAATTACTTTGATTCTATTTTCATTTTATCATGTCCATCAAAGGAAGTCAAAGAAAATATAGGTCGTAAAATACGTTGAACATGGAAAGGATTATCGAGAAACAAAGACTAAGTACCTATCAGAATTTAAGCTATTCCATACTACTATCATGAACCTACCTTCAGAAGAACATAACCGATTACAACAACACTATTCCAACAAAAAAGATTGGCTAAAATGGGGCCCTTACCTGAGTGAACGTCAATGGGGAACCGTACGGGAAGACTATAGCGAAAATGGGGATGCGTGGAACTATTTACCGCACGACCACGCCAGAAGTCGTGCATACCGATGGGGTGAAGATGGAATAGCGGGTATATCGGATCGTTACTGTAATATTTGTTTCGGTATTGCACTATGGAACCGAAAAGATCCTATTTTAAAAGAGCGGTTGTTTGGGCTTACCGGCCCCCAAGGTAATCACGGTGAAGACGTTAAAGAGCTTTACTATTATCTTGAAAATACACCAACACACTCGTATATGAAACATTTATACAAGTACCCACAAAATGAATTTCCGTACACGAAATTGGAGGAGGAAAGTCGAAAACGAGGGAAACGTGACAGCGAATACGAATTACTTGATACGGGTATTTTCGATACCAATGAATACTTTGATGTATATACCGAATATGCCAAGGGCGAAGCTGAAGACCTTCTAATAAAAATCACGATAAGCAATCGCGCTTCGGTAGCGGCACCGGTTGTACTACTGCCAACAATGTGGATACGGAACTTTTGGAGCTTTACGGGAATGCCCAAAAAACCCGTTATCAAATCAAATGGGGATACCGATGCTCCATATGTGTCCATCGATCATACTTATGTAGGGAACTATTTTCTTCATTTTGAAAAACCATCCAAACTACTTTTTACGGAGAATGAGACCAACAGCGAACGCATATTTAACTTTGGTAATGACCATCCCTTTAAAAAAGACCTATTCCACGATGCCGTAATCAACAATGACTATTCATTGGCTGAAAAAAATAAAGAGGGAACAAAATTCGCCCCACTCTATGAATTGGACATTCCCGCGGGGCAAACCAAGACCATTAAACTAAGGTTTGCGAAAAGTATTTTAGAGTCCCCATTTGATGATTCTTTTGACACCTTGTTCTCTAAAAGAGTGAAGGAATCGAACGCATTTTTAGAGGCCATTACGGCTAAATCAGTCAAAGAACAACAAAAGATTCAAAGACAAGCTTTTGCCGGTTTACTCTGGTCGAAACAATACTATAATTATGATGTGGAACAATGGTTGCACGGAGATGATGGCCATACTCCGCCAAGCAACCGAAAAAACGGGCGTAATAGCGGCTGGACCACCTTACGTAATCATGACATACTGCTTATGCCCGATGCCTGGGAGTACCCGTGGTTTGCGGCATGGGACAGTGCTTTTCACTGTGTAACCTACGCCATGTTGGATCCTGATTTTGCCAAACAACAATTATTGTTGTTTACCAAAGAATGGTATATGGCCCCAAATGGCCAAATACCTGCCTATGAATGGAACTTTAGCGATGTAAACCCGCCTGTTCAAGCTTGGGCCGCCATTCAAGTCTATCAAATAGAACAACGAATGACCGGCAAAAAGGACCTGAAGTTTTTGAAACGGATGTTCAATAAATTGGCACTCAATTTCACATGGTGGGTCAATCGGGAAGACAGCTCCAATAAGAATATTTTTGAGGGCGGTTTTTTAGGGTTGGACAATATTGGGGTTTTTGATCGAAGTAATGGTGTGCCCGGTGGTGGGATTTTAGAACAGGTCGACGGAACTTCCTGGATGGCACTCTATTGTTTGAACATGCTTGAAATGGCCCTTGAAATCGCTTTAGAAGATGAGGCATTTGAAGATATGGCCATCAAATATTTCGGTCATTTTGTTTTTATTGCAGAGGCACTGAACAAATTACAGGAAGGGGCCCCTAGCGCATGGGATGAGAAAGAAGGATTTTTCTATGATACGCTCATTTTACCTGATGGTCGGTCAATACCCATAAAAGTACGCTCTATTTCAGGTCTCTTATCGATAACCGCCGTTTTGAATATCAAAAAGGAAAAATTGGATAGACTACCTCGATTTCGAAGTAGCATGGAGTGGTTTAGAAAATACCGGGCCAAAACCTTGAAGTATACCGTGATTGAAGAATATAGTCTAGAAAAAGATGTCTTGCTTTCATTGGTACCTAGAAAACGCCTGCATACCTTAATCAAGACCATATTGGACGAATCGGAGTTTTTGAGCGATTACGGTATTCGTTCGTTGTCAAAAAGACATGAAAATCCGTATTATGTACAAATCAATGAAACCACCTATTGTATCAATTATGAGCCCGCTGAATCAACGACAAATATGTTCGGGGGTAACTCAAACTGGCGTGGGCCTATTTGGATGCCAATGAACTACCTGTTCATCAACACGTTAAAAGAATACCACAACCATTTTAAGGATGATTTAAAATTCACCTATCCATCAAACGGTAATGACCGCCTAGATTTGAAAGAAATCGCCAATAAAATCAGCAGGCGATTGATAAGCATCTTTGAAAATGACGAACACGGCGACCGCCCTGTCAATAACCCATATCAAAAGAAGTATCGCGATGAAAATTTCAAAGATCTTATTTTATTCTTTGAATATTTTGATGGGAATAATGGTAGGGGTGTTGGCGCGGCACATCAAACAGGATGGACCGCCTTAGTCGCCAATCTGATTGAGGAAATCAACTGCTGATATACCATAAAAACACAATGGCCATGGCCTCAACGTAGGACCAATTTTTTAAAAAAATGGTGACCCTATATCGTGAACCTATAAGGTATTTTTCATCTCGTATCCTTGAGATTTCCTTTGGAGGCAACCTACTAAAATGACTCCAGGTTGCAGAAGGATTTCCAATGTAGAAAAAGAACGCATCCTTACCATGAAGACACAACGTATTACAGGCTTTTCACAACAGAAAATTCAATATCCCTTTGAATATATATAGTTTTAAAGGATTAAATTCAACTGGGTGAAGAAGCCAAGCTTTGCTATTCGTTACATATTCTGCCTTTTCTTTTTAGTATTATCCTCACAACAGATCATAGGGCAAGACAGTGACAATGATTCCTATCCTGATGTCAGTGATATTGACGATGATAACGATGGTATATTGGATATTGATGAGATCCTGGGATGTACAGGTAGTTTAAGCTATGAATTCTATGATCTTTCGCCAACCGGTAACACGGTCGATAATATTCCAACCACAGGCGCCCTGGCGACCGGCACGGTAACCGATTTTGATGTGGACGCATTGCAGGCGTTGGTTGACCCGGGCGATACCGAAAGGTTTTCCATCCGTTATACGGGCAGTATCAATATCGTAGCATCAAACACCTATACCTTTTACACCACTTCTGACGATGGAAGTAAATTATATATCAATGGCATCGAGGTTGTCGATAACGACGGGGCCCATGGCAGTCGCGAAAGAAGCGGCAGCATACTGTTAAACCCAGGCATACATGCCATTACCGTCGAGTTTTTTGAACGCACAGGAGGGGAAAACCTATCTGTCGCCTATGAAAGTGCATCGATACCCAAACAAGCCCTGCCTTTTCAGATATTGATTTCTGGAGCCACTTGTGATTTTGACGGTGACGGACTCACCAATGACTTGGACCTCGATTCAGATAATGATGGCATTCCCGATAATGTAGAAGCACAAACGACATTTGGGTACGTAGCTCCCTCTTTAATCGATTCTGATGGAAACGGATTGGATGACGCCTATGAATCTACCCCAGGTGCTGGTGAAGGGCTATACCCTGTCAATACCCAACCCATTTCAAATTTTGATTTCAATAACCTCGACGCTGATGGTGATGGTTTGCTGGATCAAGATGAGGCCGCTACGGGTTTAACGGGCAATGATAGCGACGGGGATGGCTTGGACGATGCTACGGACACCACCGATGGCACCTTACCAGGGGGGCAACCCAATTATGACGATGCCAATGGTACGATTGACACCCCATCTACACTGCCCAATACACAAAACCCCGGGGTAGCTGAAGTGGATTATCGAGATCGAACTCTGGATACGGACATGGACAATGTCATCGACTCCGTGGATGTTGATGATGATAACGATGGTATATTGGATACCGATGAAACAAGATGTGCCGGACAGTTAGCTTATGAGTTTTATGACAGTAGTCCTGTAGGTGATACCGTAGACAACATTCCGACAACGGGCGCCCTCTCAACAGGAACCTTTACCAGTTTTGATGTTGATGCCTTACAAAATCTGGTGGATCCGGGGGATAGGGAACGGTTTTCCATTCGATACTCAGGGTTTATACTGATTGAGGCCGCTGATACGTATACGTTTTTCACCTCATCGGATGACGGAAGTAAACTTTACATAGATGGTATTGAAGTCGTGGACAATGATGGCCTGCACAGTGTACGCGAACGAAACGGATCCATCGCTTTGAGCATAGGCTTTCATGCCATTACGGTCGAATTTTTTGAACGTACCGGGGGGGAATTTCTTTCCGTAAGTTACCAAAGTTCGACCATTTCGAAAACACCACTTCCTTTTGAAATCCTATATGCCGATGGTGACGGATGTGATACCGATGGCGACGGTATTGTTAACAGACTTGACCCCGACAGTGATGACGATACCTGTAACGATACCATTGAGGCCTATAATTCTGCCAGTGCGGACCCTGATAATGACGGTATTTATGGCACGGGTACCCCGAGCACCAACCCAGATGGGTCGGTAGTAGGAGCTCCCTACACTACCCCTGTGGATAATGATTCGAATGGTACTTTTGATTTTTTAGAAGCATACGTCGCACCGGTCATTGTATCACAACCAGTCAATAGTACCGTATTTGCTGGTGAAAGCGCCACGTTTTCAGTCAGCGCCAACAACGCGAACAGTTATCAATGGCAACTGAGTATCGATGGTGGTGGATCTTTTACGGATATCGCCGAGGGTGGTATCTATTCAGGAACCAACAGCACCGACCTTGTCATAAGTCAAACGGCACCTGATATGGATAGCTATTTATATAGGGTATCCATATCCAATACGAATCATGTATGTGCAATACCCATTACAACAGATGCAGCAATACTAAACGTACGGGTACGTACCGTTATCACCAACAGAAGAATTACGTTTAGGGTTAAAAACTAAGTAATAAGACATGGAATGCCCAAGTGTGCATCAACCTTAAAAAAAAATGAGTGCACCCCTATGAAATCTTTTAGGAGTTCATATTACCATTAACCTGACATTGCTTAATGGACTTTACTCAGGTTTTCAAAATAGGTTTAGGTCAATTATTAAATAGGATCATTTAAAATTTCTGACTTGGCAAACCAAAGAAAACTACGATGCAATATTTTGGTAAACATCATGCAGGGTTATCTTAAATTGACTGCCATTATCACCTGTTCGGGAAAAGTACCCGTCAAACTGCTCCGTCAAACCCTCTACCAATTTCAAGCCAAAAGAATATTTATCTTCTTGCACCTCGGGAAAACCATTTCCGTTATCCGCAATAAATAGGCTATATGCATTTTCGGCTTTTTCAAAGGTCACCAGTATGCGTCCTTGTTTTCTATTTTCAAATGCGTATTTGTAAGAATTGGTCAATAGCTCGTTCAATATCAGCCCCAAAGGTACTGCCATGGACATCTTTAGCTCCACGTCTTGTAGTTTCTTGTCAATCGTTATATTTTTTGCTGGGGAATCATAAGATATTCTGACATTTTCTAAAAGTCTATTGAAATAATAGCGTGCATTCACGCTGGTGATTTTATTGTTTTGATAGAGTTCCTCATGGATTATGGCAAGCGATTTAATACGGTTCTGACTCTCTTTCACCACTTTCATCACCTTTTTATCATCTGGAAATTTAGAGGTTTGGGCAGTCAAGAGACTGGATATTATTTGAAGGTTGTTCTTTACCCTATGATGCGTCTCTTTCACCAAAAGTTTGTTCTCGTTATTCTTGTTCTGAATTATGGCCAACGACTTTTTCTTACTTTTATAACCCTTATAATAGACAACGGCCAGCACTAATAGCAATAGGGCAAGAATACCCAAGCCTATCTGAACTAGACGCATTTTGGCCCTATTTGCCTCTTTAACACTGTTTTCCGTATTCAATAGGGCAATCTCATTGTCTTTACGCTCTGTTTCATATGCTATGTTCAACTGGGCAATCGTATTAGCGGTGTTCTCTGAGGCAATGCTGTCTTTTAACCTCAGATAGGCCCAAAGGTTCTTGATATAAGATTCATGGTCCCCTTTTAGGGAATCGACCTTAGCCTGAAGTTGATGGATATCCTTTTCTGAAAGCATATCCTTTATTTTTAACTGAATTTTGGTTGCCTTATCTATTTGATTCTGGGCATTCACGATTTCATTTTGATCAATATAGAAATGGGCCAAATCCAAATGGAATATCATCATACCGTGTATATCATCCCTGGCCTTTGAAAGGGTCAATATTTTTTCATAGTCCAACACAACATCTTTGTAATTACCGGTATATTCATTATAATTAGCCTTATTCATGTGATAGGTAACTAAAAAATTCTTGGCGATATCCGGATATTTCTCCATGTGCCTATCAAATTTGCCCAATCGCTCTTTTGCTTCATCGTATCGCTCCAATTCCAATAAACTTGCCGCCATTGTAAGCGATGAAAAGATAATGGATGCCGGGTTTTCCATTTTATTGGCCAATTCATTGGCAATGGCTTGATGATGTAGCGCTTGTTCATAATCTTTAAAATAACCATATGCAATGGCGGTATTCATAGTAATATTATAAGTATCAAAATCGTTGTCGGGTATCGTATTTGCTATACGGAGGGATGCCAACATTTCTTTTATTGCTAAATCGGTATATCCCTTTTTCAAGTAATCCACCCCTAATTTGTTGTAGAATATGTATTGTTTATATGGTGGGTCTATCTCTTTGGATATCCTTAAAATCGCCCGGGTGTATTTTAAACAGGAGTCCAATTCGTATTGCGGATAATAAATTCCATGTAGGGCATAAAAACCGGTTTTCTTGGCATAAGGCCCTAATCGTTTATTACGCAATAGTTCATAGATCCTATCTGCGGCGGCCAGATCATTGCCCAATCTATAATCGGCAAGGGCAATACTCGATTTACTGGCTATTTCCCCATCTCGATAGTCTAATTCCTCACTCATTTTAAGGGCTTTTTTCGCATAGTAGAGACCGCTGTCTGGCTGCGACTTGTAATGCCTGATGGATAAAAATGTAAGGTCTTGGACCGTACTCTCGCTAACACCACTATTTTTAATTTTTAACAGTAGACCGTCTTTAAGCTGTGCGATACAAAATGTAGTACTTAAAACAAAGTAGAGGAGGATGTTTTTGTTCATAGTGGTTGGTTTAGGATAATTCATCTGTTTTGGTCAAATGGCCGTTATAGTTACCTGGCTAAGGTTACTCACCGTATCCATTTAAAAGTTTCGTATATCTAAATGAAATAGCGCTTGTTGGTTGCAATTAGTTTTTAGTTGGTCGAATCCCAAGTATGTAGCAGGCACGAGCAAACAAACTGGGGCGAACCCTAATTTGACCGTATCACCCCAGTTTTTTACTATTTAGGGTTTCAATGAATTAGGTCGTTTTTTCTGGTTTTTAGTTGCAAAAAGTGTTGAAAAAATTTGACCTCCATCATATACCGAATTTATGTATGGTAGTTTTTCGGCTTTTTACTTATTCCGATATTTTTTTGTAGGTACACCCTTAATTTGAGATAGTACGATGAAGAAACGATGATTTAACCTGGTAAAACAATAAACGGGAATTCAGATAGGGTTATTCTTTTCCCATATAGAAAACGTACAAAAAGAAAATACGGTAATGCTTTACAAATTATTATGCCCTTTGACAAAATAAAGTTTGGGTGTTCTTAAGGGCGCCAAAAAATAAATATCAGAGCACTATCTTCAAAGGCCTTAAAAAGTATTTATGAAAAGAAAAATTCCGTAAATCGCTGATATACGAATTTTTGAATCCAATTAAAAAAGAGCGACTACGGTAGTCTTGACCTCGTCTTTCCTAACAAAGCTCCGCTTTGAAAACCAAAAAGCACACTAACAAATCCATTATGCCGGTAAGCGACATACCACAAAAAAGGGATTGGCTTCGTCTTTCCTAACAAAGTTCCGCTTTGAAAACCAAAAAGCCGCACTTACAAATCCATTATGCCGGTAAGCGACATACCACAAAAAGGGGATTGACTTCGTCTTTCCTAACAAAGCTCCGCTTTGAAAACCAAAAAGCCGCACTTACAAATCCATTATGCCGGGAAGCGACATACCACAAAAAGGGGATTGACTTCGTCTTTCCTAACAAAGCTCCGCTTTGAAAACCAAAAAGCCGCACTTACAAATCCATTATGCCGGGAAGCGACATTCCACAAAAAGGGGATTGACTTCGTCTTTCCTAACAAAGCTCCGCTTTGAAAACCAAAAAGCCGCACTTACAAATCCATTATGCCGGGAAGCGACATACCACAAAAAGGGGATTGACTTCGTCTTTCCTAACAAAGCTCCGCTTTGAAAACCAAAAAGCCGCACTTACAAATTCAAGCAAGCTTGATTTGACGTGCAGCTTTTTGGTTTATTCGTGACCACGGTAGGATTCAAACCTACGACCGCTGGAGCCGAAATCCAGTGCTCTATTCAGCTGAGCTACGTGGCCGTATTCCGCGCGAAGCAACGGAATCTTTTCAATATTTCCAAATAAGTTATTTGGCAAGCTTTTGTTTCACAATAGTTGATATGGTCTTACCATCGGCTTGTCCTGACAATTCTTTAGAGACCAATCCCATTACTTTTCCCATATCTTTCATACCAGATGCACCAACATCAGCAATGGTTCGTACAACAACTTTCTCGACTTCTTCTGCGGTTAATTGCGCTGGCAAAAATTTGGATATCACTTTAACTTGGGCCAACTCTGGTTCTGCTAAATCACTTCTTCCCTGTTCAGTGAAAATGGCCGCACTATCTTTTCGTTGTTTGACCAATTTTTGAACTAGTTTCACCTCATCTTCTTCTGAAAGGCCATCACCACCGCCCTTTTCAGTTTGGGCCAATAATATTGCGGATTTTATTGCACGTAATGATTCTAGGGCAACGGTGTCCTTAGCTTTCATAGCCGCTTTCATCTCTGTCATCACTTTCTCTTGTAACCCCATAACCATGAAATTTTGATTGGCGAAGATAAAAAATAAACCCGAAAAATGGTTTACACTTTCGGGTTTAAAAGCTTCTATGCTTTAGAAACGTACTTTACGCTACTAATCAACATTGTCATGTAAAAAAGAATTATTTGAGCGCAATTGAATTTCGTCATTACTATCCTCGCCCAAAGTCATTCTAGACACCTTTTGTTCCAATGGTTTTTCGTTTAAATCAACACCCTGTCTTTTATAAGCGGGCTGTTTTTCAATTTCATCGATACTGTTTCGATTGTTTTGAAACTTATAGTTGAAATTCTTCAGTTTTTGACGTCTCTCATCTGCCCTTTCCTTCAATATATCATTTATGGAACTATTGAAGGGATCTGCATTACCCGAAGAACCCTCATTTGAAGTATCGGCCTCTGATTTAATCGTTTTTTTCTCAAAAATCAATTCATCTTCGACCAATTTTGGTTCATGGGTTTCCGCAACGGACCTAGCACCGGTCAACTTGGTCTCCAACTCCATGTATTCTTCAAGGTCATATCGGGTCTCCCCTTCTTTATTGTACTCTAGAACGGGACTCACCTCTACGTACTCATTTACGTCCATATCTTTAACCTCGTCGGTCAAATCAAATGTAATCGTATTCCCCTTTGGCTCTTCTTGGTTCAAATCACTCAGGGGCATGTCAAAGGTAAGCGCGAACTGATCCTCTTCAATTGGTTTTGCTGATACTACCTCTGGATCGATGACTTCAATATCATTAAGAATGTTCTTTGCCTCAATAATAATAAAGTCTTCTTCTACATTTGTAGCAATCGTTTCCTTTACTGTTTCAGGAACCACTTCTTCATAGAAAACATTGAAGTTTCTGATATAACTGGTCGTTTCAATTAAATCGGATTCTGGTTTTTTATTTGATACTACCATCTCGATTTCATCATCTTCCTCTAACTGGTGTTTGATTACGGGCTCAACTTCGATTACCTGTCTTTCTACCTCAGCGGTATTAGCCATGTTTTGCGACCCTAAATTCTGTACGGCTCGCTGCTCATCTTCAAGGGTATGGATAATTTTCTTTGTTTCGGTATTGGTGATCTCATCTTGTTGTTCACAATTGAACCCCGTCGCAATCACGGTAACCGCAATCGAATCACCAAGGCTTTCGTCTTCTCCAATACCCATTATAATATTGGCGGTCTGTCCCGCTTCCGTCTGTATGAAATCATTGATCTCACCTATTTCGTCAATGGTTATTTCTTGACCGCCAGATACGATCAACAACAAGACGTTCTTGGCACCTGTAATTTTATTGTCATTAAGCAGTGGGGAATCCAATGCTTTGGTAATAGCCTCATTGGCCCTTGCTGAACCCGCTGAGATTGAAGATCCCATTATGGCCGTTCCACTATTCGACAACACCGTTTTAGCATCACGTAAATCGATATTCTGTGTATAGTGATGTGTAATAACCTCTGCAATACCTTTGGCCGCAGTTGACAATACTTCATCAGCCTTTGAAAATCCGGCTTTATAGCCTAGGTTTCCATAAATGTCACGTAATTTATTGTTATTGATGATAATCAAGGAATCAACGTTGTCCCGCAACTTTGAAATACCCTGTTGCGCTTGATTACAACGGTGGGCCCCTTCAAATTGAAATGGGGTAGTCACTATACCCACTGTAAGAACACCCAATTCTTTTGCAGTTTTGGCAATGATCGGCGCAGCTCCCGTACCTGTGCCGCCACCCATGCCAGCAGTAATAAAAACCATCTTGGTATTTTGTTCCAACATCGTTTTAATATCTTCCATACTCTCCATGGCCGCCTGTTCCCCTATCGAGGGATCGGCACCTGCACCAAGCCCTTCGGTCAGCGAGACCCCAAGTTGAATTTTATTTGGGATCGAACTATTTTCCAAAGCCTGTGAATCCGTATTACAGATTACAAAGTCCACACCATTTATTCCAGATTGGAACATATGGTTTATGGCATTGCTTCCACCACCACCAACGCCAATGACTTTTATGACATTGCTCTTATTTTTCGGGAGGTCAAAAGCGATATTATCAAATTCCGTGTTCTTACTCATGATGCTTTTATTTATTGTGGGTGTATTTTATTCTGCGTTATCCAAAAAGTCCTTCAACTTTTCTGACCATTTATCGAAAATGGACTTTCGTTCTTTCTGATTGCCTACGTCAGCTCGTTTTTGTACTTGTTCTTCACCGACCAAAACCTCTTCTTGAACCTGCTCTTCAACTAGTTCGGGTGTCACTTGCTTTGAACTGGTCTTCAGGGCGTTCATTAAAAGGCCTACGGCAGTGGCATATAATGGACTGGCGATTTGCTCGTCCGAATCGCCTGCCAAGTGTTCGTTCGGATATCCTATTCGAGTATCCATACCTGTGATGTATTCCACCAATTGTTTTAGATGTTTTAATTGACTACCGCCACCGGTCAATACGATGCCGGCGATCAATTTCTTCTTTTGCTCTTCGTGCCCATAGTTTTTGATCTCAACATAGACTTGCTCTACAATCTCAACTACCCTGGCATGAATGATCTTTGATAAGTTCTTTAGCGTAATCTCCTTAGGCTCACGCCCTCTAAGACCTGGGATGGAAACTATCTCATTATCCCTGTTTTCACCTGGCCATGTTGAACCAAATTTTATTTTCAATAGCTCGGCCTGCTTCTCGATAATCGAACAGCCTTCTTTGATATCTTCCGTAATTACATTACCCCCAAAAGGAATAACGGCGGTATGGCGAATGATACCGTCTTTGAATATGGCAAGGTCAGTGGTACCACCACCGATATCGATTAAAGCTACGCCAGCTTCTTTTTCTTCTTGACTGAGTACTGCCTCGGCCGATGCCAATGGTTCTAAAGTGATATTTGCCAAATCAAGGCCCGCACTTTTAACGCAACGGCCAATATTTTTAATGGAGTGCACCTGCCCCACAACCACATGGAAATTGGCCTCTAATCGACCACCATACATGCCCATCGGTTGTTTGATCTCTGACTGACCATCGACCTTATATTCTTGTGGTAGTACATGGATGATCTCTTCACCAGGAAGCATTACCAATTTATAGACCTGATTACATAACCTATCCAAATCCCCATCATGAATAACCTCTTCGGCATCAGGTCTAGTGATGTAATCGCTGTGTTGCAAACTTCGAATATGTTGCCCTGCTATACCGACTACGACATCGGCAATTTTAAGCCCTGAATCCAATTCGGCCTGTTCAACAGCCTGTTGGATAGAAGATATCGTTTGGGTAATATTGTTGACCACACCTCTATGGACACCCAGACTTTTTGACTTACCCATACCCAAGATCTCAATCTTGCCGTATTCATTTTCCCTGCCGATTATGGCTACTATTTTAGTAGTTCCAATATCTAATCCGACTGAATAATTACCCTGTTCCATATGTTATATTTTGGTGCAAACGACTTGATTATCAAATTCTAAACTGACTGCTACGTAATCTTCTAAAGTTTTATCCTTTGAAGCCTTTACATAAAAAGCCATGAAATTTTCAAACTTTTCATCAAGATTCTCGACACCGCCCAAATTCACTACAAAATTTTCTATCCTCAACTTCAACTGATATTTACCCTCGTCCTCAACATGAATACCCACTACATTCTTTCTTAAAAAATCATCTTTATTTATATAGTCCAAAATGATATACGCGTCCTCAAGGCTTTTACCTGTTATCTTACCCGTAATTATAGGCACCCTAGCCGAATGATAGCGCGATAAAGGCATGCGTTTTCCTTGATCGTCCAAGTAAAACTTAGAGATGCCTTCAACCCTTCCAATCGGTTTTTTCTGAACAATTTTAGAAATAAGCTCCCCTTTAATAGAGAGATAGACCTGGGCATTTTTCACCATTTCATTCGACTCAATGAGCCGCTCTATGGTATTCAAAACTACCTGTTCTTTCGGTCTGTTTTTTAAGCTTCCGTAATTTTGTATTAACAATTTATTAACCGCCTCTTCGGTCAGGTATAAGTTGTTTTCCCCAAAAAAATTAATGGAAATATCCGTCACTGGTTTAGCCTTGTGTCGATAATCGGCAAAGCCGTACAATGCTATAATTGCCACGAAAAGGCAAGAAAATTTTATATGGTTCCTATTAATCCGCATATGCCAATTGTTTTTTCAGGTTCTTAACTTCCAATCCGATATCCCCTGCTCCCATAGTTATCAAAACCTCTGGTTGACAGTTATTTATCTCGTCGATTATTTTTTCCCGCTGTACCAATTTTTTATTAGGGTTATCGATTTTTCCCAATAACCACGAAGAATCAACACCTTTGATAGGGGTTTCCCTAGCGGGATAAATATCCAATAATAGTATGTGGTCAAACTTTGCCAGACTCGACGCAAAGCCTTTTATAAAATCCCTTGTCCTTGAATACAAATGAGGTTGAAAAACCACCATGGTCTTTTTGTTGGGATGCATTTCGGTCACTGCCTGATATACTGCTTCAATCTCGGTTGGGTGATGTGCATAATCGTCGATGAAAATGAAATCTTTTTCTTTGATCTGATACGAAAACCTTCTTTGCACCCCTTTGAAAGATGCCAAGGCCTCTGCCAAACGATAATGTTTGGGAACTATTTGCGCCGCCATTGCAAAAGCCGCCAAACCATTGAGCAAATTATGCTTGCCCGGTTTATTGAAGCGGACATTACCAACTATCCCTTGGGGGGTTTTCAAATCAAATACGTAACTGCCCTGTTCAATTCTAATGTTGTTGATGCAATAATCCGAACCATCTTCTATACCGTAACTGATTCCTAGCAAGGGCAAACCCTTTCTCACAAATAGCTTTCCATTGGGTTTTATTTTAGCCGCAAAGGCCTTGAATGACTTGGTCAATTCGGCGGCATCGCCATAAATATCCAAATGGTCGGCATCCATCGAGGTTATGCAGGCCACATCTGGCGCAAGCTGTAAAAATGAGCGGTCATACTCGTCAGCTTCTACAACGGAATATTCAGTGCCCCTCAATAAAAAATTACTATTAAGATCTTCAGATATCCCCCCAAGAAGTGCAATCAAGGGCATATCGGTCTCATTCAGCAAATGTGCCAGAATGCTTGACGTTGTGGTCTTACCATGGGTACCTGCAACAGCAAAACAAAAGGTGTCTTGGGTGATCATGCCTAAAACCTCAGAACGTTTCTTAACAGCGAAACCACCATCCAAGAAAAAGCGTAGCTCCCCAAAATCCTTTGGTACCGCTGGTGTATAGACCACCAAAGTATGCTCCGCATTTTTGAATTCATTGGAAATTGAGTTCAAATCATCTTCAAAATGTACCGGAATTCCCAATGCCATCAATTCGTTGACAAGTGGGGTTTCCGTTTTATCATATCCAGATACGTTTTTATTGACAAACTTGAAATACCGCGCAAGTGCAGACATACCAATGCCACCTATACCAATAAAGTAGATGTTATGTACGTCTTTCAAATTCATTTTAACAACTTTTCTATTTCGTCTACGATATATTCAGTAGATTTTGGCAACCCCAAACTTTTAATGGTGTTCGACAATTGCGCTTGCCGTGTTTCAGAATTCAGCAACCCTTCGAATACCGTCTTGAAATTTTCATCGAGTTCGTTTTCTTTGATCATTATTGCCGCGTTTTCCTTTACCAAGGCCAGGGCATTCTTTGTTTGATGGTCTTCGGCAACATTAGGCGAGGGAATAAAAATGGTAGGTTTGCCTACCAGGCACAATTCAGAAACGGAACCTGCCCCGGCCCTCGAGATAATGATATTGGCTGCACTGTATGCAAAATCCATTTTGTTCAAGAAGGCTCTTACTTTTACGACATCGCTTTCGTATTTCTTGTATTCTTCGTAATACAGTTTACCACATTGCCAAAGCAGTTGAACCCCTCTTTTCTTGAAAAGGGCAAGTTCACTTTCTATAAGTTGATTGATCCTTCTAGCACCTAGGCTACCACCCAAAATAAGTATGGTCGGTTTGGTGATATCCAACCCAAAGAACTTTAAAGCGGCTTCTCTTGGTATCTGATTATTGACCAAATCTGCCCTGACCGGGTTACCCGTCTTTACTATTTTTTCTTCAGGAAAAAACTGCTCCATACCATCATAGGCAACACAAATTTTTTCTGCTTTATCAGCGAGTAGTTTATTGGTAATGCCCGCATATGAATTTTGTTCTTGAAGCACGCAAGGCACCCCGGCACTGGCAGCCATTCTCAAAAGTGGACCACTTGCAAAGCCACCCGTACCCACGGCTACATCGGGTTTAAACCTCTTCACTATTTTTCTTGCCCTCAACAAACTACTTATCAATTTTATCGGAAACATCAGATTTTTCAATGTCAGTTTCCGTTGTAAACCACTTATCCAAAGGCCTTCAATGACGTACCCTGCTTGAGGGACTTTTTCCATCTCCATTTTATCCTTCGCCCCAACGAACAAAAAATCGGCATTCGCAAATCTTTGCTTCAGTTCATTGGCTATGGCTATCGCCGGATAAATATGACCGCCCGTACCTCCTCCAGATATGATGAACCTATAGTTGCCCACTCAATACTTCTAAAGGATTAGTATCATCTAAGTTCGAACTACTTGGTTCTTCTTGTTTTTTATCACTGGCACTTAAGACAATCCCTATTGCCAAGCAGGTCATCCATATCGCGGTACCCCCCATGCTTATCAATGGCAAGGGTTGACCCGTGGTCGGAAATAATTGCACCACTACCCCGATATTGATAAAGGCCTGAAAAACTATGGGCAAACCGACCCCAATGACCAACAATTTTGCAAAGACCGTTTTTGCCGAATTGGCCACAACCACGATTCTAAAAAGGAGTAGCAGGTAAAAGAACAACAGCCCCAATCCACCAACCAATCCATATTCTTCAATGATAATGGCAAAGATGAAATCTGAGGTACTCTGTGACAAAATATTCTTCATGACACTTTTTCCAGCCCCTTTACCAAAAAGCCCCCCTTCTGCAACGGCCATCTTTGCATAATTCACTTGTCGTGAAGCATCGGCACTGGCACTTTCAGGATGGATAAAGGTCTCAATTCGCGATTTCCAGGTTCCTGCCCTGTCCGGCAATACCTCTGGTGCCTTGAATAGCACAAACACGAACATGCCTGCAAGCACCATTCCCGTGCCGGTTATCGCCAATAAATACTTCAATGGATATCCTCCTAAAAAACAGAGTATCAAAACCAACACCCCAACAATCGCTGCCGTAGAAAAATTTGCCGGTAGTATCAAACCAACCACCAAACCAACAGGGAGCCATAACGGTAAAATACTTTCTTTAAACGTAATCTTGGCATCTCGAATTTTACTAAGGTATCTTGCTATCCAAATCATTAAGACTACCGAGGCCAATGTTGAGGTTTGAAATGGAATGCCAACAAAGGGGATTTTTATCCATCGATTTGCGTTTACCCCGCCGATATTGGTCTCAACCGTAAGTGTATAGCCCAACAATATCAAAATAATCGGCATTGCGATAAGTGCCAGACCCTTGAAATAATGTGTGGGTATGCGATGTACCGCATAGATTATCATAAAGCCCAAGAATAAAAGTACACCATGTTTTACCAAGTGTCCGATTGTGGTACCTGTATCCTTCACATAGACTAAATTGGTACTGGCACTATACACCGGTAGAAAAGAAAATAGCGCCAACAAGGCTACAATACCCCATATTGCTTTATCCCCCTTCAGGTTTTTAAGTAATGCCAACATGATTTCTTAGCTATAAATTTTTAACTGCTTCCTTAAATTGATTTCCGCGATCTTCATAATTTTCGAAAAGATCAAAACTGGCACAAGCTGGAGACAACAATACGGTGTCACCCCTTTCTGAAACCTTATATGCGACTTTAATTGCCTCCTCCATAGAATAAGTCTCCACCAAAGGTTCCACTACGTTGCCGAAAGCCTCGACCAATTTGGTATTGTCGGCCCCTAAGCAAATAATCGCCTTCACTTTTTCACGCACCATAGGCATCAATTGCCCATAGTCATTGCCTTTATCCACACCACCTACAATCCATACTATGGGTTTTTTAATTCCGTCCAAAGCATAGTAAGTTGCATTGATATTAGTAGCTTTCGAATCGTTGATATATTCTACATGGTTGATCTTCAACACTTTTTCGAGTCGATGTGGTGCGCCTTGAAAAGATTGGATACTATTGAAAATCGTTTCTTTTCTAACCTTGACCAAAAGCGAGGCTATACCTGCCGCCATGGCATTCTTTACATTATGTTGACCCTCTAGGGATAAAAAATCTGTGCTCATTTTCAAGGTATTAGGTTCTATGTTTATATTAATTGTTTTATCGTTCAGCCATGCTCCCCACTCCAATTTTTCATGAAGTGAAAAGGGCACTAATTTGGATTGAACAGGATGTTTTTGCAGCCAATCTGAAATAACCTCATCGTTTGAATCGTAAACGAGGTAATCATTTTCATCTTGGTTCATGGCGATACGGAACTTTGATGCGATATAGTTCTCAAATTGATACGCATAGCGATCCAAATGATCCGGTGTGATATTGGTTATCACGGCCACTTTAGGCTTAAAATCAACAATACCGTCCAACTGAAAACTACTGATCTCCAATACATAATGGTCAAAATTCTTCCCGGCAACCATTTTGGCATAGCTGTCACCGATATTACCCGCCATGCCCACGTTGAAACCAGCTTCTTTCAACAAATGATTGGTCAGCATCGTTGTAGTAGTCTTGCCATTGCTACCCGTGATACCGATAATTGTCGCATTGGTGTATTTCGAAGCAAACTCAATTTCAGAAATCACCGGAATTTGTTTTGCGATAAGCATTTGTACCAATGCAACCTTTTCAGGTATACCCGGGCTTTTCATGACCACATCGGCGTTTAGTACCTTTGCTTCGGTATGCTGGTGCTGTTCCCATTCAATCTCAAAATGTTCAAGAACTTTTATGTACTTCCCTTTAATCGCCCCTTTATCGGAAACAAAAACATCAAATCCCTTTTGCTTCCCTAAAATTGCGGTTCCAACCCCGCTCTCCCCACCTCCAAGAACAACCAGTCGCTTCATATCAGCGTATTTTCAAGGTGACAATGCTTATCACGGCAAGCAAAATCCCAATAATCCAAAAACGCGTGACGATTTTACTCTCGTGGTATAGTTTTTTTTGGTAATGATGGTGCAAGGGCGCCATCAAAAAAATTCTTTTTCCCTCTCCATACTTCTTCTTGGTATGTTTGAAATACCCTACTTGCAACATTACCGAAATGGATTCTGCGAAAAATATTCCGCAAAGGATGGGAATCAACAGTTCTTTTCGCACGATGATCGCGATGACCGCAATTACCCCACCAATAGTGAGACTGCCCGTATCGCCCATAAAAACTTGTGCAGGAAATGCATTGTACCAGAGAAACCCGACCAAACCACCTACAAATGCGGCTATGAAAACCACCAATTCACCAACTCTGGGGATATAGAATATATCTAGATAATCTGAAAACTGGATATTACCCGAAACCCATGCAAAAACACCCAAGGTGAGCACGATGATTGCCGAAGAGCCTGCGGCGAGACCATCAATACCATCTGTAAGATTTGCCCCGTTTGAAACCGCGGTTACGATCAAGATCACGATGGGTATAAAAATCAACCAAGCATATTCTTCCATCCCTTCTCCGGCCCATTTGATAAAATCGGCATAGTCAAGTTCATTATTCTTGAAAAAGGGCACATTGGTGCGAACGGCCTTTTTTTCTTTGCCAACTACCTGTTCAACCGTGAACTGTTCGGTGATTCTTGTACCATCTTTCTCTTTCATGGTCACTTCGGGGTGGAAATAAAGCACGACACCTACCAACAGCCCCAACACGACCTGCCCCATCACTTTGAACCTGCCCTTAAGACCTTTTTTATCTTTTTTGAAGATTTTTATATAGTCATCTATGAAGCCAATAATACCCATCCAAAGCATGGTGATTATTAAAAGGATTACGTAGATATTCTTTAATTCAGAAAACAACAATACTGGAATCAATGTGGAAAGGATAATGATAATGCCCCCCATCGTAGGTGTACCGGCCTTTTGTTTTTGCCCTTCAAGACCAAGGTCGCGAACACTTTCCCCTATTTGTTTCGCCTGTAAGAATAAAATGATACGTTTACCATAGACCACGGCAATCAACAAAGACAACAACACCGCCATAGCCGCACGAAACGTTATGAATTGAAACAACGATGCCCCAGGAAATTGATATTCTTGTTCTAAATATTCAAATAGGTAGTACAGCATTCCTATTTATTTAAATGTTCAAGTGCCGACTTGACTTCTTTAAAGTCATCAAATTCAACACGTTTTCCATTAGTCTCTTGGTAGGTCTCATGACCTTTGCCCGCTACGAGTATGATATCATTGGCCTTAGCAAACTTGCAGGCCGTTTTTATGGCCTGTTTTCTATTTTCTATGGTCAAGACTTTTTTACTGTTTTGAGGTTCGACACCTGCTTCCATTTCTTCTAAAATGATAACAGGATCTTCGGTTCTTGGGTTATCTGAGGTAAATATGGCCTGACCGCTCATTTCTGATGCGATATGACCCATAACCGGACGCTTCGACTTATCACGGTCACCACCACACCCCACTACGGTGATGACGTTTTCATTTCCAGTCCTCAATGCATTGATAGTTATCAATACATTTTTTAATGCATCCGGTGTATGGGCATAATCAACTATTGCCGTTATTTTATTTTTTGAAATGAAGTATTGAAATCGGCCATCTACATTTTCCAATTCACTGATCAACCTTAAAATCTCCAGTTTTTCTAGACCAAGTAAATCCGCGGCCGCATATATGGCCAATAAATTGTATGCATTGAAATCACCTATCAGTTTAGACCAAAGTTCATTCTCATCGATCTTCAGTAGTTGTCCGTTCAACTGGTTTTCCAATATTTGCCCTCGGTAATCCGCAAAGGACTTCAGTGCATAGGTATACTTTCTGGCTTTGGTATTTTGCACCATGACCATACCATTTTTATCATCTAAATTGGTAAGGGCGAAAGCAGATTTTGACAACCCATCGAACAGCTTTTTCTTGGTGTCGCGATACTCTGCAAAAGTCTTGTGATAATCTAGATGGTCATGCGATAAATTGGTAAATATGGCACCTTCAAAATAGAGACCCTCGGCCCTCTTTTGATGAATTCCATGTGAACTGACCTCTATAAAACAGTACTCTACCCCTTCTTCGTTCATTAAGGCCAAATTGCTATTGATGGTCAAAGCATCAGGTGTCGTGTGGGTTGTTTGATACTCTTTAGTGTCGACCATAATCTTGATGGTCGAGATCAAACCTACCTTATAACCAGCATTTTTGAAAAGATTATACAGTAAGGATGTAATGGTAGTCTTACCATTGGTACCTGTAACACCGACAAGTTTTAAGTTTTTAGAAGGGTTATCATAAAAATTGGAAGCCATTATAGCTAATGCCCGATTTCCATTATCCACCTGCAAATAGGTAATTCCATTGATGAGATAGTCGGGCATGACTTCACAGACAATAGCTTTGGCCCCGGCATCGACAGCAGTTTGAATGTAGCTATGACCATCGGTCTGTAAGCCCTTAATAGCCACGAAAACATCATCCATACCCACCTTTCTTGAGTCAAAATGGATTTGGTTGACCAAAACATAAGTGTCTCCACTTACCGCAGAAAGGCTGACCCCATATAATATGTCTTTCAATAACTTCATGAAAGGTGTAAAATGATTTTTTCAACTTCCTTGATACTCGTTCCTTCCGCAACGGACTGGTGTTCTACTTTGCCGCCATTACCTTGAACTTCTACTTGAACCCCCAGGTTCTCAAGGATGGACACCGCATCCATACCGCACATCCCCTTTAGGTTGGGTACTGTTTTGTATTGTTTTTGGGCGTGGGCGTAATACGATTTATACGATTTTTCTATCATTTCCACCTCAGGGTTCTCAGGAGTAACCTCATCCGCAACAGGGGAAGTGATGTAAATTTTTTCCGCAAGGGATTTAAATACCGGCCCCGAGACATCAGCACCATAGTAACCCACACTCTTGTCAGGTTCATGAATCACTACAATGCAAGAATATTGGGGGTCATCAGCGGGAAAATACCCCACAAAAGAGGAGATATATGCTAACTTATCAGGGTCTTTAGCAACATAATTCTTTTGACAAGTACCCGTTTTACCAGCCATTGAAAAGTTTTTTGAGTACAGTCCGTTGCCCGTTCCATAATCTTTCTCAACTACATCTTTTAGTAAGCGTTGGGCTTTTTTAATGGTCTCTTTAGAACATATTGAGGGATTCAAAACCTCTTTTTTAAATTCTTTGATGATTTTATCACCAACCCTTGCCTCTTTTATGAACCTTGGTCTCACCAGCTCTCCGTCATTGGCAATCGCGTTATAAAAAGCCAATGTTTGCATAGGGGTCATCGCAACCTCATACCCGTGAGACATCCAAGCTAAAGAAATACCTGACCAACCTTTATCACCAGGGTATCTTAATACGGGATCCCCCTCACCCACTATTGGAAGGTCCAAATTTTTATGGAGCCCCATGTTCATCAAACGATTTACATATTTCTCAGGGTTCTCTTTGTAGTTTTCATGTATGGTTTTGGCAAAGGCCGTATTTGAGGAAAGCGCAAACGCCTTCGCCATGGAAATCTTGCCGTAACCGCCCCACTTTGAATCGCGAACGGTTCTATCATAGATTCGCCATCTTCCTTTTTCGGTATCTACAATGGTGCTGGTATCAATAACCTTATCTTCAAGGGCTGCAATTAAAGACATGAGCTTGAAAGTAGAACCGGGTTCATGCGATTCGCCAACGGCATAATTCAATTTTTCGTAATATTTACCTTCTTTAGTGCGCCCCAGATTAGAGATTGCCTTGATTTCACCCGTTTTGGTCTCCATGACCACTACCGTTCCGTGATCCGCCTTATAATATTCCAATTGTTTTAAAAGTGCATGGTGCGCAATATCTTGGATGTTCGTATTAATCGTAGTGACGATGTCACGACCATCTTGAGGCTCTATAATGTTATCAAAGCCAACGGGTTTCCACTGACTCCCCGCACTTTTCTGTTTTAAACGCTTTCCTTCCCTACCTCTTAAGTAGCTAGTGCCGAAAGCCCCATCAAGCCCGACCCGGGTATAATGACCTTCTTCATCAATACGCTCATACCCAATACTTCTAGCCGCAATCTTACCTAGCGGATAATCCCTCACCACCCGATGTTTTTCTATGAACCCCCCTTTATTGGGGCCAAGCCTAAAGAGCGGGAACTGGCGCATTCTAACATATTCTAAATACCCCACATTTCGGGCTATGAGCTTATAGCCATTCTTATTCGCCCTGGCCTTTCGTAACATTTGACGATAATACGATGAAGATTTGTTGAAAAGGGACCCTAAGGAGTCACAAAGTGGGCCGCTATATTTTTGCCAATTTTCATCAGTAACCGTATTGGCATCAAAACGAATTTCATATTTGGCTACCGAAGCGGCCAATAAACTGCCATCGTCTGCATAAATATTACCACGATTCGGTTGAATGGTAAACATTCTTTCGGTCTTCTGCATCGCCAGCTCCTTATATTCACTTCCTTTCACCATTTGAATATCGACCAACCGAAATACCACGGCGATTGCAAATACCAAGAGCCCCCCAGCAACCAGGTACAATCTATTCATGATATTTTTCTCACTTATCGCCACTTTATGGTTCTTTTTTTACGATTATTTTTTGTGGGGGATCTTGAGAGGGTTGCAAACCCCTTTGAACTACGACGTTCTTTAAAGAGGACTCCAGTTTTAATTGCTGTAAAGCCCTTCGCGTTTCGACAAACTCACTACGGAGAGCCCTTACTTCTTCATTCAGCCCTGCAATCTCATGCACCTTTTTATCGGCTTGATGACTACTTGATATCATCATCGCAGCCAAAAAAGAGGCGAACAATAAAAAAAGCCAGTTCTTGGGAGCGTCACCGCTGACTAAGAATTTACCTTTCAAAATATCCAATAATCCTTTTTTCATTTTCATTTTAGTATCGCAACGTTCTATTGGTCTAGAAAATCATATTCTTTCTGCAATGCGAAGCTTTGCAGAACGCGCCCTATTGTTTTGTTTTATTTCATTTGCAGACGGGGTAATCATCTTGTCTTTTCTTTTAAGGGGGACATTGATGTTGCCGTAAAAATCTTTCTCTGGCTCATTTTCAAAACTTCCGGCACGAACAAATCGCTTCACCAGTCGATCTTCCAATGAGTGATAACTGATCACACTAAGCCTACCCCCTACTTTCAAAATTTCTGGAACTTGTTCTAAAAATGCCTTCAAAACGGCAATCTCTTGATTCACCTCAATACGAATTGCCTGATAGATCTGTGCCAAAATTTTATTCTCTTTCATTTTTGGCAAAAATCGCTGCAATACCGTTTTGAGGTCATGGGTCGTCTTAATAGGTTTGTCTGCCCGTGAATCTATTAGTGCCTTGGCAATGGCATTTGCATTTCGCAGTTCCCCATATTCAAATAATACCTTTGCCAAATCTTCTTGCGAATAAGCATTGACCACCTGATACGCCGAAAGCCGTTCACTCTTTCGCATCCTCATATCTAAATCAGCATCAAATCGAATCGAAAATCCACGTTCCGCCATATCGAATTGATGTGAAGAGACTCCGAAATCTGCCAAAATCCCATCAACTTCTAAAATGCCATAGAACTTTAAAAACTGCCTCAAAAACCTAAAGTTCTCATTGATCAAAGTAAATCGAGGATCGTCAATGGCATTTGCCAAGGCATCCTCATCTTGATCAAAAGCGAACAATTTGCCTTCAGGCCCTAGTCGTTTCAATATTTCTTTAGAGTGTCCGCCCCCACCAAACGTGACATCGACATACACTCCATCCTTCTTAATTTGCAGTCCGTCAATCGATTCTTTGAGCAATACGGGAACATGATACACCTCACCCATTACCACCCTCGTTGACCGTTCCGCTATTTTCGGTAAATATTTTTTCCGCAACATCAGGATAAACGGCATCACTTTCATCCAAGACCGCCTCATACTTTTCCTTATCCCAAATCTCGATTCGATCATCCGCACAATTGAGTGCGACCTCCTTTTTGATTCCCGCGAATTCGATGAGGTTTTTTGGTACCTGCAAACGACCTGTCTCTGAATCAACCTTGACATCTATCTTCATGCCGGCGGTGAACTTTCTGAAAAATAGATCGTAATCCCTGCTAATATTCTTTTTAGCCCTGACCTGCTTCATAAGCACATCAAACTCGCTTTTGGGGAATAACTCTAGACAATCTTGAAACACGGCCCTTTTAATGACAAAATCTTGATTGATGACGGGCATAAGCTGATTCTTCAGGGAGTTGGGCAATGTCACCCTTCCCTTAGCATCGGCCTTACAGTCAAATTGACCCATCAAGTTCATCTACAGCGTATTGGTTCGTTTCTAGAATCTTATATCAAATATAGAGATTTTATTTCCACTTAATTCCACTTAAAGACACAATTGTTAATAAAATCTATATTTTTAACGTCAAATCTCCACCAAAAATTGCAAATTCAACCGATAATCCCAAATTTTTCAATTCTTGAAAGGCCGTATTGCAATCAAAAACACCACTTTTTTACCACATCCATTTTGTCATTTTGAATGATTTGAAATGCCTATATTTGGCACTTTAGACCAACTAACTTAAATGAGAGAGGACGTTATTACGGAAGGAAAGTACCGGTATATTGAGATAGGTGAGGGAAAACCAATCATCATATTACATGGTCTCATGGGTGGTTTAAGTAATTTTCAGGGGGTCACGAACCACTTTCCGAAAAAAGGATATAAGGTCTTAGTACCCGAACTACCCATTTATGATATGCCGATGTTGAAAACGACGGTGAAAAATTTCGCCAAGTTTTTAGCTGATTTTATAGCATATAAAGGGTTAGAGGATGTTATTCTCTTGGGAAACTCGTTGGGTGGACATATTGGATTATTACACACGAAACTCTACCCTGAGCTGGTTAAGGCACTGGTAATTACGGGAAGTTCTGGCCTCTATGAAAGTGCCATGGGCGACGGATACCCAAAACGCGGCGATTATGAGTTTATAAAAAAGAAGGCCCAAGACGTTTTTTATGACCCAGAGGTTGCCACCAAAGAAATTGTCGACGAAGTGTTTGCTACGGTGAACGACCGTATGAAATTGGTAAAGACATTGGCCATTGCGAAAAGTGCTATTCGTCACAATATGTCAAAAGATTTGCCTAATATGAATACCCCTACCTGCATTATTTGGGGAGAAAACGACTCGGTCACTCCACCTAATGTCGCGAAGGAGTTTCATGAATTGTTGCCCGATTCAGAATTGTTTTGGATTAAAAAATGTGGGCACGCACCAATGATGGAACATCCTGAAGAGTTCAATACCATTCTTGATGCTTGGTTGACCAAAAGGGGGTTTTAGTTGCAGTAGACAATAGACAGTAGACAGTAGACTAAAATAAATTCCGCCCTTTTTTGATTTCAATAGCTAGAAGGAAGTTCTTCTTAAGACAACGGCATTAAAGTGCACATCCAAAACGTTAGCAGAAAATAGTGTATTTTTCTATTTTAAGGATAAAAATCGTGATGAGAAGGAATTTTAATGTCAACCACCTAACATTCTAACATCGATTCATATGAAGATCACTTCGGCAGAATTTGTGATGAGCAATTCAAGTGTGGCAAAATGCCCAAAAGAAGCCTTGCCCGAATATGCGTTTATTGGCAGATCCAATGTGGGTAAATCTTCTTTAATCAATATGCTGGTGAATCAAAAAAGTTTGGCAAAAACTTCAGGTAGACCTGGAAAAACCCAACTCATCAATCACTTTAAAATCAATAAAAATTGGTTTTTAGTTGATTTACCGGGTTATGGTTACGCCCGCGTTTCTAAAAAAGACAAAAAGACCTTTCAAAAGTATATTACCGAGTATTTTCAAAAACGAAAGCAATTGGTCTGTGCTTTTGTATTGGTCGATATAAGACATGAACCCCAACCGATAGATTTAGAATTCATGGAATGGTTGGGTACCAACGGTGTGCCATTTGCCATTATCTTCACCAAAGCCGATAAACTAAAACCTGGCGGAACCGACAGACAAGTGCAAAATTATATACAGGTTTTGCTCGATACCGCCTGGGAAGAATCCCCAACCTACTTTATCACCTCATCGACCCACCGTTTAGGAAAAGAGGCGTTACTTGACTATATCGAGAAAATCAACACCCAGGTCAACCAAAACAATAGTACCCTAAATTGAATATGGACTCCCTTAAAACCTATCACCAAGTAGATCGTGATGATAGCGATTTGAGTTTTCGGATTGCCAAAATGGAAGCGATATACGATACGCGAAAAGGAGAGACCGACACCCCCCATCGCCATGATTTCTATACCATATTACTGGTCAAAAAAGGAAGTGGGCAACATCGAATCGATTTTAACAGCTATACCATAGCGCCGCAACAGGTTTACTTCATAGGCCCCGGTCAAGTTCACCAACTGGCTGAGCAACAAAGGCCCGAGGGATATTCGCTGTTATTCTCTGAGCAGTTTTTGATTGCGAATAATATTTCGGTCGACTTTATATCGGATATCAATCTATTTCACGAATTTGGGGAAAGTCCGCCAATGGAGTTAGACGAAAAAGCATTGACTTCGGTAGACCAATACGCACAACAAATGCTGACATATTACCATTCTAATAAACGGTTCAAATATGAGGCCATTGGGGCCTTACTTAAATTATGGCTGATAACCTGTCATAATCTATGCGATTTAAGCCTATTGGACACCCAGACTATGGAATCTGGTGGTACCCTACTTAAAAAATACAAATCGCTTATCAACTTAAAATACAGGAGTTGGCATCACACTTCACCTTATGCCGAGGCCATGCATGTAACCCCAGACCATCTCAATAGGGTCGTAAAGTCGTTAACAGGCAAAACAGCGAAAGAACACCTTCAGAGCCGCATTACCAACGCTGCCAAGCGCATGCTTTTTTTCACCAACCTCTCCAATAAGGAAATTGCTTATTCTTTGGGGTTTTCCGAACCAGCGAACTTCAGTAATTTCTTTAAGAAATGTACGGGGGTCTCCCCATCCGTTTTTAAGGCGTCCCATTGATATCGGATTTTTACAAGCCTTTGCCGTTTTTACATATTCCAAGGTTCTGCGTTTCTTGGCAACTTTGTAGTGAACAAAAAAAACAACATTATGAAAAGTGTATTACATAAAGCAACTACAAGGGGCCATGCAGACCATGGTTGGTTAGAAAGTTACCATACGTTCAGTTTTGCGGGATATCATAATCCAGAACGAAACCAATTTGGCGTACTTCGTGTACTCAATGACGATAGGGTAGCCGAGGCGAAGGGGTTTGGCACCCATCCCCATGACAATATGGAAATCGTCTCAATACCATTGAAAGGTGATCTAGAACATAAAGACAGCATGGGCAATACGACCACTATCAAAGAAGGTGATGTGCAGGTTATGAGTGCCGGCACGGGTATTTTCCATAGTGAGTACAACAAGAACCCCGATAAAGAAGTCCGGTTCTTGCAGATTTGGGTATTTCCCAATAAGCGAAACGTAACACCTCGGTATGATCAAATTTCTACCAAGGATATTGAAAAGGAAAACAGTTTTTATCAAGTGCTTTCACCAAACCCAGAAGATGAAGGGGTATGGGTGCATCAAAATGCTTGGTTTCACTTAGGTAAATTTGAAGCCGATGCCACAGAAACCTATCATTTCAAAAACGAGGGCGACGGGGTATATGCTTTTGTTCTCGAAGGGGAAGTAACCATCAATGGGCAAACTTTGAACAAACGCGATGGGTATGGAATCTGGGAAACCGACAGTTTTGAATTCAAGGCGTCTACCGATAGTAAAGTATTGCTGATGGAAGTACCTATGGAATTACAGGCGCTTTAAATCAATCGAAAGAAAGCCCAAAATTAATTAAGCAATCCCAAAGAGGCATATTGCGCCTTGTCTGGGATTGCTTTTTTTTCTTCTATAATTTTTTAGAATTCCTTATTTTACGGGGCAAATGAGCGTTTCAAGCACCATCATTATCATTTTGCTTTCCGTAGGTTGTGTTCAAGGCCTGATTTATGGTGGTATCCTCTTAAGAAGTTCAGAAAACAACAAATTGGCCAACCGCATACTGGCCACTATCCTATTTTTTCTTTCTTATCGCTTATTAGTGCAAATACTTAGATTGTTCGGCTTGGGGCGTTATGACGGTTGGTACTATGTTATGCTCGATTTTAGTTGGATACACGGTCCCCTGCTCTACTTTTATGTCAAGGCACATTTGACCAACAACTTTAAATTCAAAAGAAATGATCTAGTGCACTTGATTCCATTCGCCATACAGGTCGCCTTTAGCATTTTCGTTCGATTGCAAAACCTGTATTGGGAAGGCACCCGCGAAAGTTTATCTTGGTTGGGGTATTGGGGCTATGTGGTTTGGATGAACCTATCTACCATCTATTTTGTAGCCAGTATTTTAATAATCCTATATGCTACCAAGGCACAAAGACTAATTAAGGTTAAAAATCGGGGTGAAACAATTTCGAACGGCAGTTTGAATTGGCTAAAAAAGGTGTTGCTTGCATTCAAAGTCTACTTTATTGTCGTACTATGTATTCTTATAGTTGATTTAATCGTCATTAACAAGGCAGCATTTACCTCTTATTTCTACTTCACACAATTTTATTACTATCCATTTTTCATCGGCATTTCGGGTCTTACTTATTGGTTGGGTATTGAAGGGTATAGAAGAAAGGACTCTAAATATTTAAGAGCAAAAATCCCTAATGATGAGTTGGCACAATTGACGATGATTGCGAATGATTTGAACGCAACCATGGAAGAAAACAAATGGTTTAAAGATCCAGAGCTGACTCTGGGCAGTTTGGCAGCGAACATGAAAATAAAACCATACCTATTGACCAAGTGCCTAAACACGGTTATACAAAAAAAGTTTGCCGATTACATCAATGAATTACGGGTAAAAGAATTACAATCTCTTTTGCAACAACCCAAAAATAAAAAATACACCTTATTAAGTTTGGCCTTTGAAGCGGGCTTCAATTCTAAATCATCTTTCAATAGGGCCGTAAAAAAACACCTAGGGGTCTCCCCCAGCGAGCTAAGAACTTCTTTTTAAGGTCCCGATTTTTAATTTGACACCACCCCCGACTTTTAAAATAGTCTCAATTTTAAAATTGAAGCGTCCACAATTGGGCAATGCCTTAGGTTTGGGCAAACAAAAAAATATATTCCATGAAAACAAAAACAGTACTCAGCTTATTTATTTTTTCTTTGTTCATGACCTCGGCTTTTTCACAAGAAAATGAAAAAGTAGACCCTAACGTTCTTTTAGGGGAGTGGAAATTGGATATGAGCCCAGATGACGAAAATGATACCAATTTCGCCATGATGCGTATTACCAATGTAGAAAACAAGAAAATCCAAGGAACGTTTTACCGAGAAGGGGTCAAACTAAAAAATGGACAAATCAATACCCAGCTAGGCATCCTTTATGCCGCATTGACCTCTGGGGATAATTCTGGGGAATACAACACTTCGTTTTATTTTAAAAATGGTAAACTCTACGGAACGACCCATGCCTTAAACCGAAACTTTCTTTCGGTTTGGATTGCAGAAAAGGTAAATTGACGGCATGTTTAAAAATCGGCTTCCCAGCATTATTTATACTGGGAAGCTTTCACAATCGTTCCTTTAATAATCTGACCAACCCATGTGCGGTCTTCATTGCATTTAATTCTTGGGTTGACACCAACACCTCCAACCCATTATGCGTTTCTATCAATACAATCGGAAACTCAAATTTATAACCGAACTTACTGGCATACTTCTTGGCAAACTCATCTTTGTGCAAAAAGATCATTTGATCCGTACTCTGTTTTCGAAACTTTTTCCAAGTACGATTTTCGCTAATCACGCCAAAGGTAATATCACAGAGCTTACAATCGTAGGTGGTTGGGCTAAACACTTTATGCATACTATCCATAACGGCATTTCTTTTTCCTGAATTCGCATTATAGACAAATACCAACTTTTGAGGTGTCTTCTTTTTCATGACCTAAAAGTACAACTGTTGGGCGAACTTGAAATGACGATCAAATGATTTGCATCACTACCTATAAAAAACTTAACGTGTAGGCCTTTTGGGAAATCATAAATCGATTTTTTAATTTCGCCTTAAAAAATCAAGCATTCATAAAGCTATTTACACATTACATAATCGTTCAAATACTACTGTTTCAACAACAGATCTCTTACTAGATGGACTATTTGAGGTCTTTGATCCTTTCATCGACCTTAGGGTCCCGATTTCTAAATATTGGATTTCATTTAAGCATGAAATGGGGTTAGGGTTAGATAACAATCAATTTTTTTCGTATTATTCCGTATCCAATTACTTCTTGGCAATCTATGAGACTAATTGAGTTTATAAAGAATTTAGAACGAGTCAATGCCCTATCAAAACACGAACAACTCGTTTTAGGAATCATGGATGCCATCAATTCGGGCCACTTAAAGGTCGGTTCCCAACTTCCCTCGATCAATGTTATGGTCGATGAGGTCGGATTTGCTCGAAAAACAATCGTAAAGGCATATGAAGAGCTAAAGGATAAAGGACTCGTCGAGTCTAAAAAAACCAAGGGTTATTTCGTCATAAGCAACAAAACGGATGTTTATTTAAAGATAGCGCTCATAATGTACTCCTTTCAGCGGTTTCAACAAGAGTTTTACAATGCTTTGAGAAAAGAGCTTGAAGACAAAGTACAAATTGATGTTTTCTTTCACCATAACAATGATGAGGTCTTTGAGACCATATTCTCCAACATCAATGGAAAATACGGTATGTACATCGTGGCACCCATTATCGGCGAAAAGTCAAAGAAAATCCTTAAGACCCTTAGTCCGGAAAAACTGATTGTCGTAGATCGATTTCTAGATCTAGGCCCTGATTACACTTATGTAACGCAAGAATTCAAGGAAAGCACCTACGCCATACTTGAAAAATTAATGCCTAAAATCAAAAAATACAAGCGTCTGGTACTTTTCTATCGTGATGATATGGACTATCCCACGGGAACTTTGGAATCATTAAAAAATTTTGCATCCCATAATCAATTGACCCTGAATATCTCAAAGAATTATGAATCGAACTCGTTAAGCAAGGATGTCATGTATTTCGTGATCAGCGATTCCGATTTATGGTTGCTTTTAAAAGACTGTAAGGATCGCGATTTCAGAATAGGGAAGGACGTGGGTGTGTTATCGTTCAACGATCATATCGTAAAGGAACTGATTTCAGGCGGTATCACTACGATTTCAACCGATTTTAAGCAAATGGCGGTAACAACTGCCCAAAACATCAGGGCATTGAGCTTTTCCAAAAGGATAATTTCTACTGACCTTATTGAACGTGAGTCTATGTAAGGGTTTTCTTCAAAAAGAAAATATTATAAAAAAATCAATTCTATTATTTAATTAATCTCATTTTTTTTAATTAAAAATGATAGTTATTCATTTTTTTTATACTTTCGTTCAATAGCATAGACTATCATAGCATAAAAACCTAAAACAAAACGTATGAACAACTACTCTTTTAAAAGGTTTGCCATTTTGCTCGCCTTTTTGTGTTCTGGTGCACTTATTGCGCAGCAGACTACAATTACCGGTACGGTTTCAGATGATACCGGACCTCTCCCTGGGGTCAATATTGTAGAAAAAGGTACCGTAAATGGTACGACCACCGACTTTGATGGAAACTATAGTATCACCGTGGCCCCTGAAGCTACATTGGTGTTTAGCTATATCGGCTATCAAAACCAAGAAATTCCCGTAAACGGACAAACGACCGTAAATGTAACCATGATCGTAGATGCACAAAGTTTGGATGAAGTGGTCATTACCGGTTTTGGTTCACAGGCAAAAGTTGATGTAACCGGAGCCATTGCCCAAATCAAGCAACAAGAAATCAAACAAATCGTCAATGCAGATCCGACTAATGCTTTACAAGGTAGGTTAGCTGGTGTGCAAGTTGAAAGTGGTGGTGGTGGCCCAGGTGCACCGACCAATGTTATAGTACGGGGTATCAGTTCGTTGACCAATACATTTCCCCTTTATGTGGTGGATGGCGCCATAGTCGATGACATTACCTTTCTCAACGCAAAGGATATCATTGATATTCAGGTACTCAAAGATGCTACATCGGCAGCTATTTATGGTACCAGGGCCGCCAATGGGGTAATCATTATATCGACCAACCGGGGCACTATGGATTCGGCACCCAAGGTTTCAGTTGATATTCGCAGTGGGGCAAATTCCGTTGGAAGAACATTGGATTTTCTTGACGGCCCCGAATTTGTGGCATTCTTAAACCAACGTAGTGCAAATGAGGGATTACCCGCGAATATTACAGATCCCGGGATAAATACCGATTTTCAAGACCTCTCGCTCAACTCAGGTTTCATACAAGATTATGGGTTTAATATTTCTGGGGGTGGTGAAGATTCCTCCTATTTTTTCTCCGCCAATTATTATGATGAAGAAGGTATCGTAACCAGTACTGATTTTCAACGTTTTAACGTTCGGTTCAATAGTAGGTTCAAGACCGGTAAATTCACGTTTGAAGAATCGTTCTCCTACAATCAAAGAGACCTCAATGACAATACCTTTTTTGGTAATGGAACCTTTACCGCCCCTGTAGTCAGGGAATCCGCTCCTGAAAGATTGGGAGGGTTCGAAGCCATTGACTCGAACTTATACAATGGCTCAGGGGGAACCAATAATTTCGCGTTGGCACAATTGGTCGATGACCAAGTGACCCAAAGAAACCTATTAGGTAATTTCAATGTCAAATATAAGATACTTGAAGGGCTTAACATCGGGGTGAACATCGGGGTGGATTATAGAAACACCTATGGCAACTTCTTTCAACCTACATTTGACCTAAGCCCGACCGACCAACAAGTGAACCTAAATGAATTGAATGACCTTACCGAAGTTCGAGGTGAAATATTATCCACCAACATCGAACCTACCATTAATTATAAGAATACTTTTGGAAAACATGGTATTGATGTACTCTTAGGGGGTGCACGCCAACAGACCGACAACAATTCCCTGGCAGTTTTGGCAGAGGGCCTACCATCTAACAACATCACCAATATCGCTTCCTTTGCAGACCAAATCGTAAACTCTGGTGGCGGCAGGTTCCTATCACGGGTGTTTTCCCTTTTTGGAAGGGTGAATTATAAGTTTGACAACAAATACCTATTCACGGCCATTGTACGTAGGGATGCCTCATCAAGGTTTTCCCCTGAAGATGATTTCAATAATATCGTGCTTCCGGCATTCTCGGCAGGTTGGGTAATTAGCAATGAAGACTGGTGGCCCGAAGATTCCCTTTTCAATACACTTAAAGTAAGGGCTGGTTATGGCGAGCTGGCTTCCCAGAATATTGGTGACTTTTTGTTTCAATCCGTCTTAAACCCATCATCAAACGTCAGTTTCAATAATACTACGGCAGGTGGTTTCGCGATCACTTCATTGGTAGACGAAAATATCTCATTTGAAACTGCCGAATCTACCAGTATCGGTATTGATGGCGCCATATTGAACAATAGCATCACATTTGCGGCAGATTATTTTGTCAGGAACAACAATGACGTATTGGCACAGGTGGCCGTACCCTCGACTACTGGATCCGCAAATGCCGTAACGCAAAATGCAGCCTCAATTCGAAATAGGGGTTTTGAATTTCAAGCGAATTACAACCACAATTCAGGAGGCGATTTTGACTTCAACGTAGGGTTGACCTTTGCTACTATAAGCAATGAGCTTACGGAACTTCCGAACCCCTTGGTCGGACCATCCATTGACGAAGAGGGCAACACCCCCAATCGATTCGAAGTGGGGCAACCAGTGGGCTTCTTTTTTGGTTTTGAAAACGATGGTATTTATAGAAGTCAAGCTGAAATCGATAATGATCCAGGTGTTGCCAACGACCCTGAACGAAGGGCCATTTTGCAACCCGGTGATTTTAGAAGGGTAGATGTTGATGGCAACGGTATTATCAATAATGATGATAGGGTGAACCTAGGTTCACCGGTAGCCGATTTTACCTATGGTGTGACTTTCAACGGAACCTATAAAAATTGGGATTTTGGGTTAACCCTAAATGGGGTACAAGGAAACGAAATCTTTAACGCCACCCGTTTTACAGGAACATTTTTCTTGGATGGCAATAAATTCGGATACGTACGTGATGCCTTTGTATTAGGGCAAAATGAAAACACTAACATTCCGAGGGCGTCCCTACCCAATGCTGCTGGAAATCAACTACCCTCTGATTTTTATGTTGAAGACGGTTCGTACTTAAGACTCCGCACCCTAGAAGTGGGATACGACCTGACCGACTTTATCAATATCGAATGGGTAAGCAATGCCCGAATATTTTACAACATGCAGAATGTATTTACCATTACGGATTATAGTGGATATGATCCTGAAATCGGTTCCACTTTGGCTGGTACGGGTGGTGGTTTCTTTGGTAACCCCAATAACACCCCTCCAATTTTCGGTAGGGGAATTGACCTGCGTGCGCAACCTAGGCCCCGTACTTTTATTCTAGGGGTTCAGGTATCTTTTTAGTAGTGGTTATGAATTAATGAAAATTATAAAAATGAAAAACAGGACGAATAAACTTTTGATTTTGACCTTGCTCTCCGCTTTATTGATTCCCTTTAATGGATGCAATGAAGATCAGCTCGAAATTTCGAACCCGAATACCGTCTCGCAATTAGACTTCTTCAACAACGAGGATGATTTCAGGGTGGCCGTAAATGGCATGGTACATCCCATCACCGCCGTCTTCTTTTGGGGGCGTGTGGTTCACACGGGGCCACTCTTACGTTCAGACGCATTTAATGTGGTGCCTTTTGCGAACAATACCACCATGTCGACCCTTCAAGGGGTGCCTGGGGTCAGTAGATGGGCCACGGACATGTTTCCACAATTGTATCAAACGATATTTAGGGCCAATACGATTCTCGAAGAGGCCAATGATGAAAATCTACCCACTGGGAGTGCAAGGGATGAGATATTGGGTCAGGCCTATTTCATGCGTGCCTTCGCGAACTGGTACTTGGCAGCCTTTTGGGGCAATGTACCCCTGGTTTTAAATACCCCAGAGACCCAAGAAGATTTCTTTCCATCACAGGCGACACAAACTGAAGTCTTCAATTCGGTAATTGCCGATTTAGGAATGGCAATAAACATGCTGCCGGCAACATGGTCCGACAATGACTTAGGGCGACCGACAAGTGGTGCTGCACAAGCATTACGAGGGAAAACGCAGCTCTACCTTCAGAATTATGCTGAGGCGGCCTCAGATTTTCAAGCTGTTGTGAATAGTGGAATTTACAGTCTATTGCCAGCAGGGCAATATGAAGAGAACTTCACCGTAGTCAATGAAAACAACGTAGAGTCGGTATTTGAGCTGCAATTTTCACCTCAAGACAATTTTGTATGGGGATCTGACGTGCCACTTACCGGCTCTCAGAGCAACTTCTATATTGATTACTCCCCCCCAACGGTAAGCTTGGACAGAAGTCATTATATCAATCCCCATATTCTACAAACATTTGAAGACAATGCAGATACCGTAAGGCGCAATGCCACTATTGCATTTGACTATCCAGGGGCCACTGGGTATGGAGGGGTTCCGTTCTTAGAAGATTTTGCACCCGATATTGAAGCTGCCCAAGTCGCTGGCGTAGACCCACTTTTTACGAGAAAATATGCGATGCTCTTTGCAGGCACTCGGCAAGAACTTCCAGGGTTTGGACAGACCGTAGGTGTAAATTGGAGGATAATACGCTATGCTGACGTATTGCTGATGCTGGCGGAAGCCCAAAATGCACTAGGTAATACCCCAGATGCCATTTCTTTGGTCAACCAAGTGAGGCAAAGGGCACAAATAGCCGATTTGGTCGGAGGCCTATCGCAAGATGAAACTTTTGATGCCATAGTGGCCGAACGTATTATGGAGCTTACAGGGGAAGGTCATCGATACCTTGACCTGGTCCGTTGGAATTTAGCAGACGACGTAATGGGACAAGGTTCCACCATCGCTGGTGGTAGACATCCTAAATCATTGGCTGGGGAATCCGCATTTTTCACTCCTGGTCGCGATGAGTTACTTTGGATTCCCGTACCAGAATTAAATGCCAACCCCAATCTAGATCAAAATCCAGGTTATTAAGTTTGAGTTAGTTTATTTCAAGAAGGTCAAGGCCGAGCATTTATGATACTGTTTGGCCTTTGACTTATGACACTGCTTTTGATGAAAAGAATAGAATATTATTCTCCTTTTTCGGTTTTGGTTTGATCATCGGGTGTATTCAAAAAACTACAATACGACTATTTGAAATGGGTTCCTTAGACCATGTGGGTATGGGCCTTCAAAATAATATTGGGCTTTAGTAAACCCAAAATAAAAAAGACGTTCTTGAAAGGCATTCGCCTAAGATATTTTTAACAAAGTTGATCTAAAAAGCCTATTTTTTTATGTAAATCAGGTAAGTTAGATGCCGTAAATCAACAATCATAGATGCTCAAAATATTTACTTTCAAAACCCAATAATGATTGACTCGTTTGAAACAACGCAAAATATTACGATAAAACAAAATCAAAATCCAGTCGAGAATAGACTGAATCGATTGTTGGACGAAGAAGGTTTATCGATATATCGGTTTAGCCTACATCATGAAACGGAATTTATTCCAAAACCCATCATTTTAGAATGGAAGTTTCCTGCAGTTGGTGTTTTGGGGGTTTGGAAGCCTACGGCGGATTTTTCAAAAAGGATCGAGGCTGACTGGGAGTTGGGGAATCACGAGTCGCGAATTTCGATAGATGCCCCGGTATTGGCCCTCTTTCGTGCAAATGATGAAAACGGACTCTGTTTTTCTTGTTCCAACGCCATCAATAGGATTGAGATGAGTGCTAAATACCGAGAAGAGGACAACAACTTCTATTGCCAAGTGATCCTATTTACCGAATGCAAATATCCCATCAAGGATTTTAGTATTGATATTCGATTAGACTCTAGAAAAATGCCATTTTTTGAAGCGCTGAGACAAACTTCTACTTGGTGGGAATCTTATGAATTCTTGAAACCCGCTTATGTTCCCAATATCACAAAACAACCCCTATATTCAACCTGGTATCAATTTCATCAAGACTTAGACGAGCAACTTTTACTCAAAGAATGCAGTATTGCCAAAAAAATGGGGTTTGAGGCGATTATCATTGATGATGGGTGGCAGACGAAAGATAATAATAGGGGATACGACTATACCGGTGATTGGCGGCCAGAACACTTTGAGGACTTTGGTCGGTTAGTACGAAACATACAGGATATAGGGCTGAAAGTGGGCGTTTGGTATTCGGTACCCTTCTGTGGCACCAAATCAGAGGCCTACAAAAGGTTCAAAGGGAAATTTCTTACCGAAAACCATCGTTGGGCACCGGTCTTTGACCCCAGATTCCCAGAAGTTAGGGAGTACTTGGTCAATACCTACCTGCAAGCAGCTAGGGATTGGAACTTAGATGGTTTTAAATTGGATTTTATTGATGATTTTAAGAGTTATCCTGAAACAAGTTTTGATCTTAATGATGGCAAAGACTTGCTCTCGATAAATGCAGCTGTCGACATACTATTGACTGAAGTACATGCCGAGCTTCAAAAAATCAATCCAGAAATCTTCATTGAATTTCGGCAAAAATACACCGGCCCGGCAATGCGAAAATATGGTAACATGTTACGGGCCTTTGATTGCCCCGGCGATTATACCATGAATAGGGTACGTATTGCCGACATCAAAATGTTGGCAGGCAATACAGCAGTACATGCCGATATGGTCAAATGGAACTTTGATGAAACCGTTGAGGCCGCCGCCCTTCACTATATCAATACGTTTTTTGGGGTACCCCAAATCTCCGTTATGTTATCAGAGGCCCAAACGTCCCATTTGAACATGATAACATTTTACACCAAGTACTGGAGGGAAAATTCAGAAATACTCTTGCACGGGGAGTTTTCACCAAAACTTCCGTTAGAGAACTATCCTGTACAAAGTGCGACCAAAGACGACAAAATCATTTTTGGATTACACTCAGACCAGATCATATCGCTTCAGTCGACTATGGATGCTATTGACGTGCTAAATGCCAAATCAAGTGAAAAGGTATTGGTAGACGCAACTTCCGATTTTGGCGAATATGACTATGCAATTTATGATTGTAAGGGGAACATCATAGCCAAAGACACTATAAAGGTAACTCAAGGCATCAACCTATTCCATGTGCCCGCAAGCGGGTTATTGCAACTACAACGAATAGTATAGCTGATATGAATACTGCAATTAATATTGTTGCTATCAAAGTCCATTCTAGGGCATTTCTTTTAATCAAATTTAAAAGGGGCTAAAAGATGACGACCAAAAATGAGATCATTATCAAGTCACCGGGAAGGATAAATTTGATTGGAGAACATATCGATTACAACGATGGGTTCGTTTTACCGGCAGCAATAGACAAATGTATTTTGCTGCGGTTGACCATTAATGGGCATTCTAACCGCTGTACCGTGAAGAGTGAGGGGTTTACCAGTGTGCTGATCGCCGATTTAAATAATCTTGCAAAGGGCACGGAAGGTTGGCATAACTACGTGCTCGGCGTTATTGGTGAACTACAAAAATTGACCGATAAACTCTCTGGCTTCGATTGTACCATGCGTAGTACCGTTCCGGTCGGTTCGGGTGTAAGTTCATCAGCAGCATTGGCCTGTGGTCTAGCCTTTGGTTTGAACGAACTTTTTAAATTGGGCCTTACCAAATGGGACTTGATAAAAATAGGGCAGCGAACAGAACACGATTATGTTGGAACAAAATGTGGAATCATGGACCAATTTGCCAGTGTCATGGGCAAAGAGGGGCATTTCATGCTTTTAGATTGCAGGTCCCTAGCGTTCCAATATGTCGCAACGGAACTGGGGGATTATCGTATGCTTTTGTTAAATACCAATGTGTCGCACAACCTGTCTGACGGGGAATACAATATTAGAAGGGAACAATGTGAAAAAGGATTGGATATTTTAGTAAAGCGCTTTAATATTGACAGAACCTTCAGAAAGGTAACTTCAGAAATGCTTTTGAGCATCAAGACCGAGCTTGGCCCGTTACTTTTCAATCGCTGTTCTTACGTTATTGAAGAAATCAAAAGGGTGCAAAAAGCCGCAAGGGAACTCAAAAATGGTAATCTTGAAAGCGTAGGCATGCTGATGTACGAATCCCATGAAGGACTTGCTAAAAAATACGAGGTAAGTTGTGATGAACTTGACTTTTTGGTTGAACTCTCGAAAAACGAACCTGAGCTATTGGGGTCTCGAATGATGGGAGGTGGTTTTGGCGGTTGTACCCTTAACCTCATCCACAAAGATGCAATTGATGACTTCGTAAAAAAAGCTGCCAAGGCATACAAAAAAAGCTTTAATATCAATTTAAACCACTTTCAGACCCAACCCAGTGAGGGAACGGCAATAATATCCAACTTTTGAGTAAAATGGAACTAGGCGAACGACCCCATAGAAGATTTAATATCCTGACCGGAGAGTGGATTTTGGTTTCTCCGCATAGAACCAAGAGACCATGGCAGGGTAAAACGGAAAACGAGACCATTTTAAAACAATCGACCTATGACGAAAAATGCTATCTCTGCCCCGGGAATACCCGTGCGGGTGGTGCAATCAATGAAACCTACACGGACACCTATTCTTTTGTAAATGATTTTGGGGCCATTTTAATGGATGGTACTAAAACTACCCAAAAAAATGGACTGTTGATGAGCGAAACGGAATTGGGTATTTGTAAGGTCATTTGTTTTTCACCGAACCACAGTCTGACCTTACCGCTTATGAAAGTAACGGATATTGTCAAAGTGATCAAGCTCTGGAAAAAAGAGTACGCAGAATTGGGAGCCTTTGAGGAAATCAACCATATACAGATTTTTGAGAACAAAGGTGAGGTAATGGGCTGTAGCAATCCGCATCCGCATGGCCAGATTTGGGCGCAATCAACTATTCCAGAAGAACCAAGAAAAAAGGGAATCCAGCAAAAAATATATTTTGAAGAGCAGGGCCTAAGTCTTTTACAGGCTTATTTGGCCCAAGAGCTAAAAGCCAAAGAGCGTATCGTCTATGAAAATGATGATTTTGTGGCCTTGGTACCATTTTGGGCCACTTGGCCTTATGAAACCATGATAATCCCCAGAAAACACTACCAACATATTGGTCAGCTAAGCAAAGTTGAAGAGACCTCATTCGCAGAGGCTATCAAAGTTCTAACGACCAAATATGATAACCTATTTGAGGTTTCTTTCCCCTATTCAGCAGGCATCCATCAATCCCCTACCGATGGACTGGAACATAAAGAGTGGCATTTTCACATGTCTTTCTATCCCCCACTCTTACGTTCCGCAACTGTAAAAAAATTTATGGTCGGGTACGAGATGTTCGCTAACCCCCAACGCGATATCACCGCAGAGCAGGCTGCCAAAATAATGAAAGCCCTTTCAACTAAGCATTATCTCGGTTGAAGTCAGTACTAACAAAAACAATTTAGGTGCTTTTAATAATATCTAAGTATAATGCCCTTACCGCGATTGATTATTTAAAATTTTTGAAGGCACCTCAGGTCTTTTCGATAGGTAACATCAAAAAACAGCAATGGCTTCCCAAAAAATGTTCGCAATCACAAAAGGTATTACCAAAAAAAAGAACCACGAGGCATAAAAGTTTTTTAGCATATTCTTTATATAAAAGTGTATTTTCAATCTAAAATTCAACAGTAAGGACCATCATGACAACATTTGTTAAAAACCCGATTAAAACCCTATCACTAATCCACCTCGTGATGGTCGCCGGTCCACTTTTGGTCGGTACCATACTTTACCTCAATACCGATATCAAAATGGATGGAAGCATAGGCGATGATATTTTCGTGTACGTTTTCCCCTTGATGGCATTGGTCGGCATTTTTTCGAGCAAGTATATCTACAATATCTTATTGAACAATTTAAAAAAGAATGACGACCTGCAGCAGAAATTGGTAGGTTATCAAACAGCTTCATTCGTAAAATGGGGATTGCTAGAAGGACCTGCCTTATTGAACATCATGTGGTTCAGCACCAACGGAAACTTGTTGTTCTTGACTGTTGGGGGCACGCTGCTTGTCTTTCTTTTTGTACAACGCCCCACTAAATCCAAAATAGAAAATGAACTCGAATTGAAAGGAGAACACAAAAGGGCTTTTGATAGGCTCGACTAAACCATTTCAATCTATGTCAAGTAAATTCAGCTGTGTTATCATTATCGTAGTTCTAATCCATTGTTCGCAAGTACGGGCACAACATGACTTTTTTCGTCAATTGGCCGATTCCGCACTTACATTGACCGAAGACAAGGTGACTTACGACCCAGCCTATTTTTCAATCGGCTACCCAAATGGTGATGTCCCCAAAAACAAAGGCGTGTGTACCGATGTAGTCATACGGGCCTACCGAAAGGTGAATATTGATTTACAGAAAGAAGTCCATGAAGATATGGTGGGCAATTTTGATTTGTATCCAAAAATATGGGGTCTGCGGCGCACGGATAAAAACATAGATCACCGGCGCGTACCCAATTTAATGACTTTTTTTGAACGCTTTGGCACTACCCTACCCATCAGCCAAAAAGCCCAAGATTACAGGGCAGGTGATATCGTATGTTGGAGCTTGGGCGGAGGGCTCACCCATATCGGTTTGGTTTCCAAACTAAGAAACCGTCAAGGAACAAGACCCCTTATCATTCATAATATTGGTGGCGGCCAGATACTGCAAGACTGCCTTTTTGACTATAAGATCATAGGGCACTACCGCTATGAACCCTAATTTAAGCGTCTAATGTTTGCTTACAGGCCTATGACCGCGCTTAAGAGGCCAACCCGAACACTATAAAACACTCAACAAATCCATAAAAATTTTGGGAACTCAAAATCTTTTCTATATTTGCAGTGTACTAGTTATCTAATACACTAGATATGATATCGATAAAAAGCTTGTATTATCACTATCCGAAGAGCAGCATGGTACTGAACGATATCTCAGTCAATTTTGAACGGGGTAATATTTATGGGCTATTTGGTAAAAATGGTGAAGGCAAGAGTACGCTGCTCAAAATCATGTCGGGGCTACTATACGCAAAATCTGGCGAATATACCGTTGACCATAAAAGCGGGCTGCACAGAAACGCTCGCACGCTTCAACGGTTGTTCTTGGTGCCCGAAGATTTTGAATTGCCCGCGGTGACCATAGCAACCTATCAGAAAATAAACGGTCCGTTCTATACCAACTTTTCAAAAAAGCAATTTTACCATTTGATAGCGGAATTTAAATTAGCACCTCAACATCATATTGCCAGACTCTCTTTTGGTCAAAAGAAAAAAGTATTGATAGCCTTTGGTATCGCTACTAACACGCCAATTTTGCTTATGGACGAACCGACAAACGGGCTCGATATTCCATCCAAAAGTCAATTTCGTAAAATTATGGCCAGCATTGCCGACGAAAACAAGTGCATCATAATTTCAACGCATCAGGTACGTGACCTTCATAGTCTCATCAACCATATACTTGTGCTTGATGAGGCCAAAGTTGTTTTTGATGCATCTTTGGCCAAGGTTTCAACCGAATTCTGGTTTGGCAAACGAAAAAGCACCGAAGATTCCATAATATATACCGAAGCCGGTTTTGGTGGTAAGAGCATTTTACCACGTGGTAATAAAGAGGAGACGGAAGTAGACCTTGAACTGCTTTTCAGCGCAGTTCTGACGCAAAATACGGCAATCAATACTATACTAAAAACTAACGATCATGACTAAAGGCTTCGATATGCATCGTGTCATCAATCACATCAAAAGAGATGTGGTATTGGTCAAAAGTACCATTGGCACGACCTTGTTGGTTTCAGCAGGATTGCTCTTTATGCTCTGCGTTCTTGCACAATTATGGGATAAAAAACTGGACAGCGATGAATTCATGGGGGCGTTTAGTCTTATCTATTTTATTTCTGGTTCGGTGCTGAGCTTTTCATTTTTTCGGGAAGCCCATCATGCCAAGGCGAATTCGCTATATTTCACCTTGCCCATTTCTTCATTTGAGCGTATCAGTGCTGTATGGTTGGCTACTGCAGTATTGTACACATTTGTATTTTCAATTATGGGTATTCTTGTTGGGTGCATGTCCATCTTTTTTGGCAGTCTATTCTTTGGGGCTGATTTCACCCTATCTGCACTGTTTTCAATGGGATATTGGCAAGCGGTTGCAGTGTACCTGACCATACAGCCAGTTTCCCTTTTTGGTGCCCTTACATTTAAAAGTAACCGTATCGGCAAAACTTTACTGTTCATCGTTTTGACCGTTTTAGGTTTTGCCCTATTTAATATAATGACCTATGGTCTTCTCAACTACGGATATGATGTTTTTGACGGAGGCCCTTTACGAAATCAGGCTATGGAAAAAACCGAAAGCGATTTATCAATTCTAGGAAAATCATTGTTTGTGATTATCTCAGGACCTATTCTATTAATAGTAACCTATTTTAAGCTCGTGGAAAGGGAAGTATAACGAATGGATTTTGACAATAGCAAACCTATTTACCTACAGATTGTGGATTTCTTCTACGAGAACATTCTGGTGCGCAGATGGCAAGATGAAGAGCGGATTCCATCCGTACGTGAAGTAGCGGTTATGGTAGAGGTAAATCCGAATACCGCCATTCGAGCCTTTAACCATTTGCAAGAGTTGGAAGTCATCTACAACAAAAGGGGTATTGGTTATTTTGTCTCAAAAGATGGTTATGCGAAAGTACTTGACATTAAAAGAAACGAATTCAAAGAACAAACACTGCCCGATGTTTTTAAACAAATGCGTTTGCTCGATGTCACCTTTGAAGAAGTAAAAAACCTATATGACCAACATGAAAAAGAGTAATAGCATACTTATTGTTGCCTTCGCAGTTTTGGCACTGTTCTTTTTGGCCTTTCAACTTACCTTTCATACATATGTAAAAAAAGGGGAGGCAAGTGGAATCGGCACATATGTTTCTATAGAGCGCTCATTAACATCGTTCACTAAACTAAAGGTGAGAGATGAGGTTATGGTACATTATACACAAGACACACTGACACAGCTAAAAGTTGAAGCCCCCAAACACCTTTTGGATTCCCTAAAAACAAACGTAGAAAATAACGAACTGACCATAACAATCGGTGAGGCTCGCGTTGGCAATGACTCCATACTTCTATATATCAACAACCATCAGCTTAAGACCCTAGAGATAGGTACGGAGGCTTATTTTGAAAGTATGGATACCCTTTTAGGTAAAGCCCTGCAATTGACCGTACAAGACAAAGGCATCGCAAAACTGAACCTCTCGTACGACAGCATTCATTGTAGAATAGCACCAGATTCAGAAGTAGTATTTAAAGGAACCCTAAAAAATATCGATTTTTCAAACTTGGAGTAATTATTTATCAATCAATCATCAATTCACCGCCCTGACCAAGGTTGGGGCGGCATCAATCAAAAAACGAACAATCATGAATTCAGAACAATCAGGGGTTATGCCCCAATCTTTCTATGACCTCAAGGGTGTGCCCAAATGGCGTTGGTACCTGATGAAAACCTTTTATGCTTTTGTGTTTTTAGTATTCGGATATCAGATGTGGTCATCAATTATTACTGAAACCGAACTTTTAGATCCCCTGGAAGCAGTCGCTTACAGTTTTTGGGCAGCTTATGCTACATTGATGGGGTTTGGTATTCGCTATCCCCTTAAGATGATACCCCTGCTTTTGTTGCAACTGTTTTACAAAACCCTGTGGTTGATTATTGCATATTTACCGCTAAAAGCAGCAGGAAGCCTCAACGATACCGCCCTTGAACTCTATAATGCCAATGGCATGGGAGCATTATTGGATATCATAGTTATCCCTTGGGGCTATGTGTACCGCAACTATATAAAAACACTTTTTAAGCTTTCGTAACCAATACCATTACGTGTTAATCAAAAAACGAACAATTATGGATTCAAACCGTAAAATCGGGCGAACTATCGGGGCTCTCTTTCTTGTCATTATCGCAACGGGGGTTCCATCGAATATGTTTCGAGGCCTATCATCTTCATTGGCAAGAACACCAGAATTTTTACAGACCATCAATACACGAGCTTTAGAAATGCGTTTTGTAGTGCTACTTAGCTTTACCACCCATGTCATCTGGGTCATAGTCATAGGGCTATTGTATCCCTTGTTGAAAAAGTTCAGCCCTAAATTGGCTTTGGCTTTTTTGGCATTTTGGATTACCTCTTTTGCCATTGCCCTATTCGGAGACCTAAGTCACCTTTCCCTGATATCATTGGCAAAAGAGGCATTGCATTCATCGACCCACAATATCGAACAGTTTCAATTACTGGGTTTGGCCAAAGTGAAAGACTATTTATGGTCCCATTTTATGGTACTGATACTTTATAGTTCTTCAACCTTTTTGTTTTTCTATTATCTCTTCAAGACAAAAATGGTACCGCGTCTATTATCAGCTTGGGGCATGGTCGCCATGGTCATTGTTTTCACGGCAAGTTGGTTGAACGTTTTTGAACAATATGTGGGCATGTATCCCTTTTTCCATAATGGTCTGCATATGATGGTTTTCACGCTTTGGCTTTTGACCAAAGGATTTTCGAAAGGTAACAAGCTGCAAACCAATAGCTAAAGAACGTCATCAATCATCAATCAAAAAACGAACAATCATGAATTCAAACAAACAGGTAATCGAAACGGCTTCGGGCCTAACATCCCCATTCAACGAATTATTAAAGAACACGGCCATATTATGGTTCATCATGGCCGTAATCGGTCAATGGATTTTTGCCATTTATGTTGGTGCTTTCTATGGCGGCGCAGCTATACAGGGCGATTTTATGAAATGGAATCGTGTATTGCCCCATGGCTATGTTGAAGGTGAAACCATGGGCAATTTAGCTTCGGGCATTCACGTATTCCTTGCCATTGCTATTTTAGTCGGTGGACCACTACAGTTCATCCCAAAGATTAGAAATCGATTCAGCAAATTTCACCGTTTTAACGGACGCCTTTATTTCTTTACTGTACTACTGGTAAGCTTTAGCGGTGTTTTTATGGTTATTACCAAAGGTACTATCAGTGGTATTGTGGGTGATATCAGCATAAGCATCAACGCACTCCTCGTCTTTATTTTTGCCACGGTGGCATGGCGCAAGGCAATCGCCAAAAAATTTGTGGAACACGGTCAATGGGCATTTCGTTTATTTTTAGCGGCGAGCGGGGTTTGGTTCTTTAGAATAGGATTAATGTTCTGGCTAATGGTCATGGGCGGTCCTGTTGGTTTCGACCCAGAAACCTTTCAAGGACCTTTTTTGGTATTCTTGGGCTTTGGACAGTACCTTGTTCCATTAACGATCTATGAGTTTTATCTGAAATCAAAAAACGCACAAACCTTCGGCAAGCTCTCCATGGCCATTGGTCTTTTGCTCTGTACCCTCATTATGGCCACTGGCATATTTGCTGCTACTATGGATATGTGGTTACCTCGAATATAACCTGCTATTGCTTTAACTCTAATTTTTCGGCAAAGTAGTCACAGAAATCTTTCATGGTGGCGGTCATCTTTTCGTCTTGTGTGGCTTTCATAAAGGTGTCCGCCATGGTGACCAAGGTTTGGTGAAAAAAAATCTTCATTTCATCAACGGGCATATCTTTGGTCCATAAGTCAATTTTTAAGGACTCTTTGTTTTTGCTGTCCCATACCGAAAGCATCATCGCTTTGGCCGCCTCATTATCGATTCCACCATCTTCTGCCGACCAATTCAATTCTTCGGGTACCCGATTTTCATCTAGTCCAACTCTTAGGGTAATTTCTGAGGTATGTTCTACCGCCATTATTTTTTAGGTTTATAATTTGATTTTTTAAATATGATATCAGCAGGCAAATCCAATAGTTCGATCAAGGTGATTTTTGGGTTTCTTTCCATGAAGGCCTTCACGATTTTCCAACCAATGAACCTCCCCAGGCGCCCTGGGGATTCACTGTCCAGTTCTAATTGAAATTTAGAGAAGGGAGCTGGGTCTAAGAACCTGCGGTCCAGTTTTGAATCCGTGCTAAAAAGCAATTCACGTTCCACAAAATAGCGCCAAATCTGTTCTTCGTTGGTATTGGCCCATTCGATTTCCTCTTCGGTGTAATTAATTTTTTGTGCTTCACTATTTGAGGGTATCAGCAACTCCTTAATATATAGTTCTTTACCATAATAGACCATTCGTGAAAGAAAACTACGATTTCTAGGGTACCTGTTTATGGTCTTTGCGAAGGCACTGGCAATATCTGACATCAAAAATTTAGCATCCAGATTTTTTGCTACGTAGTTCGGAAGCCCTGCATAAAAACGATGTTCCCTACCGAGATAGTTGTCAAGGCCTACAAGTAATAGCGAATCCGTAAGTACTACCCTATTATCATATTGTACATCAGAGATGATGGTAACTACTTTCGGCAAGACATATTTCGGAAAATAATATTTGATGTGCTTGAAAAGTAAGTCCAGCTGCTGCTCTTGCTCCCCAAAATCGCCGAACCGCTGTTCTATTTCAGAATATATCTCGAGTTGTAAGGTGTCTGTCAAACGGGCTATCCAAACACTATCGGCATATTGCCTAGGAAACAAATAGGGAAATTTCTGCTTTAAATCGGGTATCGCATCGGCTTTGGACCTAACGAAGAGTTGATCAAAACGTATTACATCCAAATCAACAGGTATCTTGGCAACCGCTTTTTCCGTGGCGTCTTGTTCATTGCATGAAAATAATAACGCCATAAAGCCAAAAAGTAAAAAGAATTTGAGCTTCAACTTCATTTTTAATGAAACAGGGATTAATTTTACGAGGCACAAAGGTAAATTTTTGAACTTAAAAGAAAGCTATGCAAACTGAAAAGGTAATTGAACATATTGTGAACTGGTTAAAAGACTATGCGACCAACGCAAACATCAAGGGATTTGTGATTGGGGTCTCAGGAGGAATAGACTCTGCGGTAACCTCAACCCTTTGTGCGAGAACTGGACTAGACCTATTGTGCCTAGAGATGCCTATTCACCAGGGTAAAAATCAAGTAACCCGGGCCGATCGACACATTGCATGGCTTAAGAACAATTTTTCGAATGTGGAAAGACAGCCTGTAAACCTCACCCCGGTATTTGACAGTTTGGTGAATGCCCTGCCAAAAGTCGACAACGAAGAAGATCGTTTTATGTCGTTGGCCAATACCCGTGCAAGACTTCGTATGACAACGCTGTATTACTTTGCTGCCCTAAAGGGGTATTTAGTGGCAGGAACAGGAAACAAGGTGGAAGACTTTGGAGTGGGTTTCTATACCAAATATGGTGATGGAGGGGTCGATTTAAGCCCGATAGCCGATCTATTGAAATCGGAAGTCTATGAGATCGGCAAGGTTCTGGGTGTCAACCAAGACATTATCGAAGCTGCGCCTACAGACGGGTTATGGGGTGATAGCAGAACTGATGAAGACCAAATCGGAGCTAGTTATCCCGAATTGGAATGGGCCATGGCAATGGATGATGAAGGAAAGACATTAGAAGATTTTTCTGACAGAGAAAAAGAAGTATTTCGAATTTACAAAAGGCTAAATTCCCTCAACATGCATAAGATGATTCCTATACCCGTTTGTGAAATACCTGATTACCTAAAAGTTACCACTCAACGCTAAATTTAGCAGTTAAAACGAATAAAACCCTAAAAATTCTGTGGTTTTAAGAAAAAAGTTACACATTTGTCCCATGAATTGGTTACCTTGCCTTGCAGCTATTGTAAGCATTTAATTACTAAAACCATTTCAAAGAACAAATACAAAGTAAAATCTACCACAATGATCAATGTTTTTATTGCCGACAGTCATCCAATAGTAAGGCTTGGAATCAAACAAGTTCTAGACTCTACCTCTGATTTTAAGGTTATTGGTGATGCATCAACTACTACTGAGCTTTTTGAGGCTTTGGAAAAAGTCTCTCCTGATGTCGTTATGTTGGAGATGGACATCCCAGAAATCAATGGTATTGCCACACTCCGTAAAATAAAGCAAGATTTTCCCAGCACCAAGGTTTTAATGTACAGTGGGCAATCAGAAGATGTATATGCACTGAGTACGATAAGGGCCGGTGCATATGGGTATTTATCAAAAACCGCCGATGTTGACTATATCATCTCTGCGATTCGCAAAGTAGCTGAAGGTAATATGTTCATAACGAACGAATTAGCGCAAAGACTTGCCTTTGATGAAGGCACTCAAAAACCAAGAAGGTTTTTCAGAAAATTATCTACTAGGGAGGTGGAAGTATTGAAGCTATTGGCGAGCGGCAAACGAAACAAAGAGGTTGCAGAAGGCCTGAACCTGAACGAGAAAACAGTAAGTACGTACAAAGCGCGTTTAATGCGTAAATTGAACGTAGATAACTTAGTGGACCTATTGCAACAAGCAAAAGCATTGGAGCTTTATTAAGGTTTTACCCAAGACACTATAAAAACCCCATAAATAATGGGGTTTTTATATTTAAGACAAGACCCTGTTCAATTTTGCATTCAATAGCTTGTTCAATTGAAGGTAGTTTACAATTTCTTCCAACACTTCTGAATTATCCTCTTTTTCTTTTGTCTTTTCCTGTAGGGATGAAATTCTGTTCTTTATCAAGTTACATCGCAGGGTTAAAATGGTTTCACCGACCAGCTGCGCAATTCCATTCTCCTTATCCTTTGGGTAGATATCTTTTCGTTCCCAGTCATGCAGTATATATCGTTCTTCCTCCATTAGGATCGAAGATACTTGTTGTACGACGTTTTGGTCTAAGTCGGCAATAAAAGTATTGATGGAAAAATCATCAGACGCATTCAATCTTTCAATGATCTTATAATAAATGGTTTTAAAATCATCATTTGACAACTCCACTTCATCTTCTTGAAGATCTAAGTATATTTTCTCGTACACCTTTATCTCTATGGTCTCTGGTTCCAGCACCAAATCCCCTTCTTCATTTTCCTTCAACACCAAATCTTCGAACTCTTCTTTTTTATTCCCGTATAATAGTAACAATTCGATTATTTTTCGCTCAAGCTCGAATTGAACATCAACCTTTTCTATTACGGTGTTGCTTTTAACGACTTCGAAGGCTTTCTGTTCTTGCTTTTGTTTTTTAGCTGCTTCGTAAACCTCTTTTTTATCTATCTGAGCCAAGGTATTGTACAAGACCTCTTCTGAAATCTGCATTATCTTTGCACATTCTTGAATGTAGATTTCTTTTTGTATTCGGTCTGGTATTTTAGCGATACTGTTTACGATATCTCGAACCGTATCTGCCCTTTTAATCGGGTCATTGGCCGCTTCTTCGGCCAAAAGTGAGGTTTTGAACTGTATAAAATCTTTTGCGTTCGCTTGCAAATACGACACCACATCTTCAAGTGTATTGTTCTTCGCAAAACTATCGGGATCATCACCCTCAGGAAAGGAACATACTTTTACGTTCATTCCCTGTTCCAAAATCAAATCAATACCCCTAAGTGAAGCCCTTAACCCTGCCGCATCACCATCGAATAGAACGGTAATGTTCTTGGTAAGCCTATTGATCAGTCGAATCTGCTCGGGGGTCAATGCCGTGCCACTCGATGCCACTACATTGTGTATACCCCGCTGATGCATTTGAATTACATCGGTATAGCCTTCAACCAAATAACAATTGTCTTCTTTGGCGATGGCCTGTTTCGCAAAATAGATTCCATAGAGTACTTTACTCTTATGGTAAATATCGCTTTCGGGGGAGTTAAGGTATTTGGCCGCCTTTTTATCGTTGTTCAAAATTCGGCCGCCAAAACCGAGAACCCGACCGCTCATGGAATGTATAGGAAACATAACACGACCTTTAAAGCGGTCGAATTTTCTAACTTCACCTCCACTCTGTTCTTTAACAATGGTCAACCCTGTCTTTGACAAATAGTCTAATTGATATCCATCAGCGAGCGCGGTATCGGTAAAGGCGGTCCACTGGTCTGGGTTATACCCTAGAGCAAATTTTTTAATAATTTCATCGGTAAAGCCACGCTCTTTGAAATATGAAAGGCCAATGGCCTTGCCCAACTCAGATTGCCAGAGTGTTTTTATAAAATATTTTGAGGCGTACTCTGACACCAAATACATGCTTTCGCGCTCATTGGCCTGTTCTTTTTCTTCATCGGTCTTTTCGGTCTCCTCAATTTCAATATTATACTTCTTGGCTAAGTATCGAATAGCCTCTGGGTAGCCAAAGTGCTCATGCTCCATCAAAAAGGCCACCACATTGCCCCCTTTACCACTACTAAAATCTTTCCATATCTGTTTTACGGGTGAGACCATAAAACTAGGGGTACGCTCATCAGAAAAAGGACTCAAGCCCTTAAAATTGGAACCTGATTTCTTGAGCTGTACAAAATCACCAATGACCTCCTCTACACGGGCAGCCTCATATACTTGATCTATGGTGGTCTTTGAAATCATGTGCTTCGTTTCTTGGTCTGCAGAAAAGTTTAATTAAATTGGAACTTCAAATGTATCAATAAATATGATTCTTTTTTTTGGGACAAAGCCCGGCAAACCGATTACGAAAAGAATGCATGGTGTCCGTTGTGGCTATTGCAATCAACAAGATACCCTTTCGGCCAGGGAGCAACCGAATTATTTTCACCTATTTTGGATACCCTTATTCAAAATAGGAACATCCCGCTATGCGGAATGTTCCCATTGTAAACGTGTGTATTCCAAAGAAGAATTCCCTACTGAGATGAAAAAGGCATTAAGCAAAACTTAGTATCTACCACAACTACTTTGGCGAAGACCATCGTTATTTCCATTTCATCCTTAAAAAAGGTCACAAGTCGAATCGCAGCCCCAAAGAAATATTTCGTTGTTCGATAGCCGCATTTCTAAAAATCGGATTTAGATCATACTTCATATACAACTGAACACCACCGATCCCGGCATATGCGCTTAATCCATAGATCAAATCTGCGGTATTGTAATCCCGTTTCAACTTTTCTTTGATGCGATTACCATTTTCGGAATATTTTAATTTTTGACGGGTTCCAATATTGAATCCACCATAGCCACCAATACCAAGCCTAAAACTTTTATCAATGTTGTATCTAAAGGTTTTTTCGGTTTCTCGATACCTTGAGGGCCCAAATTCAAAATGGATTGGGAAAACCAGATTATCCATTCGTAATTTTGATTTGTTCAAGTCAAAGGCAAATTCTTGAAGTTCCGTTTGATCTCCATTCTCAACAAAAAATAGGTTACCCTCTGGTTTCAATCCATTAAACTGAAAAGAAAAGCCATAATTGAACCTCATAAAATTGGAATTCTTGAAAACACGGGTGCGCCATTGCCATCCTAATTCAAAAAACCGACTTCCTCCAATTCTGTATGGTGAGTCACTAAGGGACTCTCCTTCTATAATTGCATTATTAAGTCCAATGGTCAAAACAAAGTCAGAATAGGTTCTTCGATCATACTTTAATTCCCTTTTCCAACTTTTGGTACCAAAAATGAATTCCTCTGCCGGTTCACCATTGATTTCAATGCCTATTTGAATCTGATCTTCAACAATTGTATCATTCATAGAATCGTTTATCACCAGCCCTTCATTTCGTTCTAGCAAGGCGATGCGATTGTCAATTATGGCAATTCGGTCTTCAATGTTCAAGGCCCGCTTCTTGGCTGCTTCTTCTTTTAAGATTTTTGCTTCTTCTGCGGTAATCGCCCCTTTCGCCAACCTGTCGTTGATACTTTTCACCTCAATTTTCAAAGCATCCTTCTCTTGAGCGGTAATACGTGTTTTCTGCTTTTCTAATTTTTCTATTTTTCGCTGGTAATCAACTTCTTCTTGTGCCATCAAATTTTGACTTAAAAGCGTCAATAAAAAGACAACAAGCACTTTGGTAATTCTTCTCATGATGATTTTGGTTTTACGCCTATTCCCGCTTTCCCCGAAACGGGGAAAGCCATGAAAATAGACTTTGATTGATGAAATATTAATTATTACGATCTGCGACCGCAGTTCGCACTTTAAAGTAGCCTTCTTTTAACTTTTCGAACAGATGCCCTCTAAATGTTCGATCTAATTCGTCTTCGACATCTGCCAATAAAGCAGTAGCATCAACAGCTCCGCTCTCTTGAAATACCTTATTTGTCAGCAACTCCCTTTGTGCAGCAAAAAGCAAGGAGTCGACTTCCGTATTGGTAACCTCAATATTCCGTTCTTCCAATAAAGCGACTTCAGTCAGTACTTCGTTAAGTTTTTTATCAATGAGTTCTTTCGCTGCATGTCTATTTTCACTTTGGGGTACCGATATTTCCTTTTTGACTTCCTTATCAAAAACTATGGCAACCATTGACCCTACTTGATTACTGTCATTTTCATGACTGCCTATTGGTGTATTTGCCATTCCTTCTTCATTTTTTTCGGCCAATTCCGCCGCTTTCAAAATCTTGTCCTGTAATGCACCTTCAACTTCCAATGGTTTTGAGGTTTCGTCAATTTTAGTTTCTACTACATCAATCGGTAATTGCTCTTTTGGTGATTGTTCATTAAAATAGGCAATTGACAGTACCAACGCCGCAAATAAACCAGCTGCAATAGCAAGCCAATGGAATTTAATGACCTTAGGTTTTGAGGTAGGAACCAATTCTTCCTGAATTCTATTCCAAGCTTCTTCTGATGGGCGTATTTCCCTCGTTTGAAGCTTTTCTTTAATATATTTCTCTAACTTATTCATAACACTCAATTTCCTTTAGATGCCCTTCTTGGTAACATCTCCTTCAACTTTAAATTTGCTTGCAGCATTCTACGTGCCTTATACAACTGCGATTTTGAGGTGCCCTCTGATATATTCAACATCTCGGCAATTTCATGGTGTTTATATCCTTCAATGGCATAAAGCACAAAAACCATTTTATACCCTTCTGGCAAACTATCTATCAATTCTTGCACATGTTCAATATCAAGTGTCGACTCGATTTCTGAACCTACTGATTCGTTCTTCTCGAAGACTTCATCATCAAAAACGACAAATTGTTTTTTTCTCAGGTATGAGATACTTTCACGTATCATTATTCTACGGACCCAACCTTCAAAACTTCCCCTGTGTTCGAAAGTGTCCAGGTTTTTGAATACTTTCACAAACCCATTGACCATAACGTCTTCGGCAAATTGCAGATCGTTGATGTATTGCCGGCATACGCTTAACATCTTAGGTGCAAATCTGTCATAAATTGCACGTTGCGCATGTCGATTACCCGCGATTGCCTTTTTCAGCAGTTGCTTTTCATTCTGATATATCGAAATGATCTTCAATGGTTTTTGGTTTGTCTTCTATAAAGATAGACGAGGGTAGTTTCAAAAAGGTTGTCCCACACATGATTTTTTATCGTGAAAATACAATCCGCGAACAAAAAACCACCCTAATACATCATTTTTTGCGGTCTACAACGTAGTTGACCATAAGGGAAAGCGAAGCTTTATAAGGGGAATCAGGGTAAGTATTTAGCAACCCAAGGGCCTCGTCTTTAAACGCTAACATTTTATCTACTGCATATGTCAATCCGCCTTGTGACTTCACATAGGCTATGACCTCTTTGACCCGCTTTTTATCTTTGTTATGGTTTTTAATGGAATTGATCAACCAACGTTTTTTATCTTTTGAACTGGTATTCAGGGCGTATATCAAAGGTAGGGTCATTTTTTGCTCTTTAATATCGATACCTGTTGGTTTGCCGATACGTTCGCTACCATAGTCAAAAAGGTCATCCTTAATTTGAAAGGCCATTCCGCAAAGCTCCCCAAATCTTTTGAAAATACGTACTTCCTCAGAATCGGGTTTTACCGATGCCGCACCCATGCCACAACAAGCAGCAATCAGCGTAGCCGTTTTTTGTCTAATGATATCGTAATAGACTTCTTCGGTAATATCAAGCTTTCTGGCCTTTTCTATCTGAAGTAACTCCCCTTCACTCATTGATTTAACGGAATCGGATATGATTTGAAGCAAATCATGATCACCACGTTCCAAGGCAACCAGAAGTCCTTTTGAAAAAAGGTAATCGCCAACCAAGACCGCAATCTTATTCTTCCAAAGGGCATTTACCGAAAAAAAGCCGCGACGTTTATGACTATCATCCACGACATCATCGTGTACCAAACTCGCGGTATGGATGAGCTCAATTATCGAGGCACCAGTGTAGGTGCGCTCATTGATCTCACCGCCATTCAACAGCTTGGCCGTTAAAAAAACGAACATCGGGCGCATTTGTTTGCCCTTTCTATTTACAATGTAATAGGTAATACGATTGAAAAGTGCCACTTTTGAGGACATCGATTCTCGGAACTTATTTTCAAAAAGTTCCATTTCTTTTTCAATAGGCTCGCGTATTTGTGCAGCAACTTTCAACTAAGAGTACCCTTCTTTTTTAAGTTTGGATATCAAAAGTAGGTAAAAAGGTGTTCTTAATTATAGTGGTACAAAAGTTTTCGGTAGAAGTTATAAAACCACGGATTTAAAGTAATAGTAATACTTTTTGTTACGATTTATTGGCCAATTGACCACAGGCCGCATCAATATCCTTCCCCCTGGATCTACGAACCGTAACCGTTATTCCATTTGCCTCTAAAACTTGTTGATACATGGCAATGGCCTTACTAGTGGCTTGCTGAAATTCACCGTCATCGATAGGGTTGTATTCGATGATGTTAACCTTTGATGGTGCAAATCGGCAAAACCTTACCAAAGCATCAACGTCTTGTTGTGTATCGTTAATACCATTCCAGACTACATATTCATAGGTAATCCTATTTTTTGTTTTCGCGTACCAATATTGCAAGGCATCCCTCAGATCCTTCAATGGAAAATGTTCGTTAAAGGGCATAATACTGGTTCGAACCTCATCTATGGCGGAATGTAATGAAACCGCAAGATTGAATTTGACCTGTTCATCGGCCATCTTCTTTATCATCTTCGGGACCCCTGAGGTAGAAACGGTAATTCTTTTGGGGGACATACCCAATCCTTCTTTTGAAGTAATCTTTTCTATGGATTTCAGAACATTATTATAATTCATCAAAGGTTCCCCCATACCCATAAAAACGATATTGCTCAATGGCCTTTCAAAATACAGACGACTTTCATTATCGATTGCGACAACTTGATCATAAATCTCATCGGGATTTAGGTTTCGCATTCGCTTAAGTCTGGACGTAGCGCAGAACTTACAATCTAAACTACAACCTACTTGACTTGAAACACAGGCTGTTGTTCTAGTTTCAGTTGGTATCAAAACAGATTCAACAATAAGACCGTCATGCAACCGAACTGCATTTTTTATGGTACCATCATTGCTGCGCTGCATTTGGTCCACTTTGATATGGTTGATGACAAAATGCCCTTCAAGCATCTCACGGGTTTTTTTCGACAAGTTGGTCATCCCCTCAAAAGAATGGGCTGATTTTTGCCATAACCACTCATAGACCTGGTTACCACGAAAAGCTTTATCGCCCATAGAAACAAAGAAATCCCTAAGCTGTTCTTTAGTGAGTGCCCGAATATCTTTTTTCGTCTTTTCCATTAACGCAAAGGTAAGGCAATAAAAAACCCCGACTAAAGTCAGGATTTTTTTAGGGCTATTTTTTCTGTACACATTGAAGAACGGTTTACACCACCCCGCTCCAAACTATTGGAAAACTAAAGTATCAACATAGCATCACCGTACGAGTAGAAACGGTACTGCTCTAAAATCGCTTGCTTGTACGCCTTTTTCATCAAATCGTGACCTACAAACGCAGAAATCATCATCAACAAGGTCGATTTCGGCAGATGGAAGTTCGTCACCATACAATTGGCAATACTAAAATCATATGGAGGGAAAATAAATTTATTGGTCCATCCTTCAAAAGTATTTAGTTGGTGATCGGATGAAACAGCGCTTTCCAAACCTCGCATTACCGTCGTTCCAACGGCGCAGACCTTTCTTTTATTGGCTTTGGCCCCATTAACGATTTCCGTTGCTTTTTCGTCAATCACCAATTCTTCGCTATCCATTTTATGCTTTGATAAATCTTCTACCTCAACCGGATTAAAAGTACCCAAGCCGACGTGAAGTGTTACCTCTGCAAAATCAACACCTTTGATCTCTAACCTTTTCAAGAGATGTTTTGAAAAGTGAAGACCAGCCGTAGGTGCAGCAACCGCTCCTTCATGCTTGGCGTAAATGGTCTGATATCGTTCTTCATCTTCTGGGGTCACATCCCTTTTGATATATTTCGGTAATGGGGTCTCACCAAGCTCCCTTAGTTTTCTTCTGAAATCAGTATACGAACCGTCATATAGAAAGCGGAGGGTTCTACCTCTGGAAGTCGTGTTGTCAATAACCTCAGCAACCAAACTCTCATCTTCGCCGAAATACAGTTTATTTCCAATCCTTATTTTTCGTGCCGGATCTACTAGAACATCCCAAAGACGTTGCTCTTCATTTAGCTCCCGTAACAAGAAAACCTCGATTCTAGCCCCTGTTTTTTCTTTATTGCCATATAATCTAGCGGGAAAAACCTTGGTGTTATTCAATACCATGACATCGCCTTCATCAAAATACTCAATCAAATCTTTGAACATGCGATGCTCAATTTTTCCAGTTTCACGGTGGATAACCATTAGTTTGGACTCATCGCGGTTTTCTGCTGGATATTCAGCCAATAATTCTTTAGGAAGTTCAAAATTGAAGTTGGATAATTTCATGAAAGCAGTTTTGTTTTAAAGGTGGCAAATATACAATCTGCGAATAGGGGTTGTCAAGTAAATACACATTTAATTCAACCCTAAACCCCTTTCACTATCATGCCTAGGGTTTTCATGTCTTTCCAAAAGTCAGGATAGGATTTTGAAACGACCCCGGCATCGTTGATATATACGTCGGTTTTTAGTGCAATTGGAGCAAAAGCCATTGCCATTCTATGGTCATTATAGGTATCGATGGACACGTTAGACGTAATAGTATCGCTTGATTCAAGGCTAAGACTATCGGCTGATATACTCACTTCGGCACCCATTTTCTTCAGTTCTGTCTTCATTGCCGCCAAGCGATCTGTTTCTTTGATAGGCAAGGTGTGAAGTCCGCCCAAACGACACGCAATACCTAGGCCAAAACATGTTACCGCAATAGTTTGCGCAATATCGGGTGCATTGCTAAGATCTAAGATAATCGTTGATTTTTTGAAATCCGTTTCCTTTTTGAGGATGACACCGTGATTTGAAAATGTGGTTTTTACTCCAAAATCCTCATAAATGTCGGCGAGCACACTATCACCTTGCAAGGAGTTCTGTTTGTAGGCCGTTAACTTGATTTCACTACCTACCTCGGCCATTGCCACAATACTATAAAAATAACTTGCCGCGCTCCAATCAGATTCCACAACCAAGGCCTTATCCGCTATTTTCGCCATAGGATGTACCTTGATATGGTTACCCTCGAATTCAGTATTAACACCGATCTCATCTAAAAGTGCCAAGGTCATTTTTATATAGGGAACCGAAGTGATTTTACCCACGAGATCCAGTTCTAGGCCATTTTCTAAACTGGGGGCGACCAAAAGCAGCGAAGAGATGTATTGACTGCTTATGTTAGCGGGCAAGGAAACCTTTTGTTTTTTCAGTGTCTTTCCCTTTATTCTTAAGGGTGGATACCCTTCAGTTCCCGCATAGGAAATATCAGCACCTAATTCACGTAATGCCTCGACCAGCACCTTTATTGGCCGCTCTTTCATACGAGGTGAACCCGTCAGCAATACATTCTTATTTTCGCAGCTCGCAAAGTAAGACGTCAAAAAGCGCATGGCCGTACCCGCGTGATGAATATCAACATCACCATCAGAAATGGCCAACCCCTTTTGCATGACCTTTGCATCATCGGAATTGGAAAGGTTCTTTAGTTTTAAATTCGGAAAAAGCGCCTGCAGCAATAAGAGTCTATTGGTCTCGCTCTTCGATCCCGTAATCTGTACCGAGGCATTTATGTAACCCTTTTCAAGTTTAGAAAGATGGAGTTTCAATTCGTTGGTTTTAGCAAACTTCAAAGCTAAAGAAAACCCTCATAAACTTCGATTAGAGAAACGTTTAAATTACAACTATTTGAGTTTTTTATTGTTGTGGTGGCGATCGTGGTCACGTTTGGCCTTTAAATCCAACTTTTTTTCAAAAGCCTGTTGTAAATCCACATCGGTTTGGTTCGCCAGACAGAGTACCACAAAGAGAACGTCAGCAAGCTCTTCCCCTAAATCTTTGTCCTTATCAGATTCTTTCTCACTTTGTTCGCCATAACGTCGCGCAATAATTCGGGCTACCTCACCAACCTCTTCGGTAAGTTGCGCCATATTGGTGAGCTCATTAAAATAGCGTACCCCGTGATTTTTGATCCACTCATCAACTGCTTTTTGGGCGTTCTCTATGTTCATTATTCCCTATTTTTAGTATCAATGATGATGGTAACCGGACCATCATTCAATAATTCCACTTTCATATCGGCACCGAATACCCCGGTCCCTACCTTCTTACCCAAATCTGTCTCAATTTGAGCAATAAACTTTTCATACATCGGTATGGCAAATATTGGTTTGGCAGCTTTAAGATATGAGGGGCGATTGCCTTTTTTTGTGCTTGCATGCAACGTAAACTGACTCACGATAATAGCCTGACCCTCAACCTGAATCAATGATTGGTTCATAATACCTTCATCGTCATTGAATATTCTGAGATTGGTGATTTTCTTTGACAACCATGTAATATCTTCGTCGGTATCAGCATCTTCAATCCCCAAAAGAATCAAAAGACCATAACTTATTTTAGAAACTATCGCACCTTCAACCGCAACCTCAGCTTGTGATACCCTTTGAATAACTGCCCGCATCAATTGTCTTTATAAATGTCAAACCTATAATTTTCATCTTCACCCAAAACCATTTGAACATAGCTTCGATACCTACTAAATGCGACACTGTCTTCTTCTAAAGCCATTTTTACGGCGCATTTGGGTTCATCTAAATGAATACAGTTGTTAAACTTACACTGTGGTTTCAATTTAAAAAACTCTGGAAAATAATCCCCTATTTCATCTTTTTCCATGTCGACGATTCCGAAACCACGTATTCCGGGGGTGTCAATTATCCTGGCCCCAAAAGAAAGATCGTACATCTCGGCAAAGGTTGTGGTATGCTGGCCCTGTAAGTGTTGCTCAGAAATTTCGGCCGTCTTTAATTTCAAACCTTTTTCCAATGTATTGACCAAGGTAGATTTACCTACACCGGAATTGCCTGAGAACATACTCGTTTTTCCTTTCATGAGTATTTTTACCTTATCCACATTTTCGCCCGTTTTGGCGGATAACTTAATACACTGATAGCCTATCGCAGTATACAACTTAAATAAATCGTCGATTTCGTTCTGCTCTTCGTCGGTATACACATCCAATTTATTGAACACGATGATTACCGGTATTTCATAAGCTTCTGCGGTGACTAAAAAACGATCTATAAAACTGGTATAGGTTTTAGGGTTGTTCAACGTTACCAATAAAAATACCTGATCTAAATTGACCGCTATGATATGGGTTTGTTTTGATAGGTTGACCGATTTACGTATGATATAGTTTTTTCGGTCTTTTATCTGTGATATGACGCCTATTTCTTCGTCCCCCTTCTTCTCTAAATCGAATATGACCCTATCACCTACTGCTATAGGATTGGTGCTTTTGATACCCTTAATACGAAACTTTCCTTTTATGCGGCATTCATAGAAATCCCCGGCATCCGATTTGACCGTATACCAGCTTCCGGTCGATTTATACACTATTCCCTGCATTAAACAGCCTGTTGATAACATTCCATACAATAACAAAGAAACAACTTTCTTTTTTTAACATTTTATAGTATTATTGATTTGAATAATCAAAAATCAACTATAAAATGAAATTCAAACACGTAATCGTAACTTTTATCTGCTGCTCTTTTTTCAGTGTCTTGACCGCACAAGAGGTCATCACCAATGAAAGTGTTATTCAAATGATGGAATTGGGTTTTGATGATGCCATGATCATTGATAAAATTTACACCTCGGATGTAAAATTCGATGCCACTATTGCAGGACTCGGCAAATTGAAAAAAGCTGGCGCATCTTCAGAGGTACTTTCGTTAATCATGGAGAAATCAAAACAGAACACCAAATCTAAAACCGGTATCTATTTTGTTAATGAAGATGGGGAAGATGAATTGATTCAACCCGCTGTTTTTTCAGGAACCAACAACAATCAAGTAGCTCAAAAGCTTGTCTCTGGCCTTATAAATTCAAAACAGAAAGCGAGATTACCAAGAACCCAATCAAATAATGTCATTAATACTGATAGACCCGAATTTACATTCATATTCAATCCGGCGACCACGGAAGTCGATAACTTACAAAATACACAGGGAAGCCAAGCTGGTTTGTTAAACTGGTGGTTTAGGGTCGCCAGCAACCCCAATGAGTTTGTATTGGTCAAACTTAAAGTAAAAGAGCGACAAAACCTTCGAGAGGTCATCACCGGAAAGAGCAGTTGGATTTCAAGTAGTAGTGGGGTAGACCCAAAACTTGCCATAGGTTTTGATATTGAAGAGATCGAGGGTAATAAGTTCAAAGTAACCCCTACTTCACTCGAACCAGGGGAATACGCTTTCTTATATCAAGGCCAAGTACCACAGGGCAGACAAAATCAATCCGTATTTGACTTTTCAATACAATAAAAGATAACCAATAGTGTTCAACTCTTAAAAGCCTTCGAAAAAGCGAAGGCTTTTTTGTTATTCAATAATCTTATAACGACTAAAGCTCTAAAACTATTCAATAATCAAATTTAATTCCGTCATGAAAAAATTAGTTCTATTTGTTTTTTTAATACTACTTGGAGCCCATGATATGTACGCCCAAGAATTCAAGGTAATCACAAGTGTCGAATCAATTGTACCCAATGGGTTGGGAAGATCCCGTATTATCAATGCACTAGAGGATAAAGATTATCAAGAATATACCAGCGTTCAAACCGATGAAGATAATACCAGGAACAAATCAAAAAGAAAGGACATTCGTGTGAAAAATTTTGAAGAGACCAAACTTTTGAATTTTTATAATTTAGGGGGAATACGCTTTCAAAATATTGCTGCCAACGATGCCCTATTGACCTCTATGATCAATGATATGGTGGCAAATGGATGGGAGTTGGCTTTTGTAACCAGTGCAGTTGAAAGTGACGGAGGCAAACCTGATGGTAAAGGTATTTTCATTACCCGCTATATTTTCAAGAAATAAAAACTACATAAAAAAGCCTCAACCATTATAGTGGATTGAGGCTTTTATCTATGCAGATATTTATCGAAACCTACTCTACGATTTTCACCCGGCCACCTACAAAGGTTTTCTTATTGACTTCTTTAGGTTGGCCATAAACAACAACATCACCCCCGGCCTTTACGTTAACGTCCACTTTATCAGAAGCGAATACCTCTGCTTCACCCCCTGCTGATATTTTCACATCTGAAACAATGGTTTTCAAATCACGGCCTTCAAAAATACCACCGGTATTTAGCACTACCGTTTGATTTTCGGCTAAACCGGAAGCTTCTACAATACCCCCTGTTACAGCTCGAATCTCAGCGACGGCCACATCCATTCCAATAGTAATTCGTGCCCCCTCTTGTGCCCTCAATTCTATTTTGGCCTTATTGACCATTTCATTACAGGTGATTTGCGCACCTTCATTGGCATCTATAACATCAATATCCTTGTAATATACCTCGATAAAGGTATCTTCACCAGTGAATTTTCTATCCAGTTGCATTCGTAATTTCAAGACGCCATCTTTATTGGTCCATTTGATGTCATCCGTATTTCTTCCTTTGACGATAATTCGGTTTTCGTCAGATTGAATCAAATTAACTTCAATCAAATCAAAAACCTTGATCTTATCAAAATCCCCGACTTCGCGGTCAATGGTTCTTTGGCCAACCATGGCCAATGTAAATAATGCAAAACAAAAGGTAGTTATTGATTTCATAATAGGTGTTTTTCGTTGTACAAAAGATGAAATGAATTTCAGATTGTTACAGTACAGCATGAAAAAAGTCATTTTGAACAATGTATGTAGCCAAGAATCCTTAGAATTCCTTACTGGATGTAACTCCTTGTTCGAAATGACTTAATTACCTATGATTTCTGAAGTCTAAGCCTTAAGGATCTTTTCTTGATGGTTAATGGATTCTTGGTGAATGGCCTTAAACATTCGTAACACAAATTCTTCACTCAAGCCGCGGGATTCCCCTTCTAAAATCATTTTACCCAGAATGGCATTCCAACGATTGGTTTGCAATACTGCCACGTTTTTTTGCTTCTTAAGCTCCCCTATACCATCTGACACCTTCATTCGCTCCCCCAAGGTCTGTATCAATTGATTATCAATAATATCTATTTGAGCTCTTAGGTTATTTAATTTTGAATTGTACTCGGCCTCTTCATCAGTTTCTTTTCTAATCTTCAAATCTTGCATTATCTGCACCAAGGTTTTTGGGGTTATCTGTTGCGCCGCATCACTCCACGCGTTGTCAGGATCCCAATGTGTCTCAATCATCAAACCATCAAAATTCAGATCAAGGGCTGTTTGTGAGACGTCAAAAATCATATCGCGTTTTCCCGTAATATGCGAAGGGTCGTTGATCAAGGGCAGGTCTGGAAAACGATTCTGGAATTCAATGGCCAACTGCCACTCTGGAATATTTCTGTACTTGGTCTTTTGGTAGGTAGAGAAACCCCGGTGTATGGCTCCTAGCTTTTTAATACCTGCTGTATGCAATCGCTCAATACCACCCAACCACAGCGACAAGTCTGGATTAACGGGATTCTTTACCAAAACGACCTTATCGGTTCCCTCTAATGCATCTGCCAATTCTTGCATGATAAATGGACTCACCGTTGAACGGGCACCGATCCATAACAAATCGACATCATGCTCCAAGGCTAAATCAACATGTGCTTTATTCGCTACTTCAGTAGCTGTCTTCAATCCGGTTTCTTTTTTGACCTTTTGCAGCCATTTTAACCCTATTGCACCTACTCCCTCAAAGTTTCCTGGGCGTGTGCGTGGCTTCCAAATTCCTGCGCGATAATAATTAACATCGGTATCTTTAAGCTCGTGGGCTATCTTTAAGACTTGTTCTTCGGTTTCGGCGCTACATGGACCTGCAATGACAAGAGGATGGGGCAATGCCATATCATTTAACCATGTTCTCATTTCTTTTGAATTTTCCATAGGTATTCTTTTCGTTGTTCGTTGTTCGTTGTTCGTTGTTCGTTGTTCGTTGTTCGTTGTTCGTTGTTCGTTGTTCGTTGTTCGTAAACTAAATATCCTTATTTCGTCAACGGTATTCCGTTTAGTATTTGCTTTATTCTATTTGTATTTTCCATTTCATCATAGACCGCTACAAAATTATCCTCCAACATCATTTTTTTAAAATCTTCTAGATTTTGTATGTATTCGGTCAGCGTTTCAATAACATTGACTTTATTCTGCTCAAAAATGGGAGTCCACATTGCTGGCGAGCTTTTGGCCAAACGTACCGTACTTTCAAAACCACTACCGGCCATATCGAAGATGTCCCGTTCATTTTTCTCCTTTTCAATCACGGTCTTTCCCAACATAAATGAACTGATATGGGATAAGTGCGAAACATAGGCAATGTGCTTGTCATGGGCATCGGCATTCATATATCGAATACGCATCCCCATTTCTTGAAATATTTTTAAGGCTTTCTCTTGCAATTTAAATGCGGTCTTCTCAACCTCACAGATGATATTGGTCTTTCCACGGTATAAATCTGCAATAGCAGCCTCCGGCCCTGAAAATTCGGTACCCGCTATAGGATGACAAGCTAAAAAGTTTCTTCTTTTGGGATGCTGTTCTACCGCCCGACAAATCAATGCTTTTGTAGAACCTGCGTCAAAAACAACCGTATCATCGCCCACAGCATCTAAAATCACAGCTAGTTCTTGCACCAAAACATCGACCGGAATCGCCAGCATTACGATATCTGCATCATACAACCCTTTATAATCAGACTTTACATCAATAAGACCTAAACGCAATGCCTTATCAAGATGCTGCATATTGGTGTCAATGCCATAAATCTTAGATTCAGGGTATAATTTTTTAACATCCTTTGCAAAGGAACCACCAATCAAACCGATACCAACTATTGCTACTTTCATTTTAAAACCGTTCAATTGCCTCTTTGATCTTATCTTCTTTTACACATAATGAAAATCGAATATACCCTTCACCATTACTTCCAAAAATCGTACCTGGTGCGATAAAAATATTCTTATCGTAAAGCAGCCCATCTATAAATTCTTCAGACGATTTAGAACCTTGCGGTAATTTTGCCCAAACGAACATTCCTACCGCATTAAGATCATAGGTGGCCCCTATTTTATCAACCAGTTCATACATTAAATCCCTTCTGTTGGAATAAATGGTATCAAGATCTTCGAACCATTCCGACCCACTTTGCAATGCGGCAATGGCCCCTTTTTGAATTCCATAGAACATGCCCGAATCCATATTGCTTTTGACCTTTAAAATTGCGTTGATCGTATCAGCATTGCCCAATACCATACCAACACGCCAACCGGCCATGTTAAAGGTCTTGCTTAAACTGTTCAGTTCTAAACAACATTCTTTTGCCCCTTTAATGGCCAGTATACTGGTCGGATTTTTAGTTAAAACGAAACTGTAGGGGTTATCATTGACTAGAAGGATTTGGTTTTGCCTTGCAAAATCAACCAATTCCCTTAATTGTTCTTTAGACGCAGTAGCACCTGTCGGCATATGGGGATAACTGCACCACATTAATTTCACTTTCGACAAATCTTGTTTGGCCAATTTCCCTAAATCTGGGAACCATCCATTTTCTAAACTTAGATCATAGGTTCTAGGTATGGCCTCTACTAATTTGGTAACGGACGCATAGGTCGGATAACCCGGATTCGGAATCAAAACCTCATCTCCCCGATTCAAAAAGGCCATACTAATGTGCATGATTCCTTCCTTTGAACCCATTAGCGGTAAAATCTCGTTGCCGGTATCAAGCTCCACATGAAATTTTGCCTTATAAAATGAGGCTATTGCCGCTCGCAATTCAGGTAAACCTTGATAGCTTTGATACTGATGTGCCGTACTATCCAAAATGGCATTTTTGAGTACTTCCAATACTTTTGGTGAGGGTGCTAAATCAGGACTACCAATACCCATATTGATAATTGGCCTTCCTTCTGAAATTAATCCTCTTACCTCGCGTAATTTTTTCGAGAAGTAGTATTCCTGAACTGATTTTAAACGTTCGGCCGTAATCATGTTTTTAGTGCATTTTTATATTCGCCTAAAACCCTAAAATCTTCAGACATGATTTTCAATACTGATTTTGCTTTATCAAAATCTTGATAGGCATCAAAAGTGACGTCTACGAAAAACGCATATTTCCAAGGGGTTTCTATAACTGGTAGCGATTGTATTTTAGTAAGGTTCAGGTTACAGTCGCTCATCACATTAAGAATCGTTGCCAAACTTCCCCGTTTATGATCTGCCACAAAACGAATAGATGCTTTGTTGATTTCTTCTTTCGGAAGTACCGTATTCTGCTTTTTTAATATGATAAACCTTGTGGAGTTATTTTTTATGGTTTGAATCTCAGGGGCAATAATTTCAAGATCATAAAGCGACGCTGCCATCTTTGGTGCTATGGCCCCAATGGTTTTAAGATTCTCTTCTTGAATGCGTTTTGCAGTTTCTGCAGTATCTACAGCTTCTACAAGCTTGATATCTGGGTGCTGTTTAAAGAATGCCTTACATTGCAATAGGGCCATTGGGTGTGAATGCACTTCTTTAATAGTATCAAAGGCCACCCCCTTTTGTACCATTAAATTATGATGTATGTTGATATAATGTTCACCAATGATATGAATAGCATTATGGTATATAAGATTGTAATTGGGAATGATGGAACCTGCTATTGAATTTTCAATGGCCATTATCCCTTTATCGGCAGTGCCATCAATTAAATGTTGAATCAACTTATCAAAAGACAGGCATTCAACCAATTCAATGCTATCATCAAAAAAGTCTTTGGCCACCTGATGGTGATTGCTCCCTTTGATGCCTTGTATAGCTACTTTCAGCTTCACTTCCTATCCGTTTTGATTCTTTGACTCCATTTCAATATGCTCAAGTCAATACATTTAAATTTCATTCAATAAAAAAGTCCCGATTTTATATCGGGACTTTCAATGCTATCTACTTGGCGTATGTTAGAACAGTCCCGTACTTCCCTTAAAAAAGAAGTAGAAATAAAAACCGTTCCAGAAATACGTATTGTTCATTTTATTTTATAATCTCGGCTAAGATTGGGCAATACATTGAGAATTCAAAAGGAAAAAGATATTTTTTTTGATTTTTAGCTGATTTTAAAAAATTCTTGCACTTTTATTTGTAAAACCCCTATAGAATTACGAATTCTAGATTTTTCATTGGCTTCTTACTTTGAAGTGTCATTTCAAAGCGAATGTATCGCAAGAGTCAAATCTATTCTTATTTTTGAATGTAAATTCAAGTTCATGTCCATCAATGTTCAAAACATTACAAAGACCTTTGGCAATCAAAAAGCCCTCGATAATATATCTTTTTCCATTGCTAAAGGTGAAATCGTCGGATTCTTAGGTCCGAACGGGGCAGGTAAATCTACAATGATGCGGGTATTGACCACATATCATCAGGCAGATTCGGGCACTGCAACGGTGAATGGATTTGATGTGCAAAAAGCTGCGAGATCGGTTCAAAAAAGTATTGGCTACTTACCAGAACACAATCCGCTCTATGTCGAGTTGTATGTGAAAGAATATCTTGCATTTAATGCCGATGTATATCAAGTAAACAAACAAAAGATTAAAGAAGTTATCGAACAAACGGGGTTAACACCCGAAGCCAACAAAAAAATAGGACAACTTTCGAAAGGTTACCGGCAACGCGTTGGTCTCGCCGCTGCCTTATTGCACGATCCCGACGTCTTAATTCTCGATGAGCCCACTACGGGCTTAGATCCGAATCAACTCATTGAAATTCGAAAATTAATCCGTGAAATCGGAAAGGAAAAAACAATCTTATTGTCAACCCACATTATGAAAGAGGTTGAGGCAGTTTGTGACCGTGTCATCATCATCAATAAGGGTTTGGTCGTAGCTGATAAAAAACTTGAAGATCTTCGTGAAACGGAACAACAGGTCATTGAGGTTGAATTTGATTTTCGCGTCGAAGAAGTATTGCTTAAACAATTGCCCCATGTCACAGCCGTCAAAAATACCGGTGGTTTTGTGTATGAAATCGTTTTTAATACCTCAAAAGACATGCGCCCAGCAGTATTTGATTTTGCCCATGACAATGAATTGAAAACGCTTCAGTTAAGTAGAAAAAATAAGAATTTGGAAAGTCTATTTACAGAGCTGACCGGTTAGTCGTAATCAAAAAAAACCTGCACCCCAAATTTCTTGTCGTATTGTGAATTAATCGGTGGGCCTTCTAAAAGATGACCCCTGTACCATCACCCTGAAAGAAATTGATCGAACATACCGATGTAAGCGTCAAGAACCTTACTTTCTTTTTGTGCATATTCCGTATCATTATTTTCCATAAGTACGCTAACGATTCTGTTATAGGCTTCAATAGTGGATATTATAGTTTCTATATGTGTGTATTGTTCGTCTAATGAAACTTTGGAATAATATCTCAATCGGTCTTGATATACTTTTTTTAATTGTTGAAATAACATCCTCGCCTCTTCACGCTGCCCAACTTTATAATAGCCGTCTAAGAAAGGTTCAACAAATGCATAGTACCCATAGTATGCAACCGGAATGTTCTTCATGGCCATTTGAAGAACCGTTCTGGCCTTTTCCATCTTGTTTTCTTCAATAAGTGCCTGTACAAGCCTTGCCATATTCAACCTGAAGGTTACCCCAAATTGTCTTCTCGTTTGTGGGTCATGATAAATCTCAGGGCTACCTGAATTTCCCCAGTCCCATTTTTTGACAATATCGTACATCAAATCGGTATCAACCCGCCCTAGACCGAACGTATGCTCATCTTCTGTTTTAATTGGCACTAGTTTATAGGCAAGTCCATCTAATTGCAGGTACTCTTTCATCCATATGTACTCTGCATCATCAAAACTGCCCCCTGAAAAATAGATGGGCCGCTCCCAATCATTATTAGCAATGATATCCAACATCATCATCCTGTTTTTTGTGATGTAACTTTTTGGCAGGTCAATATCAATATAGTCGACAATCAAATCAGCATCTTTTTCATTTACCAGACCTCTTTCCAATACCTTCTTTTTGTTTACGGGCACCCTAATTTTATGGGTTGGGTAATACACCCTATCCAAAGTGCTTTCAGAGAAACCGGAAATATCCCTACCCCTACTTTCAAACAGGTACTTCAATTTCGTTTGTGGTTTATCACTGGCTATCCAATTCATAAAGTCTTTAATATGCCATCGGTTATCCTTTACATTAAGTAGGCCTTGGTAGTGTATCACATCACGGGTACCATATTTGTAGTCATCGTGATTCAATTGCGAGGGAATCGGGTCACTTTGATAGGCCTTTCGCTTCATTTGGTCAATATACCAGTCCGTTGCGAAGTAGCCACTGACAATGACCCTCACATCGGTTCTATACCCCTCTATTTCTTGAAGGTACCATAGTGGAAAATTATCATTATCACCAATGGTAAATAAAATAGCACCGGTATCCTTTTCCGTCGAGTCTAAATAGGCTTTTGCAGAAGCCCTGGCCGTAAAACGATTTGATCGGTCATGATCATCCCAATTTTGAAATGCCATGAGTAGGGGAACACTGCATAAACAACATAAAACACCCATAGCATTTCCCATTTTCTTTGTAATATATCGCTGTAATACCATGCAGCAGGCGAAAGTTCCCATACCTATCCAAATGGTAAAAGTATAAAAAGAACCCACAAGGGAATAGTCGCGCTCCCTAGACTGAAAAATGTAAGGATTCGTATAAAACTGAATGGCAAAACCCGTGAACATGAAAAAAACGAAGAGTACCCAGAACTGTTTTGGGGTCTTTTTTAATTGGAAGAATACCCCAATAAGCCCCAATACCAATGGAAGAAAATAATACGTATTCCTTGCCTTATTATCTAAAACCTCATCAGGCAGATTTTGTTGGCTCCCCAAGCGCATTTCATCAATAAAATCGATACCGCTCAACCAATGTCCGTTATTGTCGTAACGCCATTGTATATCATTCTGGCGACCTACAAAATTCCAGAAAAAATACCTCAAATACATATACCCCCATTGGTATTCCAGTAAAAACTCAAGATTTTGTCTTAGGCTTGGTGGGGCAACATCAATATAATCCCCAAAGCTCTTAAGGAAGTCAATATATTGTTCAGTACTTATCTTCTTGGTAGCATCCAATTGCCTGAACTCTTCAATAGCATTCCGAAGCTCGGTATTCGATAAGTATTCAGGTTTTATTTTGAATTGTAAACGTTCAAAATAGCGCATGTAATTCTCTGCATGGTCAGCGCTCCACAGCCTGGGAAGTATACCTACATGCTTTTTGTTTGGAGTACCAATTGCATTCTTATAATCATTTACGATTACATATTTTCCTAGTTTTTCATCTCGTTCATATTTGGGACTATCATCGGTAAAGCCATCGGAAGCTGCAAACATATCAGAGTAATAGGCCCCGTAAAATGGACTTGCGACACCCCCATATTGCTCCCTGTTATAGTAGGCCAAAAGTGTTCTTGCATCAGAGGGATCATTCTCATTGATACCTACGTGTGCACTCGCCCTTATGGGGAGCATCAGCCATGTTGAAAAGCCCAAAAACAAGAATAGTAGCCCTAAGAGTGCCGTATTGAACAGTACCAAACCTTTATGCACGGTATATCGTAAAGCCATGTAAAAAGCCAAGAAGAAGAATACCCCCACAATAAGGGTACCCATGTTAAACGGAAGACCGATGGTATTTATAAAAAAGAGTTCACCCCATGCAAAGATCTTCAGCACGTAGGTAAGTGAAATTTTAAACACGAAAAACAACAGCCCCACTGCAATAGCATTAAAAAATATGAAATTTTGGATGGTAACCTTTTGAAATCGCTTAAAATAAAACAACAAAACAAGCGTGGGTATGGTCAGAAAGCCCATAAATTGAATGCCAAACGTAAGACCTATAATAAAGCAAATCAACAACAACCATTTGTTGGCCCTTTTTCCATCAATTTCATCAATCCATCTTAGGCCAAGCCATATTAAAATGGCCATCACAAAACTCGCCAAGGCATAAACCTCGGTTTCTGTAGCGTTAAACCAAAAACTGTCAGAATACGTAAAGGTTAAGGCCCCAACCAGACCACTACCTAAAACCGCAACACTATTTAGGCGGTCCATTTTAATCCCCTTTTGAAATTTTTGGGTAAGGTTGGTAATGGTCCAAAACAAAAAGAGAATGGTAAAGGCACTTGCGAAACATGAAACAGCGTTTACCATTTTTGCGATTTGAAGTGGGGCGATGGTAAATAATGCAAAAAAAGCCCCTATCATCTGAAAAAGTGGGGCGCCTGGAGGGTGTGCAATTTCAAGTTTGGCAGATGTAGCAATGTATTCCCCGGTATCCCAAAAGCTGACGGTAGGTTCCATGGTCACTAAATAGGTTACCAAGGCATTCAAAAAAACCAACCAACCCAAACAAAGGTTCCAAAATTTAAAATCCAATAAAGAAACGGGCCTCGTCTTAAGATAGAAATATGTCAACGGTATCGCTTAAGAATTTAAGGACACAAGTAACTATCTTCTCATTTTTTTAAGGGAAAATCAAGGTCTGAAATAAGCACTAGTACCCGTACTAGTTTTGGATTTTATGGACTAATTCCTGTCGATTGGAAACCTGTAATTTGCCATAAATATTGGTGATATGGGTTTTTACGGTACTCAGGCTGATAAAAAGTTCAGAGGCTATTTCTTTATTGCTTTTTCCCTGAATAATTAAATCTCGAATTGTGGTTTCTTGCCGACTTAATTGCTGAACTGCCGGCTTCTTTGTTCTTTTCAATCGAATTAAGGACCCACCGACAAAAAGCAATACTAAAATACCAAGACCAACATTCAACCATTGGCTTCTGCGTAATTGGCCTTGCATTTTACGTTGCCTGAACAACAGCAACTTATCTTTTAAAAAACTATAATTGCTTGGATCTACCTTGCTAGCCTCCAGCTCATGAAGTAAATCAAAATAGAATTGGGTGTTTTGAACAATATCTTGTTTCAACAGATTTTTAGCTTCCAAGAGTTTGACGGCCATCAATTTCACCTCTAGTATTTTGAGGGAATCACGTGTATAATTTTTTAATAGGGACGCTTTTTCCTGTTGTGAAGTCGCAGACTGCCGAAGGTCTTTTTCGAAACGTTCAAACCGCTTCCATTCTTGTGCAGTCAATTCACCTTGTACCGTGTCGGTCACCGTTTCTACCCTATCGGGGGAATCATATTTTTGGGTAGGGGAACCACTTATCAACAGTACAAAGCCTATGGCCATTATAACATAGAATACTTTCAAATCAATACCTATTTAAACTTCAATTTCTTTAAAAATACTCAAGAATGCAAGTGGGTGAATGCATTAATCGCCAAATCAAGTCGTTCTTGCACCTTAGGATCCGTACAATGGATCAAAATAGCAATCACCAGTTGTTCTTCAGGGTATACGAACAGATTTGTATAAGCTGCCACACTGCTACCGACATGCCCCACAAAATTCTTACCATGGCTATCTCGGCTCACTTGAAATCCAAGGCCATAATAGGTTGACTTTCCATTCACGGTTTGAGCAGTCAATAATTCTTTATAGGTTTCCGGTTTTAATAATTTTCTCTCTAGGACAGCTTGGCCCAATTTCGCGATATCCACACTTGTCGACAAATAACCCCCTCCAGCGAGTTTATAAAAATTATTGACTGTAATGGCCCTTTTAAAACCCGTAGAAGTCTTCGTGTAGTTTTGACTTCGCTGACCTACATCTACTTGACTGGGTTTGGCAAAGGTCTGATGCATCTCTAAAGGTGCCAGTACATTTTTATGAACATAAGCTTCAAAAGGCTCACCGCTGGCTTCTTGCATTGCAAGGGACAATAGTACAAAATCAAAACTATTATACAGATACCCTTTACCCGGTTCGAAAAGCAACGGATCATTTTTAAACATGTCGAGACCGTCTTTAATGGAATAAGGCTCGTTCATCGCAAATTCCTTACCGCGATAACCACGTATTCCAGCAGTATGGCCAGCTAGTTGTCTTAAAGTAAATTCAAATTTTTTCTTCGGATAATAAGGAACGTGTTTATAGAACGAATCATCAAAATCCAATATTCCATCTTCAATCATCTTACCCAATGCCAAACCTGTAATACATTTTGAAATACTAGCTATTCGAAAAATAGTTTGTTTCGGATCAATGGGAACTTTGTTATCAATATCCGCCAAACCATACCCTTTTTGCAATAGGGTCCGACCTTCTTTCAGAATAGTAGTGGAAATACCAGGTACCCTATCCTCCGTCACTAAATTGCACAGCAAAGCATCAGCGAGTTCCATACCACTGAGTCCGTTAAGCGGTTTGGTTTTGGTTGAAGGTGAAAAAAAATTAGCTATGCTTGAAAACAAATTCATCACGTATAAAGAAGAAACTTAAAACGATAAAATAATTTGTCTGCCCTGTGATATGAAATTAGACCATAACCATCCATTTTGATGCGCTTAAATTCAAAATTACTACCCGTACCTAAATCAGTCCCTGAAAATCAAACGGCCATTAAAGATTTCTTCTACCGTAACCTCTGAAGGTCGGTTAACACTGATTACATCGCCATAACCTCGAATAATACCACTGATGCGCTCTTGTGGGTTCACGAAAATATCATTAGACCCCCTATGGTTCAACGAAACATTTTGTGAAATCAAGCTTTCGGCCTCAATACGGGAATCACCCGCAGCAATAGTTACGTTCAAACTGTTGGTAACGCCCGATAATTTGACAAAGGCAATGCCATTTACCAAAATGGAAACATTTTCTGAATTTATGGTTAGATCAAAGGATCCATCGGTGGTTTCGGTCTCGGGGTTAGTGAAACTCTCGGAAACCAAACTTAAATTCGGATAGTTGAGCACGCCATCGCTAGAAATCAAAAGCCCTGTGCTGCTTCTAACATTCTCAATGTTCGGTGAAGTCACATAGACCGTTGTAAGTCCATACTCCCTTACAAAATTACAGGTGTTTTCATTTCTTAAGATAAGCCTATCCCCTTCAACTTCTGCAGACACCTCATTTATTAAAAATTCACCGGACTCCAATTCTACTTTTTGTTCGTCACCTTGAATAAGCACAAGGTTCAGATTTTCAAAAACAGTGATATCGGTGAAATCGGGAACCTCAACTTCTAAACGCACCAAATCACCCGCGTTTTGAAAACAATCGGAAGCGTTTTCACTATTGCAAGCGAAAAGGCATAAGAAACAAGACAAAAGATAAAAGATATAGCACCTTTCTTTTCTTGGTTTATTGATTTTGTTTTCCATTTCTTTCACTAAATATTCTTTTAAAGAAAATATGTCCTAATACTATCGTATTTCTGACTTGTCACTTTTTAACACGCATAGTCGTTTAAAGTCTTTTTTTTGGTTTTTGATTCCATACCTACAACCTCACCCCTATTCCAAATTCAACGGCCTCTGCTGCTGCTGCATGTGATTTAAGTGTTACGCTACCAAATACGTTGTCACCGAAATATCTCTTTAAACCAATTCGGTTGTACACACGTCCCTCAAAATCAAAAGGGTAGTATATATAATAACCCAATTGGGTCACTACGCTCAGCTTATTGATAAATAATTCATGGCCCGCAAAAACCCCAACTCTTTTAAAATCAGTATCGGGTGCCACATTCATTTCTGGAAAAGATATGGATTGAAAACGTATCAACTCTTTCAGAAAGTTAGAAAAGAAAACATCCGTACCCAACTGAAAGGCACTTTTTCTACCTAATCGTTTATCGGCATAGGCCGAAAAAATCACGAATCCATACTGCCCGGAGTTCACTACGTCACTTTCATTTAATCCCCCGCGTAAAACGAGATTGTATCGAATAGGTTCTTTAATTTTTTCTTTGGTTTGCTTTGGCAAATATTCATAAGACAAGTCCTTATTCAAGTCATAAGTCAATCCAAAATTAATCGCCGCTGTATTTGTTGAGGTATTCGGTGCCTTAAAGTTGGCGTTTGAGTAATGCAATAACGAGAACCCAGCCTTAAAACCCAAGCCAGCAATGATATTGTCTTTTTGATAATTGAGCATCACCATTGTTGAACTCAGTAAATGTGAGCCATAGGCATTATTGCGAAAATTCGTGTTCTTATCATATGGGTTTGTATTGTAGGCGATTCCCTGCCCAATACGAAGTTGAACGTTTCTTTTGAAAAAATAAAAATTATAATGGGCATGGATACCAAAATTTTGCCCCAAAACGGGGTTTTTCATGTCTTGATAGGTAAATGTAAAGCCTGTATCGGGATACCCGTAGTCTGCTTCCCAAGCCTCTTCTCCATAGCGTTTTCGGCTCACGCCTACTATAACCCCAGCTGGATGTTCCGTAATCAAATGGGATATATCGGTATTGTGCAAAAGTATATTGCCGTTGAACTGGCTGACGTCTAGAACATATTTCTTGGACTTCTCAGAGTCTTGGGCAAACAATACTGCAACCGAAAAAAGAAAAGCAATGAAAGGTAGGTGTTTCATGGGGCGTAAAAATAGGCTTTTTGGTTTTAGTTTGATTGGCTTCATAAATCCGTCTTTCTAAAATAGAAAAAGACCGCTATGCCTTATCAAAATAATTCCCTGGCAATTGCTTTTATATTATCTGATTTACCCATGCTGTAATAGTGTAAGACAGGTACCCCGGCCGCCTTCAGCTCTTTCGATTGTTCAATACACCATTCAACCCCAACTTGACGTACCGCTATGTTCGTTTTACACTGCTCTACGGCTTCAACTAAATCTTCGGGAATATCTACCCGAAATACCTGAGGCAATAATTGCAAGTGTTTTTTGATTGCCAAAGGCTTTATGCCCGGTATAATAGGAACTGTGATGTCCATCTCCCTGGCGGCATCAACAAACTCAAAATACTTTTTGTTATCAAAGAACATTTGGGTAACCACATAATCTGCCCCTAGCTCCACTTTTTCCTTTAATCGCTTTAAGTCCGATTTAAGGGATGGGGCTTCCATATGTTTTTCAGGGTATCCTGCCACCCCAATACAGAAATCGGAACAATTATCGGTTTCTATCACTTCGTGTAGATAATTACCACTGTTCAACTCTTGAATTTGTTTTACCAAACTTGACGCATAAGGGTGCCCTCCTTTCGTCGGTTCAAAATACTTTTCTTCAAGCATGGCATCACCGCGAAGTGCCATCACATTGTCAATTCCCAAATAATGGCAATCCACCAATAAATATTCCGTCTCTTCTTTGGTAAACCCTCCGCACAATACATGCGGAACGGTATCCACATTGTACTTTTGGGAAATTGAAGCGCAAATCCCTAAAGTGCCCGGTCGCATACGGGTCAGCTTTTTATCTAAAAGTCCATCACGGTCAATATAAACGTACTCTTCCCTTGAGGTCGTTACATCAATAAATGGCGGATTGAACTCCATTAAGGGATCGATATTATTGTACAACTCTTGAATGCTCTTACCTTTTACAGGCGGAATAATCTCAAAACTGAAGAGCGTTTTTCCGTTCGCTCCTTTTATATGTTCGGTTACTTTCATAGGCCCCCTAGCCCCCAAAGGGGGAATTTTATTCGTTGACAATTCATTTTTATGCTCTCATTTATTTTTTTAGGCCTTACCACTCGTGAGACTCGTCGTCGGGCTTTCCTCTCTATTTTTTTTAGTACCCACACTCAAAAAAGATGCCGTTGCAATTCCTAATGCGGAATACACTGTACCAATACAAGATGTTCCCTCTTTCGAGAACTAGGAAACCTCTACAATATTAGGTGCCAACCATTTGGTAGCCTCATCCAAAGCAATTCCTTTTCTGTTCGCGAAATCGGCTACTTGGTCTTCCTTTATTTTTCCAAGACCAAAATACTTGGCCTCAGGATGCCCAAAATAGTACCCGCTTACGCTAGCCGCAGGCCACATGGCCAGACTTTCGGTCAATTGCACCCCTATTCTTTCTTCCACATCCAAGAGTTTCCATATTGTCAATTTTTCTAAATGATCTGGACAGGCTGGATACCCCGGTGCCGGACGAATACCTTTATATTTTTCAGCAATAAGGTCATCGTTCGACAATGTTTCATCAGTAGCATAACCCCAATGTTTAGCACGTACCTCTTTATGCAGATATTCTGCAAAAGCCTCGGCAAGTCTATCAGCCAGCGCCTTGATCATAATGGCACTATAATCATCATGGGTCGCTTCGAACTCAGCCGCCTTTTCCTGTGTGCCAAATCCAGCCGACACACAAAAACATCCGATATAATCTTGAATTCCCGTTTCTTTAGGAGCAATAAAATCAGCGAGCGCAATATTGGGAACCCCAGCTCTTTTTTTGAGTTGTTGCCGTAATGTTCTAAAGGTAAATTCTTCTTTTTCACCATTTAAAACCTGTATATCATCATCATTGATTTGATTGGCTGGAAATAAGCCAAAAACCGCTTTACCTGATAACCATTTTTCCTTTAAAATCTGTTTCAGCATCTTTTGAGCATCTTCGAACAGTTCCGTTGCCTGTTCTCCGACAACATCATCTTTTAAAATATCAGGGTATTTACCGTGCAAGTCCCAACTTCTAAAGAATGGGGTCCAATCAATAAAGTCATTGAGCACTGCTAAATCAAAGTCTTCCAAAACTTTAATACCTATTTGCTTCGGTTCTTTATTTTTAAAAGCATCCCAATTCAGCAAAAGTTTATTTTTTCGGGCTTCTTGCAGGCTTACATATTCTTTTTGTTTGGTTCGATTCAAAAATTTCTCGCGAAAACCCTCATAATCCAATTTGATTGCTTTCTTGTAGTCTTCTGAAGTGTCTTTTTGTAATAAATCACCAACTACGGTTACCGCCCTTGAAGCGTCATTGACATGTACTACTGATTGCGTATATACCGGGGCTATTTTTACTGCGGTATGCGCCTTGCTGGTCGTCGCGCCACCAATCAGTAATGGCACCTTAAATTCTTGTCGTTCCATCTCTTTGGCCAAAAACACCATTTCATCTAAAGACGGAGTAATCAACCCACTTAAACCAATGATATCTACTTGTTCTTCTTTCGCTTTTTGGATAATTTTTTCCGGTGGCACCATAACGCCCAAGTCTACAATCTCATAATTGTTGCACGCCAAGACAACGGAAACAATATTCTTACCAATATCGTGTACATCTCCCTTTACCGTAGCCATTAGGATTTTGCCTGCTCTACGTGCCCCCCCCGCCCCCAAAGGGGGAGCTTCTAAAGTTTTATGAATAACTTCCAATACATTTTCAAGATTACCCAAAACTTCTTCATTAGTGAATCGAATGACCCGATACCCTTGGTTTTCTAGCCATGCTGTTCGCTCTTTATCAGACTTTTTATTTTCTGGTAATTGATGGTGCAATCCATCAATTTCAACAATCAAGTTTTGTTTTAAACAAATAAAATCGGCTATGAACTCACCGATAATATGTTGTCTTCTAAATTTAAACCCATCTAAATTCTTGTTACTCAAAGCATTCCAGAGTAATGCTTCAGCTTTGGTAGGCTGATTTCGCATTTTCTTGGCATATTCTTTAAGCAGTCCGTATAAAACTGTATTGGCCGTTGCCCAATATTGCTCCCCCTTTGGGGGTTGGGGGGCTTTTTTTGCCTCTTCAATATAAGGTTCTAAATAGGCTACTGCTTTTTTCATGACCCTAGCCGACTTGACCACTTGTGGTAGAAACATTTTTCCACTACCGAACAAATCCCCTACCACGTTCATCCCCGTCATCAAATTTCCTTCAATGACCTCTAAAGGTTTTGAAGCTTTTTGACGGGCTTCCTCCACATCTTCTACTATATATTGGTCAATACCTTTGACCAAAGCTCGTGTAATCCTGTCTTGTAAAGGTTCTTGTCGCCATGACAAGTCTACTTTATTTTCTTTAGCTTTTCCTTGAACGGTTTCAGCAAATTCCAATAGACGCTCTGTGGCATCATCCCTGCGGTTTAAGATTACATCTTCAACATGTTCCAATAGAGCTGCTGGAATATCATCATATACCTCAAGCATGGCAGGATTAACGATACCCATGTTCATCCCTGCTTTTATCGCATAGTACAAAAACACCGAATGCATGGCTTCTCGCACGGGATTATTTCCACGAAAAGAAAATGACACGTTACTAACACCCCCGCTGACACTACAATGTGGTAAATTCTCCCTCACCCACTTTGTACCCTCAATAAAGTCAAGCGCATTGCGTTTGTGCTCGTCCATTCCCGTAGCCACAGGGAAAATATTCAGGTCAAAAATGATATCCTCGGGGGCAAAATTCACCTTATCCACCAAAATACGATACGAACGTTCGGCAATTTCAATACGGCGTTGCAAATTATCAGCTTGCCCAACCTCATCAAAGGCCATTACAATGACCGCCGCACCATAGCGTTTGATCAATTTTGCCTGACGCACGAATTCTTGTTCTCCTTCTTTTAAGCTTATGGAATTCACTACACATTTGCCCTGAACCACTTGAAGACCTGCTTCAATAATTTCCCATTTTGAGCTGTCAATCATAATGGGAACTCGTGCTATATCGGGTTCTGCAACTATCAGGTTCAAGAATTTGACCATGGCTTCCTTACCATCGATCAAACCATCATCCATATTAACATCAATGATTTGGGCTCCCCCTTCCACCTGATGTCTTGCAATTTCCAACGCCTCGTCAAATTTGTCTTCTTTGATCAAACGGAGAAACTTTTTTGAGCCTGCCACATTGGTACGTTCGCCAACATTGACAAAATTACTTTCTGGTGTAATGACCAGAGGTTCCAGACCGGAAAGCTTTAAATATCTGGTTAGTGGTTGTCGGTTGTCGGTTGTCGGTATATGTTCAGTGCTAAGAATCATCAATGAGCTTTTTTATAATATTTAATGAATCCGTTAATAAGCTTTTTACATTTTAAAATTTCCCTGAACAGATTATCGAATTTTTCTTGATTGAGATAGTTTTGATCTAAAGCAATGTATAGTTGTGTTTCCAATTCATAGCGTGAACCTCTTGAAATATGAAGAAATTGAATTGTATCCGCTGATGTTCTTCTACCACATCCTTCTGCAATATTTGAAGGGATAGATACGGCACACCTTCTTATTTGGCTTTTTAGACCATAGGTTTCTTTTTTTGGGAATGTTTTTGAAATTTCATAAACTGAATTCGTCAAAACCCTAGCTTCTTTCCAAACTTCCAACTCTGTATATTCCATTTTCATTTTTTACCAGCAACTATCAAACAATAACCATCAACTGACAACCGACAACGATCTAGGAGCATAGCGAGCTACCAAATCCGAAATCGCTTTAATATGCGCTGGAGTGGTTCCGCAACACCCCCCTACGATATTGACCAATCCTTTTTCTACATATTCCTTAATTTGGGCTGCCATTTGTTCTGGGGTCTCATCATACTCCCCAAAGGCATTGGGTAGACCCGCATTGGGATGTGCGCTTATCGCATGGTTCGATTTTGCCGAAACCACTTCTAAATGGGGCACTAACTGTTTGGCCCCTAAGGCACAGTTAAAACCAACCGACAAAATTGGAATATGGGATATGGATATCAAAAACGCTTCTGCTGTTTGACCAGAAAGGGTGCGCCCCGATGCATCGGTAATTGTTCCGCTAATCATTATCGGAATATCTATATTTCTTTCGTCTTTTACCTCTTCAATGGCAAAAAGGGCTGCTTTCGCATTCAACGTATCAAAAATAGTCTCGACCAATAATATATCAGCACCACCATCTAACAACGCCTCAACTTGTTGCTTGTAGGCTATTCGTAATTCATCAAAAGAAATTGCGCGAAATCCAGGGTCATTGACATCAGGCGACATGCTCGCCGTTTTGTTGGTCGGGCCAATACTTCCAGCAACAAAACGCGGTTTTTCAGGTTCTCTTAGGGTAAAATCATTCGCAACTTCTTTGGCAATACGTGCCGATTCGTAATTGAGTTCATAGACCAAATCCTCCATATGGTAATCTGCCATTGCAATGGTAGTGCCTGAGAATGTATTGGTTTCGACAATATCAGCTCTTGCTTCAAAGTATTTTCTGTGTACCGCTGCAATAGCATCGGGTTGGGTCAATGAAAGTAGGTCATTATTACCTTGTAAAGGATGTTCCCACGCTTTGAACCGTTCTCCTCGAAAATCTTCTTCGGTGAACTTGTACTGCTGTAACATAGTGCCCATAGCACCATCTAGAACAAGAATTCGGTCTTTCAGTATTTCTTTAATATTTCGCATAAATACGATTTCGCTTTATCAAAAAGCAATCAAGAAAATAAACGGATACAAGGACGAATAGGTCTTTTGTGTCATCTTTCCCTGTTTTTAACAGGATAGAACGTAGCACCTTCTCGGGTCCTGACAAGCATCAGGATACACCAAGGGTTGCTAAGGTTTCAAAGGGTCTATTCCCTCCACCTTTCTTGATAACTTTCAAATTATATATGAACTGTTGGCAAAGAAACAGCACAATCTGTTCAAAACCAAAAAAACTTTATTTAAAAAGGCCTCGTCTCCAAGGCCTTTTTAAAAGTATGATATTGTAATTACAGGGGTTTAGAGTATGCTTTGCACTACCTCTTTCTTAGCCTCTTTTTTACTACCATCAAAACCTTCAACACCACCAACGGTAGTATACTTCATTACAAATCGCTTATTCGGGTTTATGATTTGATAGGCGTATTGGCACATGACCGCTGCTTCATGAAAACCAGATAGGATCAATTTCAGTTTCCCTTCATACGTATTTACATCACCGATAGCGAACACTCCGGGAATATTCGTCTGGTAATCCTTGGCATTATTGACCTTTATTGCGTTTTTTTCGATTTCCAATCCCCATTGGCCAATAGGGCCCAATTTAGGGGACAGCCCGAAGAGGGGAATAAAATTGTCTACTTCTAGATAGGTTGGCTCTTTTTCGGCATCATTGTGTTTGATTATAACCCCACTAAGACTCTCTTCACCATGTAGTTCGGTAACCTGCGCTTCAGTAAATAATTTGATTTTACCCAGTTTGGCCAGTTCTGATGCTTTCTCCACAGAATCCAAAGCACCCCTAAATTCATTTCTTCGATGTACCAAAGAAACCTCTGATGCGATATCGGCTAAATAGATGGCCCAATCCAACGCTGAATCACCACCTCCGGCAATAACAACCTTTTTATTACGGTATACTTCGGGATCTTTTATGATGTATGAAACTCCTTTATCTTCATAAGCACCAATGTTCTCAATTTGTGGTTTACGTGGTTCAAAAGAGCCCAAACCACCAGCAATAACGACTATCGGTGCATGGTGTTTTGTTCCTTTGTTCGTCGTAACTATAAACGTACCATCTTCTTGTTTATCCAAAGTTTCGGCACGTTCGCCAAGGGTAAATCCTGCTTCAAACGGTTTTATCTGCTCCATTAGCCTATCCACTAAATCACCTGCCAATATTTCGGGGTAGGCCGGAATATCATATATGGGCTTTTTCGGATAAATCTCCGAGCATTGCCCCCCTGGTTGTGGAAGTGCGTCAATCAAATGGCATTTTAATTTTAATAATCCCGCTTCAAAAACCGTGAATAAGCCTGTTGGGCCTGCACCAATTATTACTATATCTGTTTTAATCATCGTATCGTTATCAATTGTAATTAAGAATTTAAGTATTGCAAAGTATAAACCGCTGGCCATCTTTCTCTTCAACGGTTTAACCACCAATTCGTATGCACTTCATTTTGTTATAAAATCGGTTCGGGAATTTGATTTTTTAGTGTTTTCCCTGAAACTTGGCGGGTAATCCCATCAAGGGTTTTTCGATGCCCGACTACTTCACCGATGATAATAATCGCTGGATTCGAAAGCTGTTTTTCTTTCACTACGGATGTAATGGAAGCAACCGTACCTATCCCTATTTTCTCATTTTCAGTCGTTCCCTCTTGAATAATGGCCACCGGAGTCTCTTTTTTTCCTTCTTGCTCAAAAAGTTTAACGATTTCGGTCAGCTTTGACATTCCCATTAATATGACGACCGTTGCATTTGATTTTGCGGCTAGCGCTACATCATTTGATAATTTGTGTGCCTTGGTAGTGCCCGTAATCACCCAAAAACTTTCTGCAGCACCTCTTTTGGTTACTGGTATGTTTTGGGTTGCCGGCACTGACAACGCAGACGAAATACCAGGAACCATGGCGACCTTCAATCCATTTTCAGTGGCATATTCCATTTCTTCAGCACCTCGACCAAACACAAAGGGATCCCCTCCTTTTAAACGAACCACATGTTCACCTTCGAGACCACGTTGCACGATCAACTCATTAATTTGTTCTTGTTGGTAACTATAACATCCTTTTCGTTTGCCTACAAAAATCAATTCTGCTTCTCGGGCAAACTGCAGTAATTCTTTGTTTACCAAAGCATCGTATAACACCACATCTGCATTTTGTAATGCTTTGATCCCTTTGAGGGTAATCAATTCGGCATCACCCGGACCAGCCCCTACAACGGTAAGTTTTCCTTGTTTAAGCATGTTCCAATTCCATTTGTCTGAACGCTTGTAATTGTAGTAAAACCTCTTTGGAATCGTCCAAATAGGTTTTCGCAAAAGCCTCAGAAGGTTTGTTTTTATTCAACTGTAATGCCAAGGTTTCAAATGAACTTTCAAAATTGATTTTTCCATTTGCTACAAAAAGCCTGTCAAAATCCTTAATGATACTGGCATGTGTATTCGTTTTAATTTTTTCAGCAGTTAATAAGGCTTTGGCCGAATTCACTATCGATTGGTATGCGTAGTAGATACTAGCTGCCCATTTTCTTTCCTGCAACGCTTCCTCAGCACTATCAATTTTCTCTTGGCTCTCTAAAAACAAGGTAGCCACCAAATCAACAATGACCCCCGCGCATTCACCAATACCGATTTCCTTTTTATATTTTTCGGAATTACCCCAATCAATGAAATCATCTTGTGTCAGATTGTCAATATTGGTGAGTGGTTTCAACAACTCATAAAAGTAGTGTTCTCCTTGCTTTTGATAATACTGTTCAAATTTTGCGCCATTTGAATTAGCTTCAAAATCATTTAAAATCCATCGCAATGCTTGTGGCCCTCGTTTACTTGGAATTTTCACTACTTTATCTGCAAAACGAGCGTTTCCATTTCCAAAATTCCCTCCACCCAGCAATACCTGTAGTGCCGGAGCCACCAACTTATCCTTGGTACGAATGCTCATACCCTGAAATCCGATATGGGCCATGTTATGCTGTCCACAGGCATTCATGCAACCGCTAATCTTGATTACCACATCAGGGTTTTTGATGTATTGGGGGTATTCCGCTTTGATGACCTTCTCTAATTTCGTTGCGATACCGGTGCTGCTCGCAATTCCTAAATTACAGGTATCCGTACCAGGGCAAGCCGTAATATCTAAAGCCTTGTTATATCCAGCTTCTACAAAACCCAATTTGCCCAGTTCTTGATAAAAGAAAGGAACCAAGGCTTCCTTGACATGAGGGATCAATATATTTTGTCGCAATGAAAGACGAATTTCCCCTGCTGCGTATTTCGCGACCAAATCGGCCAGCAAACGCGCTTTATCGGTATAAAAATCACCCAATACTACTTTAATTCCAATAGCCACAAAACCTTGCTGTTTCTGTGGAATAATATTAGTCGATTTCCACTCTTCAAAAGCATTCTCATCAGTTACAGTGGTATTGGACACCTCAACGTTTGATGGTTGAACGGAAGGGTATGTTTTGTAATCTATGGGATACGTAGCATTCGGAATCGCATTTTGTTCCTCTTCCAAAAGTGCTTTGAATCCATCCAAACCTAAATCCTTTAACAAGAATTTCAGTCTCGCCTTTGCCCGGCTCTTGCGTTCACCATAGCGGTCAAAAACGCGGATCACCCCTTCCATTAAAGGAATTATTTTATCCGTTGGAAGAAACTCGTAAAGCACATCGGCATGACGTGGTTGGGAACCCAGTCCCCCAGCAAGCATTACTTTAAATCCGCGTTCCCCATTTTGCAATTTGGCAATAAAACCCAAATCATGCATATAAGACAAGCCTGTATCGGCATCGGTAGCGGAAAAGGAGACCTTAAACTTACGCCCCATTTCTTGCCCAATGGGATTTCTCAAAAAATATTCAAAGACAGCTTGTGCATAGGGCGAAACGTCAAAAGGCTCATTAACATCAATACCAGCAGTTTCGCTGGCAGTGACATTTCGAACGGTATTGCCACATGCCTCTCGTAAGGTAACGTCATCTTTTTCCAATTGCGCCCAAAGTTCTGGCGTACGCTCTAAATCAACATAATGGATTTGGATGTCTTGCCTGGTTGTGATATGAAGTCGGCCCGTAGAATATTCATCGGAAACATCACAGATTCGCTTTAGCTGATTCGAAGTTACTTTACCATAGGGTAACTTTATTCGAATCATCTGTACCCCCTGCTGGCGCTGACCATAAACACCACGTGCCAATCGAAGGCTTCTGAATTTTTCTTCATCAACGTTTCCAGTCTTGAACTGGCGGATTCTTCTTTCTAAGTCGAGAATATCTTTCTCTACTACCGGATTTTCTATTTCTGTTCTAAAACTTTGCATATTCTCTTATAATACTATATCCTTGTCGTGAAAGAAAGTAAAACCTTTCTTATCCTATAGATTTTATAGAATAAAAAATATCGATTTCTTGTTTCGACGAGATTTCATCAACATTAACTTTTAATTTATTACCCTGATATTACAATTGACCCTTATCGAAAAGCACAGACCCGTTTATTGCAAATGAATACCACATTCCCTAGTCTCCAAGGCCTTTACCGGATCAAAGTACGTGCTGTTCTTTGGAAGGTCATAGTCTTCCAAATACGCATCCAAATCTTCATCTGTCCAATAATAAAAGGGACTTACTTTTAGAATTCCTTCCTTACTTTGACTCAAAATGTCTTTTGAACTTCTTAATTCGGTCTGACGTATTCTAATATTTGTAAACCAAATGTCAGGTTGATGCTCACTTAAAGCCCTACGAAAAGGTTCTAACTTAACTATTTCAGAAAACTCCAAATGTTCTGGTTGGTCCGCTGACGGAAAGCCTAGTCGATGCTCGGTAAACGCCTTAGTCTCTTTAGGAACATATGTTTTCAGGTTGAGATTTAAACGATTGGTCAAGTACTTCGCATGTTCGTAGGTTTCTGGCAAGTTATAGCCCGTATCACACCATACAACATCTATTGATGGGTCTATTCGTTGAAACATACTGAGCAATACCGCTGAATACTTACCAAAACTTGTGGTAACTATCCTCTTTTTAGATAAATGCAACGCCCAACTAATAATCTCTTCTGGAGGTATTCCCCTAAACTGCTTGTTGTAGTAATCAATATTTATATCCAAACTCATAATTTATTACCCTATAGATTTAATAGGAAATACAAACATAAAACAATTATCCTATTGGAAAAGCCAAATTTCCATTAAATTTATCTAAACCCTATAGTTTTAATAGATTACTAAAATATAGCATTACTATTGAGAATTTAATACTACACCATATATATTTTAACACATTCCACAAGAAACTTGAACAGCTTTAAACCGACATGAATTACCAAATCAAATCATTGAAAATAGTAATTGGTAAAGTATATACACTTACAAAAATCTATTCTAAATAGCTGTTTAAAAGCATTTTAAATCGTTTCTTGATTTTTTTGTAACCTTTTCAGAAGTCGTCTTGTCCAATAGATGTGAATTCACAAAACACATATTAATTTTTTAAAACTGACGAGATGAATCAATTAAAAAACATAGCAGTATTATTTATAGGCTTAGCCATTTTCGGTAACGCTACCGCTCAAAAAGGGCATATAAAAACCGTCAGTGGTAAACTGGTAAAAGTTGAAGCCCTAGAAAAAAGAATCGAACACATTATGGATTCCATTCAACTACCAGGACTATCCATTGCAATTATTAATGACGCTAAAATTGCGTATCACAATAAGTTTGGCGTTGCCAATTTAAAAACCAAAAAACCTGTGGACAAAAACAGTATTTTTGAAGGTGCCTCACTTTCTAAACCTTTGTTTGCTTATTTTGTGATGAAAATGGCGGAACAAGGTAATTTTGATCTAGACGCACCTATTTATGACTACTTAAAGGATATTTTTCCAAAAGGTGCTGTCGCGGAAGCTTCTATGGAGGCCTATAAAACCTTAACGCCTAGAATCGTTTTATCACATGGAACAGGAATCCCGAACTGGGTAAAAGGTGAACCCATTACCATCGCCTTCGAACCAGGCACTGACTTTTCATATTCTGGGGAGGCTTACCAACATATGGGGGCCGCTCTTGGCACAAAATTGGGCATTGGCTGGGGAAGTAAATTAGATACCTTGTTTCTTAAAGAAGTGGCGCACCCCCTTAACATGAACAGAAGTTTTTATACTTGGAACCAAATACTTGAAGAACATACCGTAAAGGGTCACATGAACGGAAAAGTAAATACCGAAATGCACCGTGACAAAAACGTTGGCCCTGGATATAGCTTACAATCAGATGCTTACGACTATGCTTTATTTCTAATTGAAATGATGGAACCAAAAAACCTTAGTGTCCAGCTACGGGATGAGATGCTAAAAGAGCATAACCACTTCAAACCTGATAACAAAATACATTTAGAAACCGGTCAAACGGGTTGGGGCCTTGGTTTTGCCCAGAAACCCACCCCAAATGGCCTAATGCATTTACATACGGGTAACAACAAAGATTTTCAAGCCTATGCTATGTTTGTTCCCGATCAAAAATATGGTTTTACCATTTTTGGAAACTCAGATAATCTGTTTCCCTTTTTAACTGAAATCGAAAAACTAATAGAAGAACAATTTTAAAAATTAAAGACATGGAAAAGTTAGACGAAGTATTTATTATGTTGATCCTTGCTATAGGAATGGGTGTTATTGTTTTCATTCTTGCGAAATACAATTATCTCATTAAAAAAGCAATGATTGAAAAAGGCCTTATCTCCAATCAATTGACAAATCAAAAATTGAAATACCTTGATGTTGGTTGCATTATTATAGGTCTAGGATTTGGTTTTATAGTATCATCGATTTATACTGAAATGAACCTATCAGAAGATACCACCGATTTATTGGCATGGGGCACAATTGCAATTTTTGGTGGAGTAAGTGTCATTCTCGCCCATTTTCTTAGAAAAAAATCAGAAAAATAGGCTTTGAAAGACCTTGATAAAAACCTCATCATTAAAATTAAAGAGGGTGATATGGATGCTTTTAGACTACTAGTCGAAAAGTATAAAGACGTATCGCTCTCCTTAATTTTTTCCATAGTGAAAGATGAAGCTTTAGCCGAAGATATTCTACAAGAGGCATTTATAAGGGTTTTCCATAAGATAGACACTTTTAACTTCAAATCTAATTTTTCGACATGGCTGTATCGTATTATGGTAAACCTTAGCTATACTGAATTAAAACGAACAAAAATAAATCAGGATGTCAATGATCTATCGCAACTACCAGAAAATTTAATCAGTAGGGAAGAACTTTTAAAAGTAGAAAATCAAAAAAAATATATTCAATTGGCATTAAAGAAAATAAATGCTGATGAGGCTTTGGTACTACAGCTATTTTACTTATCTGAAATGAGTATTAAAGAGGTGATAAAAATCACTGGATTTAGTAAGGCCAAAGTCAAAGTAAGCCTACACCGTGGTAGAAATAATCTCAACTTTCAATTGAAAAGGTTATTAGGGGACGAATTAAAAAATTTATTATGAAAGAAGACAAAATCAAAAAATTAATTCAGCAAAGTAAGCTTGAAACTTCGAATGGGTTTACAGAAAGACTCATACATAAACTTGAAGCGCAACCAAAGCAGCAGAAAACACCGATACGGTCTTATCAAAAAATGTTGTTTCCAACAATTCTGATCGTGGTGTTTATGAGTTATTTGGTCTATCGTTTTTCCGATTCTATTTTTTCCCTTTTCAACACTGAACTGAATCTCTCGAATAAACCAATTTTTATGATAAGTTCAATCTTTTTTCTCTTTCTAATCAATTACATGATTAGACTAAATGAGGCTTACAAAAAACTGAACACTATTTAATCAGGGCTTTAAGTAGCTTATTTCAATAAATCAGCCAAGGTATTGTTTCGGTATACTTCTAAATTGGCATCGCGCACCTTGAGCATTAGTTTATGAACGGAACACGCTGTCTCATCTGGGCAGTCATCACACTTTTCGTAAAAATTAAGGCTCACACAAGGCACCATTGAAATAGGCCCCTCCAATATTCGCATTACTTCGGTCATTAAAATTTCATCAGGTTTTTTAATAAGGTAATACCCTCCGCCCTTTCCTTTCTTAGAACCTAAAAAACCATTTCTACGCAAGGTCAATAAGATACTCTCTAAAAACTTTTGCGAAATATTCTCTTGTTTGGCAATCTCGGCTATTTGTATGGGAGTACTGTTCGGCTGAGAGGCCAAAAACGTAAGTGCCTTTAGCCCATATTTTGTTTTTTTAGAGAGCATGAGGCTAAGATAATGAAATTAAGAAAGAACATCTTTTGACATGTATCATCTCTTTAGGCCATTTAAAATTCAACTCTCAATTTAAGTCACATAGCCCTCAGCAATGACTCCAACGGCCGAATTGACCCATAGCAGCGCTATTGCCAAAACAAATTTCACCCAACTAGGAATTGCTATTCCAAAACGTTTTTTGAGTAAGGTCTGTATTGGCGGAAAATAGAAAAATGATACCGCAATCAAAAAAAAGACCAAACAACCAACTTAAAATTTTGCAAAGCATCATTTACGCAATGCTTGGTCAATATCTGCAATGATGTCATCAATATGTTCTAAACCAACTGATATTCTTACCATTCCTGAGGTAATACCCACGGCCATCTGTTCTTCCTCTGAAAGTTTGCTATGGGTCGTCGATGCCGGGTGTGTTACAATGCTTCTTGAATCCCCCAAATTTGCCGAAAGGGATAGTAATTTTATAGCGTCGAAGAAAAGTCGTCCAGCTTCTGACCCACCTTTTACTTCAAAGGCTACTACACAGCCGCCCGCCTTCATTTGCTTTTTGGCCACTTCATATTTCGGGTGTGATTTTAAAAAGGGATATTTCACCCAGTTCACTTTTGCATGACCTTCTAAAAACTCTGCCAATTTTAAAGCATTTTCGCAATGTCTGTCTACTCGTAACGCCAATGTTTCTAGACTTTTTGAAAGCACCCAGGCATTAAAGGGGGATAAGGCCGGACCCGTGATTCTTGAAAACCGATATACTTTATCAATCAATGCAGTGCTACCAACTGTAATTCCTGCCAAGACCCTACCTTGCCCATCCATCAGTTTTGTTCCAGAATGAATCACCAAATCAGCGCCAAACTTTATTGGTTGCTGTAAATAAGGGGACGCAAAACAATTGTCGATAATTAAAATCAAATCGTGTTTTCTAGCAATTTTTCCCAAAACCTCTAAATCAAGAATATCGACCCCAGGATTGGTTGGTGACTCGGCATAAATCAATTTGGTTTTTTCTGTGACCAGCCCATCAATCGATTCTAAATCGTCAATCTGAAAATAGCTATGTGAAATGTTCCATTTCGGAAAGAAATTATTGAATAGGGAATGCGTAGAACCAAAAATATTTTTAGCCGATAGTATATGATCTCCGCTATTCAGCAAAGCTGCCAATGTCGAAAACACGGCAGCCATGCCCGAGGCGAATGCAAAACCAGCTTCTGCCCCCTCCATTTTACATACTTTAGCTACAAACTCGTTAGAATTGGGGTTTGAATATCTTGAATAGATATTACGTTCTTTTTCTTCAGCAAAAGAAGCACGCATATCTTCAGCATCCTCAAAAACAAAACTAGAGGTAAGATACATGGGGGTGGAATGTTCTAAAAACTGCGTCCGTTCCGTTTGTGTTCTAATTGCTTCTGTCTCAAATTCCCTTTTACTCATTCTTCTTTATCTGGTTTCCAAAAAAGCTTGAAACTACAATTTCTCCGCAATTCTTAAGATATCTCCAAAAACCCCTCTTGCCGTAACGGCGGCACCAGCACCGGCACCTTGAATGACAATTGGATTTTCACCATACGACTCCGTAAAAATTTCAATAATGGAATCTGCACCAGAGACTTGCCCCAAAGCACTGCTCTTGGGTACTGAAATCAGTTTCACTTCTAGAATCCCTTTCTCTTTTTGCAAATCACCATGCAAATCGCCTACATATCGCAAAACATGGTTTGGTTTTTGAGCATTCTTAATTGCTGTAAAAGTTTCGTTCAATTCATCAGTTTGTCGTAAAAATGCTGATAAGTCAACATCTTGCAGTTTAGCTGGAATCAAATTTTCAATGACGATATCAGAAAATTCGTTTTTGAGTTCTAGCTCCCTAGCCAAAATCAATAATTTTCGGGCGACATCATTGCCTGATAAGTCTTCACGTGGATCAGGTTCTGTATAACCATTTTCTAAAGCTACTTTTAATACTTCTGAAAAAGGGTGGTCATTTTCAGAGAAGGTATTGAACATATAACTTAAAGAACCAGAGAAGACCCCTTTAATCCGTGTAATGTTCTCTCCTGACAAATGCAATAAATTAATGGTATCTATTAAGGGCAAGCCTGCACCAACATTAGTTTCGTACAAATATCTTTTCTGATGTTCGGCCAAGTTTTTGCGTACTAATTGATAATAATCAAAGTCTAAAGTATTTGCAATCTTATTAGATGAGACCAAATCAAATCCGGCAGCTATCAAATGAAAATAATGGTTAACAAAATTGGAGCTTGCCGTATTATCTATGGCAATAAGGTTCTCTAAGTGATGCTCTTCGGCAAACTTGGTTACATCACTTAAAGTGTAAGGTCTTCCCTCTGCCATTACGTGTTGTTTCCAATTTTTTTGTATTCCGGCTGCATTTAGCACAACTTTTTTAGAATTGGCAACGGCAAAAACCCGTAAATCGAGTCCCTTTCGGTTTTTTATTTTTTGATAGGAAGTCAAAATCTGGTCAATCAAAGTTCCACCTACGGTTCCATGCCCAAAAACGGCTAGGTTGATACGCTTGCTCACCCCAAAAATCTGTCCGTGCATCACATTCAAGGCTTTATTCAAATTAGCACTACCGACCACAATGCTAATATTCTTTCCAGAAATGGTATTATTGAAAAGCAGCGGTACAATACCGTTTTTTATTAATGCATTATAGGGATGGTGAAAGGTGCTCAAATCTTGCCCTACTATGGAGATGACGGCGATATCCTTTTTAATGGTGATCGTATTCACATCTTTTGCGGAATAGTCGGTTGCAAATTCTGAATCCAACGCCAACTTGGCTTCCTCTGCCTGGTCGGCATCAACCACCAGACCTATGCCCCGTTCTGACGAACCTTGCGAAATAATGCTTACATTAATGTTATGTTTTCCTAAGGTGTTGAAAATTCGGGCATCGATACCTACTTTGCCCAGTAGGCCTCTACCCTCTAAATTGATCAGTGCTACGTTTTCGATGACCGAAAGGGATTTAATACCCTCTTTTTTAGCTTTTGAACTGATCAATGTTCCTTGTGAATTCGCATTGAAGGTATTCAGAATTCGAAGTGGGATATTTTTTTCAATTAGGGGTATGATGGTTTTCGCATGCAATACCTTTGCACCAAAATTAGCCAATTCATTGGCCTCTTCGTAAGAAAGATGTTCAATCACCTTTGCTTGATTGACATAATCTGGGTTTGCCGTAAAAATTCCATCAACATGGGTGTAATTCAATACTTCTGAAGCATCTAAATAGTTTGCGAAAAGGGCAGCCGTGTAATTGCTTCCGTTTCTACCTAAAGTCGTGGTCTCCCCTTTGCCATTGGCCGCAATAAACCCTGTAATAATCGGAATACTTTTAGGTGCCAATCGTGAAAACTTTTGAAGTACCTTTTCTTTGGATATCGTTTCGTGAACCCTGGCGTTTCCGAAATTACTGTCCGTCTGCAACAATTCCCTAGTGTCGATTAAAACCGCAGGCACCCCTTTTTCTTTTAATAAAGAAACCACCAGTTTACAAGAAATCAATTCGCCAACTGCTAGCACTTCGTCCTTTGTTTTTAGACTATAATCCCCAATTAAGGAGACCCCTTCCAAACGTTTCGAAATGTATTGTATCTCATTTGAAAAATCAATGTTGGGATCAACTGCTTTTTGATACCCCTCTAGATTTGATAACGACTCACGATCAACGATTCCTTCCACCGCATTTTGAAGCAGATCTTCCAAGGTATCGGTGGCCTTTTCACGGGCAGATAATACCACCCCGATACGCTCATCATTTTTATGGTGTTCCGAAATAATTTCAAGCACGCGTTCAAGTCCTTCACCATTGCTTAAAGACTTTCCCCCAAACTTTAGGATTTTCAACCCTTTTTGGGTATTCCCTTTTTGAAAAACACCTTCCAACAAGCGTTGAAGTTGTTGAAATTCCATCAAAAAGGCATCGTGACCGTGAACCGATCGTACTTCCCCATAGGTCACATTACTGTTCGCCTGGGCAAGCTGTTTAAAAGTTTCCTTGTTTTCCTCAGCGGTAAAAAACAAATCTGAATCCACCCCGATAATATGGATATTGGTACTACTCTTCTGCAAGGCCTCAAAGGCGTGATCCCCATATCTGGTAATATCAATGGTTTTTAAAAGTTGGTTCATCAATTTATAAGCTGATAATTGAAATCGCTCTTGCAACTTTTTACCATGGTGCATCAGCCAACTTTCTACATTAAAAACCTGTAGCTCTTCATTTGTGCCCCTTTGAAACCGTTCTTTGAACGATTCTGGGGTTCGATAACAGAGCATGGCATGCATTCTTGCATCATGTACGGGTTGTCTGCTGTTTACGAGTATCTGCTCTTGAATCTGGCAATTGGCGATAAGCCAATCGGTGGACTTCCAGTCTGAGGCAACAGGTATCAAATGCTCGGTGATTCCAGGATTCAAGGCAGCCATTTCCCAAGCAATCCCGCCACCCAAAGAACCTCCGATGATGGCATAGAGTTTTGTAATCTTCAATTGTTTTAATCCCCGCAAAAAGATTTCGGCAATATCACCCGCGACAAAGTCTTTATACCGTTCTATTACAAAGCCATCATAACCGTTACCGGGTATGTTGAACGCCAAAACGGAATAAATGTTCGTATCGATGCACTTTCTCTCACCTATAATATCAGACCACCACCCTTTTTCCCCTGCAACATTGGAATTACCGGTCAAAGCATGGTTCACTAAGACAATGGGTGCCGTATGTAGTGGTCGCCCAAAGACCTCGTAAGATAATTCAAGGTCTTGTTGATGGCCACTTCGAGTACTGTAATCTTTGATTTCTAGTTTAGAGAGCATAATTGAAATACATGTTCAGACCAAAACCCGCCACACGCAGATACCCTCCATCATCGACTATGTTCAAGATGATAAGGAGGGAGTCTCTTAAAGGTGTTAGGCTAAAACCGATTTATCGATACTTGCAAAGGCTTGTTCTAAATCTTCTTTTAAATCATCGATATCTTCGAGACCTACAGAGAGTCTAATCAAATCTTGGGTTACTCCCGCGCTTAATTGCTGTTCTTCACTCAACTGTTGGTGTGTCGTGCTTGATGGATGGATAATCAATGATTTGGTGTCACCAATATTCGCCAATAAAGAGAATACTTTGGTAGCATCGGTCAATTTTTTCGCAGCCTCAAAACCACCTTTAACACCAAAAGTGACCAAACCACTTTGTCCTTTTGGCAAATACTCTTGTGCCAACTCGTAGTACTTGTTTCCTTTGAGTCCCGGGTAATTTACCCATGCTACTTCTTCCCTTTCTTGCAACCATTCTGCCAATGCAAGGGCATTTTTACTGTGTTGTTTGATTCGAACGGGCAAGGTCTCCAACCCTTGAATAATTTGAAAGGCATTAAACGGGCTAATCGCACCACCAAAATCACGAAGTCCTTCTAAAATCAATTTAAAGGTGAACGCGGCCGCGCCTAATGCTTCACTATATACCAACCCGTGATACCCTGCGGATGGTTCTGTAAATTCAGGAAATTTTCCATTGGTCCAATCAAAGGTTCCTGCATCAATAATAGCGCCACCTAAAGCCGTTCCATTTCCGTTAATGTACTTTGTCAATGAGTGGATGACCAAATTTGCACCATGCTCAATCGGATTCAATAATCCGGGTGTTGCGACGGTATTGTCTACAATAAAAGGTACTTTCGCTGCTTTGGCCTCTTTGGAAATCGCTTTTAAATCAAGCACGTCCAATTTTGGGTTTCCTAAAGATTCCACAAAAATGGCCCTAGTATTGTCTTGAACCGCCTTACCGAAATTTGCTGGGTCTGAGGCATCAACAAAAGTAGTCGTAATCCCTAGTCTTGGTAAGGTTACGTTTAATAAGTTGAACGTACCTCCATACAAACTACTTGAAGCGACGATATGATCACCAGCTTTCAATAGGGTCAATAATCCTGTGGAAATAGCTGCTGTACCAGATGCGAACACCACAGCCCCCACACCACCTTCAATCGCCGCCAATCGCTCTTGTAATATTTGATTGGTAGGATTGTTTAGTCTCGTGTAGATGAAACCAAGCTCTGCCAACGAAAATAAATTCGCGGCATGATCCGTGTCGTTGAATACGTAAGATGTAGATTGGTAGATAGGTACCGCCCTTGTGCCACCTGTTTGGGTTGTGTCATGCCCAGCATGCAATGCGTTTGTTGCTAATTTTTGATTACTCATGATTTTGTTTTTAAAAGTTAAGCCCTTCGACTCCGCTCAAGGCACAAAAAATAAAAAAGCCAAACCCTAGCCTGCCGACATTGCGGTTAGGTAAAATCAAAAAGTTATAAGAAAGCGTTTCGAAAATAATTTCGATGACTGTTATCCTTCCCAACTAAGGTCGATTTTTACCGGCCATAAGTTCCAAGTCTTTCTTGGAATGGGTAGAATTTAGCACCTTCTTTGCATAGAACAAAGGGTTGCTAAGGCTTCAAAGGGTCTAATCCCTCCACCTTTCTTGATAACTATTCAATACGTGTTTGAACTTATGAAACAAATATAACGTCAGAAATATTTAATATCCTAATGGAATTAAAAAAATTTAAAAAAGACCTTGAAATTTGGTGTGATAATTAGCCCATCACCTCAATTCAAGAAAAAGAATTCAAATACCTTGCTCCTTTTTTCTAGTTCTCTTCATTTTATAAAACCCTTTATCAGCAACATAAATCGTTTTGTGTACCTCACAAAAAATTTTTGAACCTTCCTTATCCGTCAAAAAGGACGTTTTCACCAACTCAATTTCATTTTTTTCGGCGACATCAGCTTTAATCCGTTTTACTTCTTCTTTCGTAAAGCTGAATTCTGCATACAAATCTTCTTTTGCCGGCCTTTTAAAATTTATCTGGGCCGATTTATCCCAGACCACAAAACCCTTATCCAGTATATTCATCAATTGTACCATTGGTATGGGATCGACAGCTGAAAACATACTACCGCCAAAAATGGAATTCACATAATTTCTATTCTTGTAAGAAATCGGTAGTTTAACTTTAATGTACATCAGGTCTTTACTGACCTCAATAATCCTTCCTGTACTTCGCCGATACATTGGGGACAGATTGAAACCATGCTTGAATAATTTATGCTTGCTTATAAATTGAGTTCCAACAGCAGCTAGTTTTTGATAAAAGGACATGGACCCGAATTAATTCAAAATTGAAAACTCAACACTGGAATCGGTAAACACCGTATGGGTCTGTGTTTTAAAATCTTCCTCATCAGCTTTAAAGATATTCTCCACATAAGTCTGCGGATTTAAATCAATCAAAGGAAACCAGGTACTTTGTACCTGAATCTGTAGCTTATGTCCTTTTTTGAAGGTGTGAAACACATCTTGCAATTTGATATTGACATCGGTCTTTTTATTTGGTGTAAAAGGTTCTGGCTTGGAGAAACTGTTACGGAACCGACCCCGTAGCACCTCGCTACGCACCATCAAATGGTAATTGCTCATTTTTAAGTGGTCTTGCATCTCTTCATTGGTTTCGGTTTCAGCAGGGTGCACATCAATCACTTTTACAATCCAGTCTGCCGCATCACCCGTAGTGGCAACTTTTAAGTTGGCCATAATAGCTCCGGCTAGGGTCAGATCTTCCTCTAAAACATCGGTTTCAAAGACCAACACATCAGAACGTCGCGCCGCAAAACGCTGATCATCGGTCATGTACTTTCTTGGCGTAAATACCGATTTGACATCTTCAGAATAAGGTACCGGTTTTTTGATATCACTGACAAACCGAAGGGCCGTAATGCCCTTTTGCGTTGAGGTCAACTCTTGATTTTGAGACAAAAACATTTTTTGTTTCACCACGCCCTCAGGGGGCCATGAGCTATACTCTTTCCATTCTTTACGACCTGAATCATAGACATAAGCTTCGGGTAAACCTGTATTGCCATCTGCCTCACCTTTTAGAAAGTGGTTGAAAAATTTGGTTTCAATATTGTCTTGATAAAAATTGGATACGGAGTCGCCAAAAAAATAATTGCCCACTACGGTACGGTCGGCACGTCTTGCCCATCGGCCATGGTCCCATGGGCCGAAGACCATCGTGTTGTACCCCTCAGTGTGCTTTTCAATATTCTTATAGGTCTCTAAAGGGCCGTACAGATCTTCGGCATCGAACCATCCTCCCACAATCATGGTGGCCACGTGTGATTTCGACTTATCCAAATGTTGAATTAGCCCTCTACTTTGCCAAAGCTCATCGTAATTCGGGTGTTCTTTAAGTTCATTCCAGAAAAAATCATCAGTCATATCATCGGGTGACATCGATACTTCGTCTTTCAATCCATATTCGAAAAAGGAATTTAAATTTTTTAAAGGACCCTTATCCAAAAAGAATTGGTATTGATCTTCGGTACCCAAACTGGGTAAGGTATACCATGCCGTATCAATAGGTTGATCACCGTTTGGCCTTGGTGTACCAAACAGGGAAGTTGCCCTAAAATAACTCAACAAATAGGCACCATTATGGTGAAAATCGTCGAAGAAGAAATCTCCAATGCAAGCCTGTGGCGAAGAGGCCTTTAACGCAGGGTGGGCATCAATGGTCGCATAAGTGGCATAATATCCCGGATATGAGATTCCCCAAACCCCAACATTACCATTGTTATGTTCGACATTGTTTACCAACCATTCAATGGTATCATAGGTATCGGTACTTTCGTCAACTTGGGTACTATCCGTTTTATTGGGAATGTAAGCCCGCATATTTTCATAATGCCCTTCACTTAACCATCTGCCACGTACATCTTGGTATACGATGATATTGCCTTCTTTCATTAAATTGATATTAGGGCCGATTTGTTTTCTAAAATTACCTTCACCATAAGGCCTCGAACTATAGGGCGTTCGCTGCATCAGAATGGGATATTCTTTTGAGGTATCTTTTGGAGTGTATATGGTGGTATGCAACGTAGTTCCATCACGCATCTCGATATCCACTTCTTTTTTGGAATAGTTGTCTTGCACATAGGTATCGATAACTTCCACGGTTTCCGTCTTTTTAACGGTTTTTGTACAGGAAACCACAATTGTGGATAACAAACAAAGGATTGCGGATTTTGATAGGAATTTCATAGTAATCGGATTGATTTTTTAAAACTACGAAGAATTATTTTTTTTAAGCAGCACTTATGCTATCGCCACTTTAAAATATCAACACATGATAGTTTGTTAAACCACCTGCCCTTGGCAAGGGGAGGTGGTTTTCCCTGAAAGTGGAAAAGCGGAAAGGTGACATGTCTTGATTACATTTAAAAAAGATTCACCATATGGAATTTATCTCCCCCTCTCTTCCCGATTAGCATCGGAAATTCATTCCCCTCTTAAAATAAGAGGGGAGCTACAAAAAGTTAGCCCGTAATAATCAGAAGCTTCTCCCTTAATTTAGGGATGTGACAACAAGCCTAGCGAGGTTGGCGGAGGGATGACAAAGAATTTGTGGTTACAAAATCCACAAGCAAAAAGGTTCCATTCAAAATCAAAACTATCTCCCCTTTCTTCCCGACCAACGTCGGAAATTCATTCCCCCCCTAATATAAGAAGGGAGCTACAAAAGGTTAGCCCATAATAATCAAAAGCTCCTCCCTTAAGTTAAGGGAGGTGGCAACAAGCGCAGCGATGTTGACGGAGGGATGACAAAGAATTTGTGGTTACAAAATCCACAAGCAAAAAGGTTCCATTCAAAATCAAAACTATCTCCCCTTTCTTCCCGATTAACATCGGAAATTCATTCCCCTCTTAAAATAAGAAGGGAGCTACAAAAGGTTAGCCCATAATAATCAAAAGCTCCTCCCTTAAGTTAAGGGAGGTGGCAACAAGCGCAGCGATGTTGACGGAGGGATAAGAAGCGTGTTTTTTACAAATTAAAAGCAGCCTTCACGGCTTCTACCCTATCCAATTTTTCCCAGGTAAACAGTTCTACCTCTTTCTCAATTCGACCATTGTATGGCGACTCGAAAACCTTGGTGACTTTTTTGGGTGCCTTACCCATATGCCCATAAGCCGCGGTTTCTGAATAAATTGGGTTTCGAAGTTTCAACCGTTCTTCAATGGCAAAGGGTCGCATATCAAAAAGTTTCGCCACCTTCTCCGCTATCTGCCCATCATTCAAAGCTACATTGGCCGTACCATAGGTATCTACAAAGATGGATGTAGGCTCTACAACACCGATAGCGTAACTCACCTGTACTAAAATTTCATCTGCAACTCCTGCAGCCACCAAATTTTTAGCGGCATGGCGTGCAGCATAGGCGGCACTTCGGTCTACCTTACTGGGGTCTTTTCCACTGAAGGCACCACCACCGTGGGCCCCTTTTCCGCCATAGGTGTCCACGATAATCTTACGGCCGGTCAATCCCGCATCACCATGTGGACCGCCAATCACGAATTTACCGGTCGGGTTGATATGGTACTTGATTTGATCATTGAACAGTTTTTGAACGTAATCAGGGAATTGTGCTATTACTTTAGGAATCAAAATGGAACTAATATCCGATTTGATTTTGGCCAACATATTGTCATCACTATCAAAGTCATCGTGTTGGGTCGATACTACAATCGTATCAATGCGCTGGGGAACATTATCATCAGAATATTCGATAGTGACCTGTGCTTTGGCATCCGGTCGCAAATAAGGTATTTGAGTGCCTTCTTTTCGAAGGTTTGCCAAGACCTGAAGGATTTTATGTGAAATATCCAAAGCCAAGGGCATGAAGTTTTCAGTCTCCTTGGTTGCGTAACCAAACATCATTCCTTGATCACCGGCTCCCTGTTCTTCTTTAGTGGCACGGTCTACCCCTTGATTGATATCTTGTGATTGTTCGTGTATCAACGAAATTACCCCACATGAATCCCCGCTGAATTGATATTCGCCTTTTGTGTAACCAATGGTATTGATAACCTCACGGGCAATAGTCTGCACATCGAGATAAGTGCCGCTCTTTACCTCACCGGCCAATACGACCTGACCAGTGGTCACCAAGGTCTCACAAGCCACTTTGCTTTCAGCATCAAAGGCTAAAAAATTATCTAAGAGTGCGTCACTGATTTGATCTGCAATTTTATCTGGATGTCCTTCGCTAACAGATTCAGAAGTAAACAAATATGACATTATTTAATTTTTGCAGAGGTACGAATTTAAAAGACTGCATTAAGGAAGTTCGTTCTCGATAAGGAGAATCGCCAAAAAAATTGGCCGGAACTGCTTTAGCATTTGACCCTTTGATTTTCGGTCGAAGGGTCCGATCGTAAAGATCGGGTATTGAACATATTCAATACCAGAGGTTGCAATCAGTCAAATCTATCCTCTTTATTGGAAGGCAAAAGTACATATTTGAATAGGAAATCAAAACTTTGAAAATCAAAAATTACCGGAGCGGGATTTCAATATGATTTTTTCTTTTAAACCCTATATACTTTGTATATTGCGCGATACTACTTTTAACTGAAATAGTCTAAAACACGCCACCATGCATATTGCTGTCGCTGGAAATATTGGAGCAGGAAAAACCACGTTGACCACCTTACTTTCAAAGCATTACAAATGGGAAGCCCATTTTGAAGATGTGGTCGACAACCCCTATTTGGATGACTTTTATACCCAAATGGAACGTTGGAGCTTTAACCTGCAAATCTATTTTTTGAACAGTAGGTATCGTCAAATCCTTAAAATACGTGAGGGTGGCAAAAAGGTGATTCAAGATCGCACCATTTATGAGGATGCCCATATCTTCGCACCAAACTTACATGCCATGGGCTTGATGACCAATCGGGACTTTGAAAATTATAAAAGCCTATTCGAATTGATGGAGAGTTTGGTACAACCCCCAGACCTTTTGATTTACCTAAGAAGTTCCATTCCCAACCTCGTTAATCAAATACACAAGCGCGGTCGCGAGTATGAAAATAGTATCTCTATTGATTACCTCAGCCGTTTGAACGAGCGTTATGAAGCTTGGGTCAATACCTATGAAAAAGGAAAGCTTCTTGTTATTGACGTAGATGATATCAACTTTGTGGATGAACCCGAAGATTTGGGCGAGGTCATCAATAAAATTGATGCGGAATTACATGGGTTGTTTTAAATTTTAGATACAAGAACGCTACGTTATTAGATATTAGGTTTTTAGTTTCTAAAATTATATTTCCCTCATTCAAACCCTATATTCACTCAATCTTACTTTTTGATGCTTGAATTCCAAGCTACTTTCATTGTATAACTACAAAATTTGATACGATGGAAGCTAAAAAGAAAGAACATCTTAAACTCGAAAAGCAAAGCGGACTCTATTTCGTTATGGGAATGGTATTGGTTCTGGCCCTGATTTATACCGCTTTGGAATGGAAGACTTTTGAACCCGATAACACCTATACCGGGCAATTGAATCGACCTGATGAACTTGAACCTGAAATCCCGCCCATCACCTTCAACACGCCACCACCACCGCCACCGAAGATTCAGGTTCCCGTAGATTTCGATATTAAAGAGGATGATGAAAATATTGTGGAAGATGTTATTGAATCTAATGAGATTGACCAAGACACCGAAGTAATGGAACCACAAACCTTCGATTTTGTAGAAGAAGAAATCGAACCCGAAGTTACCTGGGTCACTATTGAAGAAGTACCTATCTTTCCGGGTTGCGAAAGTTCCGATGATAAGCGAACCTGTTTTCAAGAAATGATGCAACAACACATCCGTAAAAACTTCAGGTATCCAGAAAATGCCGTTAATATGGGTTTACAAGGCAAAGTATACTTACAGTTTACGGTACAGACCGATGGAAGCGTCGGAAGTTTAAAAATGCGTGGACCTCATCGAATACTAGAAAATGAGGCGGCCCGTATTATTTCAAAACTCCCCAAAATGCAACCGGGCAAGCAACGGGATAGAGCCGTTAAAGTACCTTTTAGCATTCCCATCAATTTTCAATTGCAGTAACTATCAAACCATAGTGACATGAAAGAATTATTACGTATTTCAGTAATTCTATTGGTAACCAGTTTCTCGATGTTTGGTCAACAATGTATGAACACTCCATATAAATTGAGGGGATATTTTTACGTTGGTACCGCTCAAAAAGATTCTTTGGCTTTAGGTGGATTCTACGCGGATAAAAATATTCCTAAAAATGCAAATTCCTCAATAACAAAATTGGCAAGAAAAGGTACTCTTAATATTATTGCCAAAACCGACTCTTTAGTTGCTTTAAACCAAAAAGTTCAAGGTTTTAAAGTATTTATAATCAATACATCTGATTCCATTATGGAGCTGCCTGCCCAGGATAGCCGAATTTATCTCAAACGACAGGTGTACTATAATAATAAATGGCAAGACGTCGAATACCTGCCGAGCAGCTGGTGTGGAAATAGTTATCATTCGGTCTTTATCAAACCTGATAGCTATTGGGATTTAAGTGCGCCATGTTTAACCGGAAAGATTGCGGCAAAATTCAGATTTGAGTTGTTGACCGATAAAAATATGGTCCTTTATTCGAATGAATTTGCCGGGAGTTTTAATAAAAGTCAGCTAAAAAAAGAGGAAGGGTATCAACCACAAGGCATCATGGACCCCTACAGTAATTAAAGTTTGTAAAACAAAAAACCTGTAACGTATAGTTACAGGTTTTGGTTGGTTGGTTGAAGGACCTTCCAGATGTTGATCTGGAAGGTCTAACCAAACTTATTCAATAGTAATCGAACTATTGTAAGCCTCTACTTGAGCTTTTACTTCTTCTTTGGTTGCTCCTGTAAATTCCTTTACCGTCTCGGTTACTTCGCCGTTTACCGTAGCAGTGGAAGTTACGATAGCTTTAAAGGAACCGTCTTCCATATTGCTCATTTCAACACGGATTTGTTGTTCCATTTGTTTTTCAACAACCTCAGTGGCCACTTTTTCATCATTGTAAGCCATCATCTTATCTGCACTGATCGCAATACTTGGCGCAATAACCAATGCCACAACGGACATCAATTTCAACAAGATGTTCAATGAAGGTCCTGAAGTGTCTTTAAATGGATCTCCAACGGTATCACCAACAACAGCGGCCTTGTGTGCATCAGAACCTTTACGGCCATCACTTTCAATCGTTTTCTTGGCATTATCCCAAGCACCACCGGCATTTGACTGAAAAATCGCCATCAGTACACCACATGTGGTTACCCCGGCCAAAAGACCACCCAACATTTCAGCACCACCGATAAATCCTACCGCTACGGGTACTGCAATGGCCAATAGGCCAGGCAATACCATCTCTTTAATAGAGGCCTGTGTTGAAATGGCAACACATTTATCATATTCGGCAACACCATCCGCTTCATCAAAAGTCTTACGTTGTGCTTCAGTAGCTTTAGACATATCAGAATCCACGGCACGCATCACTTCTAACGCCGCTTTCAATTGTGGAATATCCCTAAACTGACGACGCACTTCCTCAATCATGGCCATGGCAGCACGGCCAACGGCGTTCATAGACAATGCAGAGAATACGAAAGGAAGCATACCCCCAACCAATAAACCGGCCATTACCGTAGGTTTAGAAACGTCAATTGCGGTTACATTTGCAGTTTGCATGAATGCAGCAAATAAGGCCAATGCCGTTAATGCGGCAGAAGCAATTGCGAAACCTTTACCGATAGCGGCGGTTGTGTTACCAACAGCATCCAATTTATCGGTACGTTCCCGAACCTCACTTGGCAATTCAGCCATTTCGGCAATACCACCAGCATTATCAGAGATAGGTCCATAAGCATCCACTGCCAATTGGATTCCTGTATTTGCCAACATTCCCACAGCTGCAATCGCAATACCGTATAGCCCCGCAAAATGGTGCGAAACCAAGATAGCAGCGGCAATCAGGATAATAGGGAACATTGTGGACATCATACCCACACCCAAACCTGAAATGATATTAGTGGCCGCCCCAGTTTCAGACTGACGGACAATAGCATTGACCGGTTTTGTACCGGTACCTGTATAATATTCGGTTACCTTACCAACGGCCAAACCAGCTACCAGACCCGCAAGTACCGCAATGAACACCCCCATAGAGCCGTATTCAACACCGTTGAACGTCCAGCTTTCTGGCAACATGTTCGTTATGATGAAATAACAGGCCACCAACATTAATCCGGCAGAACCAAATTCACCAATGTTCAATGCCGTCTGTGGATTACCACCATCTTTCACTTTTACAAAGAAGGTACCGATGATGGACATCAAAATACCTACTGCGGCCAATACCAAGGGAAGGTATACGGCACCAAGCCCATCAAATGAACCTGCAAAAGCAGGAATCTGCGTAAAGGCAGCACCTAATACCATGGTACCTATGATGGAACCAACATACGATTCAAAAAGGTCAGCCCCCATACCGGCAACATCACCAACATTGTCACCAACATTATCCGCAATGGTTGCAGGGTTTAATGGGTGGTCCTCAGGGATACCCGCTTCAACCTTACCCACAAGGTCGGCACCTACGTCAGCAGCTTTGGTATAGATTCCTCCACCTACACGTGCAAAAAGTGCAATGGAAGAAGCACCCAAAGAAAAACCGGATAGTACGTTCAATACCTCACCAAGTTCCCAACCTTGTCCACTATATACCATGAAAAGTCCGCTTAGCCCTAAAACACCAAGACCGACAACACCGAGGCCCATAACGGCACCACCGGCAAAAGCAACCTCAAGTGCCTTACCCAATGAAGTTCTGGCCGCCTGTGTTGTTCTAACGTTTGCTTTTGTCGCTACTTTCATACCGATAAAACCGGCCAAAGCGGAACAAATGGCACCTACGATGAACGATACGGCTACCATTCCGTTTGAACCTGTCTCATTACTACCTTTGAAAAACAATAGTACTGCTACCGCAGCGACAAAAATGCTCAGTATCTTATATTCTGCCTTCAAGAAAGACATTGCCCCATCAGCAATATTTTTGGCAATTCGTGCCATTTTAGCATCGCCAACTTCCTGTTTTGAGACCCATCCGCTTTTAATGAAAACGTATAATAGCGCCAAAACACCAAATGCAGGCAAAAACTTTACGATCAATTCCATAATTATTAGTTGTTTATAAGGTTTTTTTAAGTGGCAGCAAATGTAGTAAAATAGCCACTAAATAAAAAAAGCATCCCATAAATTGCGGAATGCTTAAAATTTTACTGTTTTCACCTTGTTATATTACGAATGTGCGCTTTTTCTTGTGATCACTTTCTTCATAGCGTTTTACACATTCTACATAAATCTTCTTTGCTTCTTCAGCATTGCCCCATCCCCCGGTATCGACTTTTTTCTTCTCTAAATCTTTATACACTTGAAAAAAATGTTCGATTTCCTTTAAACGATGTGGATTGATATCACTGATATCGTTTCGTTTACTCCAAATTGGATCACTGATCGGCACACATATGATCTTCTCATCAGGTCCTTTCTCATCGGTCATATGAAAAACCCCTATTGGTTTGACTTCCATGACCACCATGGGATAGGTCGGTTCGGTACCCATGACCAAAACATCCAAGGGATCTTTATCCAATGCCAAGGTCTCTGGAACAAAACCATAATCACCCGGATACATCATGGATGAAAACAAGGTTCTATCAAAGCGGATCTTGTGTAGGGCAAAATCGTATTCATATTTATTTCTACTTCCTTTGGGAATTTCTATCAAAACATCAAAAGAGGTAACTTCTTCAACACTCATAAAACCATTTTTAAATTATCGCGCAAAAATACCCTTAGCTAACGGTTTGAATGTTAACATAGTATCAAGAGTTCAATTAAAGTTACTGATTAAAAACTAAAACCAAAAGTACCGGTCACCCCAAAAGGCCTGGCCTCTGGAGCATCTAGATAATTACCCCTAAAATTGAAATCTATCCTAAAGATCTTGAAAATGTTCCCAATACCCAGAGAATACTCCCAATACGGCTCTTGGTCAGGTGCTTGCAATGGAATATTGGTTGGGGAGCTCAAGGCGATATTCTCGTCTGAGATTTGGCCCCATGCCGCACGTAAACCAATTATTTCACGTAGGTTCAATTTTCGTAAGAAGGGTATTCTTGAAAAAATACGTCCGTTGAAATTATGCTCCAAATGTACCGTAGCATAGGTATCGGTCACAAATTCGTAAAAATCAAGATTCGGAAAAGTGTTGTATAATGAGAACAAGGTTTGGTTACCTGGAATAACACTTAACAACCCCAACGGTACTTCACCAAAGGTCCTACCCAGTTCCACAGTACTGGTCAAGCGACCAAAACCGCCCAGTTGCCAGGGCTGTCTATAGGAAAACTGTAAACGTTCGTAATCAAAATCACTTTGTAAAAACCCTTGGAGTCCTTTCGTATAGTTTAAAAGTAAGGTGCTGTGATTACTATTGACATTGATACGTTCCACACCGTAGCCGATGGTTCTCTTACCAGGTGTGTAAATCAATGTGGTGTTGATATCAAATTGCCGAATCTCCGACGAGATTCCCGTTGGTGAAGTAGGGTCTATATAATCTAAACTGAAATCTTGTGGCAAAGCGGAGCTCAATTCCCTGAACGATCCCCCAAAGTTTATCCTAAAGTTTCTTACGGGTTCGATATCAAAACCCAAAACTGAAAGATTAATATTGGTCAACCGATTATTATTACCCACCGAGACCAATGCCGAAGAGGCAATACTTCGACCAAGTACATCGTTGGTAGCAGTGAGGCTTATCCCAAGCTGTTCAATATCCCTTCGGTTTCCGCCTGAGACTATCAAGCGTGATTTTCTATCCAACAGAAATTTGCCCGATAGTCCATGTTTTACCTTTTTATCTTCAAACCCATAGGCCAGGTAACCTTCTAAACGCCACGTATCATTTTGGCCAAAATAGGTTCGTGCACCGCCGCGTATGCGAATACCTTCTGCATCGTTAAACCCAAAAGTGCTGTAAATATCCCCAATATCGAGGTTCCACTTGTCTACCTCAACATAGCCAGAATTGAGAATACTGACTACATTATAAAAGGTATTGAACTTGGGTACTGTTCTCAGGGTATCCAACAATTTAAAAATGCCCGATTCGTCTTCATTCAAGCTTTCTAGGCGGGCGTTTCGCCAGAACACACTATCCCGTTCAAAAACCCTCGGGTCGTAGGGGTCTGTTTCCGACTCATAAAAATCCTTCGGGCGATCTAGATCAAATTTGTAATGGTCATATACCGTAGTTCTCTTACCATAAACACCCCTCGATTTTTCTTTTTTTGAAAAAGCGAAATCACTGAGCATATAGTCGCGTTTGAGCAAAAAGACCGAATCATTGACCACCTCAAAGTCTTGTTCGATATAAATCTCCTTGACCCAGTTGATGTTGGCACTTTTGGCAACCTCTAAATTGATTTTTTTAATGGCGAAAGTGGTATCGTTCACCCAGAAATCACCTTTGAACGTGAGTTCGTTCTTTCTTCTCGGATAATAAATAATGTTATAACACCATTTATTATCAATATAAGTACTATCCGACAATACATAATTGTAGGTATCGACACCAGTTTTTGACAGTGGGCTTGTGAAACTTTTAGAAAAGAACTTTAAGTAGTTGTCATAGATGTCATAATCGGAATACAGGTCTTCAACAAAAGCGGTTATGGCCTGGTTACCCCCAAAACCTGAATTCTTATTTCCTAAGACATCCTCTTTTTCCAATTTAAATCGATTATCTCCATACACCTTAGAAGATACCTCGTTCAAAAATATGGGCAGATAGGTCTTACCGGTAATTCTAGAAGTATCCAAATCATCAAAAATAAATTCCAATCCTTTGAAAAGCCGACTTTTAATCAAATTACTGTCAATGGTATTCAAGTCAAACTCTACCTTTTCGTATTTATCGTATTGATAGCTCTTGAATTTACGAACCCCGTTTTCCCTTTTTTTGGCCCATATTTTTTTAAGGATGTCAATGGCGGGATTGTTTTTCTTGGACTGCTTACCCGTGTACACGACTACTTCGTCCAATTGTTCGGTGGATTCCTCTAAAACAATCTCTAAATTGTAGTTCACCTTGCCTTGAAGTGCAATTTCCTTGGTATCATATCCAATAAAGGAAACGACGATAGTATTGTAGTTGTTCTCGGATTCAAAATAAAATCGTCCATTGTCATTGGTAATGGTACCCTCTGAAGAATTCTTGAAAATGATATTGGCGAAAGAAACGGGGTTCCCAGACCCATCTTTGACAATGCCACCGATTTTCGTCTGTGCCACCATTCCGGAAATCCATAAAAAAGAAAGAAGAAAAAGGAATTTTTTCATGTTTTGATACGGGTCATAAGGCTTGGCAATCGATGCTATCTTCTTACGACTTTGGTTTTTTTGGTTTTAATGTAATCTCTTATCAAAAACTATTCCTTTAAAAATAAAGCCCCGTCAACATTGGTCGACGAGGCTAATATAACTTACAAAAGCTACGCTATTCTTTATATAACACTTTCTTAACAGCCTTGATCACATCATCACTATTTGGCAACCACTCTGCCAAAAGTACTGGCGAGTATGGCGCTGGTGTATCCGCGGTATTTATTTTTACTATCGGCGCATCTAAATAGTCAAAGGCCTTATCCTGTACATGATAAATAATCTCAGTGGCCACATTACCAAAAGGCCACGCTTCTTCTAAAATCACCAATCGATTGGTCTTTTTGACGGAATTAATGATGGCATCAATATCCATAGGACGAACGGTACGCAAGTCGATGACCTCACAACTGATATTGTCTTCGGCGAGAACTTCAGCAGCCTTGTAGGCTTCTTTGATTATTTTACCAAAAGAAACGATCGTTACATCAAAACCTTCCCTTTTGATATCTGCCACCCCAAGTGGAATGGTATATTCCCCCTCGGGCACCTCCCCTTTATCACCATACATTTGCTCAGATTCCATAAAAATAACGGGATCATCATCTCGAATCGCCGATTTCAACAAGCCTTTTGCATCTGCAGGATTTGACGGTACCACCACTTTTAATCCAGGACAGTTGGCATACCAGCTCTCAAAGGCCTGCGAGTGTGTTGCCGCCAATTGCCCAGCAGAGGCCGTAGGGCCCCTAAAAACTATGGGGCAGGCGAATTGACCACCCGACATCTGACGAATCTTGGCCGCATTATTAATGATTTGGTCGATACCGACCAAAGAGAAGTTGAACGTCATAAATTCAATGATCGGCCGATTGCCCAACATGGCAGAACCCACACCTATACCAGCAAAACCCAGTTCAGAAATTGGGGTGTCAACTACGCGCTCAGGACCAAACTCGTCCAACATGCCTTTTGAAGCCTTGTAAGCACCATTGTATTCCGCAACCTCTTCCCCCATTAAATAAATGGAATCATCAGTTCTCATCTCTTCTGACATTGCCTCGCAAATGGCCTCCCTGAATTGTAGTGTCTTCATATCAATTGGATGTATATATTGAATTTATCCTAGCAAAAGCGAAAGCAAAAATAGCAAATATTAAAGGAATCCAAAGTGGATAATTTTCAAAAAAACCAGAAAAATTTACTATGCATGCATAGTAAATTTATGATTTTATAGCTATCTTTGGCGAACAAAATCAAAAGCGATATGAAGATTCTAGTTTGCATCAGCAATGTGCCCGATACTACTTCAAAAATCAACTTTACCGAAGGTGATACCAAATTCGATACGAACGGTGTGCAATTTGTCATTAATCCGAATGATGAATTCGGACTGACACGAGCTATGTGGTTCAAAGAAAAACAAGGTGCTGCCGTACATGTGGTCACCGTTGGGGGCGTGCAAACCGAACCTACCATAAGAAAAGCATTGGCCATCGGTGCCGATGAGGCCATACGCATCAATGCCGCACCCACCGATGGATTTTATGTAGCCAGGCAATTGGCCGAGGTGGTAAAAAACGGTGGTTATGATTTGGTCATAGCGGGTCGTGAATCCATTGATTACAATGGAGGTATGGTACCCGGCATTTTGGCCACCTTGTTGGATATGAATTTTGTGAACACCTGTATTTCATTGGAAATTGAGGGAACCGAAGCTAAGGCGGTACGTGAAATCGATGGCGGAAAAGAAGCGATAAGTACATCACTACCTTTAGTAATCGGTGGCCAAAAGGGTTTGGTCGAAGAGAGCGATCTTCGAATTCCGAATATGCGAGGTATCATGATGGCCCGTAAAAAGGCACTTAACGTTGTCGAACCCATTGATGCACCAATGCCAACCGCGGATCAAAAGTTCGAGAAACCAGCGGCCAAAGGTCCTGTAAAATTGGTCGATGCCGGCAATATCAATGAATTGGTCGATCTATTGCATAACGAAGCCAAGGTCATTTAAGAAAACCCAAATCGTAGCGCTGTTTTTAGCACTCAACTTTTAAATAAAATATTATGTCAGTTTTAGTATATACGGAATCAGATAAAGGCAATTTCAAGAAAAATGCCTTTGAAGCGGTCTCATATGCCTATGAAGTTGCAAAACAAATGGGAACATCGGTCACTGCAATCAGCATTAATGCCAATGATGGCAGTAACTTAGGGAATTACGGTGCCGCGAAGGTACTTCAAGTCAATCATGATAACCTTGGTGCGTTCAATGCAAAGGCCTACGCTTCTACCATAGCGCAGGCCGCACAAGCAGAAGATGCCAAGGTTGTTATACTGAGTTCCAGTGCGGACAGTAAGTTTTTAAGTGGCATTTTGGCCGCTAAATTAAATGCGGGGTACGTACCTAATGTGGTTGCCGCACCTGAAAGCACTACTCCCTTTGTGGTGAAACGCACGGCCTTTAGCAACAAAGGTTTCGCACATACCGAAATCAGTTCTGAAATCAAGATAGTCGGGGTGTCGAACAATGCCTTCGGAATCGTGGAAAATAATACCGATGCCGCTGTTGAAGAATTTACACCCACCATCAATGATGCCGATTTCGGAACGAAGTCCATCGAGGTAGATAAGGTCGTAGGTAAAGCGACCATCGCAGATGCGGATGTGGTCGTCTCTGCTGGCCGAGGTCTTAAAGGACCTGAAAATTGGGGAATGGTAGAAGAGTTGGCAGACGTCTTAGGTGCTGCCACGGCATGCTCGAAGCCCGTTTCCGATTTAGGTTGGAGACCCCATGGTGAACACGTTGGCCAAACCGGTAAACCCGTTGCCAGTAACCTTTATATTGCTATCGGTATCTCTGGGGCCATACAACATTTGGCCGGGGTAAGTGCATCAAAAACCAAAGTAGTCATTAACAACGACCCTGAGGCCCCGTTCTTTAAGGCCGCCGATTACGGTATCGTTGGTGACGCTTTTGAAGTAGTACCCGAACTCATTCAAAAATTAAAGGAATTTAAAGCCCAGAACGCTTAAATTTTGTTAATTTGCCTTCTTAAAAGCGGCTGTTCAGATTCAAGTCAATGCGCTTATTTGAACAGCCTTTTTTGTTTTTTAGCGAAGAATTCTATGAGTTTAGTGCGTTTAAAGATAAAGGGGATTTCATACAGTCAGACACAAAATGGGGCCTATGCCCTCATTTTGAATGAAGTGGAAGGGGATCGAAAGCTGCCCATAGTTATTGGGGCTTTTGAGGCTCAGTCCATTGCTATAGCCTTGGAAAAGGAAATAAAGCCCCCTAGACCACTTACCCATGATCTGTTCAAAAATTTCTCGGATCGCTTTGGTATTGTTGTAAAACAGGTTATTATACATAAATTGGTGGATGGCGTCTTTTATTCTAGCGTTATCTGCGAGCGCAAGGGCGTTGAAGAAATTATTGATGCCAGAACAAGCGATGCCATTGCATTGGCCTTACGTTTCAATGCACCTATTTTCACCTATAAGACCATTCTTGATAAAGCTGGTATTTTCTTGAAATTTTCCACCAAGGATAAAGATGAGGAAAGTGATGACAGTATTGTTGTTGATGAGATCTTACAAGAAAGTGAAACCGTTGAAATTGATTCCGGGGCAGGAGATGGGTATCGTGAAATGACTTTAGAAGAGCTCCATAAAGAATTGGACAAAGCGGTGGCAAGCGAGGATTATGAGAAAGCGGCCAAACTTCGAGACGAAATATCCAAACGTAAGTAACCCTTTTTTATGAAGCCTCCCAGAATTTGGATTCTTGTCTTGTTAGCCTTTGTAACCCTCCAAATTTCTGCACAGCAACCTACGATAGCAGCTACAATTGAAACCGTTATACAGGTCGCGGAAGCACTTGAAAGTACCGATGCGTTGGTAGCGAATCAAGGCTTTACGCTAAATACTTTATGGCGTGGTGCCTTGGGCATGGCAGTATTGCTACTGATCGCGTTTTTGTTTAGTTCAAATAGAAAAGCAATCAACTGGAAAACCGTAGGGATTGGTCTTGGCATTCAGATCATCATCGCCATTGGTGTTTTAAAAGTACCCTTCGTTCAAACCATTTTTGAAGCTGTCGGTCAAATTTTTGTGAATATTCTTGATTTCACTAGGGCCGGTAGTCAATTTCTGTTTGAAGGCCTCGTGGTCGACATAAATACTTTCGGTTATATTTTTGCCTTTCAAGTACTGCCTACCATCATATTTTTCTCGGCATTGACCTCCGTATTGTTTTATTTAGGTATTATTCAAAAAGTAGTCAGATGGTTGGCCTGGTTATTGACCAAATCTTTGGGCATTTCAGGTGCGGAAAGCCTATCTATTGCCGGCAATATCTTTTTAGGGCAGACCGAAGCTCCCTTGCTTATCAAGGCCTACCTTGAAAAAATGAACAGATCAGAGATTCTCTTGGTCATGATTGGCGGAATGGCCACCGTGGCAGGAGCAGTCTTAGCGGCATATATCGGTTTTTTAGGCGGCGAAGACCCCGTGCTTCGATTGGTATTCGCAAAACATTTGTTGGCAGCATCAGTAATGGCCGCACCGGGAGCTATTATCATCTCAAAAATATTATATCCGCAGACCGAAGTTATCAATACCGACGTCAAAGTATCACAAGATCGTATCGGAGCCAATCTTTTGGATGCCATTGCGAATGGAACCACCGAAGGGCTTAAACTGGCCGTTAATGTAGGTGCCATGCTCTTGGTATTTGTTGCCTTTATCGCCATGATTAATGGGATCTTGGGCGGTATTGGGGATTGGACATCGCTCAATAACTGGATCGCAGCCAATTCGCCATACGACAAATTCTCCCTAGAGGCCATTTTAGGAACCATTTTCGCCCCTTTGATGTGGCTTATCGGCGTTGCCAATGAAGACGTCATGCTTATGGGGCAACTATTGGGAATCAAATTGGCCGCCAGTGAGTTCGTAGGGTATATTCAATTGGCAGAATTAAAAAATATGGCCAGTGCCGCACATTTGACTTATAACAAATCGGTCATCATGGCCACCTATATGCTTTGCGGATTTGCAAACTTCGCCTCTATCGGAATTCAAATCGGCGGTATTGGCTCCTTGGCCCCCGGCCAGCGCAAGACCCTATCGGAATTCGGCATGAAAGCCGTACTAGGCGGTTCATTGGCCTCACTACTTTCTGCGACTATTGCGGGGATGATTTTGGGATAGGCCCCTCCCCTAAATCCCCTCCCCAAAGGAGCGGGGACTCGAAATGGTTGATAAATGGTTTATAACCAAAATTGTTTTTCTAAAGTAAATATTTTGATTCCACTTATTTTAGCATAGTTAAAAAAGTTTCTCCCCTTTGGGGAGACGGAAGAGGGGCCTATGAAACAATACCACGACTTACTCCAACATGTTTTAGAGCATGGCAATCAAAAAGGGGATCGAACCGGTACGGGAACCAAAAGTGTTTTTGGGTACCAAATGCGTTTTGATCTTTCAAAAGGTTTCCCGATGGTCACTACCAAAAAGCTACATTTGAAATCCATTGTTCACGAGCTACTTTGGTTTTTGAAGGGAGATACCAATGTGGGCTACCTTCAAGAAAATGGGGTCCGTATCTGGAATGAATGGGCCGATGAAAATGGGGATTTGGGTCCTGTGTACGGCCACCAATGGCGTAATTGGAACAGTGAGGAAATCGACCAAATCAAAGAGGTCATCCATACGCTAAAGACCAACCCCAATAGCAGAAGAATGTTGGTCTCTGCTTGGAACCCCAGTGTCTTACCCGACACTTCGGTCTCCTTTTCAGAAAATGTTGCCAATGGCAAAGCGGCACTACCTCCCTGCCATGCCTTTTTTCAGTTTTATGTAAGTCCCCCGACCCCCCAAGGGGGAGTTAACGCGCGACCGCGCTTATCATTACAACTTTATCAAAGAAGCGCCGATATTTTTCTGGGTGTACCTTTTAATATTGCCTCGTATGCCTTGTTTACTTTAATGATGGCACAGGTCTGTGGGTATGACCCCGGGGATTTTATCCATACTTTTGGCGATGCCCATATCTACAACAACCATATGGAACAGGTAGCGCTGCAATTATCACGGGAACCAAGGCCTTTACCCAAGATGGTACTGAACCCTGAAGTAAAAAGCATCTTCGATTTTACCTTTGACGATTTTACCTTGGTTGACTATAACCCACATCCGCATATCAAAGGGGTTGTAGCGGTATAAAGTAGTCCTTTTCATCGGTTTTATTTCTATTTTAGGTGTATATAGATGTATTTTACACGTATATAAACAAGTTGCCACCAATTTTGCAAATGAGTACAAATGGAGAAATAGAGAAGGAATTAAATTTCTGTCCGACTTGCAATTCGGTTGTCGAATCGCAAATAGAATTTCATTATACCAAAGACCAAGTAATGAATGAGGAACTACATGGTCATTCTACTGAAATTCTACTAAGCAAATGCTTGAACTGTGGAAATCCTTTTTTAAAAGAGCATGATTACCAAATCATTGATGGAAATTCATATTTAACAAACGAAACACAATTTTTTCCGGACAGAGAAAAACCTTTTGCCAAGAATTGCCCAAAAATTGTAATTAACCCGTACCAAGAAGCAATAAAATGTTATCGGGCCAATGCATATGATGCATGTGCAATCATGTGCCGAAAGGGAATTGAAGCGATTTGTATTGATAAAGGAGAAAAGAAAGGCAAGCTTGTATCAAGACTTGAAAACCTGAATTCGAAAGGAATTTTGGAAAATACCCTTTTTGATTGGGCTAATGAATTGAGGTTAATTGGCAATGATGGAGCTCACTCTCACGACCTCTCAGTGGGACAAGAAGACGCAAAAGACTCTCTGGATTTTTTTGAAGCTTTAATTACTTATCTATATCATTTGGTAAATCAATATCAGGAATTAAAAAAACGTCGGAATAAATAAAAACTGATGGCAACAATACCTATAGCAAATAGGGCAAAAGTGTTTAATTTAAAGGCTAGCGCTCATTTACAAAGTCCGCCAAATCTTTTGGATTTGGCAATTAAAAAAGAAAAGATAATTACAAAACAAAAAGCTCTGGCTCGCAGACCAGACGGAAACGAAAAGTTTCCTTGCCTGCCCTACTTGCCATAGCCGGACCGTTATGTGCAATTTGCATGGAAAAAGAACCTTCAAAATTATATCACTATTGCTCAATTGATAGTTTCTTCAATATAATCAAGTCCAAGTCAATTTGGCTATCCAATAGTGGTCAAATGAACGATTCAAGAGAAAATACATGGGTCGAACAACATTTTGACATAATCCATGATTTTTTTAAAGATCCGAAGTACAAAAAATTAGTAGATAATTCCTTGGAAATTTATGAATTAAATAGAAATCCTTGTTTTATTTTCTGCTTGTCCGCAAGTAAGGACCTCCTAAGCCAATGGCGAGCATATTCGCATGATGGATCAGGAGTATCTATTGGTTTTAGAACTAAGAATTTAACGTTGAAAACGCATCCCAATGACAATGCAATTTTTCCAATTGATAAGATAAATTATGGTATCTCTGCACAAAGAAATATCATATCAGAATTATGCAATAAAATGCGTGATAAATTTGATTCAGAGCAGAATGAAATCAAAAAATTCAATTTAAGGCTCGCTTTTGGTCTCTCTTTAGTGAATTGGGCATTAATTTTCAAAAATCCGAATTTCAAAGAGGAAAAAGAATGGAGAATTGTACTTCATGGACCTCACAATTCACATAAAGACAACTCTAAAAGTCTTTCAGGCATGGAGTTTAGAATAAACTCGAACAAAATCATAAGTTATTATAGTTATTGTTTTGGAAATAAATTTAATAGTGACTTAATAAGCGAAATTGTATTGGGACCTAAATGCAAAATGTCGATTAAAGAGACTGAGCAATTTTTAAGTTATCATAATCTTGGAAAAACCAAAATTGTAATTTCAAAATCAACCTATAGATAATGAAACAGCACATAACAAAGAACTGAGTTAGAAAACAGGTTCTTTTAGTTCAATTTCAACTCATAATTTTCATCATAGGGCAGACCTGATTTTGCAATGGCAAATGCCTGTTCTTGCCTACTTTGGAAATTGCAGCGAAATTTTCAATTTGGTATGTACTTGCAAAAGTCTATGCCAACCCACGCAACTACCCATACTAGCCGAGATTGTTCTAGCTACTTGCAACATTGATCATTTATTCCCGTCCTTCTTTTCGAATATAAAATCTTATAAAATGAAATTTAGGAGCCTAAAACCCTTCCTGCTATTTAGTTTATCGTTCTTAACCTTAACAGCTCAAGACAATTCAGCATTTGAATGGCCAAAAAATGAAATAACCCCCATTTTCAAGGAATTTGTGACTGCTTACAATTCAAATAACTTACAAAAACTAGAATCATTTACTGAGAAATTTTATGCGAAAATCGACAAAGAAGCTGCTGTTTATTGGAAAAGCATATTCTTAGAATACGGAGAAATAGAACCTTTTTGTATTGCCAAAGAATATAGTAATGAAAATAACCAAGGTATTTTTTTTAAGGGAAAGCACACCAAAAGTTGGGTAATGATTATGCTAAGAATGAATGAGGATAATACTAAGGTTATCGGTAAATCAGTAGGAAGGGGCCTGTTACCTTCAGGTAACATTTCATCTACTAGCAACTCGATTACTTCAGTAGCGTTAGTGCCTTATTTAGAAAAGTACTTGGAGGACTTAGTTAAGACAGATTACTTTTCTGGCTCGGTCTTGGTGGCGAAAGGAGACTCCATTTTATTTGAAAAAACCTATGGTCAAAGGGATAAACAAAGAAGTACCAGAATTGATGCCAATACCACTTTTAATATTGCTTCAACCACAAAAACATTTACAAGTATAGCTATTGCGCAACTAGCAGAACAAGGAAAATTAGATTATACGGATCCTATTGGTAAGTTCATTCCTGAATACCCAAAAGATATCGCCAATCAAGTAACCATTCATCATTTATTAACACACACTTCGGGCATAGAATTGGATGATTACGGGCCATTCAATACGGATAATGACAGTGCAAAAAGTATGGATGATTTTCTAAATGCCCAGATAAAGCATATTGATTCTTTAAATGAAAGAAGAAGAAAGAACTTTAAAGTGTTGAACAAATTTGATTATTCCAATGAAAACTTTGCTTTGTTAGGTGTTATTATTGAGAGAACCAGTAAAACGTCTTATGCGGAATATGTTGAGAAAAACATTTTCATACCTCTTCATATGAAGAATTCTTTTGTTGATTTCAATAAAGTTAATATCCATAATAATGTGGCCGCTGGCTATTCTTTTTATGATGACAATGATAAGTTAATTGATGGTACAAGACATAAAGCTCAAACTAGGGATGATTACTTAAGTCCATTCGGAGGAATCTACTCTACTACCAGAGATTTGTATACTTACCTAAAAGCAATCAATGCGCATCGAGTTGTAAATAAAGACACCCAAGAATTACTGCATCAAAAGCAAGCAAAAAGATTTGAGACAGACAATCTAAGCATGCATTATGGTTATGGTTTTTATATTATTCAAAAAGGAGAAACAGTATCTATTGGGCATGGAGGCACATACCCTGGAGTAGGAAGTCATTGTTATTATTATCCAGAATCAGATCACTATATTATTGTATTAAGCAATTATGGAGCAATATTTAGTAATACGATTGCAACTCATATTGAATCCTTAATAGGTCTAAGTAATTGAGTTAATTGTTCTTCTAGTTATTTATATAGAAAATCAACTAGTTACATAAAAAAGCCCGAACGCACGTCCAGGCCTCAAACAATTAATCAAATACTGAATTTTCTTTTTCAAAAACTCATTCCCTTGTGACCGTTATAAAATTAGAAAGGTCAAAAAATCCGTCCAGGTCATTGGCGTTTTGCCCCATAGCCAGTCCCATTAGACCATCTTCATAGGTTAGGTGCCAAATATAGCACACCCCTACACCAGCAGCATCAAAATCAACGCCCATCACGGCAGCCATGGTGGGTGGCAATCCTAAGATATTACCCGAATCATCGGTGATGACAAAAGTTTGGTTAGAACCGTTTAGATTGGTGGCGTCAAGTGTAATACCACTTACCATATCGGGGGTGCCGTCGACCGTAAAGGTGAAAGGACCGCCTGAAAGCATACCGGCATCCAACGGGTTTCTGGTTACGGTTATGGAATTTGACAGTCCGTAAAAACCTTCTAAATCGGCAACGTTTTCACCTGCCATCAATCCGGTCAAACCATCTTCATAGGTAATATGCCAAATTAGACATACCCCCGCTCCGGCGGCATCAAAATCTACGCCCCGTGCGGCTTCTATCGTAGGAGGTAATCCTAAAATGTTCAAATCGGTATCGGTTATCACAAAACCTTGGTTAGAACCGGTTACAGCAGTGGCATCCAGCTCCAACCCTGTTGCCATATCAGGCATACCATCGACGGTAAATTCATACGGCCCACCCGAAAGCACACCACCATTTAATCCATTTCTGGTTACCGTAATCGAGTTTGAAAGTGCAAAGAAACCTTCTAGATTTCCGGCATTGCCACCAGCTTCCAAACCTACAATACCATCTTCATAAGTAATATGCCAAATTAAACATACGCCAACGCCTGCCTCATCAAAATCCACCCCTCGTGCCGCTTCTATGGTTGGGGGCAGCCCTAAAATGTTCAAATCAGCATCGGTTATCACAAAACCTTGATTAGAACCCGTTACCTCAGAGGCATCCAGTTCTAACCCCGTTGCCATATCAGGCATACCATCTACGGTAAATTCATACGGCCCACCCGAAAGCACACCACCATTCAATCTATTCCGCTCAACTACGATAAAGTTTGACAGACTAAAATTGCCGGACAGATTATCCAGGTTTTCCCCCATTTCAAATCCGGTTAAACTTCCAGAATAGGTAATATGGTAAATATAGCACGACCCAACTCCCGCACCATCGAAATCAACACCTTCCACTGCCTCTAAAGTGGGTGGGAGCCCCAAAATATTTCGTTCGTCATCCGTTATCACATAAGACTGGACTTCACCGTTCAACTCGGCATCATTTAAAGTGATCCCATTGACCATGTCTGGCATTCCATCCACTAAAAAGTCAAACGGTCCTCCGACCAACATTCCTGCATTGAGTGCATTTCTATTGACGACCAAAAAATTAGAAAGGGCAAATTCACCCGATAGGCCATCTAAATTTGAACCAGCGTCCAAACCGGTCAACCCCATTTCATAGGTAATATGATAAATGTAGCATGCGCCGGTACCGGCTTCATCAAAATCAACACCTTCTACAGCTTCTAAGGTAGGTGGTAGCCCTAAAATATTTCTTTCATCATCTGTAATCACAAAATTTTGAATGCTACCGGTCAGGCTTGAAGCATCTAAGGTAACACCGCTCACCATATCAGGTTGCCCATCGACCGCAAAAGTAAAAGGCCCACCAGATAAGGTTCCTGCATTCAACACCAAAGGGGTGTTGTCGGCATCATCGTCGTCTTCGCAACCCAACAGAAGGGCCGTGAAGGTAAATAGTAGTAAAATCGTTTTAAAGTTGTGCATTGTTTCTAGTGTTTTAAATTTTAGCTAAAGAAACCGTGAAGCTGTAACAGAAGTATCACAGAAAATTCAACTTTTTTTACCAATTGATTATCAGCTATTTATATAATATTTTTATTTTTTGATATCAGAATTAGACACTTTAGGTTACTTTATGGCTGCGATACGGGTATCGTTTAACCCCTACTGTGAACTTTTCGTGATAGTTTACCTTTTATTTCGTTGCTGATGAAAAACGTATTGATCATTGAAGATGACCTTGAGATCATCCACTTGTTGGAGATACATCTAAAGGATTTACACTGTGATGTTGGTTCTGCCACAAGTGGTGTCAATGGATTACAAAAGGCCATTGAATTGAGGCCCGATTTGATCATACTTGATATTATGTTACCTGAAATGGATGGTATTGAGGTTTGTCAAAAAATTCGGGCCAATAACATAAAATCACCTATCATCATGTTGACCGCAAAGTCTGAAGAAATCGATAAAGTGCTCGGACTAGAGGTAGGTGCAGACGATTACCTTACCAAACCTTTTAGCGTACGCGAATTCATTGCCCGGGTCAAGGCCATTTTCAGAAGGCAAAAGATGACCGAAAAATCAGGAACCAATATCGCGAGCCATAAAATACTTCAGTTCGAAAATCTATCCATAGATATCGAAATGCGAAAGGTGATGCTAAGTGGACAAAAAGTAGAGCTATCCCCAAAAGAATTCGAGTTATTGGTATTACTTTCTTCCAATGCCGGAAAAAGTTATGATCGTACCAAGCTATTGAATTTAATCTGGGGGTATGATTTTAAAGGTTATGAGCATACCGTGAATTCGCATATCAATCGACTTCGCTCAAAAATAGAACCTGATATGGGTAACCCTACATTTATTTTGACTACTTGGGGCGTGGGGTATAAATTCAATGAAGAGTTATGAGTACCGCTATACTATCGAATACATTGATCAAAAAATTGGTATCGTCATTTGTGGCGATTTTGATATTGGCCGGGCTAGGGTATACCATTGCCACCATCTATTTATCGAACAACTATTTTTACGAGACGACACAACGGTTGCATTCAAATTTGGCAAAAGACCTGATTGAAGAAAAGTTTGTTGACCAGAGCCCCATAGACAGTGCTGGCACGGTAAACAAAGCCCTATTTGGTGATATCATGCACGATATGATGGCGGTTAACAGGGCCATAGAGGTATACTTGTTGGATATGGAAGGTTATGTGCAATATTCAGTGGTTCTTGATCATGATGCCCCGCAGACCAATCAAAAAAAGGTTTCCCTCAAACCCATCAATGAATTTATCGCTTTAAACGGAAAAGGTTATATTCTAGGTGATGACCCAAAGAATACGCAGAATAAGCAAGTGTTCTCAGCGGCAAAATTCAACAAAGGTGGTACTGAAGGTTATATCTATATCATTCTTGCAGGTGAGGAATATCTAAATACGAGGGAGCTTTTGTTCGGGAGTTATGTTTTGAAACTAGGCTTTGGCACCTTATTGGTAACACTGTTATTTGCTGCAATTTTGGGGGCATTATCGGTATGGTACCTAACCAAGAATTTGCGCGAATTGGTGTACGCCGCAAAACGTTTTCAACAGGGCGATCTGCGCTACCGCATTCAAAATGCCGAAAAAAGTGATTTGGCAGGTGTAACTACGACCTATAACGCCATGGCTGAGACCATTTTGAACGATATGGAACAAATAAAATCCCTAGAGGCCCTGCGACGTGAGTTGATCGCAAACATATCGCATGATCTTCGAACACCCTTGGCCATTATTCAAGGGTATATTGAGACCCTTCAGATGAAAGACGCTGAACTCACCCAAGAAGAACGTTCCGATTATCTGAAAATCATAAATTCCAGTGGCGAACGTCTTTCCAAATTGATTACACAATTATTTGAATATTCGAAGTTGGAAGCCAATCAAATCGAACCCAAACCCGAACCTTTTCTCATCAGTGAATTGGCGAACGACGTACATCGAAACTATCAGGTATTGGCGCATCAAAAAAACATCGACTTAAAACTGGAAATGGATGAGGGGATACCCTTGGTATTTGCCGACATTTCATTGGTAGAACGGGCCATTCAGAACTTAATGGACAACGCCCTAAAATTCACCCCCGAAAATGGGGAGGTTACCGTTGAAATAAGGCCTTATCAAACCAATGTTGAAATTGCCATAAAAGATTCCGGCCCCGGCATTTTACAAGAAAACCAAGCTTTGATTTTTGAACGTTACCGCAAAACAAAAACGGGTAAACAAAAAGAAGGGGCAGGCCTAGGCCTGGCCATTGTCAAAAAAATAATGGAACTACACAATTCTAAAATACGTGTATTCAGTATACCGAATGAAGGAACCACTTTTAGTTTCAGTCTTCCGGTTTACAACATAGCTTAAGAAAATGCCATAAAATCATTTCAAAAGTGGTATTTCACTATCTTTAAGGTAAAATCGCTTTTATGACCCTTACAGATTCGCTCTTGGATTTCTTTATAGAGACCCGAAAAAAATCAGAGCAGATTTGCGAACCCCTTGAAACCGAAGATTACGTAGTACAACCTGTTGTTGATGTAAGCCCCCCTAAATGGCATTTAGGGCATACCACATGGTTTTTTGAGGAGTTTATCTTAAAACCCCACGCAAAGGACTACACCATTTATGATCCCAATTTTTCGTTTGTCTTTAATAGTTATTACGAAACTGTTGGCAAGCGCGTCGTTCGTTCTGACCGTGGTAACATGAGTCGCCCGTCGGTCGAAAAAGTATATGAATACCGAGACTATGTCACCAAGAACATTTCAAAACTATTCGAAGGGCATCAGCCAAAAGCACTTTTTGATTTATTGGAAATCGGTATTCATCACGAAAAGCAGCATCAAGAGCTTTTAATAACCGATATTAAGTACATACTGGGCAATAACCCTTTGTTGCCCGCATACGCAGAAACCTTTGAAGAACATGTCGTAGAAGACCACCAACAAGAATGGGTGGGCGTTAGGGAAGGTGTTTATGACATTGGCCACAGTACGCAAGAATTCTGCTATGACAATGAGCTAGGTCGCCACAAGGTATACCTTCATGATTTTGAAATATCGAACAAGTTGGTTACCAATGGTGAATACGTAGCCTTTATTCAGGCAAACGGTTACCAAAGACATGATCTGTGGCATGCGGAAGGATGGGATTGGATCAACCAAAACAATATCACCCAACCCATGTACTGGCATTCGATTGCCAATGAATGGCATCATTATACCTTAATGGGTCTCCAAAAAATTAATTTAGATGCACCCGTTACCCATATTTCTTATTTCGAGGCTTATGCCTTCTCACAATGGAAAGGTTACCGACTACCCACTGAATTTGAATGGGAGGTTGCGCAAGACCACTTTAAATGGGGAAAACGATGGGAATGGACGGAAAGTGCCTATCTACCCTACCCCGATTATCAAAAAGCCGATGGTGCCCTAGGCGAATACAACGGTAAGTTCATGGTTAATCAAAAAGTGCTTCGTGGCGGTTCTGTGGCAACACCTACCAAGCATACGCGACCTACCTATAGAAACTTTTTTCAACCCAATCTAAGATGGCAGTTCACCGGATTGCGGTTGGCCAAATAATCACTACATATCATTCATGCAAGAAAAAACGATTACCAAAAAAACCCCTTTTGAGCAAGAGGTATATGAAGGTCTCACGGCCTTTCCCAAATATTTATCCTCCAAATATTTTTATGATGCGATTGGGGACAGCCTTTTTCAAGACATCATGGCCATGCCAGAATACTATTTGACCGATTGTGAGTTTGCCATTTTACAAAAACACAAATCGGCGATTACAAAAGCTTTTTCAGAACATAATGCGCCTTTTAGTTTATTTGAATTAGGGGCGGGTGATGGCAAAAAAACCAAAATTTTACTAAAACATTTTACCGAGAACCAAATCGAATTTGATTATCGACCTATAGACATTAGCCAAAATGCCTTAGACCAACTGCAAAGATCTATACAACATGAACTGCCTAAGGTTGTCGTGAACACCATACAGGGCACCTATTTTGACACCTTAAAAGATATTGCCGAAGAGCATTCCAAAAAAAAGGTCATTCTATTTTTGGGCTCGAACATCGGTAATTTATTGCATCCGCAAGCTATTGATTTCTTAAGGCAATTAAAAGCCGTAATTCATGAAGACGACTTGATATTTATGGGTTTCGATCAAAAGAAAAATCCCCAGACCGTATTGAATGCCTACAATGACGATAGTGGCATTACCGAAGCGTTCAACAAGAATGTCTTGACCAGGATCAATAAAGAACTTGATGGTAACTTTGATTTGGACAACTATCTTCACTGGGAAGTGTACGATCCCGAAAGTGGCACCGCAAAAAGTTACTTGGTCGCCAAACAAGCACAAGAGGTTTACATAAAAAAGCTGGAACTTAACATTACATTGGATGCCTGGGAAACCATTCATACCGAAATTTCACAAAAATATGACGACAAGGTAGTGGGCTGGTTGGCCAAGGAAGCAGGCTTAAAAATACATGCGCAATTCAGTGATGACCGGGCCTATTATAAGAATTATATATTTAAAAAAGAATAAGATGAAAGCCATTTGGAACAATACGGTAATTGCTGAAAGCAATGAGACCGTAGTTATTGAGAACAATCATTATTTTCCTGAAGAAAGTATCAAAAAAGAATATTTCAAAGCGAGTGAAACGCATACCACCTGTCCTTGGAAAGGTGTTGCCTCATATTATACGTTGCATGTTGAAGGAAAAGAAAACAAGGATGCCGCCTGGTTTTACCCTGAAACCAGTGAGTTGGCGCGGAATATAAAGGGAAAAATCGCTTTTTGGAAAGGGGTAACCATTGAGGAATAGAAATTCCCCAATGGTCATTGTTTGTCATTATACCTCAAGAACGGCGTTCTCGGCACCGGCATAATCATTCCACTGATAACGATCAGCTTCTGTTTCGTTCACGTAGTCGTTGTCGACCAAGTATCGGAACTCATAAACATTCTCTTTTGGAAGCTCAATAGTGCCTTTGAAGGTTCCGTTCTTTAACTTTTTAAGGGTGCTACCTTTTGGGTTCCAGTTATTGAAATCTCCAACGACAGCTACTTTTTTTGCTTCTTCTGCTGGTACGGTAAAGGTAACTTTACAAACCGGCTTACTTTTTAGGTATTGTTTTTTTATTGCCATGGTAAATTAATTTTCACGTTAAAATTCTCAGCAAAGCAATATATAAATGCATTAACAGTCAATAGGTTATGTACGATTTATCATTTTGATAAAATACCGATGATAAAGTATTCACTTTGCTAAAAAATTAGTCGTAATTTCTGGCAAACTTTAAATTAATTCTTTTTTTTAAGAATTTTTATGATAGCATCGATTTCCTCTAACGTGTTGTAAAAGTGAAAACTAAGGCGAATTCCGTCGCCTCGTTGCGAGCAGACGATATTATTTTTCAAAAGAAGGTTATAAACTGCATCATTTGCCACGATATTGAAGATGGTACCGTGTTGTTTTCTTGATACCACCTTATCCGTTAAAAGCCCTAGTTCAGCGAAACCTATTTTTGCCCTTTCTGACAATTCGTCAAGTTTGGCCTCCATAGTGTCCATCCCTAAACCCTGCAAATATTCAAGGGAAAACCGAAGGCTTCCGAAACTTAAGGAATCGAGGTGCCCGGGTTCTAAGTGCTTACAAAATGTTCGTTGCTGTTCGTATTCAATGGTGTTTCGCCCAGAACCGTATCCCTTGGCCAATAACTTAAAACGTTGTTGTGCATGTTCTTTTGTCAAAAGCAGTCCATTGCCATAGCCGGCCAATAACCACTTATAACCGCTTGCGCCAATAATGTCCAATGCCGAATTCGAAAAATCGAAGTTGGTAGTGCCCAGGTATTGTGTTCCGTCCGCAATGATCAATAATTCTGGGAACTCAGCTTTTAATTGCTTTAAAAAGGATAAATCAATTCTCATTCCATCAAGCCATTGTACGATACTCAAAGCCAAAACGGTACTATTATTTGCCTTAATAGCCTCATAAATACGTTCTTCAAGGTTCGAGGTTATTTCAACGACCGAGGTTTCAAAACCCCTACTTTCAAAAGGCCAGGTAAGTGAAGGGTAATCACCATCTAACACCAAAACCTTTTCCTTTTTATCCAAACCTTCTAAAAGTAGATTTAAACCAATGGTAAAATTGGGTACTAAGGCCACATTATCCACCGGACAGTTAAAAAAGCCACCAATAACGGTTCTAGTCTCAGAATGCATTTTATTCGACTTCATCTTCATCGTACTGCCGCCTATCAAATAATCCAAGTCATGTTCTTGACGCCACTCCAACAAATCTTCTGACAGAAGCCCCGTAGCGGCCGTATTGGCATAAATACATTGGCTGATCAAAGGAAATTTTTTTCTTTCGTTTTGCATCTTAAGGTGTTCTTGGCAATCTCTTATCTTTGTTGTTAAAGATAACTACAAATGTTCTTTAAGCGTAAAACAAAAAGTGATGTCGACATAGAACAACATGAGCTTCTTGAAAATGCACAACAGCGCGTGCGACAGAAAAAGCGATTGTTTTCACACTTTGTGATTTTCTTGATAGGCAGTGTTTTTTTGGTGCTCATTAATAAAATCTTGAAATTCCAAGAACAATATGACTGGTTTATTTGGGCAATAACGGCTTGGGCCTTCTTTTTTGTAATCCATGTTTTCAATGTTTTTGTCACGCATCAATTTATGGGGAAGGAGTGGGAAAGAAAGCAACGTGAAAAATTGGTCGCCAAACAAAAACAACGAATTGCAGAAATACAAAAAGAGATAGCGACCGATTTTCCTATTTCAAAAATCAATAAAAAAAAAGTGGAGTGACCGAACTTATCATTATAGCAGCCGCGGGTGAAAATAATGCTTTGGGTATCGATAATGATCTGCCCTGGCATTTACCAGATGACTTTAAACGATTCAAACTGTTGACTTCTGGCCACAAAATTATCATGGGTCGAAAAACCTTGGAAAGTTTTCCGAAGGCGCTACCAAATCGTGAACACATTGTAGTTACCCGTGACAAAAACTACAAAGCCAAGTTTGATTGTGTATTGAAACATTCTTTAAAGGATGCCATTGCCTATACCGAAAATGACAATGCAGCATTTATTATTGGTGGGGGCCAAATTTACGAACAAGCTATGTCGTTGGCTACCAAAATAGAGTTAACAAGGATACATGCAGAATTTGAGGCCGACACTTTTTTTCCAAAAATTGATTTGACGGTATGGGAGGTGGTCAATGAAGAATACCACCCGAAAGATGAACGCCATCAGTTTGATTTCTCTTACCTTACCTATAAACGTAAGGAAGTTTAAAAGTCTAAATAAGCAATCTCGTGCCTGCCATCACCCAGCAAAGATTTTAAAACGGTGCTATCGGTATTGGAATAAAACTGGTTCTTACGTTTTAAACCTGTTTCCGTATTCTGAAGCTTATTTTTAAGAAGTATTGCTTTGGTCCGTCTCGCTACAGCCTCGCCTGAATCAATAATCTGCACAGTCTCGGGAAGAAGCCCTCGCAGTATGGGAATTAGATACGGATAATGGGTGCACCCCAATACCAAACAGTCGATATCGGCTTTTAACATGGGTTTTACGTAATCATAAAGCAGGTCGCCCATTTCTTCAGATTCCAGTTTTCCTGCTTCAATCAACTCTACCAAACCAGTGCCTTCTTGTTCCACAATCTGGATTCCTTGGGCATGTAGTTTTGAGGTATTATGAAAAAGCTGACTAGATAAGGTTCCTTTAGTTGCCAAGACACCTATTCTTTTTGTTTTGGTGTGGAGCGCAGCAGGTTTAATCGCGGGTTCAATACCAATAAATGGCACCTTATAGGTTGACCTCAAATAATCAATAGCATTTGTAGTTGCCGTATTGCAGGCCACAACGATGATCTTACTGCCCTGGCCAAGTAAGAATTCCGTGTTTTTTATACACAATTGAAGAATCGCTTCTTTTGGCTTTTCCCCGTATGGGGCATTTTTACTGTCTGCCAAATAGATGGTCCGTTCATTGGGCAGCATTTGGTGTACCTCTTTCCAAATAGAGGTGCCCCCTACCCCAGAATCAAAAATGCCAATCGGACCGTTCATATTCAACTATAAAAAACCGCCCTGTGTTACGGGGCGGTCTTTAATTATTTTATCGGTAATTATGCTCTAAAAGCCTAGCTCTACTTTCACCTCTGGTAATAAATCTTTACCCTTAGAAACAATCAGTCCTCCGCCCTGCGAAGCATCAAGAACATAATCAAAGCCTTGTGCTGCTGCAACCTTTTCAATGGCAGCTTTGGCTTTTTCGGTGATCGGTGCAAAAAGCTCCGCTTGTTTTTTCTGCATTTCTTGCAATGCTGCTTGCTCTGCCCCTTCAATATTCTTTTGGATTTCTTGCAGTTCTAAAGCCCTCTTTTCATTTTCTTCCCTTGACTTTGCTGTAGATTCATTTTGATATTGTGTAGCCTTATTTTGGAATTCGGTCATTGAACCTTGCAAATCGGCCCTGTAGGTTTCTTGTAATTTCTTCAATTCTGCCTGTGCTGTAATCATCTCTGGCATTTGTTGTAAAAGCTCCGTTACATTGATATGGGCAACTTTACTTTGCGCATTTACAAAACCGGTGGTTGCCGCAAAAAGCGCGATAGCTACAACAATCTTCTTAACATTTTTCATAATTCTAATTAACTTTTAATTTGAGTGTTAAATTTTAGTGTTTAGTTCTTATTATTGATTTGTTGAATCCTTAACAGTTTCAGTTTCCTTTTTTCGTTGGTCTTGTTTGGCTTTTCTTTTGGCCTCCCGTTCTTCCAACAACTTTTTTCTACGTTCTTCATAAGCCTTTTTTCTTTCTTCACGCAAACGAAGCTGTTCGGCTTTTCTATCGGCTGCTGCTTTTGCCCTGACCTCTTTATCTGAACTTGCCTTCTCTTGCCGTTCTTTTAAGGCTTCACTTATTTCTTTGTTCTCTTCAGCTTCCTGCTCTTGAAAGTCTTTCAACTTATTGGCCAGTTTTCTATCCTTGTTTGATTTACTCACCTTTCTAGTTCGTGCTATCTCCCTTAAAATCAGGTCGCTGATATCATGCCTTTTTTCAGAGTACAACATTACGACATCTGCCGATCTATCGAAAATAAAATCATACTTTTTATTCTTTCCTATCTTTTGTACCTCAACGAAAACCTGGTCTTGAATTGGCTGTACCAATAGTTTCTTTTGAAGTACCAGATCCCCTTGCGGGCCAAATCGGTCTTGTTGGTAATCAAAAACCTCTGTTTCTAAAATTTGGATCTCTTCTTGACGTTCCGCTATCAACTCATCGGTCAATAATACTTTCTCGGCCATCAAGTCTTTCTTCATTTGCTCGACGGTACTCAATTTAAGCTCGATCTCTTTTTTCCACTTCTCGGCTTTGGTATTCAATTGTGTCGTAGCGTCACGATACTCTTCTACATTTTCAAGAATATATTCCATATCAACATATCCTATTCTTACCCCTCTTTGGGCAAAACCATTTACACATACTAGCAAAACGATGCTTAATACTAGGCTTTTTGTCTTCATTTCTAAATCCGTCAATTACATAGAAAATATCGTGCCAAAATACATAAAAAACTTAAAATGAATAAGTTAGTTATTTAAAAATTGACAAATATTCCATTTTGATTAAAACTGTTGACCAATTATGAAGTGGGTTTGCCATCCGCTTGGGCCGGCACCTATTGATTGTGGTCTAAGGTCTTCGTCGAAGCCATAACCAAAATCAATTCCCAAAAGTCCAAAAGCTGGCATAAAAATACGTAGCCCCACTCCAGCTGATCTCTTTAACTGAAACGGATTAAAATCAGTAAAATTGTTAAACGCATTACCGGCCTCTAGAAAACTTTGCACATATATGGATGCTGAAGGTTTAAGGGTCAAGGGATATCTCAATTCCATCGAGAATTTATTATAAATAACGCCTCCATCTTGCTCTAGGTTACCAGAAATAGGATTGGCACTGAATGGGGTAAGCGAACTATTGTCATAACCCCGTAGCTGAATAATATCCCTACCATCAAGGGTAAAATTACCAAGGCCATCACCACCAACAAAAAAGCGTTCGAAGGGTACATTGCCGATATCGTTGTTGTAATTACCTAGAAAACCAAACTCGGCGTTGGTTCTAAGTACCAATTTATCGACTAACGTCGTATACCAGTCCCCCCTAAACTTGACTTTATAATATTCAAGCCATTTGAACCGTTCTTCCTCAAGTCTTTCAAGATCACCTTGTAAGGTTTGAAACTCTTGCTGTTCTTCAACAGAAGCAGGATTAACCCCGATCTCAAAGAGGCGCTCGCTGATTTCATCAATCTCGTTACTTATCGCTTTAAAATCCCTGTTGGTAAATAAAGAAAAGGGAGGAGTGAACTTTGCGGTAATTTCAAAGTTAGAACCTGAGGTGGGATAAATTCTACTCGGACCTTGTGAGTTTCTTGAAATTCCCAAGGTATAGGTAAGGGAGTTTGAAGACCCATTTCCAAAATTGAACAGACCGGCATTAAAATTATTAAAATCATACAATTGATAGCCCACGGCGTGTGAAATGGTAAAGAAATCATCTGGCCATTGCACCCTTTTGGCGATACCGGCGGTCACCCCGGTTATCGAGAACCCCTGATCTCTGTCGACATCTATCCTACCTTGATTATCAAACTGCGTTCTGAATTGTTGTGTTCTAGAGAACGATAAGTTCAATCTTACCGGTTTTTTACCTCCCAGCCATGGTTCTGAAAAATTTAGGCTGTACACCCTAAATGTCCTACTGGCCTGTAAGCGCAGCGCAAAAGTTTGACCATCGCCCATTGGTACCGGCTTATATGCCTCTCCCTTGAATATATTCTGTAGCGAAAAATTATTGAATGAGAGCCCCAGGGTGCCGATAAATCCGCCCCCTCCAAAGCCGCCTTGAAGTTCAATTTGGCTTGAACCGGCTTCTACCAAACTGTACTTTATATCTACCGTACCTTCGTTTGGGTCCGGATTTTGAATGTCGGGTGTAATCTGTTCCGCGTCAAAAAAGCCCAACTGGCCCAATTCACGAATACTCCTAACGATATTATCCTTGCTGTATTTTTGTCCAGGCTTGGTCCTTAATTCCCTAAAGATGACATGATCGTTCGTTTTGTCGTTACCTACTACCTCAACCCGGTTTAAGAACGTTTCCTTACCTTCTATAATCCGTATTTCAAAATCAATGGTATCATTGGCTGCGGCAATTTCAACAGGGTTGATATTGGAAAAAAGATATCCATTATTTTGATATAGGTTCGTAATGTCATTGGCATCGGGTTTACTATCGTCGGCGATACGTTCTTTCAATAATACCCCATTATAGGTATCGCCCTTTTTTATGCCCAAAACACGGCTAAGTAATTGGTCGGTATATACTGAATTACCTACGAAATTGATGTCGCCAAAATAATACTTATTACCCTCTTCTAATTTCAGGGCCAGTTTGATATTGTTCTCATCTACCTTGACAAAGGTGTCAGAGAGAATACGTGCATCGCGATATCCCCTTTCGGCATAAGCATCTATAAGGTTGGAAAGATCCTCTTTATAATCGTCTTCAATATATTTTGATTTCTTCCAAAAACGATAGAATTTTTTCTTTTTTGTATTTTTCAAGGCCTTTTTAAGCCTCTTGCTTGATAGTTTCTCGTTACCTTCAAAAACGATATCCTTGATCTTTACCTTATCGCCTTTTTTGACGTTGATGACCATGCTCTCGCTGTTAACACCAACGGTATCCTTAGCTGTTGCAATGGTTGCCTTCGCATTCAGATAGCCTTGCTTTCTATACTTGTTTTCGAGATATGCTTTTGTATTCGCGATAAGGCTTTCCGTAATCTTCTTTCCTTTTTTAAGATCGGTATCGTTTAAAATAGCCTGAACCTTGCGCTTTTTAATACCGTAAACGGTAACATTCGTCAAAGTGGGCCGCTCAAGAATATTCAATTCAAGAAAAATCTTATCCCCTTCTATCTTGGTTTGATACATCGCCACATCAGTGAACAGTTCTAGACTCCAAAGTTTTTTGATCACCGCGCTGATTTCCTCACCCGGAACGGTTATCGGCTGCCCAATCCTTAATCCGGTGTAGGTTTTTACGGTTTGTTCATTGTAACTCTGAAGACCCGTAACCTCTAAACCACCCAAAATATAATTTTCACCAGATTCAAGGGCAGTCTCTTGTGAGAAGGACACTTTGAAAATCGTTAAAAATAAAAGTAGAAATAAATGGTATGAAGTAGTTGTTTTAAACCTCTTAACTGAGTTGTTCGCTAGTTTTTCCAAATCGTCGTTCTCTATTCTGGTAATTGATAATTGCCTCTACCAAATGTTGCTCACTAAAATCGGGCCAAAATACGTCAATAAAATATAATTCGGCATACGCTATTTGCCAAAGTAAAAAATTGCTTATCCTGTGCTCTCCACTAGTTCGAATGAGCAGGTCTACATCTGGCAGGTCATGCGTGTAAAGATGGGTATTAATAATCGTATCGTCAATATCTTCAGTTGAAATTATATTATTTTTAACTTTGGTACTTATGGCCTGTATTGCCGTTCTGAGTTCTTCCCTAGAACCATAGCTCAAGGCCAAGGTAAGGGTCATACCGGTATTGTTTTGTGTTTTTTGCATGACCTCCATAAGCTCTTCGGCCGCTTTTCTGGGCAAGGCATTGATATTGCCTATTGCATTCAGTTTAATGTTGTTCTCTGTAAAAGTCTTGAGTTCTTTTCGCAATGAAGTGACCAAAATCTTCATTAAGGTCTGTATCTCTAATTTCGGTCTATTCCAATTTTCAGTGGAGAAAGCGTATAGGGTTAGGTAATCAATCTTGTGCTTCGCACAATTTTCAACGGTTCTTCTAACTGCGTCTACCCCATTTTGATGACCAAAAACCCTTAATTTACCACGTTGTTTGGCCCACCTACCGTTGCCATCCATAATTATGGCGATATGTCGCGGCATTCTTTCTTGATCAATGTCTGCTAGGTCGTTCATTTGTCATTCAAAACAATCTTGGCACGGTTTACGGCCAAAGGTATATGTTAAGGTGATGCCTGAAAAAACATACCAGTCATCACTTAAGATATTACCAAATCTAAACGATTCAAAATTGGAACCTTCAGGATTACTAGCATCCAGATTATCAGTAAACGTATAGCGAGCACCTATCTCAGCACCCAAAATCAACACACGACTTAAACGATATTTGGCCCCAACCGTCATCGGAATCGCGAAACTACCATCTTTTTGGTTAATATCCTGAACTTGTTGTGCATCAATATAGTTAAAATCATATCTGAAATAGGTAACACCGGTATATAAATAAGGTGTAAATGCCGGCCCGAGCTTATGTAGGTTATACTCGACAAAATTAAATTCAAGACCCAAAGAGTATTCCAACACCGAGTTTTCAACAAAGTAACCCCTTTGCTGCCTAGAAGGCATGCTGCTCTTCGAATCATCGGCCGTAAAGTTGCCCTTGAATATACTTGCCCGCCAGGCATATCTTTTGCTTTTGTTCCATTTGAACAAAGCACCAAAGGCAGGCCCCGATGGCAAAATGAAATTTGTTCTGCCCACATCGCCGATATTGTTGGTTCCTCCGGCAAATACGCCAATTTCGTAAGTCTGTGCATTCAGACCATATATTGTGAACAAAAAGGCTACAATATATACTCTCATCTGTTTATGTTCCATTAGTTTCTATCGGTACGGTGCGGGTTGTTATCTTTACTATTAGCTTACAGATTCTCGACAAAGATCAGGTGACAAGAACTGGTTCGTAGTAGTAGATAACAATTTGCCATACGGCAAACAGCATCATATTATGTTCTCTTTGTAAAACAGTATTTAGGTTGATTTATTGTTTAGAAAAAGTCAATTGCGTTTGTCTTGACCCCATAACAATTTATTACGTAGTGTTTTAAGAAAGCTTTCTGATTTATACACGATCATTTTCACCGTGAAACTTGATTTTTGAATGACAATCTCTTTTTCATTGGGTATTACGGCTATTCGCGAATCAAGGGAAACTAAGTGATTTTCTTCACGCCCTGAGACTTTCAACCGAATTTTGGTATCGTCTGAAATCACAAAGGGACGCGCATTTAGATTGTGGGGGGCTATAGGTGTCAATACCAATGACTTTGTAGTTGGGGCGATGACAGGACCGCCACAACTCAGTGAATACCCTGTAGATCCTGTTGGGGTAGACACAATTAAACCATCTGCCCAGTAAGAGGTCAGGTATTCTTCGTTTAAATAGGTTTCAACCGTAATCATGGAAGTAGTATCTTTTCTGCTTACGGTAATTTCGTTGAGTGCGAAATTCATATCATCGATCTCACTAAAACCATTATCCAAACATATTTCAACCAAACTTCGCTCTTCAATATGGTACGCCCCTGCCACAAACTCGGTTACCACTTTACGAACGTCTTCTTTTTTGAAAGTGGACAAAAAGCCCAATCGCCCGGTATTCACACCAACGATGGGAATCCCCAAATCTTTGACATAGGTAACTGCCCTTAGCATGGTACCATCACCCCCGAAACTTACGAACATATCAAAAGAACCATCTAAACCATATGAGTTTGAAAAGGTTGGGTACACTTTTTCCTTTTCGGTCATGAATTCCATGAACGACTCTTCTAAGACCACTTCGGCCCCCACCTTTTCCAATTCATCCAAAAGCTCGTAAACACAAACAATATCATGGTCTTGAAAAGATTGACCATAGACGGCAACTTTCATTTGTTCCTATTTAATTTTAAACCAACAGAATTTTTGACACCAAGAAAAGGATTGTTTTAGAACCGCTAAACATTCAAATACTTTTTAAGGTAATCGGAGCGTTGCTTCAAGTCTTCTAAAAACTGATCATCGTTATTACCAAATAAAATCGTGTAATTGTACCTTCTAAAGGTCTGTATTACCTCATTTAAATTAGATGCATTTATTTTAAGGGTCACTTGTACGATATCATTGAAACTTTCGGTAATGAAAGCACCCAGTAATTTGTTGTTATTGCTCTCTACGATCTGGGCTATCTCACTAAAGGAATAATCCTTTATACCTTTTGAGACCACTAAAATACCCCCTGGTTCGGTAAAAAATGGGGTTCCTATGAATACGGAAACGATATCATTAAGGTCATAATACCCCATGACCCTATTGGCGTCATCTAAAATGGGTAGGATGTTGGCCTCGTTTCGGGCAAATTTTTCCAACACGTCCAACCACGACGTTTCCGGAGTTACATGAAAAGATTCCAAATCATACCTAAACCCATCAATTTTCTTTTTTGCCTCAAAACAATCATGGTCATCCTCAGAGAGAAGCCCGATGAAAATACCATCTTCAACGACGGCGACATGGGAGAACGTGGTCTCTTCGAAAAATACCATGGGCTTTTTCAACGTCTCCTTGACTTCAAAAACCGGTAGTGTTTTTATGATTTGATTTTGGATCTGCATAGTTCTGATATCTTGTGCAAAATACGAATTTATATAGCGCAAAAGGCGTGCCTAATTTGTATTTTTGGGAAATTAGCGTAAAAATACCATGACAAAACTAAGCGTCAATATTAATAAACTGGCCACCTTACGGAACTCACGGGGTGGTAATGTACCCGACCTTATAAAAGCAACCAAGGATATTGAGGCTTTTGGCGCACAAGGAATAACGATTCATCCTAGGCCTGACGAACGACATATCCGTTATCAAGATGCACGCGATTTGAAGGGCGTGGTAAGCACCGAATTCAATATCGAGGGAAATCCCATACCTAAATTTATCGATTTGGTACTTGAAGTTAAACCGACCCAGGTAACCCTGGTGCCCGATGCAGAAGATGCCATTACCTCAAACTCGGGATGGGATACGATAAAACATAAGGCCTTTCTGAAGGAAACCATCCAAACTTTTAAATCGAACGGAATCCGCACCTCGATTTTTGTAGATCCAGATGTGGCAATGGTAGAGGGGGCGGCATATACCGGAACCGATAGGATAGAACTCTACACCGAAAGTTTTGCACAGCATTATTTTGAGAAAAGGTCCGAAGCCATCCAACCCTTTATCACCGCAGCGAACAAAGCAAGGGAAATGGATTTAGGCGTCAATGCGGGCCATGACCTAAGTCTTGACAATATCAAATATTTCAGTGATCGTATACCCGACCTTTTAGAGGTCTCCATAGGACACGCCCTGATATGTGAATCACTCTATTTAGGACTCGAAAATGTTGTCAATATGTATTTACATCGTTTAGGTTAATGGAAGTACTGCATTCAAAAATTTTAGGACACGGTCGCCCACTACTCATTCTCCATGGGTTCCTTGGTATGTCCGATAATTGGAAAACACTAGGTAACCAATATACTGAAAAGGGGTATCAAGTACACCTGATCGACCAACGCAACCATGGTAAGAGCTTTCATTCACCAGACTTTGATTATCAATTTCTGGCCGGGGACGTCAATACCTATATGACCTTCCACCAAATACCTGAAGCGGCTATCTTAGGGCACTCCATGGGCGGTAAGACGGCCATGCAATTCGCCTGTAGTTACCCCGATAAGGTATCAAAACTCATCATTGCCGATATCGCACCGAAATTCTATCCCCCACACCATCAAGGGATTATCAATGCCCTCTTGAACTTTGATTTTGGAACCTTATCAAGCCGCAAGGAAACAGACGAACAATTGAGTAAGTATTTGACCGATTTTGGCATACGTCAGTTTCTATTGAAAAACCTGTATTGGAAAGAGAAAAACAAACTTGCCCTACGCTTCAACCTTGCCGTTTTAAAAGATAAAATGGAAGAAATCGGGGCTACTATCGATGCCATGGATTCTTATGAAGGAGACACCTTGTTTTTAAGGGGTAGTAGGTCAGAATACATACTTCTTAATGACTTTGGGCATATAAAAAGGCATTTCCCGAAAGCTTCCCTTGAAACAATCGCAAATGCCGGTCATTGGTTGCATGCCGAAAACCCAAAAGCTTTTTTCTCTAAAACAATGGAATTTTTGAATTCCTAAATTTCACCTCTATTTATTATGCATGCATAATTTTTTTGCCGCATTTATTGCTTGTATGGTAATTTTCTTCTAGTTTTGGCAATACCGTGTAGATGAAATTAAACTAACTCAAATTAATTTTAATATGAAAAAGTTCCTCGCCCTAACAGGCTTTTTAGGACTGTTTGTAGTCTCCTGTTCTGATGACGACCCCATCGTAGATGACGAAATGATGAACGAAGAGCCTGTAGTCTTCACCAGTGGTACCGCAGATTTTTCCAATTATGTTTCCCTAGGCAACTCGCTAACTGCAGGGTTCTCAGACGCGGCCCTTTTTGTAGATGGCCAAACAGCCTCCTTTCCAAACATGTTGGCCTCTAATTTTGCACTTGCCGGCGGTGGTGAATTCAATATTCCTTTTATGGCCGATAATTTAGGTGGGGCTACTTTGGGCGGCCAACAGATTTTGGGTAACCGTCTTATCCTATCTTTTGCAAGCGGTTCACCGGCACCTGTTCCCGTACAAGGTCAGGGAACCACTGAAATCTCAAATGTACTTTCTGGTTCTTTCAATAATATGGGGGTTCCTGGGGCTAAAAGTTTTCATCTTCTTGCACCTGGCTATGGTAATGTTGCCGGTGTTGCGGCCGGGCTGGCAAATCCATATTTTGCACGATTTGCCTCTAGTCCGAATACTACGATACTGGCCGATGCAGCTGCACAGAACCCAAGCTTTTTCACTTTATGGATTGGGAACAATGATATTCTTGGCTACGCCACTGCCGGTGGGGATGGCGTGAACCAATTGGGCAATCTAGACCCAAGCACCTACGGTGGTAGTGATATTTCCGATCCCAACGTGGTGGCTGGATCAATCCAGGCCATTTTACAGACATTGACGGCCAATGGCGCCAAAGGGGTGATTGCCAATATTCCTGATGTAAGTACAATACCATTTTTAACAACAGTGCCTTTTAATCCGCTAGACCCGACAAATCCTGATTTTGGACCACAAATAGCAACATTGAATGCACAATTTGCTGGATTGAACCAAGTCTTCGACGCCCTTCAAGTGCCAGAAAGACGGATTGAATTCGCTACGGACGCAGCAAGTGCAGTTATCATAAAGGATGAAAGCCTTGCCGATCTCTCAGTACAAATTACACAAACCCTACAAGCCGTTGGCACCGATGCCGGCACAGCTGCCGTACTTGGCTTTCTTTACGGACAAGCCCGACAGGCAACAGCGGATGATTTGTTGGTTCTCACGAGTCAAACGGCAATTGCCCAACTGAATACCGATGCGTTCGCAACATTGCAACAACTTGGATTGCCCGCAGAACAAGCCGGACAGCTGGCGGTTAATGGAATTACTTTTCCCTTGGAGGACAGATGGGTGCTTACCCCTGCTGAACAGGCGGAGGTCAATGCTACCGTACTCGCTTACAACGAAGCAATTGCAGGACTTGCATCACAATTCGATATTGCGATTGTTGATGCCAATTCCCTTTTAATAGAATTAGGCGTGTCTGGATTCACCTTGGCCGACGGTAGTGTAGTTAATGCTGATTTCGGTACTGGAGGTGGTTTTTCCCTCGACGGTGTTCATCCATCACCAAGGGGTTACGCCATTTTGGCCAATGCCTTTGTAGAAGCCATCAATGCCAAATACGGTTCTAACCTACCCGGTGTCAATCCACTTGAATTTACTGGATTATATCTTCAATAATAAAAAATTAAAATTAGTATCTTAAAGGCATCGTTTTAACGATGCCTTTTTCTTTCAAAAAAAAATTGATGAAGTTCATTCTAAGAATTCTTTTAAGTGCATTGGCCGTAGTACTATTGGCAAAATTACTACCTGGTATAGGGGTGGATTCTTATGTTACCGCAATCGTTGTCGCCTTGGTCTTAGGCCTTTTGAATTTTTTGGTCAAGCCAGTTTTGGTCATTCTAACTTTACCCGTAACCTTAGTGACTTTTGGGCTTTTTCTACTGGTTATCAATGCGATAATCATATTACTTGCAGACTATTTTGTTACAGGTTTTGAGGTGCAAAGTGTATTGTGGGCCATTGTTTTCAGCCTGCTATTGTCCTTTTTACAATCCATTTTATTTTCCATCTTAAAAGAAGATAAAAAGAAGTAAGTTTTTCAATTGATTTACAACTAATTAAAAAGTTGTCGAGCAATGGAAAATATAGTATTTTTGCCTCCCGTTTTTGAGCAAAGCAAATCAAGTATAGATGAATATTACAAAAGAACAGATTGACGACCTTAATGCCGTTGTAAAAGTAGCCATCACCAAAGATGACTATAAAGAAAAGGTTGACACTATTTTAAAAGATTACAGAAAACAAGCTAACATACCAGGCTTTAGAAAAGGCCAAGTACCTATGGGCCTGATCAAAAAACAATATGGTAAAGCGGTATTGGTAGATGAGGTAAACAAACTGCTTCAAGACAATCTGAACAAATACCTTACCGAAGAAAAACTGGACGTTCTCGGAAATCCACTACCAAAACAACAAGAAAGTTTTAATTGGGATGCCGATGAACTTGCCTTTGAATTTGAATTGGGATTGGCACCCGCCTTCGATGTGCAGTTGAAAACGAAAAAGGCCATTACCCAATACAAAATCGTTGCAGACAAAAAGATGGTAGACGAGCAAGTTGAACGTATTCAAAAACAATACGGTAAAATCGTTTCGAAGACCGAAGTGGCAAAAAATTATGAAGTCAGTGGTACGTTTAAGAACGAAGATGAGGAAATAGACCATAAGACGACCGTAGAGCTCGACAAAATAAAAAGTAAAAAGGCCATAGAAAGTCTGGTTGGTAAAAAAGTCGGTGAAACCGTTTCTTTAAAAACAAAAGGGCTTTTCAAAGAAGATTACCTGCTTTCTGCAGCTTTGGGCTTGGATAAGGAAAAAGCCGAGAAATTGAATATCGAAGTTGATTTCACTATCGAGGAAATCAATGAGCGGCAACCGGCCAAATTAGACCAAGAACTTTTTGACAAACTTTTTGGAAAAGATACCGTAACTTCTGAAAAAGAATTAAAGGATAAGATCAAGGAAGATTCAGAGAAGCAGTTTGAGCAACAGGCCGATCAAAAATTACTCAATGATATTACCGAGAAATTGATCGCTGATACCAAGTTCGACCTGCCAACCGATTTTCTTCAAAAATGGATACAGGTCAGTGGGGAGAACCCGTTAAGTGAAGATGAGGCCAAAGAAGAGTTTGAAAAATCTGAAAAAGGATTGCGCTACCAACTTATTGAGGGAAAACTGATTAACGAAAATGATCTGCAAGTCCAATTTGATGAATTGAAGGAATTCGCCAAAGGTTTCATCAAATCACAAATGGCCCAATACGGTCATTTGGATCCCCAAGAGGAAGAACTTGAAAACATAGCGGCACGGGTGATGGGCAATCAAGATGAGGTGAAACGAATGTCTGAACAATTGATGAGCCAAAAACTGCTTAACCTCTATAAAGAGAAGGCAAATTTAAAGGTAAAGGAAATCAGTTATGAGAACTTTGTAAAAGAGGTTTACGGATAGCGTACCAAATAATATGTATCTTTACGGTTCTGGAATTTCGAATTCCAGAACCTTTTTTGTTTAAAAAAACAGCTAAAAAATCCTATGGATTACGGAAAAGAGTTTAAAAAATACGCCACTCAGCATCAAGGTATCAATAGTATGTACTACGACCAAATCGTAAGTAGTATGTACCCTGTTAATTTGACCCCCAATATCATTGAAGAACGACAGATGAACATCGCCGTGTTCGATGTGTTCTCTAGATTGATGATGGATCGCATCATTTTTTTAGGTACCGGTATCAATGATCAAGTAGCGAATATCGTGCAGGCCCAATTGCTATTTTTAGAAAGTACCGATGCTTCAAAAGATATTTCAATCTACATCAATTCACCTGGTGGAAGTGTTTATGCAGGTTTGGGTATTTATGATACGATGCAGTTCATTAAACCCGATGTTGCGACCATCTGTACAGGAATGGCGGCATCAATGGGTGCCGTACTATTATGTGCCGGCCAAAAGGGCAAGCGAAGCGGTCTGACCCATTCACGGGTCATGATTCACCAGCCTATGGGGGGTGCGCAAGGACAAGCTAGCGATATTGAAATCACTGCTAAGGAAATTTTAAAACTGAAAGAAGAGCTTTATGCCATTATTGCCAATCATTCTGGACAGACTTTTGACAAAGTTCATGATGATAGTGATCGCGATTATTGGATGAAAGCCCAAGAAGCCAAAGAATACGGCATGATTGATGAAATCTTGGTAAGGGATCGCCCTTAGCTACGTCTAACCAAGGGGGAGAAACGATAATCTTGTTGCTTTAAAAAGAAAAGTTCTTTTTTTCCGTTTGTATATTGAAGAAATTTAAAAGCTTTTATGGCCAAAGAAAATTTAGAATGTTCCTTTTGCGGAAGAAAAAAGCCAGAGACCAATCTTTTGATAGCGGGTTTGGATGCACATATTTGTGACCGTTGTATAGAACAGGCGCACAGCATCGTTGCCGAAGAATCGAAGCAATCAAAAAGTAACGATCTTTCTTCAGAATTGGTCTTGAAAAAACCGTTGGAAATAAAAGATTTTCTGGATACGTTTATCATAGGTCAAGAGCGAACCAAGAAAGTACTCTCGGTAGCCGTCTATAACCATTACAAAAGACTTTTGCAGGTTAAGGGCAAAGATGATGATATAGAGATCCAAAAAAGTAATATCATCATGGTCGGGCAGACCGGTACAGGAAAAACCTTGATGGCGAAAACCATCGCACGAATGCTCAACGTACCGTTGGCCATTGTCGATGCCACAGTATTGACTGAAGCCGGCTATGTAGGTGAAGATGTGGAAAGTATTTTGACCAGATTACTTCAGGCCGCGGATTACAATCTCGAAAAAGCGGAAAGGGGTATCGTTTTTATAGATGAAATCGATAAGATAGCCCGCAAAAGTGACAACCCTTCCATTACAAGGGATGTTTCAGGAGAAGGGGTACAACAAGGGCTTTTAAAACTTTTGGAAGGCACGGTAGTCAACGTACCACCGAAGGGGGGTAGAAAACATCCCGATCAAAAGTTCATAGAGGTCAATACCGAAAATATCCTTTTTGTGGCCGGTGGGGCCTTTGATGGTATTGAGAGGATGATAACCAAAAGATTGAACATGCAAGCCGTGGGGTATAGTGCCTCAAAAGCTGAAGATCGCCTTGATAATGAAAATATCCTACAATACATCATCCCTAAGGATTTAAAAGAATTTGGTTTGATTCCTGAGATTATCGGTAGGCTTCCAGTGCTTACCCATATGAATCCGTTGGATAGAAAAACGCTTCGCGCCATTCTTACCGAACCAAAAAATGCCATCATCAAACAATATGAAAAACTGTTTGCCATGGATGATATTACGTTCAGCATTACGGATCAGGCATTGAACTATATCGTGGATAAAGCTGTCGAATACAAGCTTGGGGCCAGGGGGCTGCGATCTTTGTGTGAGGCCATCTTTACCGATGCCATGTTTACCTTACCAAGTAGTGAGGATAAAGAATTCAAGGTTTCTAAGGCATATGCAGAAGATAAATTATCTTATGAAACCATCAAAAAGTTAAAAGCGGTCTCGTAATAAAAATCGCTTTGTTTCCGTTCCAATATAGCACGATGGACGGTTATGATATAAGAAAGGGACCATTTCAGGTCCCTTTCCATTTCCTGAATTTATGACATTACCTTAATAAAGAAAGCGCAATGCCGTGATATCATTGTTGTTGAACTCGCCATTGACATTATTGTTAAAACAGGCCAGCATGATGGAATTCGGGTCAAAACCAGATGGCGTTCCAGGTATTTGAATCGCACCCACACCCGCTGAACCTTCATTTACGTTATCACCACAGCTTTGACGACTGAAATAATCGGTATGACGGAAGCCTATGGAGTGACCCATCTCGTGGGTAATCACATGTTCGTTCACATTATTGGAGCTATTGGCCAAGCCATAAATTTGGATAAACTTATTCGGATTGCCGCCGGAGGGAAAACCGGCAGATCCCCCAGAGCGACCTGGATTATTCACCGAATTATCATAAATGACCATATCGGCATTGGTCGATGCGGCAAAACGAAGACTGAATTGAATATCAAGGTTCAATCTATTGTAATTATTTATGGCCCACTGTAGACCTGTTCTACCCCTACTACTAAGGGCAAACTGACCACCAGTGTATCCTATAACACTAATGGTTCTTGGTTGACTTACCAAATTATTGGTTCGGTATTGCTCACTCCAAATCTCAACATCTCCACCTTTAAGATCATCCATGGCTTGTATCTGCTCCGTGCTAAAAAACAAATCCTCAACCAAAATACCCTCTTGCGAACTACCATCAGGATATTGGTTTACAAAAGGTTCCGCAGCATCGGCATTTAGAAAAAACCCATCTAATTTTACCTTCAAATCATTGCTTACGGTCTCGGGGGTGGCCGTTTCCGTTGCCAAGTCCTCCGTTTCACACGAAGTGGTCAGAAGCAATGAGGAAACCGCAAATAATTTCATAAAATTTCGTAAATTTTTCATTCTTTTTTATTGTTTGTGTTAATTAATTAATAGTAATGGAATTTTGTGCACTAAATTTCATCATCGTTAAAGTATCAACTTTTACCGACAAAAAACACTGTTGTAAGAAAAATTCGACGAAATGCACGCTTTTTTATATTTTGAAAAAAGACAAAAAGAAGGTATTCACTTAAAATTCCCACGAAAAAAATAAGTGTTTTTCGTCGAAAAAATGAGGAACACAATGGGGTTTCATTCGAAATAAAATACTTTTATGATAATGCATTTTAAATCAGTACAGTTCGATATTTCGAAAAAATACCATGACCCTTCTTTTTCTATTGAAAATTTGGTGAGGTTTTTTTTGATGAACAAGAAGTAAGGGGTGGGCAATACATCCCTTCTTAAAAGGAACGGTTACCGATCAGATACCTTGAAATCAATACTATTCAAATAGAAACCCTACTGCAATGCGAAAGCCGTTGTCCTTTTTTTTTCTATTGTTCGCGCAGCTGCTCATCGCACAGGTGGAATTTGATAAAAAATGGGGTATTTATGCGCTGGCGGAATCAGGGGCGCATGACCAATTGCAAAAAAGGCCTGCCAATGAAGCCTTTCTGGTTCGTTTTGACCAACCTTTTAAACGTAGCGATCTACACAAAAAGAATATTGAATTACTTCGGCTATTGGATGACTACCATGCCATCATAGCCACTACGGTTTCGGCCATAGACACAGTAAGGAAAATGAAAATGGTTAGGGCCAATGACCAGTGGAAACTCGCCGAAAAGCTATTGACCAACACAGTAAAGGAAAAATCGTCCTTCGCTGTACACTCGTCACATCCATCGCAAACACTTCAATTTCTGCAATCCCTGCACGATGTAGAGATTATCCGATCGGCGCAGAATACCATCTACTTTACGGGAGAACTTTCAAAATTTAAAAATCAATTGTTGGCTAGGGCTGAAGTGCGGTATTTAGGCCTTGAGGCAACGGTACCTGTGCAAGAAGGTGTCGTTCTTGACCTAAATCCGTCCATAAACACCGTCAATCCTATTTACACTGCGTATCCGGAACTTAATGGTACTGGCATTGCTATCTCCGTCAAGGACAATAAATTTCGAGAAAGCGATATTGATTTATTGGGAAAGTTGATTGGTTCTCCGCTGCTGCCCAACATCGAGGACAATCATGCAACCGATATGGCCACCATTATCGCCGGCCTCGGAAACTCCTCCATAAAGAGTAAGGGGATTGCTCCGGCAGCTCAGCTACAGAGTTCCGATTTTCTAAACTTATCCCCAGATGGTGCCTCAAATCTATCCGACCTACAAGTTTTCATCCAAAACCATTCTTACGGTACCATCAGTGAGAACTTTTACGGCACCCTCGCCGAGGCCTATGATGCGCAAATTGCCGACAATACCGAAGAGCTCCATATTTTTTCATCGGGCAATGCAGGTGAACAGACCCCGACAGATGGCCCCTATGCAAATATTGCGACATACGGTAATCTTACGGGAAATTTCAAAATGGCCAAGAATACCTTGGTCGTTGGAGCTATGGATGAGGAAAAAAAGGTACAGGAATTTTCCTCAAGAGGACCTACCTATGACGGAAGAATCAAACCAGAATTGATAGGATACAGCATTGTCGGCACCTCTAATGCAACGGCCCTAACTTCTGGCATAGCCACCTTGCTGCTGCAGGCCTATCAAGAAACCTACAGAACCAATGCATCGGCAGCACTTTTAAAAGCACTTTTGATCAACACTGCAGACGATGTGTCCAGTCAAGGTCCCGATTATCGCTCAGGCTATGGATCTATCAATGCCCTTAAAGCCGTACAAAGTCTAAAAAATGGACAATTTCTAACTGATACTATCGCTCAAGGCCAGACCAAAACCTTTGAAATACCCCTTCCCCCTAATGTGAAAACATTTCAAGCAACCTTGGTATGGACCGATCCCCCGGCCGAAATCAATAGTAACAAAGCACTGGTAAACGACCTTGACCTTCGGGTAATCGATCCTGGAGGAAGCGAACATCTTCCTTGGGTCTTAGATACCACCCCGAACAGCACTGCCCTAGAAGCTCCAGCACAAAAAGGAATGGATCGCTTGAACAATGTCGAACAGGTCTTGGTCGAGAATCCTCCCGAGGGCATTTTGGTCTTACAGGTCGACGATTTTGATCTTAGGTCCAACACCCAAGAATTTTCCATTGCCTACAATTGGCAGCTTACGGATAGTTTTCGTTGGAGCTATCCCCTCGCCAATGACAATTTTCCCTATGATGGGGAAACGGCGAGCTATTTTCGATGGGACAGCAGTTTTGATCAAAATGAGGGAAGCCTTTCCATTAGCTATGACCTTGGCGATACTTGGCAGATCATTTCAGAAAATGTCGCGTTAAAAGATGGGTTTTATCTCTGGCCTGCACCAGAAGATGTCACGGGAACCGGAATCTTAAAAATGGATATCGCAGGAACCGCTTTTTTATCCGATCCCTTTGTCATCTCACAGACCACTGCCACGAAAACGTCGCTTGATTGTGAAGATACCATCGAACTAAATTGGAACCCACAACCTGGGGTCTCAGCATATACGGTCTATAACTTAGAGGATACCAGTATGCAGCCGATAGCTATGGTAAGCGACACTACATATATCACCGATAAATCAGTGATAACTTCCCCTTATTTTGCCGTAACGCCCTTATTGGATACGGGACGTGAAGGGGTTCGCGCGCAAACCATCGATTATAGGGCCTTTGAGGCTGGATGTTATCAAACCGTGGTCATTGCCACACCTTCTGAAGATGGGGTGGGTGGACTGCTATCCATTTCCCTTTCGAGCCTTCATGACGTCGTTTCGGTAAATATAGAACGAAAGACAGAAGGGGTGTTTACCACTATCGATGAACTTACCGGAGTAACCACACTAACCCCGATTTTTTTGGATACCGAGCCCGAGCAGGGCCTTAATCAATATCGTGTGCGTGTGATGCTCCGTGATGGCCGTTCTTATGTTTCAGAAGAAACGGACCTTATATTTCTCACCTCTACCCCATTTATTACCCTGCCAAACCCTATCGAAAATGGCATAACGGTGTATACGGGTGACTTTTCGAACCAAGAAGTGCAATTGGGGTTATATGGAATTGACGGCAAACTGATACTTCAAAGAACGATTACCGAATCACAGCAGTTCGTTCCATTAGAGACCTTAAGGCCAGGCGTCTATATATTACGGCTTTTTGCCTCAGGAGGCGCCAACTTAAGTAAGTTGGTCTACAAAAGATAACTAGAACACAATTTCAATACCTAAATCATTTACCGTCTTGACACTTTTTTGGGCTCATATCGTCAGATTGGAGAATGATGATATGCCACAGGGCACTGATGATTATATCATCAAACGGCTTTTTTGATCACTTTGTTCAATAAGTTCATGCAAACTTCTGAGATTATCTTCTCGTCAGAATAGAGTTCATGCCCGAAATTCGGAATAACGTTTAAATCAGCACCAATCTGCTTGGCCCATTTCATCCCTGGTTTAAACTCATCGCATTCCCCATAAATCAAATCAAGGGTACAATCTGGGCGTTCGGTCTCAAAACGGACCCGCGTTGCCGAAACTGCGGTAAGTGATTTCATTGGCAAGCCTTTCAAGCCCGCTTTCCAGGCAATGGTGCCACCCGTACTAAATGCCAATACGTGACAAGGTGCGGTTTCTTTCTTCAATAAATGTGCGACCGCGGTATCAATACCACCCTCAACAAAAGCCTTATGCAAATTTTCTTTCGTATTCACCAATTCATCAATGTTCCCCAACTGTTGACAGTCATAGAATTGAATGTCGTAATACTGCTGTAAATATCCAAAATACGAGGTAATCCAAAGGCCTTTCTTTACGCCCCACATGTCTGAGATAACAAGTAGCTTTTCTGCCATAACTTCAATCGGTTAGGTATTTAATTATTTACTAAGAGTCGGGAACTATTTGAAACCAAACTTCTGTCTTTAACGGTAGAATTCATTATTTATTGGTTCAATTTTAGTTTTTGTTCGATGAGTGGCACAAATTTACGAAAACGTTTTCGTAAATCGAAGGAATTAGGCTCAACGACTATTTATGAAGTACTTGAAAGGGTTTGGATATCACAATTGCTTTACCATAACGCCCATGGCCAATAATTCTTCCAAATACCTTCTATCATTAGACAACCTTGGTATTTTGTGCTGACCCCCCAGTTTATTTTTTGTTTTCAACCAATCGTAGAAAAGATTTTCACGTGCAACGTGAACTTGGGGCATGCGTAAGGTACTATTATTATAGCGTTTGGCCTCATAATCTGAATTGAGCGCTTTTAAGGCATTGTCTAAAACTTCGGTAAAATAGCCCAAATCTTGCGGGGGTTTTCGAAACTCGACAATCCATTCGTGCGCTCCCTTCTCGGCATCCTTCATAAATATGGGTGCCGCAGTATACTCTTTGATTTCAGCACCGGTCTTGATACAGACCTGTTTTAGGGCCTCTTCAGCATTTTCGATTATAAGCTCTTCGCCGAAAGCATTGATATGGTGCTTGGTTCTACCGGTAATTCTGATACGGTAGGGGTTCAACGATGTAAACCGGACCGTATCCCCAATTTTATAACGCCATAATCCCGCGTTCGTGGTAATCACTATGGCATAATTCACCCCTTTTTTCACCTCCCAAATGGGAAAGGCCTTTTCTGCCTCTGAACCATAGGCATCCATAGGGATGAACTCATAAAAAATTCCATAATCCAACATCAACAACAAATCTTCTGAGTTGTTCCTATCCTGAATGGCAAAAAAGCCCTCGGAAGCGTTGTAGGTCTCATAATAATTGAACCGTTTACGGGGCAATAGCTTTTTATACTGTTCTCTATAAGGTGCAAAACTGACCCCACCATGGAAATAAACTTCCAGGTTTTCCCAAATTTCGAATAGATGGTTCTTTCCGCTTCTTTCCATGACGTTGTTCAATAATACCAACATCCATGAGGGCACCCCGGCCAAACTGGTCACATTTTCTTTTATGCTCTCTTCAATAATGGCCTCCAATTTAGATTCCCACTCACTCATTAAGGAAACCCGACTACTAGGGGTGCTGCTATATTCCGCCCACAAGGGCATGTTATCGATTAAGATTGCCGACAGGTCACCAAAGAAGGTTCCGTTATCCTCATACAATTCTTTGCTACCGCCCAAACGAAGGCTTTTTCCTGTAAAGAGCTGTGAATTTTCATTGTTGTTCAGATAAAGGCATAACAAATCTTTGCCCGATTTGTAATGACAGTCTTCCAGGGCTTCTGGGCTGACCGGTATGAACTTGCTTTTGGCATTGGTAGTACCACTACTTTTGGCAAACCATTTGATATGTGTAGGCCAAAAAAGGTTCTGCCCTCCCTTTCTGGTCCGCTCGATCATAGGGGCAATGGTCTCATAATCGGTGATGGGTACCTGATCTGCGAATGCCCTGTAGGTTCTTATGGTTTCGAAACCATGTTGTCTGCCCATATCGGTGCTGGCAGCAAAAGACACCAATTGCTGCAACACCTCTTCTTGCACATCTGAGGGGTACTTTAAAAACAATTCGATTTGATGATACCGTTTTTTCAGTAGCCAAGAAGCGATGGAATTGAATAATGGTATCGGCATTTTAGGTATATTTAATCTTTGGGATGGTATTTGGTTTTTGAGCTGGTAATTTTTTGATTACCGGCCTTAGATTTAAAGACCAATCCATAGCTAAAATACAAATTCATTATTTAGAAAATAAAACAATGCTATACGAAGGTGTCTTACGTAAAATGAAGACCGAAATGGGCGATCCCATTCAATACTTTTTGGTGTTTGAAAACGATTTTATCAATTTCAACCAAGCCCTGAACAAAAACTTGACCATTGAATTCATCAAATTCCAATGTTTGAATTGTGGTAAAGACCGTCCTATTTATCGTCAGGGTTTTTGTAAATCATGTTTTTTTGAAACCCCGATGGCCGGGGAATGGATCATGAAACCAGAGCTGAGTACGGCACACTTGGATCAAGAAGACCGTGATCTGGCCTTTGAAAAGCAAATGCAATTACAGCCCCATATCGTGTATTTGGCCAATAGTAGTAATGTCAAGGTCGGGGTCACCCGAAAAGCACAGGTACCTACCCGATGGATCGATCAAGGTGCCCATGAGGCCATTGAAATCGTTGAAGTACCCAACCGCTATTTGGCCGGTATCACCGAAGTTGCATTGAAGGCCCATGTCAGTGATAAGACCAGCTGGCAGAAAATGCTCAAGAATGACCTTGAAGATGTTGACCTGGTCGCATGGCGCGACAAACTTAAAGCGTATATCCCCGAAGAGACCTTGGACTATTTCATTGCCTCCAACTCAGAGACACAATTGAAATTCCCTGTTTTGCAATATCCAGAAAAAATACAGAGCTTAAATTTGGGCAAAACCCCATCTTATACTGGCGTACTAAAGGGCATCAAAGGGCAGTACCTTATTTTTGAAGACAACACAGTTTTTAACGTACGTGCCAATGAAGGGCTTTATGTAGGGATAACTATAAGATAGGTGTTGTGACTATATGAGTATTGATTGTATACAATTGTTGTAAATAATAGTGGAAGAACAAATCAAAGAAATATTATCCTTTCTAAGCACAAATAAAGATGCTTTGACCATTATTCTAACTTCCATTGGTGGTGTAATAGCTTTAGCTACTTTAATTAAAGCAATTTTGGAGTACAGGATACAGGGAAAACAGAAAAGAGCTGAACTATTCGAAAAATATAAAGTAACCTTGAGAACTGAAAAAAGATTATCTCGAATTTCATCTCTTTTAGAAGGTGATAGTGAGGAATTATCTAGGATTCCTAAGGATGATAGATATTATTTTCTCGGATTTTATGAAAAAATTGCGATTGCAACCAACTCGAAATTAATCCGTAAAGAAATTTCTCATTATATGTTTTCATATTTCGCTATTGCTTGTTACGATAGCGAAAACTTTTGGAAAGGAATTAATAAAGAAAGTTACTACTGGAAAGTGTTTATAGACTATGCTGTTGAAATGAAAAAAATACAAAAAAATAGATTAAGAGGGCGAGGAGTAGATAGACAAATCAAATTTTAAAAAACACTACTATTTATAACAAAATATTTAAAAATCCGCCTATTTTTGACTGTATTTAGAAATTCCCTAACCTTAACTCGGCCGAAAGATTTCGCCCGTAAACACAGACGTACTTTTTATATACGGGACCATTGGCAACAATATTAGAAATTTGGAGTTGATTCGATTTTGGTGTATTTTTACACCAAACAACTTTGCAATGGCTAGACAAAGTATTTCTTTCACTGAACCCAATGATGAGTGGTTGAAATCCCAAGTTGACAATCAAGAGTATTCCAGTAAAAGTGAGTTGGTCAATGACCTCGTGCGACAGGCAAGAAAACAGCAAGTCAAAATTGACTGGATAAGGACAAAATTGGAAAAAGCTGAAAAGAGCGGATTTACCAATGATGGAAAGGACGATATTTTGAAACAGTCCAAAGCATTGCTGAATGGCTGATTACAGGCTGAGCAACGAAGCTAAAAACGACTTGATTAGGATTCACCAATACGGAACAGCAAAATTTGGACTTGCCCAAGCGGACAAATACTTTGAAACCTTTTTTGAATATTTCGACATGATAGCCCAACGTCCATATTCATTTGAATCCGTTGACTATATCAAAAAAGACTACCGACGTTGTGTTTGTGGAGTGGACAGCATCTTCTACAGAATAAATGGGGAAGTTGTTGAGATTATGGCAATAATCGGGAGACAGGACTTGGAAAACGTCCTTTAATCCTAACGTAAGTAAAAATACTGATACCAACATGGTGTATAATTAATTGCGGATGGAATTTCGATATGGAAATTCTCGCAATCAATTATCTTTAAAGTCAGGCAGACATTTTCCGCAGGAAAAGTCCACAACTACTCATGCATATTACCGTTAGCGGTAATTGTGTAACGGGCTTTAATCGCTAAAACTACGTTGCAATGTATACTTGGCGCCAAAATCCATCCCAAGTTGGATATAGGATTCTCCATCAGATTTTGAAGTATCCTTCAACCATACCTTAAATCCCTAAAAAGATGCAACCCGAATCGGACCCTCCGGATAAAATCGCTTTGCAAGAAAGCAAAAGCGAACCATAACATCATTCCATCCACTATCAACGGACAATAAATACAAAAAAAAGAAAACCGAATGACCACTTTTACAAGGGGTCAAAGAAGTTAATCTTGTCTTAAAATTCCAATTTTGTTTTTTTAGTTAGGATTCCTTACTATATTTGTTGCGCAATAATGCACTATCACTTATAAAATTTAATAAAATGAGTAAATCAATCTTTTATCACGCAGGATGCCCAGTTTGTATCAGTGCCGAACATGACATCGTAAATTTAATTGGAGCCGAACAGGTTGAAATCGTACATCTTGGTGAAGATCGAGAACGAATAGCCGAAGCAGAAAAGGCTGGGGTTAATTCCGTACCCGCATTGGTAACCCCAAATGGCAATACGTTACACCTTAATTTCGGAGCCTCCATAGCCGATGTAAAAGCCTAATTTTTTTTACACTATATATAGTTAGGATTACTAATTTATTATGAACTACTAAAAACAACTTGTAATGAAATTAAAATTAATAGTACTTACCACGACCATACTTTTGGGCAGCATTGTATCATGCGCCCAGCAAAGCGACTACGAAACTGACGACTTTAAGATCAATGGGGTCAGTGTCACCCACGAGGCGAATCTCGGAATCACTGTTTGGAAGATCAATGTCAACGGAACAGCGGGAAAAACCATACCTACAAAGGTCGGCCAGCTTGATGGCGCACCGGTTTTAGGATATGTATTCCCGACCAATTTACAACCTACCGACGTAGGATTCAATCAAACAGAGGGTATTGTCGCACTTGCGCTCACATCACATCCAGATTTCGATGACACCCCATTATGGGACGAAAATAATGACCAAATATTCGATAACGATGGGGTCATTTGGCATCCCCATTGGGTCATTCTTCATGAGGACAAACGCGTTGCAGGTGGCCTTTCGGTCAAACAGTTCAAAAAGGCCGACAGTACCGTGGTGCTGCCCCCAACCAATCCGGGAATGCCCATGTATATGGACTCGCCAGGTTTTCCGGTCACCACCAAAGGCAATACCATAAAAGTCGTCGTGCCCGATTACCGTATGAACCATAAGATAGACTTTAAGTATGACGGGGTAACGGCATTCATGAAAGTGAATACCAGTGATGATAACTTACCCTTACTCGGGGTTTATGGGGTTTTTAGTGTGGCAAGTGGTAATTTATCATTACCGTACCAAGTAAAAAAGAACCCATGAAGGTAGCCGTTTGGGACACCTATGTTCAGAGAGCCGATGGCAACTTGATGCATTTTGACATTCTAGTGCCGAGTCACGTTACCGATGAACGGACCATTTTTAATTTTGGCAAAGACTACCTTAAAAAAAAGTCCTTTCAAACTGGTCAATTGACTGCTAATGAATGTCGTCCCTGCCACATTGAACAGGCCACCGAAGCTATGATCGCATCCATTGAAAAAATGGGATATTTCATTATAGAAATCGAAAACTGCGATTAGTTTGATTAGGATAACTAACTTTGCCTGTCGAATCATTTTCGACAGGCTTTTTTATCATATGGAGAAAAGTACATTTAACCCAGCGCAGCAAGAAAAGGACATTTCAAGCAAAATCGTTGCAGGATTGGAACGCGTTTCTGAAGTCTTTAAAATCCTACTATGGGATAAGGCCAAATTGGTCGGGTTAAGTCCCATACAAATTCAAATACTTATTTTCATAGCCTTTCACGAACGAAGCTTGTGCAACGTGAGCCACTTGGCCAAAGAATTCAACGTCACGAAGCCAACGGTAAGTGACGCTGTTCGAATTCTAGATAAGAAGGGCCTTATTATGAAAAAGTACTCCGCATCTGATAGCCGAAGGTATTCCATGGTATTATCCGATTTAGGAAACGAAATCGTTTCCCAAACCCATGATTTCTCCGATCCCTTAAAACAGGTAATCGACGATTTTTCAAAAACCGAACTGGAAAGTTTGTTCGATATTTTGAGCCAATTGATCTTCAAATTGAATCGCAGGGGAATTTTAAGTGTTCAAAGGACGTGTTACGGATGTAAATTCCATACCAAAGAAAATGGAACGGATTATTGCAATTTGTTGCATACGACATTACTAAAAGAAGAGATTCGGTTAGATTGTGCTGAATATGAAGCAAAAGCCAGTTCTTGAAAAGGGATGGGCTAATTTTCACTTTAGTACGCCCAAAGATCTTGCAGGCAACTTGAGAGATACACCATTGACCGTTTTCATCAATTCAGCGTATCTTTTTTCTTCTTTTTCCTTCCCAACAATCCCCCTAGAACACTTTTTGCAGCTTCTTTGACCGCATCTTTATTTTCTGTGGAATCCATACTTAGGGAATCTTTCTTTTTCTTTCCCAAAAGGCCACCTATAAGTGTGGAAGCATTACTTTTTGACGAATCGGATGTTGTGGTATCCTTTTGATTATTTCCCAACAGGCCACCTATCAAATCGTTCGCTTTGTCCTTACCCTTATTCAATAATTTTTGCTTTTGGATCTCCACCAATTTTTTGGTCAAATTGGAAACCCCCGAAGTGAGGTCGGTACTGACAGTTGGGCTGTTGTAGGCCCCGTCGATATTCGCAGTTACCGGTATGGTCAAATTCTCCATGTTTTGATCATCTATTTTAGCAATTAGGCCGGTTACCTCATCCCCTAGATATTTGGCCGGTACGTCAAGGGTCGCCTGATATTGCAATTGCCTGTCAAAAGAATGGCTTCCTGAGACATTGATACCGATATCCTTATATTTCAAATCAAAGGGTTTTACCTGAACTTTTCCGTTGTCGAAGGACAGCACCGTTTTCAGGTTTTTTAAATCGAGGGCGTTCAGGTCAATAAACTGCAAGTTGTTATTCAATGCGTTCAACACGGGCGCTTGTTCCGTATTGACTTTTGTCGCCAATAACTCACCCACTAAATTACCCGTTAACGTGGCCAAGTTGGGCGTCATGTCATTTTTCAAGTTTCCCGATAGTTTGACATCTGAATTCAATGTACCCTGCAAAGCATTGGCAACGGGAGCCAAGACTTTGAACAATTCCAATGCTTGAAAAGACTCGGCTATTTTAAAATCTTGCATGCCCAAAGCCATATCAAAGGTGGAGATCTCACTTTTGGTCGATACCGCGCCGTTCAAACGCAGCTTGCCCTCAAACACCTCTGAACTTAAATTTTCTAAGGTAGCCGTTTCGTCTTGTATCTTTAAGCGTCCAGCGACATTTTTCAGGTTGATATTATCATAGACCACCGTATTGGCCTTGGCATCAATGATACAATCTAAAAACGAGGGTATTTTTATACGTTCGGCATTTGATATCCCTTCATTTGCATTACCTTCTTCATTCGTTTCACCAACCATGAAATCGTTCAACACGAAAGTATCGGAATTCAACTGAAAGTTACCTTCCACTTTTTCATCGTTGAATAAAAAGCCCAATAAATTGTTGATTTTTCCGGAGGCCTTGAAATCCGTTTGCCCCGTCTTGCCATCAAAAGTATTCAATTGCACGGTGCTGGGATCAAAACTGACCTTTGCGTCGTTGACCATCACCGGATTTTTAAGCTCTTCAGATTGGTATTTAAAATTGGTAAGGCTTAGTTTTCCGCTGGTTTTCGTCTTTTCGTATTGCTGCTGCTCTATAGAGGCCATATCAAAAGCCGTAGTTACGTCTGCAGTCAGCATTCCAGATAAATCCAAGCCTGCTGGCACCGGATAGGCTTTTGCGATATTGGCCAAGTTCATGCTTCCATCGGCATGGGCGTTCACTTTGGTGTTGCCCATTAATTCGCGAATTTTGGCATTGATATTGAAACGGTCTTCATCAATCTGAAAAGACAATTTATCGATATTCACATAGGTGTCTTCGGTGATACCCGTATCATTATTGATTTCAGTATCGATAAAAACGTTTTTAACCGTTTTGGGCAAATCAGGATATTTGAACGATGCGTTCTCCGATCTTATTTTTATGTTGAAGGTAGGTATATGGGTTTCATTCACCACACCTTTGAACTGACCATTGACCTCAAAATTTCCGGTGGTCGTTACCGTTTCAATATTCTTTGAATACGCTTCAGGTATCACGGCCAAAAAATTCTTGAAATCAGAAGACGGTGTTTTAAAACTGATGTCCACTTCTTGATCGGTCTCATTCACTTTTACGAAACCATCAAAGACCAATGGTAGTTGATTGACCAAGGCCTTATTTTCTAAAAATGAATATTTATTCTCATCTAAATCAATACCGATAAGCGCATCCAAAGCCACTTTGTTCTTGTTCAGGTATTGGGTGCTGTCTAACTCAAATGAGACAAGCGCATCGGTCTTTGTCTGCAGTTCAGAATCCATCAATGAGAGATCTCCGGTTCCGGAATGGTTCATTTCAGCCACCACTAAATGCATTCCTGTGGCAAAATCATCATAAACGACCTCAGCATTATTGATTTCGTATGATTTCAAGTCAAATGTAAAATTCGAATCAGAAGCCGTGTTCCCAGACGAGGCAGCTGCATCGTCCTCCTTGGCGATATCATAATTAACATTCTCATTTTCATCCACCATAATATGAAGTTTGGTGTCATTTAGAACCAAACTTTTAACCGCTATGGGTTCGTCAGCACCTTTGAACAATTCCTTGATGGACATTTCCAAGACCAAATCGCCCGAAGAAAATAAGGTATCGCCTTCAAACGGGGCGTTGGTCACCAAAGAAATCCCTTTTAAATCGACATAAGCATCCGGGAAACTTTTTAGCAAACTCAGATTTGCCTCTTTAAAATCAAGGGTGGCATTGATATTTTGATTGACTTTATTCTTGATGATCTTGGCAATCTTACCCTCTAAAAACAAGGGTATCGCGACCAATACACCTATCAAGAGTAAAATGACGATTCCCGATATTTTAACTATTTTCTTTTTCATATATTTTTTCTAAACAGAATTACTTCATCGTCTTCTTAGAAGATTTTCGACACGTTTTAATCTAGGGCCATTATAATCGTTTAAACACAAAAAACTTTGCTCATTACCGATACAGTTTAGTTCGTTTCATCTAAAATTTTGATACGACGGAACAACCATGGGCTTATACGCCCCTAAAAAACGAAAAACCCTTAATCTAGGTGTATTTCTTCTCCTATTTTTAAGTTAAATCTTCTTCGCAATAGATATACGAAAAGATAGAGCAAAGGGGTGTCGAGCAGTGCGATAAAAATTTTAAAAAGAAAGCCGCTGACGACCAAACCATAGAATAGGCTCCATGGTATTTCCCCAAAAGAGCACAGTAAGAGTACTACGGTGAAGGTGTCAATAAACTGTGAGGAGAAAGTAGAAAAATTGTTCCGTAACCAAAGGTATTTACCATTGGTCAAACGTTTCCAAAAATGATAAATCTGAATATCAACGAATTGTGCCAATAGATATGCCATCATTGAGGCGAATACGGCCACGATGGTATTACCAAAGACTTCTGAAAACATCGTATTCGTAACCGGTGACCAATCAGTGGCGGGCACTGCTGCAGCGGTGTAGACAATAGCCAATGAAAAGAATGAGGCAAAAATACCGGCAATGACCACTTGGTTTGCCTTCTTTTTCCCAAAAATCTCAGAGATAAGGTCGGTAATCAAAAAGGTAATGGGGTACGGCAAGATGCCTACCGAAATCTCAAACAGGTCCGCACCAAAAACGGTTACCTCCCCAAAAGGCCTCCAATGGAAAAACTTCTGAAAGATCAGGTTTGACACCACTAATGAGGTGATGAACAAGGCCCCTAGATAGAGGTACAGTTGAAATGCGAATCTTTTATCTTTTTGAGTCATGCAAGCAGAGGCAAAACCACTAAGATCCTATTCGAAATAGGTTCTTAAAATTATTTTATGTTCAACGTATAGGGCATTCTAGTTTGAATACCTTTTTTCTTAGTCAACTGTTTGACTTCCTTAAAGGTGTTATAGACCTCTTCGCCCAGTTCTTCTTTGATTAAAGATGCTCCAATTTTGGCTTTAGCACCTCCCAAATCATCCATTAACTGCTCGAAATCAGACTTATATTTTGGGTATTTTCGAATGCCATAATCATCCATCTCAGCTAATTCGGCAGCTGCGGCTATGGCATCATTCAAATTACCAAGTTCATCTACCAGACCCAAACGTTGCGCATCTACCCCACTCCAAACACGACCTTGGGCAATTTCATTTACCGCTTCCACGGTCATATTCCTGCCTGAGGCAACACGTTCTAAAAAAGTATCATAGGTACTTTCAATACCTTCTAAAACCTGATTTCGAAACGTATCCGTCATGGGCTCAAACAACGAATAGTCCACAGAATTTTTATTGGTCCCTACCTGTTCGGCATTAATCCCTATATCACCGGCAAGTTGGTTGATATTGGGTATGGTACCGAAAACACCGATAGACCCGGTAATCGTAGTAGGCTCTGCAAAAATCTTGTCCGCTCCCGCTGCAATATAGTACCCACCTGACGCAGCGACGTTTCCAAAGGAGACCACTACCGGTTTCAGTTGTTTGGTCAATTCTATTTCGCGCCAGATGATATCAGAGACCAAGGCACTTCCGCCGGGGGAGTCAACACGCAGTACAATGGCTTTGACATTATCGTTATCCCGAGCTTTTTTCAGTGCCCTATTGATAAGACCTTGACCAATGTATTCTTTATTACCCTCACCATATAATATTTCACCCTGCGCAAAGATTACGGCAACCTTTTCGGTACCGGATTTGAGGTTTTTTTTACGGGCGACCGTCGCATAATCGGTCAAGGAAACATAATTGATCTTGGCATCGGTTTCCAATTGCATTTTTTCACGCAAAACAGCTTCGTATTCATCGAAATACAAATTACCATCCACCAGACCGGATTGCACTGCATATTTTGGCATACGCCCACCAAGAGTATCGGCGATAAGGTTCAATCTTGCCACATCAATATTTCTTGTCTTCGAGATATCCTCGAGCATACTGGTCCATATCGAGGTGATCAGTTCTTTTATTTGAGAACGATTCTCATCACTCATGGTATCTGACAAAAAAGGTTCTACGGCACTTTTATACTTACCATGACGAATCACTTCTATCTTCACCCCAGATTTTTCTTGTAGCTCTTTATAGTACAAAACCTCAGAGGCAAGTCCCTTAAAATCCATACCGCCCTGCGGATTCAAATAGAGCTCATCGGCCACACTGGCCAAATAATAGTCTTTTTGGGTATAAAAATCAGAGTAGGAATACACGAATTTGCCCGCCTCTTTAAAAGATTGTAACGCCCTTCTCAGTTCTTGGGCCTGGGCCATGCCTGCCAACAAAAAACTGGTTTTTATACTGATGCCCTTAATTTTTGAATCGTTCTTGGCCACTTCGATGGCATGCAAAATCTCATCAAGCCCTTGGCCCTCTTCGAAGAGTGCCGCAAAAGGGTCTGAATCATCCTTGCCCAAATAGTCGCTTATGGGTTCTGAAAAGCTTAACTCCAATACCGAATTTGGTTTGACACGAACCCCATCATCAGCGCTACCGACCAAAGCGGCAAATATGAAAAACATGGCGAACACGATTCCAAAAGCGATTAAACAGCCAAGAATTGCGGCCAATAGATTTCGTAAAAACTTCATCGAATTAATTTTATAAAGCTGCAAAGATAACCATTGTCACTTTGTTTTACTTACTTTGTTCCCCCAATCATGGTTAAAGAAAATACAACATACCTATCGATAGGAAGCAATCTCGGCAATCGTTTTCTAACTATTCAAAAAGCGATTTTTCAACTTCACAGAAGTGGCTGTCCCGTTCAAAAAGTGTCCACTGTTTATGAGAATCCGGCCGTGGGATTTGATGGCGCGAATTTTTTAAATGCCTGTTTTTCCATAAAGACGGCATTGTCGCCAGAAGCACTATTGAACCTTATTGCTACATTGGAAAAAGATTTCGGTCGGGAAAGGACCCAAGAAGGGTATGCCTCAAGAAGTATCGATTTGGATATTTTGTATTATGGTGACGAGGTCGTACAGACCGATAGCCTTACCATTCCGCACCCTCGGATGACGGAACGTAATTTTGTACTGAAACCACTGGCCGATATTGCCCCGCAACATTATCATCCGGTTTTAAAAAAAGACACTCGAAACCTATTACAAGAATGTCAGGATAAGAATATTTTAAAAAAAACCCTCCATAGACTTTACCCTTCACGTGAGGCCCTATTCGGAAAACTGCAATTTCTGTCGATTGAGGGTAATATCGGGGCAGGAAAAAGCACCCTGACCAAAATGATAGCTGCAGATTATAATGCCAAACTGGTTTTAGAACGCTTTGCCGACAATCCGTTTCTGCCTAAATTTTATGAGGACCGTGTACGTTACGCTTTTCCATTGGAAATGTCATTTCTCGCCGATCGCTACCAACAATTTACCGACGACACTTCTCAATTTGATCTGTTCAAGAAATTCATGGTCAGTGATTATGACATTTTTAAATCGCTCATCTTTGCAAAGATCACCTTGCAAAAAGAAGAATTCGAACTCTATAGAAAAGTATTTGGCTTCATGTACAAAGAAGTGAAAAAGCCCGATATTTATGTTTATCTATACCAAAATACGGAACGCCTTTTGAGCAATATCAAAAAACGGGGGCGTGACTATGAACAGAATATCAGCGCAGACTATTTAGACAAAATAAATAGGGGTTACCTCGATTTCATTAAGGGTCACCCACAACAAACCACCCTACTGATCAGTCTAGAAACGCTTGATTTTGTAGCGAGAAAAGAAGATTATGAGGCTATTCTCGACCGTATCGAAACTAAACTTATCGAAATACTTCATTAAGATAATTTTTAGAAAATATTTGGATATCACAAATGGTTTTTATTTATTAGCACCCTGCTAATACAGAAACTAACTAACTCAAACTATATGTTATGCCCTAGACCACAAGTCTGGGGCTTTTTTGTGACACCAATTTAGAGACAGTTTGAAAATAGGTCATTAGCCTCAAAACCTCGGGGATTATCGCCTATTTTCGATGAAGTTTCGACCAAAAATCCCACAGTACCACACCGGCACTTACCGAAATGTTCAACGAGTGTTTTGTGCCAAATTGGGGAATTTCGATTACTCCGTCACTGGCAGAGACCACTTCTTGGGATACTCCCTTCACCTCATTACCAAAAACCACGGCATAGGTATCATGCGATGCAACTTGCACATCATGTAGCATCATGGCATTTTCTACCTGTTCCACCGAGAACACCTTCACTCCGCCAATCTGTAATTCTTTTACTACGTCCATCGTATTTTCACGATATTCCCAGGTAACGCTATCCGTGGCCCCCAGGGCCGTCTTCTGAATATCTTTATGTGGGGGTTTGGCCGTGATACCGCACAGGTATATTTTCGAAATCAGAAAGGCATCAGCAGTTCTGAATACCGACCCAATGTTGTTCAGGCTCCTAATATTATCTAAAACAACCGTTACCGGTGTCTTTTTGGCCTTTTTAAAGCTCTCGATATCCAAGCGTTCCAATTCACTATTGGCAAGTTTGCGCATATATTTATCCACTTTTGGCCTTGAAATATCAACAATACTTCAAGAACTTTAGGTTACTTCCTATTTTCGGTAAAATTAAACTTTCTCGACTTGGCCAGTTCATCAAAAATAAAAAAGGTAACCCCTTTAATGAAACAGTACAATGCCATCAAGACCAAACATCCTGATGCGTTGTTGCTATTTCGTGTAGGGGATTTTTACGAGACATTTGGGGAAGATGCCATTAAGGCCGCCGAGATTCTTGGTATTGTTTTGACCCACCGAAACAATGGTGGTGACAAAACGGAACTTGCCGGCTTTCCGCATCATTCGTTGAACACCTATTTACCAAAATTGGTAAAGGCGGGGCAACGGGTCGCCATATGCGACCAATTGGAAGACCCGAAGCAGACCAAAAGTATCGTTAAGCGCGGTGTTACGGAACTGGTGACCCCTGGTGTGGCACTTAATGACGATATTTTGAATGCGAAGACCAATAACTTTTTGGCGGCGGTCCATTTTGGCCGAAAAAAACTGGGTATCGCTTTCTTGGATATTTCCACTGGGGAATTCTTTACTTCTGAAGGTTCTTCAGAACAAATGGATAAACTTTTACAAAATTTCGCACCTAACGAAGTATTGGTCTCCAAGACCCATAAAAAGGAGTTTTTAGATTTTTTTGGAACACAACTTCATGCCTTTTTTCTTGAGGATTGGATTTTTCAAGAAGACTATGCCCATGAGAGTCTGACCAATCATTTCAAAACGAATACGTTACAAGGTTTTGGCGTGCAACAATTGCAGTATGGAATTGTTGCCTCCGGTGCGGTGCTGCACTACTTGTCAGAAACCCAACATCGCCAATTGCAACACATCAATAGGTTGCAACGTATTGCTGAGGAAGAATACATTTGGATGGACCGCTTTACCATTCGAAATTTAGAATTGTACCAATCAAACAATTTGAATGCGGTCACCCTGCTTCAGATCATTGACAAGACCATTTCGCCTATGGGCGGTCGATTATTGAAACGTTGGTTGGCCCTTCCGCTCAAAAACAAGGAAAAAATAGAACAGCGCCATCAGGTGGTCGCTTATTTGAACCAAGAAGAATCCATTTTACAAAAGGTTCAGCACTGGATCAAGCAAATGGGCGATTTGGAGCGTTTGATCTCTAAAGTGGCCACGGGCAAAATCAATCCGAGAGAGGTCGTCCATCTCAAAAACTCCTTGGAAGCCGTGATACCCATCAAGCAATTGGCGATAGCAAGCGCGAACCATGCATTGAAACAACTAGGGGCCGATCTAAACGCTTGCGATACGTTACGCGACAAGATCAAGCAGATGGTCAATGAAGAAGCCCCTGTAAATATCGCAAAGGGTAGCACCATTGCCAGTGGCTATTCCAAAGAATTGGATGACTTGCGCCATCTTGCTTTTTCCGGTAAGGATTACCTGGACAAGATGCTACAACGTGAGACCGAGGCAACGGGCATCACTTCACTAAAAATAGCTTCCAACAACGTTTTCGGTTATTATATTGAAGTACGCAACACCCATAAGGACAAAGTACCCGAAACTTGGATCCGTAAACAGACCTTGGTAAGTGCCGAGCGCTACATTACCGAAGAACTTAAAGAGTATGAGGCCAAAATACTCGGTGCCGAAGAGCGTATCTTTAATTTGGAACAACAATTGTTCGAGCAATTATTGGTCTGGATGCAGGCGCATATCACCGAGGTACAGCAAAATGCACAATTGATTGCACAGTTAGACTGCCTTTGTGGTTTTGCCCAATTGGCCAAAGACCATAATTACGTATTGCCGGAAATGAATGAGGGCACCCATCTCGAAATCAAAGATGGGCGACACCCTGTTATTGAAAAACAATTGCCCCTAGGCGAAAGCTATATTGCCAATGATGTGCTTCTGGATCGTGAAGGCCAACAGATCATTATGATCACTGGGCCCAATATGAGTGGTAAGTCTGCCATATTGCGACAGACCGCTTTAATCGTATTACTGGCACAGATGGGAAGTTTTGTTCCGGCAGGTTCGGCTAAAATTGGGGTAGTCGATAAGATATTCACCCGCGTTGGTGCCAGTGACAATATTTCTATGGGCGAATCAACCTTTATGGTAGAAATGAACGAAACGGCATCTATTTTAAATAACCTCTCAGAGCGCAGCCTGGTCTTATTAGATGAAATTGGGCGAGGTACCAGCACGTATGACGGTATTTCAATCGCTTGGGCGATAGCTGAATACTTACACGAACATCCCGCTAAGGCGAAAACCTTGTTTGCCACCCATTATCATGAACTCAATGAAATGACCAATGCCTTTGGCCGTATCAAAAACTATAATGTCTCAGTCAAAGAACTGAAAGACAATGTATTGTTTTTAAGAAAGTTGGTCGCTGGCGGAAGCGAGCACAGTTTCGGTATCCATGTCGCAAAAATGGCCGGAATGCCAAATCAAGTGGTACAAAAGGCCAGTAGAATGCTTAAAAAGCTCGAGAAATCACATTCCAGTGAAGAACTGACCGATACGTTACAGGTCGCCCAGAATGAAATGCAATTGAGTTTTTTCAATTTAGATGATCCCCTTTTGGAAGAAATCAAAGAAGAAATACTGCATTTGGATATCGACACATTGACCCCGGTGGAAGCATTGATGAAATTAAATGAAATTAGACGGTTATTGACCAAAAAGAAGAAGGCCAGTTCGTAGCTAAAAGCTCTTAAAGGCACACGTTACCCCAAGCAGGAAAAACAAAATCTTTTCGTTCAAAAATTCTTTTAGATTTCAAGAAATGTTTTAAATTTGCATCCGCATCAGCGAAAACTGATGTACGTTCCTTAAAATGCGAAAATAGCTCAGTTGGTAGAGCATCACCTTGCCAAGGTGGAGGTCGCGGGTTCGAATCCCGTTTTTCGCTCAGAAAGCGCAAAACTGCAACGGTCACATTTTAAAATATGTGGTCGAGGGTTCCCCCGAAGATTCGGGGCCGTTTTTCGCTCAAAACGCTGCTCGCAGCGTTTTTTTATTTAAGTCCTGTCATGCCTGCGGCAGACAAGCTCGAGTGGTGGAATTGGTAGACACGCCGGACTTAAAATCCTGTGGGCATTTGCCCGTGCGGGTTCAAGTCCCGCCTCGAGTACCAATGAAAGAAAAACCAAGACCTTGTCTTGGTTTTTTTGTTTTGGAAACAGCACCAACCTTGGTTGCGTGATAGTGTACAAAACAAAAAATTATCCTGCAGAGATTGATTTTTCATTCTCAAAATGTTCGAACTGGGACTCAGCAAAGCTAATTCCCGCCTCGAGTACGAATAGAGAAGCTCTTACGAAGTAAGGGCATTTTTTATGGAACAAAGTGAACCAAACCCTTTTGGCCGCGACTTTTATATAGTATCAGAAAACTACACAGCGCTATCTATAGAAAGTTTAAAGAACATACTATTATTGGAAAGTCGCTTCATTCTAATGAAAAATCATTTACACTTCGCATAACCCAAAATCAACAATGGAACATTCAACCTCATCAACTTTATAGCAAAAAATGAAATGTTATAGTGTGCAAACCTCATTACATTTTATTGTTGAAGGGATTTCGCTATATTTCCTTGAAAATAGAAACACTACAATAAGTACTGAATTTAGCTGCGGAAGGAATAAGTTATGATAATACTACCGAGGGAATTACTCACACCTAAAGATGCTCACAGAAGTATAGGTTTTCAGGGTTGCACAATAATTGAGAGTTGCTTCTATGAAAATATACTTAAAGATGTGGCATATTTATCAGAACATGAGCTCATCTACATAATTTCGGGGCAGATTATTTTAAAAAACGAAAACAAAGAAATCCACTTGAAACGTGGAGAATCCGTATTGATTAAAAAAGGAGCGTTTTTTGAATTTAAAAAGCTGGGGAAAATAATTGGCGAAGATTATGAAAGCCTTCTTTTCTTCATAAACAGCGAATTCATTAAAGAGTTTATTCAAATCTATGGTCTTCAAAACCAGTCACATCAGGCCACTAAGACTTCGATGATTAAGCTAGATAAATCTGCTATATTAGATGGCTTTATGGTTTCACTTTTTCCTTATTTTAACGAGCTTAATAAAAAGGAAGAAGAAGTATTAAGGTTAAAAACTTTTGAGCTACTATTTCACTTATCCAATACCAATCGACATATATTTGACTTCTTTTTTCAGCTCACGGATAATTCAAACCTCAGTTTGGTCAGAACAATGGAGACCTTTTACACAAAAAATATGATGCTTGAAGAATTTGCTGAACTGTCTGGTAGAAGTTTGGCTACTTTCAAAAGAGAATTCAAAAAAGTATTCCATGATACCCCTGGGAAATGGTTAAAAAAAAAGCGTTTGGAATATGCCCGAGAGCTACTTCTAACCACAGGGAAAAAACCTACATCGATTTATTTAGAATCAGGATTTGAAGATTATGCCCACTTTTCAAAATCATATAAACAACACTTTGGATACAATCCTTCAGAAACAATATGAGCTTCTAAAACATATCTTTTGAACTAGAAAGACAAATCTACAATAGTATAACATGATAATTTTGATTAAAAAGATTATCATGATTAAATATTCATTATCAGTTGTTTTATTAATTACTTTTATCACAAATTCCCATTCACAACAAACACCTCCTGAATGGGATTTTGGAGGAAGCTATTTGGTAGCTATTTCCGATGCCGACATGTTACCATCGGCCTATGAAAATGGGGAATTGGGCCCAATATATGGAAAAGATGAACTTTCAGTTGTCCCATTAAACGTCAAGCCCAATAACTACCAAAAGTTTAGTATAAACGTGAGTAATTCCGTCGCAGGCCCACCATCTGTAGTAGATGTCACTCCAGACGGTAGGTATGCTTTTGTAATAGAAACATTTACTGCAAGGCCTGGTAAAACAAGGAAAGAGACTTTTGCCGATCTTAAACTTGGCAATATACTGACCATCATTGATTTAAACTTACCGGAGCAACCAAAAATATTAGATACTATTCAAATACCAGAACGTCCTCTATCAATAAGCGTAAATCGTAACGGAACATTATTAGCAATCAGCTATCACCCTTCCGGAGGCGGGAAGCAAACACCTATTAGCCTGCATCGAATAAGTGATGGCAAAATCACCAATACCTATTTCCCAAAAATTCCAAATTGGCCGCTAAAAGATGAATTAACAGATGTACTCTGGCATCCCAAAGAAAACATCATTTCGCTTATTAACAATACCAATGCTACAGTTCAGTTTGCTGAAGTCATCGATAACAAAAAAGAATTGCAGTTAGCGCAATGGGGTAATATAGTTAGCGTTGGAAAATTCCCATTCATCGGAAGATTTACGAAAGATGGTAAGCATTTTTTAACCAACAACCTGTTCTGGGGATCAGATGTGTCTGGAACTTGGACCGAAGCTCCAAAAGGAACTATTGTAAATATAAGCCTAAATCATTTCCAAAAAAATGGAAAACCAATACACGCCCTTACCTCACAAGTTTTAGTGGGAGCTTCTCCAGAAGGGTTTGCGGTTTCCCCGGATGGTAAATATGTAGTCGCTGTCAATATGGAACGGAGCTGGCTCCCCTATGAAGATGAAAGACAAAGTTGGTTTAGTTCTATAAGCCTCATAAAACGAAACCCGCGAACAGGTGCCATGAAACATTTGAATACGGTACCTTATTACGCCATATTGCCCGAGATGGCCGTTTTTGATTCATCAAGCAAATACCTGGCGGTAGTCAGCTCAGACCAATATGACCATTCTTTTTCTGGTGGCGCGTTGGATTTCTTTAAAATAGTCAGAGACCCATTGGACATCGAAAGAGAAACTATTGTACAAACAAGATATTCTGTTCCCCTACAACACGGAGCACATGATCTAATATTGATAGATTAGGATTGAATGGGTAGTTTTATTTAGAACGGCCAACAGGATGTAGCGTCAATTGCTGCACTGGAAATGTCATAGGATATTTCTTAACTAATCCTACCGATGTGATGACCTCTAATAATTTAATTGTTTAATAAGCGGATAATTGCTTAAAGTTAAACAGCTATCCATCTTTCTTGCTGTACTTTTAAACTATCCGTTTTATTGGAGTGGGGTTATGTCTAATTGACTGAAACGAAAAATAGGTCTACCGCGATTTATATACTTATGTCAGGTTGGGCGTAGTCGAAACCCCTTTGAATATACATTTTTTCAAGCCTTCGACTGCGCTCAGGGTGACAACTGTCTATTTTTGTTAACATTTGTTCTCTTTTGAACCGATTATTTCGTCCAACTCACGTTATATCAATCCCCACTTTCCAACTCAAAAATTTCGTTGACATGAACCTCAAAAACCTTTGACAGCTTAAGTGCCAACAAAGTTGAAGGCACATATCGGTTCTTTTCGATGGAGTTAATGGTCTGGCGGGAAACCCCTAATAATTTGGCCAAATCTTCTTGGGTCAAGTCCTTTATCGCCCGGTGTACTTTTAAGTTGTTTTTCATAATTATTTATACGACCTTTTAAGTACGTTGAAAAACAATATCTGCACCAATAAAATATATAACAATACCTGAAAATAACCATCATCTACCTTAGCACCATCAGGGTCCAACAACAGTTCAACGGCATAGGTTACATAAGGTTGCACCAAGGCATACAACACCCCGATAACAATCGCCAAACGATACGATATGGCACGTAAACTGGCCACGAATTCGTCTTCAATCTTTTCGCGCGATATAGAGACCATTAAAAAACCCAAAATCATGATGTTTCTTAATAAAGGTTTTACCCAACTAGGCTCATCGACAAATTTTTTAGCGATCATCAATAGAAAGGCACCGATGATAATCGCCCAACCAATTTTCAGGAACCGGTTTGGGAGTTGAAAGTTGCTCCAACGTTTTAAAAGCCTTGTCTCTGATTCACAGAAATTTCCCATAATGTAAACTATTTTTTGCTAAATGTATATTATTTTTTACTAAATGACAAATATACTTTACATTTTTAATTATTAATATAACCGCTTTTCCTTTAGGCCAATATGCTTTTATTCCGTTTAAGACCGTTAAATTTTACAATTTTGAGTACATTCAACCTACTGTAGCAATCCAACACAAGTGATGGCCCATACCAAAGAACATATTGTCGCACAAATGAAACGAATCAGGTTAGTACCCGTTTACCATACCGATGGGATTACTGAAGCCAAAACGGTAGTGGATTTTTGCTACGGGGCAGGCATACGGGTGTTTGAATTTGTCAATCGTTCTGACAATGCTTTACGTACGTTCGCAGCATTACGGGAACATTGCGAACAATACGATGATTTTATTTTAGGCGTTGGCACCATTTTCAATGTTGAGGATGCCGAACGGTTCTACGATATTGGAGCACAATTTATCGTTTCACCGGCGTTGGTAAAACCTGTTGCCCATTTTGCCAACCTAAACGAATTATTATGGATACCGGGCTGCGGCACAATCACCGAAGTTCATGAGGCCAAAGTGCTCAATACCGATTTTATCAAAGTGTTTCCGGCAAATGTACTGGGTACTGCGTTTGTAAAAGCCGTCAAGTCGGTACTGCCAAAGGTGAATATCATGCCTACCGGTGGTATATCTCCCAAAAAAGAGGTATTGGACCAATGGTTTGATGCTGGTGCCGATTGTGTAGGCATTGGTTCCAAACTTTTTAAAAACCTTGAAGATGAAGGTAGCGATGCCCTAGGCAAGATGCTACGCCATATCCAAAAAATGGATTGAATCCGAATACCAAGACAAGTTTAAAAACCTGCTATAAAAAAGTATCAGAACATACAGCACTACTTTGCCAAAAAGATTCAGAAAGGGCAGCTGCCCATCGGAAGTTATCTGCCCTCTGAGCATGAAATTTGCGAGCAATTCGGCACTACAAGAACAACAGTAAGGCGAGCGTTGGACGAACTGCTCAAAGCTGGCTTTATAGAAAAAGAGAAGGGCCGCGGAAGCAGGATCGTAGAATGGCGAAAATCATTGGGTTTATTGACCGTTAAAGGCTTCTCTGAAAGCTTGAACCAACGAAAAAAAACTGTGGTACTTCAAGAACCTATAATGAGTTCGTGGAATGAAGGAAGTCCGTTTCCATTTACCAAAAAAGAACAGCTTGCCAAAGCAGCCTATTTTCAACGCCTGCGCTTCGTAAATGACAAAGCCATAATGTTAGAGCACAACTGGTATTCTTTAGATCAACTGCCCATTCTAAAAACCAAGGATTTTGTGGACGGCTCTTTTTTCAAAACCTTAAGTCAACGCTTCCTTATCGAAATTAAAGGTACCGAACAAGAACTTCGTGCGGAAAAGGCTTCCCCAACAGTGGCCAAACATCTTAATATTTCGGAGGGTTCGCCCATTTTGCATATTTCGTTGCGTTTTACCACAAGCCGACCTGGTTTGCACCTGTACAGTGAAGTGTATTGCAACACCAACAAATATCCCATTACAAATCGCTATTTTCTTTAGCTGTTAGGTAGTGCAAAGGTGTATAGTTCCCTAGGATTTTGGATGAAAATAGCATCCAGGTGATGCCCCAGTCCTTTTTTGTTTAAAAAAGCTGGAATAGTGTCCATTAAATAATTTAAACCTGGGCCACCCCCGTAACTTTTCCAATACTTGTTTTTGGCCATATCCATACCTAAGGTAATTTGATCGGGATAATCAGGAAGTAGCGCTTCCAATAATCGCAGCGTCCAATTTGGGCTATCGGCGGGCCATCTAAAGGCACTGTCATATTCTACCTTGACCCCAACATCGAGTACCGCGCGATTGTAATCCACTTCTTTGGCCCGATCCACGTGGGATAATACCACATGATTCAATCGTGCCCCTAGTTTTTCAAACAACAATGCCTGTTCCAATGCCTGCCTACCGAAATTCGTGTGGGTCAAAATAGGGACACCGGTTTCTAAATGGGTATTTACTACGGCACGGAAAATCTTTTCTTGGTGTTTGCTAATGGGTTCGTCTCCCGTTGCCAATTTGATGAGTCCCGCTTTATGCGTCGTTCTTTGTACAATGGGGCCTCCGTAGTCGAATTTATCAATCCCGAACTGGACATCTTGAATAAATAGATCTGTCAATTGCGCTTCGGTATAGGTATAACGCCAGTGATTTTCAGGATAATATTGTTCTAGATGAATACCGGTGGGTGCAATAATATGAACCTTGCTTTTTTGACTGACCTCAGCCAATTTCAATACATTTCTTCCACAATTTGCGGGCATGGTATCTACTACCGTTCGGCCACCTGCTTTATAAAAGCCTAGCAACTCTTCAGCCACTTTTTCAATATCATTCAACAAAAACTCTGGATAGCCAGCCGTTACATAACTATCTTCAATAATGATATGCTCATGTGAGTAGGTAAAACCCATTTCATCTGCTGGCCTATCACCTAAAACCGTACGAAAAAAAGTTTTGTTCATTTAGGTATTGTTTAACCATCCGTTTCTTGAGGTATCTGCAATGTTATCCGGAAATTCCAAAATAGCCCCTTTTGACAACAAGGTATTTTGTAGGTAGGGCACATCCAATCCTTTTGCACCGGTATCAGCATCCAATGATTGAACAGCCGCAAAACCGGCGGCTTGCCCCATAGACATAGTTTGGGCCATTGACCTGCAAGAAGCATGTGCATCATGGGTCGCCGAAAAGCAACGCCCTACCACCCAGGTATTTTCACTTTTTTGAGGTACCAAAGTGCGATAAGGCACCCCATAGACCTTTCCATTAGGCACATATTGCCAAAACGTCTCTGAACCGGAACCACTGGCCTTTCGATGGTCTTCAATAGGGGCACCACATAAAAAAACTTGGTCTTCAAACTGTTTTGCGGTCATACAATCTTCTTTGGTCAATCGGTATTCACCATAAACCCGACGTGTTTCACGTACCCCAATCTGTGTGGAAAGCCCGATAATCTTTGCATTTTCATATCCGGGTACCTCATCCCTGAAAAAATCTTCAAAAATAAAGGCTTGTCTTCTGCCCTCTTGTTCCGCTTCTGTAATCCCTTTGGGCGTCAACGGGTTTTTATCGACTACCTTCACGGCAACGGTAGAAATACAACTGGGCTGGCACATTTCGTGCGCGGAACCTTCTTTTCTTGGTAGCGGGTGACTTCCATTTTCATAAGCCATTTTCATTTTTTCTTTCAGGAGTTTTTTCCCCCCGCTTTTCTCAAACCGGTCTAAATCTACGTTTGCCATTCGAAAGGTCGTGGTCATGCTTTGGGCCGCCTCTTTCTCACCAGCTAGTTCGTAGGGAATTTCGGCCCAATGACAATAATCGGCATCGCCGGAAGCATCTATGATTCGTTTGGCATGTATCCGGAAGAAGCCCAATCCCTTATGAAAACAAATACAACTGGATGCTTCCCCTGTTTTTTCAACAGCTACCAGAGTCGTATGAAAGAAAGTGTCTATGCCATTTCCGATTAAAAATCGATCCCATAGTTCTTTTAATTTTTCAGGATTATAATTGACCCCTGTTCCCGCACCGTAAGTATTCGGTCGCAAAAAAACATCCCCGGTTTTACAGAGTTCGTTGACGACCCTATCGGGAATACCCCCTACAATTTTTCTTGGGGTATCTGAGGGGGTAAAAAATCCGTAGAACGTATCCAGCATTTGGGTCGATGTTCCCCCTGCAAAACCGTAACGTTCAATGAGGGTCACTTTGTAGTTCCCCTGACCAGCAGCAATCGCCGTTGCGCATCCCGCACTACCACTACCGATAATCAAGATATCGGTCGTATAGGTTTTTTGAATTTTTGTTGAAAAATGCTCCATACTACTGCTTTACACCAACATTTTCAAAAAGTTTCGCCATTCTATGGGCATGTTCGTCATAGGCGGATTCAAAAAGGGCAGCGGCACGTTCTTCACCTACCACCTTGCCACTGCTCAATACTTTGGGTGTTTTGCCATTTTGATGCAAAATAGCCGCAATTTCGGCTTTTAAGGTATTAATCAATAAAACGCCCCCTAATGTTGACCCTGGCGCCACCGGAGTGTCCATACCCTCAATAGGTATCATGGCATCACCCAGTGGTGCACCGGTATCCAACACAAAATCGGCAAAATCAATCAATTTCTTACCATCTTCACGTTTCGAAGTGCTACCCTCTAAATGTTGACTGCTCACTAATGCTGCGACCTTCACCTTTTTTTTCTGGAACTCCTCGGCCATTTCAATGGGCACTACATTACAGCCACTTGACGAAATGATCAATGCGGTGTCTTCTTCGGTAATATCAAAATTTCTTAAAATCTTAACGGCAAGACCGGAGACATTTTCAATGAACATAGCCTGTCGTTGTCCGTTGGCGCCCACCACTAAATTATGAAAGGAAAGCGATAGTTCTACGATAGGATTGAACCCCGGAAAGGAACCATACCTAGGCCACATTTCTTCGACCATCATACGGCTATGGCCGGATCCAAAAAGATGCACCATCCTACCCTTTAAAATAGCATCAGCAAAAATCTTGGCTATCCTCTGTATTTGTGCTTCCTGTTTTTCAATAACGCCGATAATCGCTTTACCTTTTTCTAAATACTGTTTCGTATAACTCATAGTTTATTTTTCTCTTGATTTTGCGAACAATGCCGCTCCCATTGCCCCTGCATATTGCCCATATTTGGCGATTTCAATTTTTGTCTTTGAACTGTCAGGCCGCCATTCGTACAATGCCATAAATTCTTTTAATGGCCCTAAAAGTGCCTCCTTGGCCCCATGGGCGATTCCACCGCCCAAAACAATCAATTCGGGTGAAAAGGCATTGATCAACGATCCCATACCCACGGCTAGTTTGCGTACGGAATCCAACCACCAATGTGCCGCCAAAACAGCTCCATTTTGGTAAGCTGCCACCAAGGCTTTGGTGCTTTCAAATTTTTGATGGGTTCGTTGGCGTACTGAAAAATTGCCTATGGCGTATTCCAAGCTACCTACCATATTGGTCATTGTTGGTACACCGTCATGGTCAACGGTAATATGCCCAAAATGCCCCGCGCGATTCAGGTTTCCTTGGTAGAGTTCACCATTGATGATTACGCCTCCCCCGACACCAGTACCCAAAGTCAACAATAGAAAGTTCTGTATTCCCTTTTTTTGATATTTCGCGTGGTATTCTGCCAAACAGGCGGAATGACCATCGTTGATTACCGAAACATCTAAATCAATGGCTTTGGACCAGTCAAAATTTTCGATACCCTTTAAACGTTCCGGCATATGGAGGATTTTTCTATTTGCAGCATCCGTAAGTCCCGGAGCCGATATGCCCACTTTCAACTTCTCTTTTTGTGTTCCTCCCATTGTGGTTTTTTGCGTTTCGATAATTTCTAAAATACGTGCCTTCCAGTCCGATTCCCCATCATCGGAATACGTCGCTATCTCTTCTTTCTGAAGTATTTTGGCATTTTCATCCAATAGCATCCATTTGATGCGCGTCCCTCCAATATCAACACCTAAATAGTTCATATGCTATTATTCATATTGTCCTTCACTAATTGCCCAACCGCCATCTACACTCAATACTTGACCTGTGATAAATGTGGAATCTGGGGCCAGAAATAGCAATACGGCATTTTTGATATCGTCAGGTTTTCCGGGGCGACCACCATCCAAGGGTTGTTTGGTCTTTACAAAAGATAGGATGGTATCATCTTGCATTGCCCTTTGCGCCATGGGAGTTTCAAATAGACTTGGGGCAATAACATTCACCCGAATATTTTTATCGGCATAATAGGCTGCAATCGATTTTGAAAACCCAATGATTGCAGCTTTAGCCGAGGCATAGGCATGGGTCACAAAGTATTTTGGTGAGGGCGAATATGCCAAAACGGACCCCATATTCAAAATAGTACCTGCTTGCCCAGTTTCTAAAAAATAATTGATTATCGCCTTATTGGACAGCATCAAAGCGGTGAGGTTCAAATGCAATGTTTTGTTCCAGCCTTCCAAACTCATTTCGTGCAAAGGTCCATCCCCAAATTTTCTACCACTACCGCCCGCAACATGAAAAAGTCCGTTAATATGACCAAATTCGGATTTCGCCAAGGAAATCGCTTTTAGTATGGTCTCTGGTTCAATGGCATCTCCACTAAAAATTATGGGCTGCTCCCCAATAATTGTTCTTGCCGATTGACAACTTTCTTCGTCTTTACCCACCAACACCAAATCGGCACCATGTTCATTGAGGGCCACGGCCGCAGCCAAACCCATGCCCGATGTGCCACCCATGATGATATAGCAGGTTCCTTTAAAGTTCACTACACTCGATTAAATGGCCCAAGGATTGCTGGTCTGTTCATCATAATCGATACACCCCAAGTACTTTTGGGGAATAGGAAGATAGGTTCTTGCTTGGGTCATTCCAATTTTAGAGGTAAAGTAGCCCGATACAGCGAGGTCTTTCAGTATGAAAAAATAGTGTATTACAGGTGGCTCCGCATTTTCATTGGCTTCTGCAAAATCTATGGCCTCAGCCTGTATGTCCTCTAACAATCCCAATTTCGCGGTATCCTCCAACTTTTCAAATGGCTTGCCATGTCGTTCCACACATAAGGCTTCTATTGAGGTAAGCCCTGTTAAAAAAACATCTTGGTCCTCGGGTGCCAAACAGTCTTGCACCATGGTCACCATATACTTACCTACCTCAGCGGCTTTGGCTCCGGGTAGGCCCGGTGTTGCTGGAATTATGGTCTCGGCCAACTCATCTAAAAATGCCACATCGTTTGCGTTCAGGTCGCTCCAAACCCTAGGTTCATACTCACAAGATTGTAACAAGGTGGTGGGCAATACCAAGGTGCAGCCACCGATAACGCCTATATTTTTTACAAAACTTTTTCTATCCATAATCGTCGGTCGTTTTTGTCTTAAGTTGAACTTTAAAGGTTTCTGCGTTTTAATTCGGCTACCGCATAATCTGCGGCCCGGGCCGTTAATGCCATATAGGTCAAAGAAGGGTTCTGGCAGGCACTTGAAGTCATGCAAGACCCATCGGTCACAAACACGTTTTCAGCGCCCCAAACTTGGTTGTTGGCATTGAGCACTGATGTTTTCGGACTTTTACCCATTCTGGCGGTTCCCATTTCATGAATGTTCAAGCCCATCGTTCTATTCTCGGGAACAATTTCAATATCGTAGAATTTCGCCTTGTCCAACATTTCAACCGCAGACCCAATCATATCTTTGGTCATGTTGGTTTCGTTGGTTCCAAATTCCGCATCAATTTCCAATAAGGGAATACCCCAATCATCGGTCTTGTCTTTACTCAAGGTTATTTTGTTATTATGATAGGGAAGGCATTCGCCCATGCCCATCAATGATATTTCCCAAGGCCCTAGACGGGTCAAATCTTCTTTTAAGGACGCTCCGATCGCTGTCTCGCTGACCTCACTTGCCGAGGGACGCATTCCTGCAACGGAATAGGCAAATCCCCTAGTGAAATCTGTCCGCTTGTCATCACCGAAATTTCGGAACCTTGCCAAATACGTTCCGGTTGGCCTTCGGCCTTCATAATATTTATCCTTAAACTGATCTGACTTTGCCTTTACCCTTGCATTGTAGTTATGGTCCATCAGGTTATGGCCCAATTCGCCGCTGTCATTGCCCATTCCCTCTGGGAAACGCGATGAAGTGGAATTCATCAAAATCAAGGTGGAGTTTAAGGTAGCCGCATTGACAAAGACGATTTTTGCGTAAAATTCCATGGATTCCTTGGTATTCGTATCAATGACGCGAACCCCTTTTGCCTTTTGAGTTTGTTCATCATAAATGATGGAATGCACCACTGAAAATGGTCGAATCGTCAAATTTCCCGTTTTTTCAGCAGCAGGTAATGTTGCGGAGTTACTACTGAAATAGCCACCAAATGGGCAACCGCGATAACACATATCCCGGTATTGACATGGTCCGCGGCCCAAATGCGGTTGCGACAGGTTGGCCGTTCTAGAAATGACCAAGTGCCGGTCATTGTAATTTGTTTTTAGGGTGTCTTTAAAATAAGTTTCCATACAGTTCATCTGCATTGGAGGTAGAAACTCCCCATCGGGAATTTGGGGCAGGCCATCACGATTACCACTGATACCCGCAAATTTTTCAGCATAACTATACCATGGGGCGATATCTTTATAACGGATGGGCCAATCAACGGCAACCCCTTCTTTGGCATTGGCCTCAAAATCAAGATCACTCCAACGTTGGGTCCATCTTGCCCATAACAACGACTTTCCGCCTACTTGATATCCCTTGATCCAATCGAAAGGCTTTTTTTGAACGTAGGGATGCTCATCATCCTTCACAAAAAAATGTTCCGTAGCTTCTTCGTACGCATAGCATTTGCTCAAAATAGGATTTTCGCTCTTCATTTTATGGGTCACCTTGTTGCGGTGCGGAAACTCCCAAATATGTTTACTCGCGGTTGGATAGTCTTTGATATGTTCGACCATTCGCCCCCGTTCAAGCACCAATGTCTTCAATCCTTTTTCACACAATTCTTTGGCTGCCCATCCACCACTGATTCCAGATCCGATAACGATGGCATCATAGGTGTGCTTTTCTTGGGCTTTGGCATTAATATTCACGGAAGCAAATGCCCCATTTTTTGATTCATTCATCTAAAACAATTTAAGATTTGATTTTTTGGACGATGTCACCCGTAGTTTTATGTTTGAGTATGTATTTGATATCGCCATTGGGCAATACCTCTTCTTTGATCAAATTGTAATTTTCGTCGAACGAGACCGCTGTTTTTGAAACTTCTTCCACATCCGCCCCACGCCAATCCTCTAAAATGACCGGCTCCCACATTTTGGTCTCAGCCGACTTAAAGGCTGCATCCAAAACCGCATTTACGACATAACCATCATAAAAAGTCTCCCTAGGTTGCCGATTGGTCTCCATAGCTTCGAACATGTCGGTAAACATATTGGGGTACCCCAAATCATGGGCCTCGTCCCCTACTGGAAATAACCAACCTTTATCAACCTCGGCTTTTTCCGCTACATAGTTATCCCTATCACCTGTTGTGAACATTTCAAATCCGGTTCTCAAAAAATTATTGATCCAAATCGTACCTTCAGTCCCCATTACCTCATCACGAAGGTCCATACCGCCCCTGAACGCCCAACTAACCTCAAATTGGCCTATGGCCCCATTGGCGTACTTCACCAAGGCAATGGCATGATCTTCGGCATCAATAGGATGTACTTGCGTATCTGCCCAACACATTACTTCTAAGGGCCGTACTTCTTTGCCAATATAATTGCGGCTTATTTCAACACAATGGCATGCCAAATCGATGATGGCACCGCCTCCTGATTTTTCTTTGTCCCAAAACCAATCGCTATGCGGACCAGGGTGTGTTTCCCGCGATTTTGCCCAAAGCACTTTACCTATAGCACCATTCTTAACGCTCTCCAATGATTTTAAAAACTTGGGGGTATAACAGAGATCTTCTAAATACCCGGCAAAAATTTGTGCTTCCTCGACCATATCCAGCATTTCTTTGGCCTCTTTCGCCGTTCTGCCCAATGGTTTTGTACAAAGTACTCCTTTTTTGGCCTTGGCACAAGCCTCAACAGCTGCTTTGTGCAAATGGTTGGGCAAAGAAATGAGCACCACATCAACTTCTGGATGTTCAATAGCTTCAAGCATATCATCGGTAAAATGGTCTAAACCGTAATCTTTGGCGAACCGCCCCGCATTTTCCTTATTTCTGGAATAAACACTCACAACTTGGTCTTTTCTACGCTGGTCATGCAATGAGGTGGCATAAAACCTCGCGATAAAGCCCGAGCCCAACATGGCAATTTTCATCTTACTTGATTGTTTTTTTGATAAGTTAGCTATATTTCGTTAGATGTTCCGCGCTCCACATGAAGCTTTAGTTTGATGGTGTTACCAACCAAAGGTTTCTTGCACGAACACTTTACTTTTCTTCCAATCTTCTTTCAGCGCATTCTTAGGCTCAAAACCATCTGGAAAGGCCAATTCTATGGCAGCTTTGCCCATAAAATCAGCAGCCTGGAGTGCTTCGCTTATGGCCTTAAAGTCAGTAGCTCCCTGCCCGACATATTCCGTCCATGTGCCATCGGCATACTGATCACGGATATGAAGGTACACCAATTGGGAGCCATAGGTATTGATAAAATCCACAGGGTCAACACCCGCCCTGATCAACCAATTCAGATCGGGGCCTAGATTAGCATTGGGTATGCGTTGTAGCGTACCTTTTAGGTCATGAAGGTCATTCTCTACCTCATAGGTATGGTTATGCAGGTTGGGCTGAATGCCGTTGTCTTCACAAATAGTAAAAATGCGTTTTAGCAATTCTGCTTGCGCATCCAGTTCGCTTTCGGTTTTCATTCTTCCCAAGTGACCTACCGATATTCCAAACGTTTCTGCGTTCAAGGCTGCAAGCCTGGGCACCACTAGTTGAATGTCTTCCCATATTTTTTGATGCTGCCCCTTATCGGCCATTTGAAAACCCACTCCATAGGAAGAGCCTGAAACCTTGATTCCGTAAGTATCACTAAGTGCAGCGATACGTTTGACCGCATCATCGCGACGTAGCACGACTTCCATCAATTCCACACCATATAAACCCGCGTACGCCATATCGGCGAAAACCTGTTCTAAATTCGGGGTACAATCCCAGTTTGGGGGAAATTTACTGGCATACACCCAAAGGTGGCCACAGATGGCAACATTAGCTACTAAATCATTGTTGCTATCTATCTTGGAAGAAAACATACTAGGCAGTACTATGCCGCCCAACGATGCCTTTGCCGTGTTTTTAATAAACTTTCTACGATTATATTCTGATTTCATGGTTGCTCATCTATGTGTTTAGGAATAAGCTTAGGTGTTCCCTAAAAATACGAAATAAACTTGTACGTACAAGTTGTTTCTCCATAAAAGCCGATAACCTTAAGACAGGGTTACCTAAAGTAGTGTTGTTTAAAACCAGATACCTTTGTGTTCTAAACGTATTCCACTTTCTATTCTATCCTAAAAAAGAAAGAAACCTTTAAGACCTAAAAGATCAAATACGTGCTCAATACTAATAACGCTATTAGACCGCCTACGATCCACGCATATTTCCATGGGGTAGTATCTATGACATCCGTAACTTTAGGTATATATACGTCCGTCTTAGGTTTAACTAAGCCTACGACGAGCATGATAACGATATTGACGACAAACAGAATTCCCATAATATGTAAAAAGTGAGGGTAAGCCTCCGCCTTTATAACGGCCAGTTGTGCAATATCCGTAATTCCATTTGCTTCGGCTTTTTCCAATGCTTTTCCGACCATACTAGGCCCAATGAACAATAAGCTGATAAGATACATGAGCACCCCAGCTATCAAAACTATCTTTGCTCCAATTGCAGGAACTTTTTTTGTAAGGATTCCGATAAGGACAACAGCTAAAATAGGTACACTTAAACTCCCTAATGCTTGTTGAATATAAGAGAACAAGCCGTCTGGTGCATACCTGATAAACGGTGCTATGGTCATTGAAATAACGGCAAGGGCCAGTCCAAAACGCTTACCTGACTTCACCGTTTGAAGCTCAGAAGCCTCTTTGTTAAAGAATTTTTTATATAAATCGAAACCAAATAGCGTTGCACTACTGTTAAGCAGGCTATTAAATGAACTTAAAATAGCCCCAAATAAAACAGCCGCAAAGAACCCTAACAGGCTGCCTGGTAAAACCCTTCGAACCAATTCAGGGTAAGAAGCATCTGCATCCGTGAGCTCCGCACCAAACATGTTGTAAGCTATAATACCCGGTAAAACTACTATAACCGGGATTAAAAACTTAACAAAAGCTGCCAACAGCACCCCTTTTTGGCCTTCTTTTAAACTTTTTGCCCCAAATACACGCTGCAATATGGATTGATTGGTGCCCCAATAGTACATTTGTGCAATCATCATTCCCGTAAAAATAGTTCCGACGGGTATGGAAGAAGTTACATCCCCGGTAACATCAAACTTATCTTGATTTTCAGACCATAGTTTAGCTATTCCTCCCGAAATACTACCATCATCACTTATCATGGTCAATCCAAAGTAAGGAATCAACAAACCGCCTATCAATAGACCTATTGCGTTCACTAAATCTGAAACCGCAACGGCTTTTAAACCTCCATAGATTGCATAAACAATACCTATTACACCTATACTCCAAACACATATCCAATAACATACGGTCTCAGATACACCCAAGACCTCGGGCAACTGAAACATTGTAATAAAGGCTTTTGACCCTGCATAGAGTATCGTAGGCAATAGCACTATCCCAAAGGCAATCAAGAATAAAACCGATAAAATCGCTTTTGTGTTTTCATCAAAACGCCCTTGTATAAATTCGGGAATCGTTGTAATACCTTTTTTCATGTACTTAGGCAAAAACCAGACAGCGGTTATGACCATGGCAATAGCTGCGAGGGTCTCCCATGCCATTACTAGAATACCTTCGGTAAATGCCTGACCGTTTAGACCCACTATCTGTTCAGCAGAAAGATTGGTCAAAAGCAAGGAACCGGCAATGGTAAGCGCTCCTAAACTTCTGCCCCCTAAATAGAAACCGTCCGCGGACTTTTCGTTAGTACCTCGTGTCGCATACCAGGCTATGCCTGCTACCAATAATGTAAAACCCAAAAAAGAAATAATGGATAAGGTTCCCATAAAGAGTTGGTTTTAGTTTGGTTATTATAAATTATGATGTACTTTTTTACATACCCGTCACCAAAGTGGTGCACTTAGTACGAATTTCGTAAAACGGTTGAAGATAATTTATTCAAATTCAATTTACAATTTTTGTTAGGCTAAAAATTACGAAAAAGGCAGTGCATCAATGATTGCAATACTTTTTTGAAACCCGATATCCGCTTTTGGGGGAACACTGTATTACTTTTCACTTTGTGAAACCGGATATATTCCCAATACGTCTTCAATAAATCGATTGGTTTCTTTTTGAACGGACTCCAAATCTTTTGAAGAGACGTGGGAGGTCATCACATGATCGCCCACTTCAGTAAAGGCAATACTTCTTTTTTTGCCGGCCGGGGTTCCCAACACATCAAACATTCTTAACATCGCGGGTACGGAAACCACCTTATCTTGAATGGAATCATTTTTATGGAAATATCCCAAAAATGTTGGCTGCCCAACCTTCTCGAAAGTTTCAGGAACCATGGTATAGTCTACCATGGCCTGCAAATGTGTTAATGCCTCAAGTCGGTATTTGGTGGTCCAATATCGGTTTTTCAAATCGATATCCGTATCAAATTCATGATAGTTGCCACCTTTTACCAACCGAGCCAATTGAAGTCCCCATGGTTTTGTCAGTAACTTTGCATTAGAATCATAAATTTCAATATTTGGGGAGTATAGCAACAGTCCGGCTATGTCAACATCACCACCGGCCAAATGCAATGCCAATGTCCCTCCGGTTGAGGTCCCCATTACAATCACTTTTTCACCCAAACGTTTGGCCACGGCGATGGCTTCTTTTGCAGAATCAATAACCGCATCAGCTGTCAAGTCAAGCATAGGCTCTTCTTCACTCAGTCCATGCCCCGCCAGCCTTGGCAGGTATAGATTACATCCATAACGTTTTGCCGTTTCAAGATGGATGGGGTCACCTTCTTCTTGACTAGCCGACCATCCATGAAGATAGACGATACTATATGCTGTTTTTTTGGGAATACTATCGAACCAAATGATTCTGGCCTCATTATCAGGCCTAATATTTTTTAATTGCTTCTCCCGCGCTTTAATCTGGTTTTCTAAAGCATGTAGATCAGCAGTTACCTCTGGTAGTGTCTTATCCAATTCAGGGGCTTCCACTTTTGGCCCTAAAAAATAGGCTACTACCAAAATTGCAACAACGATGAGAAAGCCTTTTACGATTTTGGAAACTATTCCCATTTGCCTTCTTTAGTTACAATCAATTGCGTAAGTATCATTTTCATCCTTAGTCCAATCCGTTGGAGGGTTCTCGAGTTGCTCTTGGTTGACCTGAATACAGCTTAAAGGGTTATCACCGATAATAAAATCCGTCAATGCCAGATTTACCGATACATCGATGGCACTGAGCTTATTGTCGGAAAGCGATAATAGTTGTAGTGCGGTATTGTCAGAGACATCAATCGACGTTAATTCGTTACGATCCGCGCCCACTTTTTCTATGATTGAGATGCCATCAAGGGTAAGCTCTTCGAGCATATTATCTTCAGCCCATAGAAATTTAAGGCTTCTATTTCTAGAAACATCCAAAGATGTCAGTTCATTTCCCCTAACGTTTAAATTTTCCAATGCATCAAAACTACCGATACCACTAAGGTCCGTTATCCCTTTATCGTCAATGATCAAGTTCGTTACCGATTTGATACGGCTATCCAATACCTGGCCATCTAGAGCGTCATCTAAGTTTGCATCTATCAAAGCCTGTTCAAAAGCGGAATCCGCTATTGCCGTTACGGCAGGTACCGGGGGTGTGTTGGTTTGTTCCTGTTCTTCCCCAGTAGCGGTGGCATCAGAGGAGCAAGAGAGCAATACCATACACGTTAAGAAATGATAGTAGAATTTATTCTTTTTCATAGCATTTCAAAAATACAATTTTTCAGGTGAATCAAATTAATGGTAAATTCAAGCGCAAATTAATTATGAAAAAGCTCTTACAAATAGTAGGTCCGGGACTCTTGTTCGCCAGCATGGCAATCGGGACCTCACATTTGGTACTATCGACAAAAGCTGGCGCCCAATACGGCTGGGTAATGATCATCCCTATCGTTTTGGCTAACATTTTGAAATATCCCTTTTTTGAGTTTGGGGTACGCTATACCCATGTTACAGAGAAAACACTTATCGAGGGATATCAAAATCTAGGCAGAAAATACCTTTGGTTATATGCGTTCATTACCGTCGTAAGCGTTTTCACCATATTGGCCGCGCTTTACGTCGTTACCGCGGGGCTCTTTATGAATCTTTTCAAAGTATCAAATGTGGGTATCAATACTGTGACATTGGCCCTATTCGCATTTATAAGCTTGCTCTTGATCATTGGGCGTTATCGATTTTTAGAGGTTTCATTGAAATTCGTGGTCAGCATACTCTTTTTGGCCTTGATTACTACCACAATAGTTGTTATTCATAAGGGGCAGGTCGTCCCTATCGCAGATTTCGAAGCCCCTAAAATATTTAATGAGGTCGGTGTACTATTCCTTATCGGTCTCGTTGGATGGATGCCCACGGCTGTTGAAGCTTCTGGCTGGGTCAGTATGTGGAGTATGGAAAAACTGAAATCCTTATCAGAAAAACCCTCTTTAACGGCCACATTGAATGAATTTAATCTCGGTTATTTTTTGACGGCATTATTGGCCGTATTCTTTTTGATTATAGGATGGATGACCCTATATGGCACTGGAACCGAACTAAGCGGAAATGCGGTGCTTTTTGCAGACCAGGTAGTAGGTATGTTTACCTTGCATATAGGTAGCTGGGCTTATATTTTGATTGCCGTTGCAGCTTTCGCTACCATGTTTAGCACCTGTATGACCGCTCATGATGCGGTTTCAAGGGTAAGCCTTGATGTTTTGGCAAAACTTTATCCAACGTATAAAGGCTTTACCATCAAGTCTGCTTTCGCCATAACGGTTGTACTGTTAGCGGTTATAAATTGGATGGTCATTGCTTTATTTAGCGGAAATATGGCAAATCTAGTAGCCTTGGCCACCTTTGTCTCATTCGTAATGGCACCCTTAATAGGTTGGATGAATTTAAGGACAGTTACCAGTGATGATGTTCAAGCCCGATACAAACCTTCATCTGCGCTTAGGATTCTAGCTTATGTCGGAATGATCTTTCTTGCTGCATTTGCCCTTTACTATTGTTGGATAATACTCATATGATACGCTATCATAGACCCCAAGGACCTGAAGTAGTTATTTGAATAGCAAATTATCGTTCAATACCACGAATAAGGAACGTTGGTTCTTTTTGTGCAACACCTCGATACAATACACCCCATTTTTACAATTGTTGAGTATTTTATCTTCCCCATACCCTACGGAATAGAGAATGTTTGAGTTCGAAACGCCCATATCAATCAAGTATTTTTTGATGGCGTCAGACCGAAGTTGTGTCAATCTAAAGTTTGTTGCGCTACCCCCACGGCTATCGGTGTGTGTTTCTATCCTTAATTGTATTTCTGGAAATAGTTTTATCGCCTCGACCACTTTATCCAATTCTATGGCAATCTCTGGGGTTATGGTCGCTTTATTTCTAGAAAAGTAGAACTGTCTCAGCTTTATCACTTTTTGCCCCTCACGATCCTCAACGATATCTTCGTAGGCGACCAACCCCACATTGGCCTCCAAATCCTTCAATTCATCCAGTGCTTCACCACCATAGTTTTGCTTAAAAAGGGAATGTTTTTCTTTGGTAACCTCAAGGGTTACTTCTTCTTGCCAAGGCACTTCGATACGATACGTACCGTCATCGGCAGTCAACACTTCTTTGAGCACGCTTTTATCACTGTCTTTTAAGGTCACCTTGGCGCCCGTAAGTACGGTGGATTGATTTTCGTTGACGACCTTTCCCTTCACGACCAGTGTCTTTATTCCTGGTTTCTCATCTACCATAAAGCCATAGACATCATCTGAACCCTTGCCGCCTTTTCTATTGGAGGAAAAATACCCCAAAAGCCCGGATCCCGCATCGCGCATTACAAAGCCAAAATCATCTTCAGTTGAATTAATGGATTCCCCTAAGTTTACCGGAATACTAAAATCACCATTTACATCAATCTTTGTTTGATAGATATCCATACCCCCAAGCCCATAAAACACATCTGAGGAAAAATACATGCTGTTCTCAAAAATGAAAGGGGCGATCTCATTACCTGGGGAGTTGACCCTTGGTCCTAGATTAATCGGTGCGGACATTATACTACCGCGATTGGTGTTGACATAATAAATATCGGTGCCACCAAATCCATTTTCGAAATTAGCTGCAAAATACAACCTTTCCGTACTTGAGTCGTAGAAAGGATAGTAAAATGAAGTACTTAGATCACGCCATAAAAACCTAAAATCACCATCTATTTTCTGTATTCCAATGGCCAAGGCATTTTTTCCGTTTTCATCAAATTCCAGTTTGCCCTCGGTAGTATTGGAGAGTACATAGAAAACACTGTTCAACGCTTCAGAAAAGTACGGGGTCGCTTTGTGATAGTCAGACGCCTTGATATCACCAAAAGGCTTGATGTCCGTTAACTGGCCTTCGGCATTGATTTGCCCATTGAAAATGTCAAGATACGATTCGCCCGTTGGGCCATAGCTTGTTTTCTTACCGTTAGGCCTACTGCTTGAAAACAAGAGATTGGATTTGTAGAATGTTGGGGAAAAATCGGCTTGTGGACTATTGACGTTTAAATTGAATATTTTAAAATCGAGTGCCACGGTCTCGCTATCTGAACCCAAAATAGTTCTATTGAAGGCTATATTTTCCAAAAACTCTTTATCCATTGCCGTTTCCGTCTTTTGCAGTACATCGTCAATGCGTTTATCATTCCCGATTTTCGTCAATCCATGAAGATATCTGTTTAAACGAAAGTTATCAACAATGGAGTCGTTTGAAAAGTACTGGGAGTACATATCCGTTGCTTTTTCATAATTCTCGATTTGAAAGTAAGCATCGGCCAAATTTAAATATTGCCCTGATGTAAGTAAGATACCCTTGTCTTTATCACTTTCATAGGCGGTAATCGCTTTTTGATAGGCGTATTGAAAGAAATAATCATCCCCCTTGGATTTTTTCTTCTGCGCGTATACCACCGTAATCGTAAGAAAGAAAATCAATAAACTGTATCTCATGGCATTGCTATTAGAAAAATCTTGGTGAATCAATCTGCTTAGGTTTTCCCTTTAGGCTTTTGTTTTTATTACTCGACTTGTTGGAACCACCCCCACGCCCTAAATAAAACTTCAATATTACTTCGTGTGATCCACTATTAAACTCCCCTAAAACATTGGTGTTATAATCATAGGCATATCCTAAAAAAGTACTCGGGGCCACTTGAAAACCTGCCAAACCACTTATCGCATTGTCAAATCGATAAGACGCACCAAGGGTCAAGGAATCTAAAAACAAAAAGTTCGCCGATAAATTTATGGTCGTACCCGCACCTTGCAAATAGTTGATCAAAAAAGCTGGCTTGAATTTAGACCTATCGGAAAGCTCAAAAACATAACCCCCGATAAAATTGTATTGGATCTTATCTTCAACCAAACTGGCTACTTCGTCATTATAAATACCATTAGTCAAAAAGTTGGGTATGGACGCGCCCAAATACCATTCGGTGCCGTACATGAACAATCCCGCTCCGACCGTGGGGTAAAAATTATTCACCTCTTGGCCAAATAAAAGCGGCTCTCCAGGGTTTTGAAAACTGCCCTCTGAGTAATCCACATTTAATATAGAACCACCAGCATCTACCCCGAAAGAAAGCCAAGAATCATCAGAAAGGTTGATCTCATAAGAATAGGCAAGGTCTATAAAAGTCTGGGCTACTGGCCCCAACTCATCATTGATAACATTGAAACCCAAGCCCATTTTTTCGTTGCCCAAGGGCACATTGGCACCAAAACGTATGGTTCTGGGTGCGCCGGGCACATCAATCCATTGTGCACGATATAGCCCTAAAACCTCAGGTGATTCGACAGAACCTACATAGGCAGGGTTGAAACTACCGATATTATACATATACTGGGTATATTGCGGTTCTTTTTGTGCGTTACTTTGCCCAATAGCAAACAAAAAGGCTAATACGATAATTGACCTGCGCGTTATGTTCATCTTCATTCTTACCGTTTCGTATTATCTAATAATTTGAATCCAACCTTTGGTCACCTCTGACCCATCGCCAAGGTCAAGAAGATAGAAATAAGTTCCCCTCGGTAAATCACCATCATCGCCAGTACCCTTCCAGGTATTGTCATAAGCCGTTTGTTCAAAGACCATATTGCCATATCTATCAAAAACGCTCAGTCTACTATTCGGGAAGTTTTGGTAACCGACCAAAATCAGATTATCATTCACCCCGTCACCATTTGGCGAGAACAAATTGCAAATCGTACCGATGTCAGTGCATTCACTTCGGCTTGCCGTTAAATCGACCCTTGAACTATTATTACCACTTTCAATATCAGCCGGCAAAGAGTCGACCAAGGTAGCTACATTGGTCAAGGTGCCCACTGTTCTAATGGCAACGGTGATATTCAAGGTCACCTCTTCTTCTGGCAACAATTCATCTATTGACCACAAACCCGTGCCACTATCATACGTGCCTTTTGATGCCGTACTTGATATGAATTCAAATCCCATATCAGCGGTTATGATATCCTCAACCAGAACATTTATGGCTCGGGACATACTAAGATTGGTCACGGTAATCGTAAAGGTAACCTCTGTATTTAGCAGTGGCGCGATAATATCAACCGTTTTTTCAACTTGAATATCAACGGGATCAGGATTACAATCAGGTGTCAAGAAGGGGTCACAAGCATCTAAGGGATCAGTGGCTTCTTCTGGTATGGCGTCGGTGGCGGGATCATCTTCGATGAGAACCTCTTCGCCATCGGTAAGACCGTCACCATCGGTATCAGGATTGTTGGGATCGGTACCTAAATCGTTTTCTTCAGCGGTAGTAAGCCCGTCATTATCACAATCACTATCTGCAAGTGGTGTTCCCCCCACGGAATCACAATCATCTAAAGGATTGGTGCCATCGCTGACTTCTTGGCCATCCTCAACACCATCGCCATCGGTATCCGGGTTATTTGGATCTGTACCTATTTCTTCTTCTATATCATCATTAAGACCATCAGAATCGGCATCAAGTAAGCAGTTGACGACCATGATGGTTACATCAATCGATTGATCTGTACATGGTGCAATCGCACCGGTTGTCGTAAAGGTAAATTCATAGGCCCCCTCGGACAATCCATCAAAATCGACCTCATTTTCAGCATTGATCACCAAGACACCTGAAGGGTCTGTTTTTATGGACCAAACCCCTGCATCAGCACCTGTAAGGGCACTATCCAAGTCTAAAATGGTTGTATCGTTAGGGCCAACATTGTTACACCCAAAAACATTCGTAGGAACACCGGTTGAAGGTTCAATATTGACCGTAGCCATCACCTCAACCCTTTCAGAGGGACATCCATTTGCCGTAGCCTCGACAAAAAAAGACGTTGAGGCCTCTAAGATGGGCGTTGTAAAGGTGTTCCCCGTTCCTAAAATGGTAGTACTCGTAGCAGTGGCATACCAGTTCAAGGTAGCCCCGACACTGGCACTAGCCATCAAATCCACTGTTCCCTCTCCGCATCTTGTGGCACCATTTGTGTCCTCGATTGTCGGCGTTGTATTCGAGACCAAGGTGATGCTTACCGTCGGACTTGCACAATCCACAGCATTGGTAGTGTCGGCATCATCAAAATAAAACCCAAAGTAAGTACTTGCAACGGTTACTATGCTGCTTCTATGTGCACTTACCTGTAATGGGTCGGGATTCGTACTCCAAGTTAGTACGCTTCCTGCGGGTGTATTCCCCAATATGTAATCGTTTAGATCGACATCGATATCATCACAAAAATTGGTGGGTAAGGTGGTATCCAATGTGGGTGCCACATCCCCTGCATCACAAACAACGGAGCAATCGGTTACCGTAATGGTCAAATCCACACTTTGATTGATACAAGGGGATACGGCATCAGTGGTCGTATACCGGAATATGTAATTACCTTCGGCCAGTCCTTCAAAATCCACAATATTGCCATTTCCTATGGAAACACCTCCATTGGAAGGATCGTCGATTAAAGACCAACTACCAGGATCCGCACCGTTCAATTGATTATCCAAATCTATAGAAGTAGGCTCGCCAGTACCCGCTACGTTACAAATGGCTGCATTCGTTGTAGTGCCTGGAGCAGGTGTGCTGGAGGCGGTTATTTCAATTTCCAAAGCTGGGCTGGCACAACTATTGGCATTATCAAAAAAGAAACCATAATAAATTCCAGCCGTGCTCACAACGCTACTTGGCAAATGCGTATTCGCATCGTCTAAATTCGTACTCGACTCACTCCATCTCAAAACCGCACCCACCGGTACCGTACCCAAGGTATAATCATTCAAGTCTTTATTGAATACATCGCAAAATGTGGTGGGCTCATCAGTATTACGTATCGGGGCACTGGTGCCTGCCGAACAATCATCATCATTCAAAATGGTCACCAAAGCAGTATCTGAAATATCAATGGCAAATGCCGTATTACCAAGACCCGTAATGGCTACCCCTATGGTTTCGTCTTGTTCAATAAGACCATCTGATGTAGGGGTAATCATGAAGGATTCCGTTTCACCGGCCGTTCCGGAAAAAATCAATTGTTGATTGACCACAGGGTTGTAATCATTGTCAGCCAATGTCGCGGTATTGTCCGATGTGGAAACCGCTATACTAAAGCCGTTAGCGACAGGGTTGTCCAGAATGGCGGATATGGTTATCGGGCCTGCATCTTCTATACCTGAAACATCTTCTATGGTCACTGAAGCTGAATCGTCATTTAAAATTTGGCCTATTCCCTGGCCATCGTTTATAGTTGCACCTGTTACCGTACGAAGGTTAATTTCAAAGGTTTCGTTATTCTCTACCTTTACATCCCCATTTACCGATACCGTAATTTCAGTTGATGGACTTCCGGCAAGAATGACCGCATTGCCCGAAACGATTTGTGCATAATCACCATCGGCAAAAGTGGCGGACCCATTTCCGGTTCCGTATGTAAAGTTGATATCATTCAAGGCATTTGAACCGCCATCAATACTAACGGTAAAAGCAAAGGCCGTTGTTCCATTGTCATCCTCGTCTAGACTAATATCATTGACACTAATAGCATCTAGATCATCGTTTTCAATAGTACCTATACCTTGGCCATCAGAAATGGTCGCACCGCTTACGGCACTTAGGTTTACAAAAAAGGTCTCATCAGGTTCAGGTGTATTTTCACCGATAACCTGAACTGTCACCTCGGTATCGCTACTTCCGGCCGTAATTGTTGCGTCGACATCGACCAAAGCAGAATAATCGCTTCCCGAAGTTGCGGTATTATCAACGGTATTTACGGTAATATCAATATCGTTGATGGCATTAAAGCCCCCATCGATACCGATCGTAAAAACAAATTCCTTTGTTCCATTGTTTCCTTCTTCGAGTCTCACGTCATCGATACTGATCGAATATAGGTCATCACTGACAATGGTCACCGTATCACTTCCGTCAGAACCGACAGTATAGGCTGCAGCTGGGGTCAATGTGAGTACTACCGTCTCATCGGGCTCCACTATAGCATCATTGTTGGGAATAATTTGGATGATACCCGTTTGTGAATCATTCCCTATTTCAACAGAGCCTAATATGGTCGTGTAATCGTTCGTAGCGGCAGTTCCACCGATACTATACATCACAAATACGGAAGACCCTGTAGTGTTTACTTGATCAAGGCTTACCGTAAACGTACCGGGAACACTACCTGATTCATTTGTGGTATTCACCGTAGCCTCAATATTGGCCTCAAAGACATCATCGTCTTGATTGGTAATCGTCAAATCAGCAACGGATATTGCAGAAAAAGCATCATAAATGGGGTCTGCTGAAGTTGGATTGCCAGTAAATAAGAAATATATCTGATCACCATCGACCAAGGTATCATCTTCGCCGGTGACGGTCAATACAACTCCGGACTGCCAATTGGTATTGTTCAATATTATGTTTTCCGCACCAGACCCCTCTGTATCGTCATAGCCACTTATGGGAATGTTCACTGGTGCCAATGGTTCACTGCCCAAGGTAAAGGTAAACAGGGCCGTTCCATCTGGTTCTGTAGTCGTACCTGTAGTTGTCGATACATTGATACTTGCAGTATCATCGTCAATATTCGTGACTTCCAAATCTGGAATCGTACTGCCATCCAATCCGTTATAAAAGGGATCCGTTGAGCTTGTAGTGCCCGTGGTCAAAGTATAGGTTTGGTCCCCATCATCAATGAAATCATCTACCCCCGTAACCACTAAATCGACACCGTCACTCCAGTTAGAACTATTTAAGATAATTTCATTAGCGCCACTACCCTCGGCAGGAACATAACCTGATATCGGAATGGTGACCGCGGCTGAAGGCTGTGAATTTAAGGTAAACCTAAAGGTAGCTACTTCGCCATCTTCTGCGGTGTCACCAATCGATGAAGAAACATTGACACCGACAGTATCATCATTTAAGAATGAGCTTGCACCAATTGCATTTGATATGGTCGCATTTGACGATGGGTTCGATAGGGTCACCGTAATTTCCTCATCGGGTTCCGCAATGAAATCACCATTGGTCGTTACTTCGACAAATTGGTCGTTGTTCGTAAAAATCGGAAATACGATGGTTCCCGACAGTCCATTTTCATTTCCTCCCGAAATCAAGTAGTTGACCGTTACTTGTTGAAACGGAGCCACAAAATCAGGTTGATCTAATGAAATGGTAAAGGAAATGGAAGAAGTCGCGGTATTACCTTCATTAACAGAAGCTGGTGAATTTATTGCTATTTGCTGTGCTCCACAATAAAAACTTATTATGAAAAAAAATAAAAACGAACAAGCGTTCTTTTTAAAATAGGAAACCATGCTCAATACCATTGATTCTCAATAAATCCCTGTTAATTTAGATTGGTTTTGGGGAAAGTCAATATTACTAAAAAAACATCCATTTCACCAACATGATAGCCAAAACCACTTTTAATTAGGACAAAATACCAATTCGTGTTTATGCGATTACCGCAGATGCGGTATTGGCAATAGGTTCTATTTTTCTGACCAGACCTTGAAGCACTTTTCCGGGCCCTACCTCAACAAAGTTCAATGCACCATCTTTCACCATATTTTGCACACTTTGTGTCCATTTGACGGGAGCCGTTAATTGTGCGATTAAATTCTGTTTGATATCCACGGAATTCGTGATGGCGGTCGTCGTTACATTTTGATAAATAGGGCAGTCCGGCTCGTTAAAAGTGGTATTCTCAATAGCAGCTGCCAACTCTTCACGGGAAGGTTCCATCAATGGAGAATGGAATGCCCCACCTACCGGTAATAACAATGCCCTTCTCGCACCGGCTTCCTTCAATTTTTCACAAGCTTCGTTTACAGCTTCCACCTCACCAGAAATGACCAGCTGGCCCGGACAATTATAATTCGCCGGCACGACAATACCGTTTACAGCCGCACATACCTGCTCAACCACCTCATCATCCAACCCCAGAACAGCGGCCATAGTACTTGGTTGCAACTCGCAGGCCTTCTGCATGGCTAAAGCGCGTTGGGAAACCAACTTTAGTCCGTCTTCAAAATTCAAAGTACCATTTGCCACCAAGGCCGAAAATTCACCCAAGGAATGTCCCGCCACCATATTCGGAGTGAAATTAGCGCCCAATACCTTACTTAAAATGACCGAGTGCAAGAAAATAGCGGGTTGGGTAACCTTTGTTTGTTTCAGGTCTTCTGGTGTACCCTCGAACATAACGTCGGTAATGGAGAAATCTAAAATGGCATTGGCCCTTTCAAAAAGTTCTTGTGCAAGGGGGTATTCTTCATATAAATCAAGTCCCATTCCCACGAATTGGGCTCCCTGTCCTGGAAAAATATAAGCGTTCATTTTGTATTTTTTGATGGGGCTAAAATAGCCAATTATTTAAACCATCCGCTGTATTTGACATAGTTATTGGCAATACGGTCAATTTCACCTGAGCTTAACTCAGGACTGATATCCTTTAGTTTTTTTGCAGGCATACCTGCATAGATCGTTCCCGATGAAACATGGGTACCCTTGGTGACGACAGCACCTGCCGCGATGATCGAATTACTTTCTATGATACAATCATCCATAACTATGGCCCCCATGCCTATCAAAACATTATCTTCAATGGTGCAACCGTGAACAATGGCGTTATGACCTATAGAAACATTATTGCCAATCGTAGTCGGGGATTTTTGATAGGTACAATGGATCACTGCCCCGTCTTGCACATTTACCTGGTTTCCCATTTTAATGAAATGGACATCCCCCCTTAGCACGGCATTGAACCATATACTACATTTCTCGCCTATCTCGACATCACCTACTAGGGTGGCATTTTCTGCTATAAAACAATCGGCTCCTATTTTTGGTGATTTACCGTTGACTGAACGTATGATCATGGTTAGTGGTTAGTGGTTAGTGGTTAGTGGTTAGTGGTTAGTGGTTAGTGGTTAGTGGTTAGTGGTTAGTGGTTAGTGGTTAGTGGTTAGTGGTTAGTGGTTAGTGGTTAGTGGTTAGTGGTTAGTGGAAATTAATGAATTCGCAAGTTATCAAAACTATCCTTCATATTTTCAAACTACTAGCTTACCACTGTCCACTATTTACTGCTCCTTACTCCTTACTCCTTACTCCTTACTCCTTACTCCTTACTCCTTACTCCTTACTCCTTACTCCTTACTCCTTACTCCTTACTCCTTAAAACTATTTAAAATAGGCCAAAAGTTCCGCTTTTCTTGAAGCGGAGACCGACAATTCCTTACCGTTTGAAAGTATGACACTACCTCCCTTACCTTTCTTATACTTATGTATTTCGTTCACATTGACCAAATACGATTTATGTATTCTTGCAAAAGGAAACTCCTTTAGGGTATCCTCAAAGTATTTCAAGGTTTTACTTACTACTATTTTCTTTTCTTGTAAATAAATCTCGGTATAATTATCATCGGCTTTACAAAAATAAATATCGGCAACCTCCAAAACCTGAAAACCATCTTGTTGGGGCAGCGTGATCTTACCTTCGGCCTTTTTAAGTCTTGCTTGTAACACCTTACCTTCCAAGGCATTTTCACCTGTTTTGATATCGTGTACATAGTCAACCGCTTTGATCAACTCATCAATATTGATGGGTTTCATCAAATAGTAGGCGGCATGGTTGTTCAGGGCATCCATGGCATATTGATTGTAAGCGGTTACGAAAACCGTTTCAAAAGTACGTTCGGGTACCTGATCCAATAAGTCGAAAGCGTTTCCGAATGGCATTTCAACATCTAGAAACACCAAATCGGGCTGGTGCTTTTCTATCAGCTCGAGACCTTCTTTAATGGTAGCAGCTTCACCCAGCAGCGTTATATTCTGGCAATACTTCGTCAGGTAGTTTCGTAATATTTCCCTGCTATTTGCCTCATCTTCTACTAGTATCGTTTTTAGTTTCATGCTCAAATCTTAGCTATTGGTCCTAATCTTTCTTTAATTTTAATACCACCCTTGTCCCGGTTCCGTTTTCATTTAGGTCATGGATGCTCACAGCGACTTTATTACGGTACATCTCATTTAAAATAGTTATACGCTTCTTTATGTTGCCCATGCCCTTTGAGCGCTGCTTTCTTTGGTTTTGGGTTTTTAATTCGGCTGACTTGCGGCGACCGATACCGTTATCGGTAATTTCAATCTGCAGTAATTCGGGGGTAAGTTGTTTTACATTGATCTTTAAATATCCTTTTTCCTCCTTATACCGCAAGCCGTGCCAAATCGCATTCTCTATGTAAGGTTGTAATAACATAGGGGGAATTTCAAAGGCGTTTATATCGATACCGTCTTCGATGATGACCTCATAGTCAAATTTCTCAGGAAAACGGGAATGCTCGAGTTTTGTATAAAGTCGTAATAATTCCAACTCTTTTGAAAACGGGATAAAATCTTCGTCAGAATTTTCAAGTACGGTCCGCATCAAAACGGAAAACTCACTCAAAAAACGATTGGCACTACGTTCATCACTTTTTGCGATATAGTTGTTTACCGAATTGAGTGCGTTAAAAATAAAATGAGGGTTCATCTGCGAACGCAAAGACCTCAAAGCCAACAGATTATTTGCCAGCTTTTGCTGGTTATTACTGCGATAGTAAAAGAATGTGGCCAAGGCAAATAGCAACATACCAAATAATAGGGAATAGATGATCAATTTTTGGCGCTTGTTACTTTCTTCAAATAATTGTTGCTCGGTTACCGCAAGACTATACTTGCTTTGAGAAAGCTCTCGTTCTTGTTCCAAACTTGAAATTCGATTTTGTTTGGTCAAAATTTCACGATTCATACGTGCCAACCTAGATATTTCTTGCTCTTTTTTTGAGTATAGGCTATCTACGATGGCACCGTATTTTTGATAGTTTTCAAAGGCCTTCTCAAAATCACCTTTGTACCGATATACTTCTGATAGCTTACGGGTTGCATCCTTCTGAACCACCAAGTCGTTGTCTTTATCAGCCTCAACGATACTGCGCTCTAAAAAGGGTATTGCCTCACTTAGTTTATCTTGCGAAAGGTAGGCATTGGCAATTTTATAATTGATGCGCTGTGAAGTAATGGAATCCCCTTCAACAATACCTTTTGCTTCACTCGACACCTTTTCGGGTGGTAATTGCTCCAATTCCTTTAAGGTTTGTTTCCGTAATTGTATCTCGTCTTTAAATCGATTTGATTGGTTGTAAAAATCAGCTACCTTTTCACTCTCTTGTATCGCCCGTCTCGGTGTTTGCTTTTTTGAAAGGGATAATGAATTGTCATAGTAGCCTTGGGCCTCAATTTCCCTGTCTGCGGCTGCATACGCATCTGCAATCTTAGAATTCAAATCAATCACTTTTGGTGATATCTGATTTTTTTCGGCAACTTTCAATCCTTCACCGTAAAAATCGAGGGCTTTTTCTAGATTCCCCATACCTTTATAGGTATCCCCCAATCCTTCATACAGCGAAATTCTTTGGTAAGGCACCAATTTTCGCAGCTTCAATACAGGTAGAAATACTTCTTCGGCCTGCTCGAAATCTTCATTCAATAAAAATGCTTTTCCTAGGGCTAACACTGACTTTGTCGTTTTTTGTGCGGTAATGGCGTCTTGTAGATTCGTTATGGCCAAATCATACTGTTTATGGTATATATAAATCTCCCCAAGCAGTGTCAAAGCCTCAGCTAATTCTTTTTTATTACCTCGAACACCCAAGGTAGCCATGGACTGCGCCACAAAATCTATACTTTTTTCAATATCGATTTTCTTATAGAAGTTGGCAGAATCAAGACCAATTCGATACCTATTCGGGGTAGCCCCCCTATTTTTAGACGACACCTCATAATCCTCGACCTCTACGACAATAGCTTCATCTGAAGTTATGCGATGCCGCACCGTCTCAAAATCAGGACTTTTGAAAATAATGATATCCCCAATTCGGGCATTGATCACAAATTCGCCAAATGCATTGGTGGTCACATAAATGCCTTTATCCGTAGAGACCTCAACACCAGAAATGGGCTTATAGGTTTCTTTGGCCCGAACCGAACCCTTTATTTGAACTTCGCCAGTTGCATTTGAATTTTGCGAAAGACCCAATACCGGCAAAAGAAAAAATAGCATCCATATGTATAGAAATCGCTGCATAGTTGTTGTAACCTCAGGTAAACTTACTTGATTTAATGCGGTTTAAAAAATGGGGATTTCTAAAAAGGTGGTCTTGAACCCAGCATTTTTACTGGTTTACTAAAACACCAATCTCACACGCTCAATGGAAATACCCTTTTGCTCATTCCTAATTTTTTTCAGTATTCGTTAATTCTAGTTTTGACACTCAATCATTGAATTATGAAAGAAGCATTGAGAAAGAAGTACCTAAAAGTCATTTTAGTTTTGGTCTTGGTATTCGCAGCCCTTTTTATTTCGAGGCTGTTATACGGTAATTTTTCAAACACCGATACCACCCACCAGAATAATGTGACACATACAGGGGATACCAGTGGTTTTGTTGCTGATGTAGCACTTCGAAAAAATTATGCCACAGAAAAAGTTTTGAACAATAACGGCCCTTCCATCGTTCAAAGCGACCAGAAATATGAAAAAATAGCGGACATTATCAGCTACACGACCTTTTTTGACCAAAAAGAAAAAGTGTTACGAAATGAAATTGAAAAGTATCAAGGCCTTGTTCAGTTTGAAAATAAATTTGGGAACGAAGGCCATCGTACACTTAGATTAATCGTTGGGGTACCACCAAAAAACTTTGATTCCATCTATCAATCCCTGATACAAGTTGGGCATACCGTCTCTAAACAGGTAACTAAAAACGATAAAACAAATGAGTACCGTGAATTAAATGCAAAAAGGGAAACCTTGGAAAAGGTCAAAAACGCCTTGATGGAACTCAAATCAAAAGGAGGTACGATCAATGACTTTATCCAATTGGAAAATAGGATTTTGGAAATTGAGCAAGAGTTACAAATGTTAGGGGTCAACCTGGGAAACTTTGATACCGAAAACGAATTCTGTACGGTCAAGATCGTTTTGAACGAAAAAAATCAAATACCCCTTTCGCAGTTTGACAAAATATACTCGGCCCTTGGTTGGACATTGACGGTGTATCTCAAACTATTGGCAATACTTTCATTACTTATGTTCCTTGCCCACTTAACGATTACTTCAATTCAAAAATTAAATAACAAATAGATATGAAAAATTTTAAAAACACTTTACAAATCGGTATTGCACTTTTGGCATTACATAGTTGTTTTGCACATAACACAAAACCTGAACCCGTTTTTGGGAAACAAAGGCTTTTAAAAGTAGAAACGCCCAAAACCGAAAAACCTGCAAAGCAATATGTGAAGATTGCGTTGTTATTGGATACCAGTAATAGCATGGATGGTCTTATCAACCAAGCGAAAGCCCAACTTTGGGATATCGTCAACGAATTCACCCATGCAAAATGTGGTAATGATAGCCGGCCCGATCTACAAATAGCTTTATACGAATATGGTAATGACGACCTTTCCTCAAGGGAGGGTTATATTCGCCAGGTCATTAATTTTAGTGGCGACCTTGATGAGATTTCTGAAAAGCTATTCTCCCTGACCACCAACGGTGGTGAGGAATACTGCGGACAAGTCATACATACCTCATTAAAGCAATTGGAATGGGGCAAAAATGAGGACGATCTTAAAATGATTTTCATAGCTGGCAATGAACCGTTCACCCAAGGTAAATTAAACTATAAAGATGCCTCTTTGGCAGCAAAAGAAAAAGATGTAGTGGTCAATACGATTTTCTGTGGCAATTACGAACAGGGCATAAACAGCAAATGGAAAGATGGTGCAATCAGTACGGGTGGGGAATACATGGCCATAGACCATAACCGTCAAGTTGTCCATATTGAAACCCCCTATGATAAGGTCATCATTCAATTGAACTCAAAACTGAATAAGACTTATGTATCGTATGGTGCTTTGGGTGCCTCGAAGGTAGCGGCCCAATCAAGTCAAGACAATGAAGCCTATGGACTTCATGAAGAGGTTGCCGTAAAAAGGGCAGTCAGTAAAAGTTCGAGGCTATACAACAACGCCAAATGGGATTTAGTGGACGCCTCGGAAGAAGATGAATTTGATGTCTCAACATTGAATGAAAAAGATTTACCAAAAGAGTTACGGAATAAATCAACCAAGGAAATCGAGAAGTACATTGCAGGCAAAAAAGCAGAACGCACTAAAATCCAGAAAGAAATTCAAGAGCTGAACAAAAAGCGTCAGGCCTATATCGCAAAAAATCAAAAGCAGCAAAAAGGGGAATTGGAAAATGCCATGTTAAATGCCATAAAAAATCAAGCATCCAACAAAAACTACAAATGGGAATAATAGTTGAAGTAGCGAAAAGCCCGTCGAAATCGACGGGCTTTTCAATTCGTTAATAATTTGCGGCCGGGCAATAGCAATCGTAACGATTCTCGGGTTTCTCGCCAAGGTCAATACCTAAGGTGATTTGATGAAAACCACCATTATCAAAACGGATGTCGCCCGTTTGATAAGAATAATTATATGAAATCAAAAAACGATTGATGTTCACACCAACAATGGGCGTGAATAATTGTAGGCGCTGTTCACCAAAAGTTCCATCTTGCTGAAATTGTGCACCGTCAAAGCTTCTGCGATACGACAACCCACCCCAAACTGTTGCATTGCCAATATCACGATACACCTTTGCATTCAAATCTATGGTGCGTTCTTCGGTGAATTCGGTCAATTGAAACAATACGGAAGGCTCTACGCGAAACTTGCTTTTACCAAAAACATAACCGGCAGATATCAAATACCTTCTTAAATTGTCAAATTCGGCAGCGGTATACAAATCCCTGCCAGTACCTAAAAGGTTCAACACGGCAACATGTGCATAGAATTCTAAATAATTGTACGATGCACCCAGATCAACATTGAAATAACTGGTTGTATTCTTAGTACCCGTTATTATCGGATCGGGAATTACGGACCTGAACTCAGTCTCATCGAGGCTACTCAAAATCACCCCGGCACTCAAACCAAAAGATAATTGGTTCAACGTTCTAAAATCACCACTTAGGCGTAAATGATGTGCATAAGTACCTTTAAATCCGGTCTGTGAATGGAATCCATTACTATCATTGAATAGAATCCCACCAATACCACTACTCTCACCAACCCTAAAATGGGCATTGAAGGTTTGTAAACTAGGGGCTTCATCAACATTAAACCACTGTTTTCTTGCGGTCAAACGTATTTTACCACCTTGACCAATACCCGCCATTGAAGGGTATACCAGATAATAATTATCCGCTAAGTAATCGAAATAAACGGGGATTCCCTCTTGAGCGCGTGCATTTGCACCTACCAATAGGGCGATAATCAATAGTGTCTGCAGTTTTTTCATCAAGGATAAGGGGCTAAAAATTAAGCACTGCGCTGTTCAAACAACTAGTATAACGGTTTAAATGTAACATTATTATATCTTTTCATCCCCACTTTTACTTTGTATTTTTGCTAAAATTAAGGCTATGAAAGAATACCATATTACACTAATAGAAACCAATAACCCCGCCATATTGAAATTTGAGGCAAACCATTTTCTGGTAAAACAGAACTATGAGTTCAAAAACATAGACGAAGCTAAAAACTCGCCATTGGCCCAACAGTTGTTTTACCTACCCTTCATAAAAACGGTATATATTTCAGGTAATTTCATAGCCTTGGAGCGTTATGACATCGTGCAGTGGAATGATGTCAAAGATGAAGTGGCGCAACAGTTGGTAGAGTATTTAAATGCTGGTGAACCTATCGTAAATGAACCTGAAACCTCAAAGAAAGTGGCGGTCACGGTTTACGCAGAGGTCACTCCAAATCCCGCAGTAATGAAATTTGTCGCCAATAAGGCAATCGTACCCTCCATTTTTGAATTTAAGAACATTGATGAGGCCAAAGATTCCGAATTGGCCAAACAACTTTTTCATTTTCCATTCGTGAAAGAGGTTTTCTTTGACCAAAACTATGTCTCGGTAACGAAATACGATGTTGCTGAATGGGATGAGATTACCATGGAGGTACGGGAATTTATCAGGGATTTTCTCGCTGAGGGAAAAGAAGTCGTTTCCGCCGAAGCGAAACAAGCTGAACCGACCAATGGCAATCCCGATTTGGAGGGAAAAGAGGTCGTTCACGATGACACTTCAAAACAGATTATCGACATTTTGGAGGAATATGTGAAACCTGCGGTTGCCAGTGATGGTGGAAATATACTTTTTCAGTCTTATGAAGAGCAAAGCAAGACGGTCAACGTCATTCTTCAAGGTGCATGCAGTGGCTGCCCGTCTTCTACATTTACCCTTAAAAACGGTATTGAGACCATGCTAAAGAATATGCTGGGCGATAAGGTACACGAAGTTGTTGCCCTCAATGGTTGATTTTTAGGTTTCATTAAGCAACAAATCGTTCAGAATTTCATAAATTCAACAAAACATAAAAACACTGACTATGGCAGTTTTAAAAGTTATTGAAGTATTGGCAAACTCAGCAAAAGGTTGGGAAGATGCAACCGCGAATGCCGTTGCACAAGCATCAAAATCAGTCAAGAATATTCGTTCGGTATATTTGAACGAACAAAGTGCTACCGTAAAAGATGGCAAAATCACCGATTACAGGGTTAATGTTAAGATTACATTTGAAGTAACCTAATAGGTTATACCTTAAATTTACAGCGCCTTATCGGCGCTTTTTTTATTTCTGAAGTTTGCTTATGAATAAGAGTATACATGTTTTGTTGATACTGACCGTCATCATATATGGTTGCGGACAAAAAAAGAGAGAAATGACGCATAAACATACCAATGCCTTAATTGAGGAGACCAGCCCCTATTTATTACAACATGCCCATAATCCCGTTAATTGGCAGGCTTGGCACCCCGAAGTTTTGGAACGTGCCCAAAAAGAAGATAAACCCCTTTTGATAAGTATTGGTTATGCGGCATGTCATTGGTGCCATGTTATGGAAGAGGAATGTTTTGAAGATGAGGAAGTAGCCCAAATGATGAACGAAAATTTCATCAATATCAAAATAGATCGCGAAGAACGGCCCGATGTAGATCAGATTTATATGGATGCCATTCAAATGATGACCGGCAATGGTGGTTGGCCGTTGAATATCATCGCATTACCAGACGGTCGACCTTTTTGGGGGGCCACGTACCTACCAAGAGAAAATTGGGTAAAATCATTAGAGCAACTTACCAAGCTTTACAAAGAGGACCCAGAAAAAATTAGGGGCTATGCAAGTGATTTAGAACGAGGTATACAATCTATAAACCTTGTAGAAAATAATGCGGAAGCAAATACGTATTCCCTAGAACAACTTAAGAACTCCGTTGGGGAATGGAGCGCTTATTTTGATACCTACCTCGGTGGATACAAACGTGCCCCAAAATTCATGATGCCGAACAACCTTGATTTTCTGCTTCATTATGGCACCAGTCAAAAAGATAGTACCGTGCTTCAATATGTGAATACCACCTTGACGAGAATGGCTTACGGCGGCATATACGACCATATTGGGGGTGGGTTCTCACGCTATTCAGTCGATACCAAATGGCATGTTCCCCACTTTGAGAAAATGCTGTACGACAATGGCCAATTGGTAAGTCTTTACGCAAAAGCCTTTGCCGTAACCAAAAATCCGCTATACAAAAAGGTAGTTGAACAAAGCATTGGTTTTGTGCAAGAAGAGTTAAGTGATGAGAGTGGCGGTTTCTATTCTTCCCTTGATGCCGATAGCTTAAATGAAAATGATGAACTTGAAGAAGGAGCCTATTACGTTTGGACGAAAGCAGCGTTGGAACAACTATTAGGAGCTGATTTTACCCTTTTTAAAGACTATTACAATATCAATTCATATGGTGAATGGGAAGAAAATTATGTATTGATACGCGATAAATCAGACCAAGAAATAGCCGACAAACACTCCATTTCGGTCGAAAAATTAAAAGAACGCCTTTCAAAGTCACTTTCGGTGTTGAAGCAAGCACGTGAAAAACGAAAAAAACCAAGACTTGATGATAAAATATTGACCTCATGGAATGGGTTGCTACTAAAAGGTTTAGTAGATGCCTATCGCTATATGGGAGACAAGGATCATTTGGATATGGCCCTAAAAAACGCCCGTTTTATCGAATCAAAAATGCTTCGCACCTCAGGGGGCCTGTTCAGAAATCATAAAAACGGAAAGAGTACCATCAACGGCTTTTTAGAAGACTATGCCGCGACTATTGAAGCCTTTATCGCATTGTATGAGGTAACTTTTGATCAAAAGTGGCTTGACCATGCAAAAGGGCTTACAGATTATACCTTGGTCCACTTTAATGATGATGTCAGTAGAATGTTCTTTTTTACTTCGGATGAGGACGAATCACTGATTCGGCGTACTATCGAGACCAACGACAATGTTATTTCGGCCTCCAACTCGATAATGGCAAATAACCTATTGAAACTACATAAGGTGTTCCCCAAGGAAGGGTATGGGGAACGTGCCCATCGGATGGTAAAAAATGTACAGGACAATTTTGATAAGAATGGGCAAAGCTTCGCCAATTGGATGCATCTGGTATTATATGAAAACCTGAACTTCTATGAGATAGCCATTGTTGGGGAAGAATATAAAAAACTGGGGCAAGAAATTGCGAGCCATTACATTCCCAATAGTATTTTGGTAGCTTCCGAAAAGGAAGGGGGAATCGATTTATTGAAGAATCGATACAATGAAGGCCAAACCCTAATTTATGTTTGCATAGAAGGAACTTGCAAATTACCTGTCGTAGAGGCACAACAGGCCTTAAACTCAATTTAAAGGATCAAAAAACCATGCGGCTTTAAAGGCTTTATTGGTTTTATCGAAATGGATTAGGTTTAAACGAGATGTACTTCAATATGAAAAGGATATCATAACGAAGTTCGCCAACCAGTATTACGATTAATCTTTAGTGCAAATGCACTAAGGTCAATGTAAACGATATCTTTTATTTGTAGCATCTTTAGGAAAGTAAAAAATATATTAAATGGAAAAAATTACGGATTTACAAGCACATGTTGATAATGCCATAAAATGGTTTTGGGAAATGTTACCCGATTTGATCTTGGCCATCATCCTTCTTTTTGTGGGATTGTGGGTGGTTCGATTTTTAAACAAAATGGTGCGAAGGTTTTTCGAGAAGAAAGATTACGACCAGACCCTCGAGACGTTCTTGCAAAGTTTTATCAGCATTGCCCTTAAAATCATCTTATTCATTCTTGTGGTAACACAGCTCGGTGTCAAAACCTCATCACTTGTAGCCATGTTAGGGGCCGCAGGTTTGGCCATAGGTCTTGCCCTACAAGGTTCGTTGGCAAATTTTGCGGGCGGTGTTTTGATATTGTTGTTCAAACCTTTTAAGGTCGGTGACTTCATATCTGCCCAAGGTGTGGACGGTACCGTAAAGGAAATCTCCATCTTCAACACCAAACTGAACACTTTCGGCAATCAACTGGCCATCATACCCAATGGCCAACTTTCCAACGGCAATGTTATCAATTATAACGCAGAACCCATTCGCAGGGATAATTATAAGGTAGGTATAGGTTATGGATCAAACATTAAAAAGGCAAAAGATATTCTGCTGCAAATCTGTGCCGATAACGAAAAGATTTCGACCGACCCCATGCCGCAGGTAGTGGTGGACAGTCTTGGGGATAGTTCGGTTAACTTATCCCTTAGATGGTGGGCCAAAAATGAAGACTTCTGGGATGCCAAATTTTTTGTGCATGAAGAAACAAAGTTGAGATTTGATGAGGCGGAAATTGAAATACCTTTCCCGCAACGCGATATACACAACCGCAGCTAAGATTTTTTAGACTGCAAAACAAAATCTTTCAAATAATACGGTTCAAAGTAGGCAACATCCTCAAAGTCGCCTACTTTGAATTTTTCATAGGATAGCTTGGTCATTTCATTGGCAGAGGGGATAATTTCCGTTTGAAAATCAAACTTAGGGCTTTTTACAATCCCCTTACACTTTTCGGCACCGCTACCAACTAAGTGAACCTTATCATAAGCTAAAAATTCTTTAAAGGAATCGTTACCGATTATCTCTGCCTTAGTCTCACGAAGTTCTTCATGGGCAGTATTGAAAACACAAGAATATACTTCCATTCTACGTGCATCGAGTACGGGTATAATGATAGTCTTCTCACTAGCGGTTATCTGATGTGCCATGCTCTTTAGGGTGGCAATGGAAATGAGGGGTAAGTCTAGGGAAAAACACAGTCCTTTGGCCGCAGAAACACCTATTCGAAGTCCGGTGTACGACCCAGGACCTTTACTTACTGCAATAGCATCCAAATCCGAAAAATCCAAACGGGCCTTTTTCAAGACTGCGGCTATAAAAACATGTAATTGTTCTGAATGGGAATAATTGGGCGTATTTTCTTCCATTAGCGCAACTACCGCTCCATCTCTACCTATACTGACGGAACAATTTGTGGTAGCTGTCTCTAAATTTAAAATGGTTGCCATATGGGCGAATATAAAAAGACCTGTTGGATACTACCAACAGGTCTTCATTTGTTTTTAAAAATTAATTCTTAATCTAAAGATAGCGGAATACCGTAAAAGAATTCCAGAATCTTGATTCTAAAGATATAATCATATTTTGCATTGATGAGTGAAGCCTCTGCATTATCCACCCTTGCTTGGGCTTGACCAAAATCAAAAGCATTCAAGAGACCCGCATCATACCGTTCTTTGGCGTACTCATAGGCCAATCTTCGTGCGTCAACGGTTTTTTGGGCCGCCTCATACGTTTTCGAAGAAGTGGTTACATCTACATGTGCCTGTTGAATGTTGGTCTCCAATGCCAATTTATCTTGCTCTAACTGCAGTTTTGCACGCTCGACACCAATTTTTGAACGCTTGACGCCATTACGTGTACTCCAACCATTGAAAAGTGGTACGTTCAGTGAAAAACCATAAGCCAATCCATCAAATAGATACAATTGATCGGTGAAAGGTATAATTGAAAAATCTGTGGGATTACCATTGGCATCAAAAGCTGTTGGTACAAGGTTCTGATCCGAATATCTGGTATTGTAATTGATAAATGCGGAAAGGGTAGGATAATAGGCCCCCTTTGAGATCTCGAGATCTTTTTCAGCTAAATCAACCCCAGATTGTGAAAACTTAATATCATTTCTAAACGTCAAGGCCTTTTCAAAAATCACCTTAGGGGAATTGTTCACAATATCTGACGGCGGAACGTCAAATGATTCATCGGCAATGTCAAAATTTTCATAATCGGTAATCTGCAATAATTGCGCAAGGTTTATTCGTGATATCAGCACCAAACCCTCACCGTTTACGATTTGTTGTTCTTGGGTAGCTGCCGTGGCCTCTATCTCAAGTAAATCGCCACGAGGCAACACCCCAGACTCTACCAACTCTTTAGTACGGTTCAAATCTTGTTCGGTTACTGCATATTGTGCCTTTGAAACCTTTAATGATTCTTTATTTGACAATACTTGAAGGTAAGCAGTCGCCACATTCAATCGAATATCATCTTTTAAATCGTCTAACCGATACTGATTCGATATCGCGTTTAACTTAGCCCTTTGAAACTGCTTGATATTTCTAAGCCCGTCAAAAATATTCAATACCGAGGTTACATTACCCGTAAAATTGAGCTGTGTACTCACCGGTTCTTGTGATGTTGGGTTAAACGAAAGACCAAGGTTCTCAGTGAGCCTGGCATCACCATTTAAAGAGGGTAATAAATTTCCGATAGCGTCAGACTTATCGATTTTGGCATTTTCAAGATCAAGCTCGAACTGTTCTATTGAAAGATTATTATCTACCGCATATAAGACACATTCTTCAAGCGTCCACTTTTTCATTTGTGCATTTGTGATGAATACAGCACAAACCACTACTATTAGGGTGATTTTAAATTTCATCCGTTTTTTGATTTTTGGTTATTTGATTGATTATTCAGCTGATTCTTCTTCGCCTTCTTCCTCATCCAAACCTTTCTTGATAGGCTCTGTTTTATTCCATTGTTTCACCTGATCATCTTTTTCGATACCGGAAACAATTTCTACATTGACACCGTCTGAAATGCCGATCTCGATATCCCTTCTTTCAAACTCTTGTTCGCCCGTAGCCACCTCAACATAAGGCTTGTTCGTATTTTTATCAAACTGCAGCAATGATTCGGAAATGACCATGATACTATCTTTCTTTTCAAGCACCAATGAAGCATTGGCACTATAGCCCGCACGAATCAAAATATCATCTTCAACGACCACGTCACCCTCTATCTTAAATTGAACGGCACCAGCTTCCTCAACCCCTTTAGGGGCAATAAACTTCAATTTGGCATCAAACTTTTTGTCATCGATTGCACCCAGGCTGATTTCAAGTGGCATCCCTACTTCCAACTTACCTACCTCACCTTCATCAACCTTACCCTCAAAAATCATCTTGCCTAAATCGGCAATGGAGGCGATGGTAGTTCCATCGTTAAAGTTGTTACTTTGAATTACTTGATCACCTTCCTTTACGGGAATCTCAAGAATGGTACCTGATACCGTGGCCCTGATATCGGTATTTGCCGCCGAAGAACCACCTATAGAGCCCCTGCGGATAATTTGATAATCTGCTTTGGCGTTCTTTAGTTCTTGCTCTGCTTGCTCAAAGGTCAACTTTCGATTAATGAAGTCTTGGTTAGAGACCACACCTTTGTCATACAAGGTCTTATTTCTATCGTATTCGATTTTGGCGTTGTTCAATGCCAACTCCGCATTGCGTACACGGCCTTGGGCCTGGTTCAAAGATTGCTCATTGGGCACCACCTTGATAACGGCAATGAGATCACCGGCTTTGATTTGGGTTCCTTCCTCTACGAAGATCTTATCGATGATACCGGTAATTTGAGGTTTTATGGCAACCTCATCTTCTGGTATGACCTTACCTGTGGCAACGGTCTTTTTCTCGATGCTTGCAATAAATGGTTTGTGTGTTTCATATTCAATGGCAGACTTGCTATTGGATTTCATGAAAAATACCGCGGCCCAGAGTGCCCCTAAGATTAATACCCCTAGACCGACCCATTTTAAAATTTTTTTCATTTTAGTGATTGTTTAGTTATGTGAAAATGGTTTTTTATTTCTAATTATTCTTCCCTCAATGCATCAATAGGTTTGATACTGACCGCCCGTTGCGCGGGAATCAACCCTATCAAAACGCCCAAGATGACCATTAGCAACAAGGATCCTATCACATACGGAATAGGTACTGTTGGGTTGGTGTAGGGAAAATCCCCACCTCGGGTAAACGTATCGATTACCTTCAAGGTCATCGCTCCCGCGATGATACCGATTATTCCTGCCAACATGGTCAAAAACAAGGATTCAATTATAATTTGGTTTCTAACTTCAGCAGGCGTAGCACCCAATGCCCTTCGAACCCCCAACTCTTTGGTACGTTCCTTGACCGATATCAAAAGTATATTTCCAATACCTATAACCCCTGCAAGAATTGTAGCAATACCAACAATAAGGGATAAAAAGGTCATACCCTGTGAGAAACCCATGATTTTGTTGAATATTTCACCAAGGTTGAACGAACCGAAAGCCCTTTCATCTTTCGGGTCTACACTGTGGATATTCTTAAGCACGGCTTTGATGTCTTCTTCAACTTTGATTACGTCGGCATCATCATAGGCCGCAATGGTAAACCAAGAGACATTATTTCCGGTATTGTACAATTTGCGAAATGTCGCAAAGGGAATGAAGATGTCACTATCACTTTCAAAACCGCCGCCAGGTGTAAACTTATGCACCCCTACTACTTGAAAATTGATATTATCAATTTTGATATAGCCCCCAATAGGATCTTCTTCTTCATCAAAAAGCTCTCTCTGCGTACGTTCACCAATAACACAGACTTTTCGGGCTTGTTCAATGTCCGCCTTATTGATAAAACGCCCCCCTTCATAGATCTTCTTGGTAGCAATCTCGGCGAAATCAGGAAAATCCCCATAGACTGCATAGCTTCCAGATTTTAAGCCCCTGGTAATGATTCCCGGACTGGAACCAAAAATACCTTTAACATTGCGAGGGGCAATGGTCTCGATTTCAGGCACCCTGTTATAAAGTACTTCAACATCACTCAACTTCAATTGTATTTGCCGTCCGGTCTTGAAACCGGCATAAGGCATGCTTGTACTTTGCCCCCAGGCAAACAGGCTATTTTTGGCTATGGTCTCGAACTGACGTTCAAAACCGTTATCAAGACCTTGAGAGGCCCCAGATAGACCTATATAAATATAGATTCCGACGAATACCCCGATCATGGTCAAAAAGGTTCGAAGTTTATTCTTTGAGATCGATTGAAAAATCTCTTGCCATGTATTTCTATCAAATAACTGTCTCATATTATTCGTCTCTTAATGCCACAATAGGTTTGATTTTGGCCGCCCTTTTTGCAGGAATATATCCTGCGATTGTTCCACAAATAATCAGCAATACCGTCGCAAATATGGCAGTACCGGTTGCTATGTATGGGTTGGTAATAAAATAATCATCCTCTAGGGTCTTGCCCCCTATCTGTGCTAATACGACCACGCCTATGATCATACCCACAAAACCTGAGATCGTTGTAATGAAAATAGACTCAAAAAGTATGGAGTTTATCACTTTCTTTGGCGTCGCCCCCAAAGCTTTGCGAATACCTATTTCTTTGGTACGTTCTTTCACCACAAATACCATTATATTACTGATACCTATAATACCTGATATGATGACCGCAAAAGCAATTGCCGAAATTATGATTTGCAGTACGCCGGCAAATTGTTGGTTTTGTTTTAAGTTGTCGGCAACATTTCGAATGAATATGCCATTAGGGTCTTCTGGACTAATAAATTTCTTGTCCCTAAGAAAAAGATCTAGCTTTTTTTCAAAGGCCATGGCACCCGCATAACCGATTTCGGGTCTAAAGGCCAATATGATCTGGTCTATTTTATCAGTGTTCTTTTCTATAAGCTGTCGGGTGGTGTAGGGTATGTATATGTTACGTTCTTCATTATCACCCCCATCGTCTTGAAAAACCCCTATCACCTTGAAATTACTGCCTCCAATATCAATGAACTTACCAATGGCGTTCTCGCCCAAAAACAAATCACGCTCCACCAACCTACCGATAACCGCATACTTCGTTTTATTCTTGACATCAAGACTGTTGATGTAGCGGCCTTTCATTATAATGGTCTTTTCGGCGAATAAATGGGCAGGACCTACGGCCCTGGTATTGTAATTATCGGATTCTTCTTTGTAAGTGACCAGATTGTTTCTTGATATACGAGGTGTGATGTATTCCATCAACATTGCAAAGTTGTCTTCGATATCGACCAAGTCTTGATTTTCAAACTCTATTTGCCTATTGGCTTTGTAGCCTTTGTAAGGTATCGTGGTTCTGCCGCGGAACACGAAGAAGACGTTGGTAGCGTCATCGCCAAAAAACTTTGCGAAGGTATTGTTCAGGCCATTTCCCATCCCAAATAGGGTAACGAAGATGAATATGCCCAAAGCTACCGTAAAACCTGTCAGAAAAGTACGTAGTTTGTTCTTCTGAATGGTCTCGAATATTTCTTTCCAAGTATCCCTACTGAACATATTGGGCCGCTCTAACTTGTTCTACTTTTTTATCTTCAACGATGACCCCATCTTTCAGATGGATTACCCTTTTACACATTTCGGCGATATCGGGCTCGTGGGTTACCACTAAAATCGTATTACCCTCATCGTTGATTTTCTGTATTAAGTCCATCACCTCATACGAGGTTTTGCTATCTAAGGCACCTGTTGGCTCATCGGCCAATAATACCTTGGGTTCTGCTGCCATTGCCCTTGCGATAGCGACCCGTTGTTTTTGACCACCTGATAACTCACTGGGCAAGTGTGTCGCCCATTCTTTCAAACCTACCCTATCAAGATATTCAATGGCCTTTTCTTGACGTTCCTTTCTCGGAACACGCTGATAATACAAGGGCAATGCAACGTTTTCCATCGCACTTTTGTAATTGATCAGGTTGAAGGATTGAAATACGAAACCTAGAAATTTATTTCGGTATTGCGCCGCTTTTGTTTCCGTAAGGTTCTTGATAGGCACGCTATCTAACGTATACTCGCCTGAATCGGCTTCATCAAGCATACCCAGAATGTTCAGAAGGGTAGATTTTCCGGAACCTGATGATCCCATTATGGCAACAAGTTCACCTGATTCACAAGAAAAATTGATTCCCTTTAAAACGTGAAGTGAATTACTTCCCATTTTATAGGATTTATGAAGATCTTTGATTTCTATCATGATTGGTTTGTTAGCTATAAGACTTTTCAGTCCGACAATAGGACTTACAAGTTGTTAAATTGTTACAAGAATTTTTAAAAAGTTTTGTTAAATGATCAATTACCATTTTCTTCAGGCTCCACACTGTTCCAAACTTTGATTTTATCGGCATTTGAAACACCTGATCTCACCTCTACATATATACCGTCACTGACACCCAATTCGACATCCTTTCTCTCGAATTCTTGTTCCGATACCTCTACTTCAACGAAGGGTTTTTTCGTTTCATCGTCAAATTGCACCAAGGCTTCCTTTAGTGCCAATACACTATCCGCCCTTGCTAATATTATAGAGGCGTTTGCACTTAAGCCTGCTCGTATGAACGTAGTATCTTGTTTTTTTAAGGTTCCCTTGATTTCAAATTGAATGGCCCCATTTTCTTCTTTACCCTTAGGGGCGATATAATCCAATATGGCATCAAAAACTTGATTTTCAATTGCACCGACCGTAATTTCAAGGGGTAGGTCTTCTTTGATCTTACCTACTTCAGATTCGTCTACCTTACCCTCGAAAATCATTTTTTCAACGTCGGCAATAGCCGCTATAGTAGTTCCCTCGTTAAAATTATTGCTTTCAATGACCTGATTACCCACTTCAACCGGAACTTCAAGCACCATTCCACTGACTGTGGAGCGGATTAAGTTGTTCGCTGCATTCCTAAAACCGTCAGTGGTACCCGTATTCACGATATCAAAACGTTTGTTAGCTGCCCTATAGGCCTGCTTTGCTTGATCATAGGTCACCTGTGCCCTTTCTAGATCAGCTTGGGATATCACACCTTTGTTGAAAATGGACAGCTGTCTTTCATAATTCCTTTTTTGGTCGTCTAAATTAATTTTAGCGTCTTCAATGGCATTACGTGCGTCATTCAGGGCATTTAAATTTGGCACCACTTTGATCTTTGCCAATAAATCGCCTGATTTCACATAATCCCCACCTTCAACATAAACTTCTTCAATAACCCCAGAAATGTTTGGTTTGATCAGCACCTCTTCAAGGGGCAAAATACTTCCAGTAGCTACCGTCTTCTTAATGATCGTTTGCTTGGATGGCACTTCGGTCTCATAAACAACAGGGTCTTCCGCGTTCTTTTGATATAGGTAATACATTGCCCCACCGAAGCTGAGCACAATGAGCAATAAAATAATAATGGTTACTGATTTTTTCATTCTTGATTGATTTAATATTTTGGAACATTGGTTCCAAGGTTTTGTAATTGATACCCTTTGATTGACCTTGATTTATTCATTCTGTTCTTAAAGCATCTATCGGCCTTACTTTTATAGCACTTTGCGCGGGTATAAAACCAGCCAACAAACCTGACACTATCAATATCACCAAGGCCAACGTGACCACCCCGATACCAACACTTGGGTTCATGAACATATCGACTGGCCCCACACTGTCCAACAGTGTATTGATGCCATATATAAACAAGGATCCGATGATAATACCCATCATTCCAGAAATAATGGTCAAAAAAATCGATTCCATAAGAATCTGTTTTTTTATCGACCACGGATTTTCACCCAGTGCCCTTCTTATCCCAATTTCCTTGGTACGTTCCTTCACAACGATGAGCATGATATTACTAATGCCGATAACACCTGAGATCAATACCAACGTTCCAACGATAATTGCAATCCATCGCATAGCACTAAAAAGGGTCTCTACACGATTATATTGCTTGAATAAATCAAAAAAACCAATGGCCCTTTCATCATCAGGATGTACTTTTCGACTTTGCTTTACCGTGCTGATTATCTTATCGGTCAAAGTACTGATAGACTTACCGTCTTTAGCTGTAAGTGCCATCCAACCGACATTATCAGCCCTATTGAATGCTTGTGAGAACGAAGTGAATGGTGCATATATCTGACGCTCGCTATCTTGGTTACCCCCATTACTTGTTTTCTCTTTATATGTGCCGACGACCATAAAATTCACACCTGAAATCTTCAGGTAAGTACCTAGAACCTCTTCATCATCTTCATAAAGGTCTTTTCGTATGCCATCACCAATGACGACTACTTTTCGTTTTTCTTTAATGTCATTATGGTTTATGAACCGTCCCTTTGCCACATACATCGGATTTTGCATGATGATCTCTGGGTAATCGCCAAATATCCTATAAGAACCACTTTCAGTGCCATAGATGACATTATCCACACCACTGGCGGACCTCAAACTGTTTCTTGGGGAGATAATTTTAAGCTCCGGTACTTTTTGACGTATCAAATCAACATCCTCCAACTTAAAATTAAAGCTTCTTCCCTCTGGTAATCCCTGATAGGCCATTGTGGTACTCTGGGTCCACATGAACATGGTATTCGTGGCGACCCCATTAAAATCTTGTTTAATTCCATTTTCAAGACCTTTACCGGCTGAAAGTAGGATAATCAGGATCAGAATACCCCAGAATACCCCAAAAGCGGTCAACAAGGTTCTGAACCAGTTGCTGGTCAATACCTCTAAAATTTCTTTCCAACGATCTCTATTGAACATAACTATTCATCTCTTAAGGCATCAATGGTGTGGATACTCGCTGCCCGCCATGCGGGGAAAAAGCCGGCTATCGCACCTGCAACAACTAAAACGATTACAGTAGAGAAGGCGACCGTAAAATTGACCGAAGGGTTGAGCACATAATCAATTTCCACATTCGGGCCCACTACCTCTAAAATGGCCATGCTTAATATCAATCCTGAAAAACCGGATATCGCGGTGACAAATATGGACTCTTGCAAAATCATTCCCACAATACTCCAAGGCTTTGCCCCTAATGCTTTTCGAATGCCAATTTCCCGAGTGCGTTCTTTCACGACAATCAACATGATATTGCTTACCCCGACAACACCGGCAATAATGGTACAGATACCGACGAACCAGAAGAAAAACTTGATGTTGTTGGTCAGTCCGTAGTAACGCTTTGCCTCTTCAATCGGATTCCAAACACGGATTGCCCTATCATCTTCTGGTGAGACCCCATGGTACTCGTGCAGGTAATCCTTCATTTCAGCTATGAACTTATCCGTGTTCGCAACAGTCTCGTCAAGTGAGCCTTGCTCTGGTAACAGGTAATTTAGATTGTTTATTTTATCTCCACCGTTAAAAGCAAGTTGGGCCGTTGTTATCGGAATAAAAATGCGTTCTTCTTCCCCTTCATCATCACCATACTCACCAAACACCCCGACCACCTTAAAATTGGCCCCTGAAATATTCAGGTATTCCCCCAATGGGGAATCCAATTTTGAAAAGACCTCCCTTTTTATCTTATTGCTTATTACCGCAACCTTGGCATTGGTACGAACGTCGGTCTCATTGATGTACCGCCCTTCGGACAAGTATTCGTTTTCTATGGTCTGTAGATCAGCGGTAGTACCCGCAATGTTGTAAACCAATAGGTCATTCTTATAAACCACTTTTACATCACGAGGAAAGTACAGTACGGAGCCTTTCTCATAGCCATCACCCATTTGCCCTGCAATCGCATCAAAATTCTCATTTCTAAGTTGGATTCTTCTTCCGGGGTTAAGCCCCTTGTATTCTATTGTGGTCCTTCTTGGCCAAACCCAGATACTCGTAGCAGCGTCTTCTTTAAATTCTGCCGCGATCCCGTTTTGCATTCCTTGACCGAAACCCAATAAAATAACAAGAATGAATATACCTGAAGCAACAGAAAGACCCGTGAGGAAAGTCCGCAATTTATTCTTGCGGATAGTGTCGAAAATCTCTTGCCATCTTTCGATGTCAAACATTGGGTTGGATTTAATTGATTGATGAAATACGCAAGCGTACTTTTAGTAAGACTTCAAACTCAATTATTTGTTACACTTTTTTATAAAAAAATAAAATAAACCGACTAGTTCCGTACTTTGCGATATATAAAATAAAAGAGTCCCCCTACCAATATATAGGGTATTGCCATCAAATATACAATACCATTATTGATACCTTCAGCTTGACTGTTATCGGCCTCGCTTTCTAGAGCGGCCCTGCACATGGCACATTGTGCCTCTATTTCTTGTGGAAAAAACACCAACGTTACCAAGACAAAAAAAGCTATCTGTTTTTTCATAAGACCATTTTAGTGTACATAATATGGGGAAATCATTAAATATACCACAACACCCGTCACCGCAACATATAGCCAAATAGGAAATGTATACTTCGCCCATAACCTATGGGACTCAAAATCATTTAAGTAGGTTTTGCTATACGTTATCAAAACCAAGGGAATTATTACTATTGAAAGTACGATATGGCTTAACAAAATGAAAAAATATACATACCGTATCATACCTTCGCCCCCAAAGGATGTGGATGTAGCGGTCATATGGTATGCGACGTACATTGCCAAAAAAAGTACGGATAGGGCAATGCAGGTCATCATCAGGTTTTGGTGCAATTTACGTTTACCGTTTTTAATGGCGGTTACGGCAACAATCAACAAGACAGCCGTCAAGCCGTTTATACCTGCATAAATCGGTGGCAAAAAAGTCAATGGTTCGGCGTCGGGTATTTTATACCCAAATAGGAATGCCACTACCAATGGTATTGCTATGGACAAAACCGTAATCCAGATTTTAATCTTCTTTTCGTCTTTAGCTAATACTCCCATCTATTCTGCCAATAATTTTTTGATATCTTCTTTCAATATGGTAATCTGTTGTGCCTCTCCCTCTTTGTTGACCCCTTGTTTCTCGGTGATGGTTCCCCTATAGTATATTATCGGATTTCCGTAACTATCGGTTCTTGACCTGATAAAACCTTGTTTATCCACCAAAGCAAACATTCCAGAATGCTCAAATCCACCAGGTGCATCATTTGCTTCATTTGCCAAAATATAAAAACCCGTGCGGGCCAGGTCATAAATTTCTTCTTGATTACCGGTCAAAAAATTCCATTTGGTATTCGAAGCATTGTACTTTTTTGCGTAGTCTTTCAAAACACTTGGCTTATCGTATCTGGGGTTGATGGTAAATGAAGCGATTCCGAATTCGCCCTCATCCTTAAAGGTAGCTTGCAGTTCTTCTAGGTTACTGCTCATTACCGGGCAAATAGTCGGGCATGTGGTGAAGAAAAAATCCACTACATATACTTTACCCAGATAATCCTTATTTGAAATCAGCACACTATCTTGGTTCAAGAAAGAGAAGGATGGTACTGCCCTTTTTTTGCCATTTGAGGTTACGTATGACAATGGCATAACTGATGTTGTGCCGGCCATGCGATCATTCTCTATTACCGTACCCGTTTTAAGTCTTTTTGTAATCTCATATACGGCAAAGACCCCAAATATTAATACTATCAAAGAAACCCAAACGTAGGTATATTGTTGCTTCTTATTTGCTCCTGTTGGCATCGTTCTTCTTTAAGGCAAGTCTATATTCGGCAAGTATGATCTTAACATCATCTTCCATTTTATTATTAAGCTCTGCAACCGATGTGGTATTGAACCCATATTTGACCCCCACATCCTCATCATCGTCCCTACCCCTTAAGTTTCTATTTTTATCTATGATGAACACTTCAGAAACCCCAAAATCCTTATTTAAGGATAAATCCGTTTTTAAGCTGGCGAACACTTCTTCTATCTTACTTGTCGAAGCGAAGACGAAGTTCCAATTGGTTATTGGTGACAACTTACCCAGTTCCCCCTTAAGTTCTGTAATCTTGGCTTCATTACCCAAGGGGACGAACATTACCAATTGAAAATCGTTGAACTCATGAAAACGTTTGTATATTTTTTGATTTAGGTTAAAAGCATTACCCTTTATGTTATCGATATCAGCACCCAAAAAACCAAGTATGGTAATCTTGTTTTCAAATGTCGTTGCACCATCAATCGAAATGATATCAGGAATTTCTTTTGTTAAAACAGGAAGTTTTCCAAAGTTGTTCACGCCTGAGGCGAAAAAAAGATAAGCAACCAATGGTAAGATAAATAAGGCAACGAGAACAATGGTTTTTTTCACAAGAAGGGTTTAAAACACTACCAAATCCATACAGCTATCAAAATAAATTTTCGCCTTAGCAAAAATAAAAAAAGGCAGTCAAAAAACTGCCTTTATATACCTTCTATTAAGAAATCTTAACTAAAATTCCCAAGCTAAGAAACCTGTTTTGAATATATCGTATATATAGGTCGCCTCAAACAGTAAAATGAATACTAAATAGGATACCAAGAAAATAGGCGTCCAGACAATTGCCCTTCGTAAAGAACTTTTCTCATCGCGTAAATGCATAAAGTCCCAAGCGATATAATAAGCCTTTACGAGTGTTAAAATAATGAAAATCCAGTTTAGTAGTTTCATCCCCAAAAAGGAGGTGCCTATTAGAAACGCAGGCTTAAAAATACCTAAGACTACCTCAACGGCGGTTACAATGGATAAAAAAATCAAAACCCCCCAAATCTTCTGGGTATTGGACTTAAATTTGAGTAAGCCCCTAAAAATTTCCAATTTATGTTCGTGTGCCATATGTCTTCAAAATATGTGTATCGGTTTCCTAATTATATTCAGAAACGGATGCGTGCTTTATACCAAATAAAAGAATGTAAATACAAAAACCCAAACAAGGTCTACAAAGTGCCAGTAGAGACCAACCTTTTCGACCATTTCGTAATGCCCTCGTTTTTCATAAGTACCCAATATCACATTCAAGAAAATAATGATATTGATTACCACACCTGAAAAAACGTGAAAGCCATGAAAACCTGTTATAAAAAAGAAAAAGTCTGCAAACAATCGGCTACCATACTCATTTCTGACCAAGTTTGCCCCTTCAACTACCCTGACGGCATCTTTCAATTTATTTAAGGACTGCTCTCTGGTCAGTAAGGTCTTCTCCCCTTCCTCATTAATCGTCTCGGTGCGAATTAAAATGTTGGGATCCGCTTTGAAACCGGCAATAACCTCATTTAAGGATACACTGGTCAAGGCGGCCTCATCGGTATACCAAACCCCTTTATCCCTGGTGTTGCGCACCCTTTCTTCTTTTAAGGCAACTGCAAACTCTCCAACTGCGGCCCGTTCACCGGAGTCTGCCTTTACAAATTGTAAAATTCTTCCTCCTTTGGTTTCGAGGGCCCCATAATCACCCTTTATAAATGTTGCCCATTCCCATGCTTGCGAACCGACGAATATTGCCCCACCGATAACGGTTAAGAACATGTAGATAATAACCCTATTCTGTTTCATCTTATGACCGGCATCAACGGCCAAAACCATCGTCACCGAAGACATGATCAAAATAAAAGTCATGAAGGCCACATAGATCATCGGATAATTACCGTGAAAAAACGGCACGTGGGTAAAAACCTCATCAGCGATTGGCCATGTCTCAATAAACTTAAACCTTGAAAAGCCGTAAGCGGCCAAAAAACCAGAAAACGTAAGTGCATCGGAAACGATGAAAAACCACATCATCAGTTTACCATAACTAGCACCTAGTGGCCTATTTCCACCTCCCCAAACATTTTCTTCACTATCGGTAGTTACCGTTGTATCCATAAAAACATTCGTTTTAATAAAACTTTAGCAAAAATACATCTTTTGACGTATTGGAAAAAGTCAATTTGTTTAGAAAACCGATGTTTCTAAAAATTATTTCACAAAAAACATAAATAGGATTAGATAAACCCACAAAATATCCAAAAAATGCCAAAACGTAGCACCTAATTCCATGCCTAAAAGATTTTTTGGGGTGTACCGCCCCTTATGCTGTTGCACGATAACCACCAGTAATGAAATCAAACCTGCGACCACATGCAAAATATGGACAAAGGCAATTAAGAAAACATAAGACATTTTTATATTGCTGGTGGGCCCTGTAAAATAGTAACCACTATCCAACATTTGTGAAAACCCTATAAATTGAAGTACGATAAAGGCAATACCAAGTATTAAAGTCGAGAGCAACCAGTTTCCAGACTTCTTCTGTTGATTCCCCTGTACAGCCTTTTTCGCCATGATATAGGTAAAACTGCTCAACACTATTAGTACGGTACTAATGAAAAAAGCTTTTGGCAAAGCAATATTATCAAGCCAATCTTCTCTTTTACTGCTAACGACATAGGCACTCGTCCAACCGGCAAACCCCATGATAAGGCTGACTATACCAAACCAAAGCATCATTTTTTTTGCCCTTCTGTTCTTCTCTTCTATGGTACCTTGGGTTAAATCCATAATCTTTAATTCTTAACTAATTCGATTCCTTTTTTCCGAAAAATTCCGATCAATCAATTATTTCAAGTCTTCAAAATAGGGTAGTGCCAAACTTATCCACCACAAATACGATTTGCATCAATGTGATATAGATAACACTGGCCAGCATTAGTTTACGTGCCGATTTATTATCCCTTTTCCCATACAAACCAAAGGCAAAAACAAGCATTGCAAACCCCATTACAAAAACAACTATGGCTGCCGTTACGGATAATTGCAGCCTTCCCGTAAAACCAAAAGCGGGCATTATTGAAATCACGATCATCCAAATAGTGTATAAAATAATCTGTAAAATCGTGCCGGTGTCCTTTCTACCAGTGGGCAACATTTTAAATCCCCCATTTTTATAATCATCATCCAACATCCAACCTAGTGCCCAAAAATGGGGGAATTGCCAAAAAAACTGAATCATAAACAATGTTCCCGGTTCAATACCGAAATCATTGGTAGCAGCCACCCATCCCAACATAAAAGGGATGGCACCGGGAATCGCACCAACAAATACGGCAAGTGGTGTTTTTGTTTTTAAAGGGGTATATACACTCGTATATAGAAAGATTGAAATCGCACCGAACAATGCAGTTTGAGGATTCAGGAAATACAATGCGAAAACCCCCAATACCGTCAAAACAATCGCTATCGTCAGGGCAGTGTTCACCGACATCCTACCAGCCGGTATCGGCCGATTTCTTGTTCGGTCCATCAATGCATCGAGATCTTTTTCTATAATCTGATTATAGGCATTGGAGGCACCAACCATGCAATATCCCCCAAAAGCCAAAAGCAGTATGGAAAACAAACTGACTTCGTAGGCACCAAGAAAGTAACCTGCAATTGAAGAAAAAACGACACTCACCGCAAGCCTCACTTTCGTGAGCTCTTTAAAATCAGCAAAAACCAAGGACCAGTTTGATTTTTTTATTTCGCCAGTGGCAGTCTTCATTCGTTATATCTCTTTTCTCTAGGTCAGTAATGGTTCTTCAAACCATCGACAATACCATAATGTCAGGCCCAACCTATTTCATAGCATCCCTAAAGGGCCCACAAAGATAAGGTCGGCACGTATCATTTGCAACCGATTCACGGTCTTTATGCCATTATCAAAAAAACAGAAAGCCCTTGTCATTGACAAGGGCTTTCTGTTATAGAACTAAATAGCTTTTGCTACTGTAATTTGAAATTGATCGGAATACTAAAAGGAACCTTTACGGCACGACCACGTTGCTTACCTGGCGTCATTTTAGGCAGCTTGTTGATAATACGTAATGCCTCTGCCTCAAGGTTCTTGTCAGGTCCACGCATTCTAATGTTACCGATGCTTCCATCTTTTTGAATCACGAAAACAACACTAACACGACCTTGAACACCCATTTCTTGGGCAATCTCAGGATAACGGAAATTTTTACGGATGTGTTTTTGAATCATTTCCTGAAAACATGCTTTCTTATTACTGGCGCCTTCACAACCCGGAAACACAGGAACATCTTCAATTACTGCGAACGGAACGGAGATGTCTTCTTCCACTTCTTCCATCTCTACCTCTTCCACTTCCATCACCTCTTCTTCTTGGCTAGTCTCGGTTGATTCGATAACCGTTTCCTCAACTTCCTCTTCATCCTCAACAACCTCGATTACTTCCGGCGCGGCAGGTGGCGGTGGCGGTGGTGGCGTTTTGATTTGTTCCGTCATTGGAACTTCCTCGTCCAACTGATCTTCAACGTTCAAGGCAAAATCATAATCATTGCCCTTATCATATTTTTTCCACTCTAAACCCCTCCAAACAATTAACATTACCACTGCAAGGCCAATAACAAAGTAAAGGCTGCTATTTCTACCTACATCGGCTTTTGGATTTTTCTTTGGCTCCATGTGCTTTAATTTTTAGTATTCGCTAATTTAATTATTAATTCGAAATATAGGCAATTATAATGAGTCATTTTAACTTCCCAATGCGTGAAAAGTACTTTTTAATGAGTAAAACACCTAACGAAGCCCCTGTTAGATTCGCCAGAACATCCCAAATTTCAGCGGCCCGACCATAAGGCATGACATACTGTAAAAACTCAATTAGTATGCCATAAAGGGCTGAAAAGATGAAAATTCCAAGAAAAATGGTGTTTAATGAGGCCCCACTCTTTTTAAAGGACAAAGAACCCAAAATAACGATACCACAATGAAAACCGGCATGAACAAATTTATCCAAATGGGGAAACCATATTTTTTGTTCTCCATCCCCGGGAAAAGAAAATAAGCTGAGCAGTGTAATCAACACCATCCAGCTTATAAACAAAATCGTAAAAAAATGCTTTTTAGGCACCCACTAATTCTTTGTATTCCAAGTCGGTCATTAAATCATCGATTTCGGTAGTGTCAGAAATTTTGATTTTGATCATCCAACCTTCGCCATAAGGATCTGTATTGACCTTTTCGGGTTCATCTTCCAAACCTTCATTGAACTCCATAATCTCACCGCTCAAGGGCAAGAACAAATCTGAAACCGTCTTCACCGCTTCAACAGTACCGAAAACTTCTTCTTTGTCCAATGTTTCATCTACGGTTTCCACTTCAACGTAAACAATATCACCCAACTCTCCCTGGGCAAAATCCGTAATTCCCACTACAGCAATATCTCCTTCGATTCTAATCCATTCGTGGTCTTTGGTGTACTTTAATTCTGAGGGTATATTCATTTTTGCATGGTTTAGCACTAAAGCAAATGTAAAATATTAAAAATTCGTCTCAAAGATTTTTGATGAATTAAAAACAACACCGATAAGCAACGACTTTTTTAAAGCTTTACCCGAAGGCAAAATCCATTATTTACAACAAAATGGGTTTAAATGTAGTATCTATAAACTTATCTTGCCTGTTTACAAAGCATGAATGTGCTTATTCAAATGACGCCCAATATTAGTTGCCGAAATTATACCTAATAGTGAAGCCCGCATTTATCGTAGTCTGGGGAAATGCCGTGGACACCTTGAACTGCGAAAAAGAATGATCGTAAAAAAACAGGGCATTCAAACTTTTGCTCAACGCATAATCGGCCGTGAATTTAATGGACCAAAGATCTTGGCCTGCCGTTATTTGATTGTTGTCAATATCAAGGTTTCTGATAATCGTAATATTATCCCTTAACGACAGGTCTGCCTTTAAATTCAAATCCCCCTTTAATCGTGTTCGCTCCCCACCAATATTGGTAACGAACTTGACATCTTTAAAACGATACCCCAAGCCAAGGGTATATTCCTTACCATTGATTTCCGTTAATAGGTTATTGTCAAAACTCAAAGAGAAGGTTCGATCCGTTCGTACCTCTGCCAATAGGCTAAGGGAATTCTTCATTTCAAAATCCATTCTAACCAGCGGATTGAATTGATCGGTCAATACCACGTTATTAATAATGTTTTCCGATAAAATATTTCCAGTTTCTGAATTTACCGGGGCTAAACCGTCTTTGAGCAGTTGATTGCGTTCTAAGTTGGTCTGAAAAGAATTTATACTATAGGCAGAACGATACCCATGTTGTATCGAAAAACGTTTGAATTTTTTCTTAAACCATTTGTTCTTCATAAAACCGGTGAACTTGATATTCCAATTGGGAATAGGTATCTCACGAAAAGCATCAAGATTGACCCTATTGACGTCTTGCCCCGTTATAGCCGCGAAAAAGGCGGGCAGCAATACATCTTGACTCGTTTTACCATACCCTACCGGAAAACCATCTTCATCAACTTCGGTTACGTTGACATTGCGATCGGAAACAATTCGATTTGCGATGGTCAACCTATTGTCTTTAAGTTCATCAAAAATCGCCGAACTGAATTCATCACTCTTCGAAAATACAGTACCGATCATAACCGTAGAGATACTGAAGTTACCAAAATTGTTACCTAATAATGGATTGTATTGCAAGCCTCCATTTTCCAAATCAGGAATCACCTCGAAAGTCTCTTGTAAACTGTTCGTAATTTGCCGGTCTGCCGTGAGGTCAATGGTCAGGTCTTGTGTTGGTTGGGCCGTAGCCGTAATATTAAGTTGTTTGGATGTATTCTGTAAAAATTGCGAATTAAATCCGGAAAAGGTGGTCAGCCAACCCCTTCGGGCAGCTTCAAAACGCACATCACTTTGGCTACCGAAGACAAAACCCAACGATGGCCTGGTCGTACCGATAAAACCGATTGATTGGGTATAACCAGGCAATACCTTACCCCTATTTTCGCTATAATTGACATTGATCCTTTTGACCATAGTCAATATATCGATGGCCGTATTTAAGCCCTTACTGGTTTTCTTTTTTGGTTTTTCATCTTTGCCATCGGCCGTATTGCCAGCTTTGTCCCTTCGCACTGCCGGACGCGTTGCACCTTTGCCCGTACGTTTTTTCAATCCCAAGAAATCATAAAAGCTTTGCATGGTAAGGTTCGCGGTCAGATTATGGGTACTTGCGTTTTGTACCGTATTAATCTGGGCCCCTTCCCCTAACTCAACCTCGGCTACCTCTGCCAATGCGTCACCCCCCCGTTGCCAATCAAAGTTACTGGTGTACGTATATTGCGCATTGATAAAATTTAAAAAAGGAAATTTATCAAATGGCAATTCATAGTTCAACTGCATTTGCTGGGCATGGCGATTGGGCTCACCAACATCGAAGAAACCGTCCCATAAATCAAGGACCTCATTAATACCTGAGTCGGGATCATCGTCAATATTGAAATAATTTCTAACGATGTTGTTATTCGATGCCGTCAAATTGACCCGTAAAGACTTCGAAAGGCTGTAGTTCAATGCATATTGCCAATTGAACAGGTAATTTCGTTGTTGCAATAGCGGTAAATCCAAAGATTCGACCCCAGGTTCCAAAACATCACGAAAACGTTGCTGGTTGAACGATCGGTTGTAGTTCGCATTCAACGATACACTCGTAGGCAATAGATTGAAATTCAATTCTTTTAACCATTTCCAATAATCGCCGGTAAACAAAGAGTCTTTTTTAGCAAAAGGGGCTACCGGTGCCGGTTTAAAGTTATGGTTGTAAACAAAACCCGTAGTCACATTTTGATCTTGTAAATCGGCTATCTCGAAATCCCTATGATCGGTCTCATTATAAGAGTAGTTAAACGTGAAATTTTCGATATCATAGAAATTCTCGTCTGCTTCTTCGCCACGGTTCTTGCGAAGCCCAATTAAATTGATACTGGTACGCTTGGTGTAATCTTCTGCCTGCTCACGTGTTGTTTCAGCCTCGTCAGGGGTAGCAGCGGCCGCAACCAAATCGTCTAATTTAAGGTCGTCATATACCGGATCGAATTCTGGGGTAATCAATGTTTCTGAAATACCGTAATTAAAGGGAATTTGAAGACCCCATTTCTTAGGAAACAATTGCCCAACATTTACATTGGTTACCACGTCGTAAGACATGGCATCTTCACGCGCCCTTTCATTAGGCATCTGATCTATGGAGCCGAAACCCGAAGTACTTATACTACCCGTAGCAGTGACATTCGCAAAATCGGCCATATTTGCATCTATAGCCGCAGTTGCCGCCCAACCGCCATTATTCTCAAGACCTGCCAATCTAAGCTCATTGAACCAGACCTCACCCCTTACATCGGAATCCGCATTGTTTTTCACCCCTATCATCATTGAGCGAATACTACCAAGCGATGGATTACCCTTAATCCCGACTCTCAACACCCCTAATTCCCGATCATCAAATTCATTAACCTCTATAACGTCTCTTCCTAGAATATCAAAAAATCTTAATTCACTCAGAGGAATTCCGTTTATACTTTGCGATAGCCGTAATGATTTTATTTTATTAAGATTAGCCAAAGAAATATCAATTTCATTAACATCTGGCCAGATATCCTCTGCAGAAGAGGAACCAAATGAGGTGAATTGCAATGGCAGTTCTATTTGGTAAAAATTTTCAGAAAAATCCGTTCCAACTCTTAAAAACCCAACTAGAGGCGGGTTTTCTGTTTCATTGTTACTACCAAGCACATCGTTTTCGTTAATCTTTTCGGCATGCATAAACATTTTTATACGTTCATACTGTCGTACGTCAATATTTACATTTTTAAAAACCCCTCTAGAATCTGTAGGTTCTAGGCCCTCTATTAAAAAAGAAAGTGATTGTTCATTTTGACGGATTATGGTATTATTGTTATTTAGCTGTTCACGAATCACACCTGGTGGTAACACATAAGGAATTGGTGTGCGCCCACTATTTTCTTCAATATTTACAGTATTTACATCAACGCTGGTTAAATTATCATTCGCAGGATCTTCCCCATCCGGTTGAAGTGTTCTCGTGAATGTTCGCCAATCACCTCTCACCAAATCCAATGTTGCAAATCGCAATACAATATCATCAGTAAAACCAGTCATATACATTCGCATAAAACTGATGGACCTAAAATCCGCTATATCCCCAACTTCACTGGTAAAATTGCTCAAGGGAATTTTATACTGTATCCATCTTCGATTCAATTGAGTATTATTGGGTAAGGTTGGCGTTTGACCTACACGAATATCGGTTACATACTGATCATCTATAGTGGTATTCGGCCCTATTGGTATGCGATATTCGAAGTAACTATTAATTGTATTCATAGTTAGGTCACGATCCACGTCTTCAACATCGGGCAATGTGGTAGAACCACGATTGGTATTGGTAACCTCAACTGGCGAGTTACCATCAGGGTTATTGAAATCAATATAACGTTCTAATATCCCTCCTTCGCGGTTTAAGTAGTACACATAGTTATCCAATGCTGGATCTTCTGCAGGGCCGTTGTAAATTGTTGCTTCAGCGGCATCATCAAAGCCATCGTAACCGATATCTTGCAATGCCCTATTCGTTTCATCGGCGTCAAAAGCATATACCAAAGATTGCGTTGAGGGCACTTGACCCCATATGGTCGCCCTTGGGGTCTCTGTCGAAGTAGAACTCGGCAGCCCATTCTCATATTGTTTGCGGCCATCGGGTAAAATATCTTCAGAGATATTACCCAGGTTCAATACCAATTCCCCAGAATTTGACCCGGTGGTCTCTCCATCAACATAAGGGTCTAAAACCCAGAACTGAACAAATTCGACATTCGATTGCTCAAAGTTCGTACTGCTCAACGAACGCATAATACCCGCCCAGTTATCTTGGGGGTTTTGCCCAAATTGATCATTGGCATTGTACGGTCCTTTTTGATTCGGATAATAGGCAATATCCAGCGTGCCCTGAACCGTAGTTTGCCCCTGGGCTATGTCAACTTGCGGAAAGACCTCATCTATGAATACCCTACGGGTCGTATTCAATGAAATATCATTATCGGTAACACCATCTGGGCGTTGATTGGTATAAAAAATAGGATCAATGGTATACCAAGCCATTTTAGCCCTTTCAAAACCTATATTGATTCCATCCTCACTTTGCGGAACACCTACAGGCGGACTGGCAAGGGACCAACCTAAAGATGAACGAATATCGATTAATGCCTGGGCACCTTCAAAATCATCTAAGTACGTAGTGGTCTCGCCCTCAAAATCGGCATTTCTAGGTGAATTTGGTTTCAAAACGGCCACTTCACCCCGTATGGAAATATTTGAGGGTACATCAGTATCAATATTGGGTAGTTTGTTCGCCAGTCTCGTTAAAAAGGGCACCTCTGAACTAAAATTACCATTAAAACCAAATATCGTATTGTTTACCGGTTCAACGCCAAAATTTGATTTTTGGGTCAAGGGTCGCTCATTTAAGTTCAAGAGTGTGGCACCTAGCACGAAATTTTCGTTTATTTTATGCTCTACGTTGATTCCCGTAAAACGCCTGGTTTGTTGCCCGAAAACGGCATTGTTCTCTACGGAAATATTTATCGGGGTATTTGATGCCTCCAAACTGGGATCCAACAATTGCACGGTACCTGCTTGATAGTTGACCGTATAATCAATACCTTCTTGCAGCTGTCTACCACCCGCCGTTACACGAACAGATCCGCGGGGCACATTAAAAGCACCTATGGGTATGCCATTATTGCCCTGTGACTTATACCTACCCTTGATTTGAAAACGGTTCTTCTGTGCATCTTGTAGCGAGGCCGCTTTCGTTTTGGCATACATATTACGAAATACATAGCGTGTTTGGTTGGCATTATAACCTTGGTCATTATCAACATCATACACCCCACCACCTAGTAAGTCGAACAGAAATTCACCAAATGGTTCTACCTTCGTAAAGATAATCCTACCTGTTTGGGTATCGACCGTAATGCCCGGCACATAATCAAAGAATCCATCCCCGCCCGGTTGCACATCATTATAGAGGTTCAGCCTATCTAAATTGAACACATCCAAAAGAATACGTTCTTCCAAAGGTTTTCCATTTGGTGATGCGGCGGATGTTGGAAAAGGTTCTACGGGCGTAATATAGTTACGGGGCGTTGGATCTGAATATAAAATATTCAATCGAAAATCTTCTTGACTCAATTGAAATGCCCCTGTGGAATAGATATTCTTCATCATCAGATCCCATATCGGATCATTGACATTGGTGATGTTACTTTTAAGCAATTTCAGGATCAAGGTGTTATTCTCTATAATTGGGTTTTCCCCACCTGTCACCGTAGTTGCCTCGATTCCACCATTTGCAAATTCCCCTACTTGAAACACGTCGCCATCTAAGGTCGTATATTGGAATGCCACCCCTAAGACCTCATCATTACTCAAACGTTGATTTAAGGAAATATAACCCAATTGCGAATCAAATTGGTAATCACGCCCTTGTTCCAATTTTCTTGCGTTTTCCAATATGGCATAATCAAAGCCTTGATTGGCAGTATAACCGGGAATATTAAAGCCATTGTCTACGGTAGCAATATCCCTCACTGCACTGGTCAACGCCCCACCGTTACCAATCAAGGCCGGATCATAGTCGTTGGCTTGATTTTGGGGAAGTACTGAATTGCCGACCAAATTGAAAAATCCTGCCGGGGCACCATTTTGTCTACCAATTCTTGTTTTCTCAATGCCATCTGAACCTAATTGTGCCTCACCTAAATCTTGAATGGCGACGACATTACGCACATTTAAGGTTTGTTGACTTCTGTTGGTTACCCAAACTTCCAATCTTGTAATTTGTACCTGACTTCGAATAAAAGGGTAATTCGTTAAGGCGGCATCATAATTATCCCTAAAAAATTGGGACAAAAAGAAATGCTTATCCTCATCGTAATCAAGTGCGGTCAATGCGAATTCATTTAAGGTTCCTCCACCTTGGGCAACTACGGTATTATTTTGAGATCGCTGTTCTGAAAAAACCGCGGTAACGGTAGTTCTACCAAATTGCAACTGGGTCTTCACCCCAAAAAGACTCTGTGCCCCAGTAATCAATGAACTGTTCAGGGGCATGTTCACATTACCAATTTCTATTGACCTGATGATATCATCTTCGGTAGGGGTATAATCTAACTTTACAAGGTTTTGAAAATCAAACGTAGCCTCAGTATCATAGTTGGCAGTAACTTGAAGTCGTTCACCAACTTTGCCCAACATACTTAGACTGATACGTTGGTCAAAATCAAAGGATAGATTGGTTCTATTTCTAGGTGATAGGGCAGGATTATCGTTTTTCTGCCAAATAACGCCCAGATCCATTGCTACGGAACCTTGTGGAATCACCTCAATGGTATTACCCCCAAAAATCGATTCAAAGAAATTGTTGTTTACGTAAAAATTGGGCAATAAATTCTTTCGTGCTTCTTCACTTCCTTCCTTTTTACCCGAAAAAGCGTCAATCTTTTCTTTGAAATAAGACTTCATGCTTTCTTTTCGAACCAATTCGTAGTATTGTTCGGGAGTAAGAAATAGCGGATAGTTAACGTTAAAATCGCCTACGCTTTCGGTGTAAACATATCTGTTGATTTTGGCATCGTAAGTGTACTTTGAAACAATACTATCAGGATTATCAAGTAGTATTTCGCCGAGCGCAAAGCCTGTTTTTACAGAGTCCGCCTCTTGGGTAGGAATGGTATCTTGGCCTAAGATGTTGTTCATCGACACCAAAAAAACCAATAAAAAGAAAATATGCTTAAACCCTTCAGGTTTAAGTTGTGGTTTTGCCCCTCTTTTCAAACTATCTACAAATTTTTCAGCGCTCGTTTTATCGTATCTTCCACGCTTAAAGAAGAATCTTGTGAAAGAACGCGATCCACAACCTTTTCTGATTGTTTTCTCGCGAAACCAAGAACCTCTAAAGCAGATAACGCTTCTTCTTTTGTTGTATTGTTTGATTGTAAGGAAACTTCGTCCATATCATAAACTTTAAGGATCTTGTCCTTTAAATCTAAAATAACACGTTGTGCGGTTTTCGCACCAATCCCCTTTATAGATTGAATTTTTGGGACATCGCCGCTTGCGATTGCCTCCTTTACCTGTTGCGGATCCAATGATGATAGCATTGTTCTAGCGATACTCGCGCCAATACCTGAAACTGAGATCAGCATTCGAAATATTTCACGCTCCGTTTTTTGAACAAAACCAAAAAGTGTATGTGAATCTTCCTTTACCTGTAAATGTGTAAAAAGTTGTATGTTCTCATCATCGCTTAACAAGGAAAACGTATGCAGGGAAATATTAAGAAAATAGCCTACACCACCACATTCCACAACGACATAGGTGGGATTCTTTTCTACCAGTTTTCCTTTTAAATGATGAATCATGAATGGTTTAGGGTTTAGGGTTTAGGGTTTAGGGTTTAGGGTTTAGGGTTTAGGGTTTAGGGTTTAGGGTTTAGGGTTTAGGGTTTAGGGAAAATAGGTTTTAATATTAAATATTCAAATTATTTTAGCCTTTGTGACTTCTTATAGCTGACCGATATCAGTCAACTACCGGCTCTCGACTAAAAACTATTTACCTCCCGTTTTTGCCTTTTTCCGTTTCTCACGTTCTTGGGCGTCAATTACGGCGACAGCGGCCATATTGACCATTTCATCGACACTTGAGCCAAGCTGCAAAATATGTACTGATTTTCTCAGCCCGACCATTATAGGCCCGATAGAGCTTGCCTTATTCAATCCCTTAAGCAACTTATAGGTGATGTTGGCGGAATCTAAATTTGGGAAAATAAAGGTGTTCACTTTTTTTCCTGCGAGTTTCGAAAAAGAAAAATTATTGCGACACAATTCTTGATCTAGGGCAAAATCAGTCTGGATTTCACCATCTACAACAAGCTCGGGGTGTTTTTCATGTAATATCTTCACGGCATCCCTGACTTTTTGGGCTTCTTTATCATTTGAGGATCCAAAATTGGCATACGATAACATGGCGACCACGGGATCAAAACCAAAGGTACTCCCCACATTGGCGGTCATCACTGCGATCTCTGCCAATTCTTCGGCGTTGGGGTTGATATTAACGGAAGTATCCGCTAAAAATAATGGGCCTCTCTCTGTAATCATAATATTGACCGTAGATGCTTTACCAACACCTTGGGCCCTACCGATTACCTCAAAAACAGGTTTTAGCACTTTAGGGTACGCTCTCGAATATCCTGAAATCATACCATCGGCATCACCTTCCATCAACATCATAGCGCCAAAGTAATTTCGTTTGCCCATATTCACCCTAGCACTATAACGGGTTTCTCCTTTTCGCTTTCGCATTTGCCATAGTTTATCGGCGTACATGGTTCGTATGGTGCTCGAATCTTCTGAGCGCGGATCGATGATTTGAACCTCAGCATCAAATTCAAGTTGCTCTTTGAGCTTCATTATGATTTCTTTCTGCCCCAAAAGAATGGGAATTGCAATACCCTCTTCGTACACAATCTGGGCCGCTTTCAAAACGTCCAATAATTCGGCCTCGGCAAATACGATTCGTTTTGGGTTTACCTTTGCCCTATTGTGCAACATGCGCACCACTTTGTTATCGTTGCCCGAACGCAAAAGAAGTTCTTCCTCATACTTGTCCCAATCTTCAATTGGCGCTTTCGCAACGCCACTTTCCATAGCTGCCTTTGCAACTGCCGGAGGTATTTTGGCAATTAATCTTGGATCGAAAGGTTTAGGTATGATATAATTCCTTCCAAATGTCAAACGTGTGGTATCGTAGGTAATGTTGACCTGTTCAGGAACGGATTCTTTTGTCAAATCGGCCAACGCACGAACCGCTGCCATCTTCATGGCTTCGTTGATCTTTGTGGCCCGCACATCTAAAGCACCCCTGAAAATAAAGGGAAAGCCCAACACATTGTTCACCTGGTTTGGATGATCCGAACGACCTGTGGCCATGATGATATCTTTTCGCGTCTTACAGGCTAAGTCGTACTCTATTTCGGGATCCGGATTCGCCATTGCGAAGACGATTGGGTCCTTAGCCATGGCCTCTAGCATATCGGGCTTCAAAATATCAGCTTTTGAAAGGCCAATAAAGACATCGGCATCTTTCATGGCATCATCCAATGTCGCTATATCCCTATTCGTTGCAAATTCTGCTTTCTGCTTACTAAGATTATCCCTATCAGAGCGAATTACCCCTTTGCTATCCAACATGACTATATTTTCCCTTTGGGCACCAAATGCTTGGTACAAACGGGTACATGAAATTGCCGCCGCACCAGCTCCGTTTACGACAATTTTGACCTTTTCCATTTTTTTGTTGGTAAGCTCTAAGGCGTTTAGTAATGCTGCTGCAGAAATGATGGCCGTGCCGTGTTGGTCGTCATGCATTACAGGTATGTCCAACTCTTCTTTAAGCCTTCTTTCTATTTCAAAAGCCTCGGGAGCCTTAATATCCTCAAGGTTAATTCCACCGAAGGTGGGCGCAATGGTCTTTACGGTCTCTACGAACTTATCAACATCTTCAGTATCGAGCTCAATATCAATTCCGTCGATATCAGCAAAAATCTTGAAGAGTAGGCTCTTACCTTCCATTACCGGTTTAGACGCCTCAGGACCGATATTACCCAAACCCAATACTGCGGTACCGTTTGAAATCACCGCCACAACGTTACCCTTAGCGGTATAGCGATAAACCTCATCTTTGTTCTTCTCAATTTCCAAACAAGGTTCAGCGACACCCGGTGAGTAGGCCAAGGCCAAATCCCTTTGGGTGGCATAAGGTTTCGTCGGCACCACCTTAATCTTGCCAGGTTGCGGTTTTGCGTGATATATTAATGCCTCTCTACGTTGTTTTTCTTTGCTCATACCTTAGGTTTGGAATGCATAAATTTAAGGGTATTCCATGGAACGGAAGAAGGTATTATCCACTAATGTAAAATCTATTCCGTCACAGCTTCACCAACGGCACTTTGCACATTTAAACGCATTGCCAATAATGCCGCTATAAAGAAGAATACACCCGCAAATATCATGGCATTTATAGCATTACCGCCCAATACATATTTATAAATAGGCCCGAAGGTAAGGGTCTCTATTCCCATGGGTATTACGATCATCATGTTCAATATCCCCATATAGACCCCACGTCGCTCTTGGGGAACTACTTTTGAGACCATAGTATAGGGTATACCCATCATGGCCGCCCAACCTACGCCAAAAAGAATCATAGGTGCCAAGACCAATAATGGGTCATTGATGAACGGAATCGAGAATAAGGCTATGGCAGTACCTACCAAACTGTAGGCATACACCTTCTTGCCGCCATATTTTAGGGTCAATGGCACAAGGGCCAACGCCACCACCATAGTCACAATATTATAAGTCAAACTCATCTGTGCAGATTGCGATGCCGCCTCAGAGGTGGAGTACCCCATTGTCAACTTGAACAGCGGGGTAATGTATTGCCAATAAATAAAAAGTGCATACCATTGAAAAAGGTAAACCGCCCCTATTTTCCACATAAAAGGTGGCATTTGCCTAATGGCTTCGGATATTTCTTTGAAAGGTTTAGCTAACCTAACACTAAAAGGTTGACTCTTGTCATGGTTGATTTCTGCCAGCTCTTCATCTGAGGGTGGTATTTCAGGCGTTTTAAGTACTGACCAGAGAATCGTTGCTATGGATAACATACCGCCAATATAGAACGAGTAATACAACCACTTCGGAATTTCACCCGCGACCTCAATGGAATCGCCACCGAATAAGTACTGAAATAAAACAATGGATCCATTGGCCAATAAGATACCCGCGCCCACAAATAAGCTTTGCATTTGATACCCCAAGCTCAATTGCTTTTCTGGAAGTTTATCCCCGACGAATGCACGGTAGGGTTCCATCGCCATATTATTTCCTACATCCAAAATCCATAATAGTCCAACCGCAAACCATAATACCGGACTGGTCGGAAAGGCGAATAAGCACAAACTGCCTATTATCGCCCCTATTAAAAAATAAGGTTTACGCCTACCCCATTTCGGTGACCATGTTTTATCAGACATAGCACCTATTATCGGTTGAACCACGAGCCCTGTTACCGGACCTGCGATATTCAATATCGGGAGCATTTCCTCTGGTGCCCCTAGGTATAGGAAAATAGGGTTTATCGCGGTCTGTTGTAACCCAAAACTATATTGAATTCCTAAGAACCCAACATTCATATTGAAAATCTGCCAAAAAGTTAAACTGGGTTTTTTAATTTTCATGGTTGATTGAATTTGGTAATAAAGCTGTCTCGATCAAAGCCTTTTTCTTAATATCCTTTCAATATACTATAATCTTTATTGTTTTGATAAATTATACAAGCCAAAACAAAGAATTAGGCAACGAAAACGATTTCGAAAAACTTCTTGATCACTTTAAAAAATCGATATTTCTTTTGAGACCAGAAAACTTAGTGCGTTTAACCGCAGACTTTTGAAAAACCGTTTTAAACACATCCTCGGTAATCTCTTCCCAATCCTTTTTGGTCATATCGAGCAAATCAGGATGAGGATTGAACAAAGGTTCTTGATGCGCTTTTGAGAAACGATTCCAAGGGCATACATCTTGACAGACATCGCAACCGAACATCCAATCATCAAACTTACCTTGAAATTCATTTGGAATTTCATTTTTCAGTTCAATGGTGAAATACGAGATGCACTTACTGCCATCAACCACATAGGGCTCGACAATGGCTTCTGTCGGGCATGCATCAATACAAGCGGTACATGTGCCACAATGATCTGTGACTGGTGTATCATAGTCCAACTCTATATCAACGATTAGTTCGGCGATAAAATAAAAAGACCCTACTTGTTGGGTCAATAAATTGCTATGCTTACCTATCCAGCCCAGACCACTTTTGGCCGCCCAGGCTTTATCCAAAACAGGGGCCGAATCTACAAAGGCCCGACCTTGAACCGACCCGATTTCCTCAGAGATAAACCACTGAAGCATTTTCAACTTTGATTTTATGATATGATGATAATCTTGACCGTAGGCATACTTTGAAATCTTGTAGGTGTTTTCACCCTGTTTGTCTTGCGGATAGTAGTTCAGCAATAACGAAATGACCGATTTTGAACCTTCGACCAGTTTTGTGGGATCGAGGCGTTTATCAAAATGGCTCTCCATGTAAGACATTTTACCATGCCTATTTTCATTTAACCATTGCTCTAAACGCGGTGCCTCTTCCTCTAAAAATTCAGCTTTTGAGATACCGCATGACAAAAAACCAAGACGCTTGGCCTCAGCTTTAATCAAGTTTGAATAGGTCCCTTTTGAATTCATGGTGTATTCAGGCGTATATCCGCTAAAATACGATTATGCGAAAAGAAAAAACAATGTCATCGAAGTCATTGCTTGTGGTACCTTGAAATTTTTAAGTCAAATCATGTAACATTTTAAGGCTTTAGACATCTAACAGGCGTATTATCATAAACCAACGCTATGATCCAACTAAACAATCTCACTAAATCCTTTACCTCTAAAACCGGTAAGGGGTTTAAAAAAGAGACCGTGACCGTAAATGCGGTAAACAAGGTTTCCTTTGAATGCAAGCCAGGGCGTATTTTCTCCCTATTAGGACCCAACGGGGCAGGTAAAACAACCACACTTCGAATGATCGCCGGTATTATCAACCCAACTTCTGGCAATGCCATTGTAGATGATGTCGATATCTCTAAAGGTAATGAAGAGGTAAAAAAACGTATCGGTTTTTTAACAGGTTCCACAGGACTTTACGAACGATTGAACCCTGATGAAACCCTAGACTTCTTTGGAAAACTGTACCGTCTTCCCGAACCGTCTTACTCAGAGCGCAAGGAATACCTTTTTGAAAAACTGGGCATCAACGAATTCCGCAAGAAAAAGCTAGGCCAAATGAGTACGGGTATGAAACAGAAGGTCTCCATCGCAAGAACCTTGATCCATGACCCTGAGGTATTGATTTTTGACGAACCTACCTCAGGTCTTGATGTCATTACCGCAGATAGTATCATTGATTTGATACGCGAATCAAAAGAGAACAACAAAACGGTGATCTTCTCTTCACATATCATGAGTGAAGTAGACCTGTTATGTGACGATCTTGCCATCATAAGCAAAGGCTCTATCATCTACAACGATTCTTTTGACAACTTCAAAAAGGATATGAAAGCGGACAACCTTACCCAAGAATTTATTAACCGAGTAAAAGAAGCATAACGATGAGGGATTTATTTATAATAGTCAAAAAAGAACTTACAGAGTTATTAAGGGACAAGAAGACCATTATCAACTCGATTGTGCTGCCGACCCTGTTGATTCCCGTGTTAATGTTCGGAGGCATCAAAGTAAGTCAGATGATCCAAGAAAGCAATCAACAAAAAAAGGTACAATTGGGCTTGGTCAACGCCCCACAGGATTTTGTGGTACTTGCAAAAAAAGACACCCTAAACCAAATCACCACGTATACCGGTTCAGAAGATTTTAAGGCACTGATCGACGATGAAGCCATTCAATCCGCATTGGTTTTTCCTGCTGATTGGCAGACTCAGATGGACAGTTTAAGCACTGCCAGTGTGAGTGTTTATCGCAATGGCACCAAAGACAATGTTAATGGCAGGGTTTCAAAGTTACTGGAAACCTATTCTGCGCAACTAAAAAAGAAACGTATTGCATTGTTGAACATTCCAACCGAAAAAATGAACCCGATGGTTCAAAACTATGTCGAGGTAGGGGAGCAAAAAGAGCTCATTGGAAAAAGGGTAGGCGGCTTTATTCCCTATATTTTTATCTTGACGATGTGGGGCGGATGCCTATTGGCCGCCATTGATTTGGTTACAGGGGAGAAAGAACGAAAAACTATTGAGACCACCCTTTCACTACCTATTTCAAAATTTTCGGTTCTAATGGGAAAAGCTATCGTCGCCTCTCTTTTGGGTTTCATACCTGCCCTATTGAATTTGACCGGATTGATCATAGGGCTGAACTTCATCGATGATATTCCTGATACATTTAAACTTGCCTTGACCGAAATGTTAAGTCCGCAATCCATTACAATGATCCTATTACTGCTCATTCCTTTTTCATTGTTCTTAGCGGGATTGATCATTGCATTGGTCGCCGGGGCGACAACGTTTAAAGAAGCGCAAAGTAAGGCTTCCCCCATAATTATCTTGATCATCATACCGTTGGTCATGGCATTGATGCCCGGTATCGAATTTACGTGGGCCACGGTTTTTATACCGGTACTGAATATTGGGTTGGGGGTCAAAGAAATAATGGCCGGTACCATAAATATCGGTATGTACACGGCCATGTTGCTATCACTTGTAATCTTCGCAGTGACCGCAATATATTTTAGCTACAAGAAATTTTCAGACGAGAATGCGATTCTAAGCTAAGCATTACCATTTTGAAATAAAATAAGCCCGGACTTTGTTCCGGGCTTTTATCTAAGGGTAAATTGAAGTTTGACCTCTTTTGGTTTTAGTGATATCATGGGGTTGATCTCAATACGATCCATACTGGTTGTGATTTTATATTTTTTGACCAGTGTGGCAACTACCATGGCCATTTCAAAAGTTGCGAACGCATTGCCAATACACATTCTTGGCCCTGCACCAAATGGATAGTAATAATCGGTATATGTTTTATCTTGAAAATGTAAAAACCTATCAGCGATATAGTCTTCTGGGGCCTTCCAAAAACCTTCGTGGCGATGCAACTCAAATAATGACAACAGTACCAAGGTTCCTTTTTTTAGTTCAAAACCATTGATCTCATTATTTTCCATGGCCACCCTATCGATAAAATATGCCGGGGGATACAGCCGCATAGCCTCATTGATACACGATTGGATCAAGGGTAGCTTTTGCAAATCTTCAAGGGTCACTGAAGTTGTATCCAATAGTAGGGATTCAGCTAAAAGTTTTTCTTGTAGGTTTTCGTTTTTCGCAAGAAAATACAATGTAAATGACAGGGCATTCGCTGTTGTTTCGTGACCCGCCGTAAACAAGATCAACAACTCATCTATCAATTGTTCCCTTGGCATTTTACTACCATCTTCATAAGTAGCGGCCAAGAGCATGTCTAAAAGGTCAGTACTATTTTGTTCACCCTTTAAACGCTCTTCAATAAGGGCATTCAAAATTGTTCTGGCTTCCGCCGACTTTTTCAACTCTGAACCTATTTCACCTGAAGCCCGAAACCACCATTTTAAGAAAGGGCGACGCATCTCTTTGATCAACATGCGTTGATTTTCTTCAGTGACCTTTTTCAATCTTGCCATTGGCTGGCGTATGTCGTTGGAACTAAAAAGTGATTTCGCGACCACTTGAAAGGCAACATCGCCCATTAATTCAAAAACATCTTGTTCTTTACGGGGTACGATTCGGTTTAATTCATATGCAATGGCCTCTTGCATGATGCCAAGCAACGATTTTAGGTTTTTTAGGTGAAAAGCAGGTTGTATCATCCTGCGATGTGTGCGCCAATGTTGGCCTTCAGCTGTCAACAGCCCATAGCCAATATATTTGGCTAAATCTTGGGTCTGTAATTTTGACTTGGCATAAAAACGATGTTTTTTCTGAAGTACTTCCTTAACGAAATCTGGGTCCCTAGAAAACAGCACTTTACCTTCACCCGGTATTGAAATTCTAAAAGTATCCCCTAGCTTATCAAAATTTACTTTATGAAAGGGTAAAGGATTTTTTAAGATTTCCTTGCTATTCCATAAGACTTTTAAGGCAGAGACATGGGGGAGTTTTTTCATTTAAAATAATCCACCTTGAACATTCCCCTTAATCCGACCCAAATGTTTATAGGCCAGCTCCGTTACCTCACGACCTCTGGGGGTGCGCATGATAAAACCCTGTTGGATCAAAAAGGGCTCATATACCTCTTCTATGGTTTCCGCACTTTCTGAAACGGCAGTCGCCAAGGTGGTGATTCCGACCGGACCTCCTTTAAACTTATCTATAATGGTAGTCAATATTTTGTTATCCATCTCATCAAGACCATGAGCGTCAACATTCAAGGCCTTCAAACCGAATTTCGAGATATCGATATCAATTTTTCCATTGCCCTTAATTTGGGCAAAGTCGCGAACCCTTCGTAACAAGGCATTGCAAATTCTGGGGGTACCTCGGCTTCTACCTGCAATCTCTATGGCTGCCTGATTGGTAATGGGCACTTTCAAGATATCGGCGCTACGTTCAACAATGGTAGAGAGTAATTCGGTATCATAATACTGCAAACGACTTTGTATACCGAACCGGGCACGCATCGGCGCCGTCAACAATCCAGAACGTGTTGTTGCGCCAATTAGGGTGAAAGGACTCAAGTTGATCTGCACCGTTCTCGCATTGGGCCCAGTCTCAATCATAATATCGATCTTATAGTCTTCCATTGCCGAATACAAGTATTCTTCAACAATAGGGCTTAAACGATGTATTTCATCAATAAACAAGACGTCCCTTTCCTCCAAATTGGTAAGAAGTCCGGCCAAATCACCGGGCTTATCCAATACGGGGCCAGATGTGATTTTAATTCCAACCCCCAGTTCATTGGCCAAAATATGGGCCAATGTTGTCTTTCCCAATCCTGGTGGGCCATGGAACAAGGTATGATCCAAGGCCTCGTCCCTTTGATTCGCCGCCTGTACAAAAACCTTCAAATTTTCCAACACCTGTTCTTGTCCCGTAAAATCATCAAAGGTTATCGGGCGTAATGCCCTTTCAATATCGAGCTCTTCAGAAGAGAAATTACCAGTTGTTGGGTCAAGATTTTCGTTCATACACGACAAAGATAAAGCAATTACACTATAAGATTTTAAAATGAAGACTTTCAGAAAGTGAATCTATTTGTTGTAATTTAAACACATGAATATGAATACCTATAGCAATACCATTTTACCATACATCCCCTTCTTTTATGTGATATGGTCTGACGATTTGTTATCTACTTCTGAGATAGAAGTAATAAAGACAGCTGTTCAAGAAGATGTATCATTGACCGATGCAGACAAGCAGAAGCTCAAAAGTTGGCTCGACCGAACAAAACCACCAACAAATGGGGAAATAAAGAATTGGCAAAAACTCATATCAAAGAGTAAGGCAACTTTGATTGAAAGTGAGGTTTACCCTTTGGAAGCTTTTTCACGTAAAGTCGCTAGTTATTACTGTGAATCATGTTCGGTGAACCGAAATCTGAGGGAGATAGAGCTGAATTTAGGCATACAACCCAACCACTACAATCACCTGTTCCATATTGAGGTAGTACAGCAAGATTATTCAAACCATTACGATGGTACCGAAATCGATATATTACTCAACAAAGAACATGTAACGGAATTGAGGGAGTTCCGCAATTTTCTCAAGAAACCTATTTTCAAATGGAACGTCTATCGTGACAAAGAGGAAGCCCGAAAACTGGTATTGAAACAAGTACAATTATTGGCCTCTGAAGGCTGGGGCGCTTTAGCCTATCCAGCTGCCTATGGAGGAAAGGATAATATTGAAAGCTATGCCTCCATTTTTGAGCACTTAGTCTTTGTTGATGGTAGTCTTGCCGTTAAATTTGGGGTACAGTTCGGACTCTTCGGGGGGAGTATTCAAAACCTGGGTAGCGAACGACATCATCAAAAATATTTAAAAGAAGCCGGCACCACTGAATTATTAGGCTGTTTTGCCATGACGGAAACGGGTCACGGAAGCAATGTGCGCGGTATAAAGACCACTGCTACTTATGTTCATAAGACCCAAAGCTTGGTCGTACATACCCCGGGTAAAAACGATAATAAAGAATACATTGGAAATGCCCTCCATTCTACTATGGCCTCTGTTTTTGCCCAACTCATCGTTGGTGGAAAAAATAAAGGTGTACATGCCATATTGGTTCCCTTACGAAATGAAAAACATGAAGTTTTACCGGGAATAACAATTGAAGATAATGGGTATAAACTCGGTTTGAACGGCGTCGACAACGGTAAGATTTGGTTCAATCAGGTAAAAGTGCCCGTAGCGAACCTTTTGGATAAGTATGGGCAAATTGATGAAAATGGTGATTATCAATCAAAGATCAAAAATCCGAACAAACGTTTTTTCACCATGCTAGGCACCCTTGTGGGCGGACGTATCTGTGTGGCCAAAGGAGCTTTGGCAGGGGCCAAAATGGCCTTGACCATAAGTGTTAAACATGCCCTTAAAAGAAGGCAGTTCAATGATTCCATCAAAGTTCAAGAAGATCTGTTGATGGACTATCCATCCCATCAATTGCGCTTGATCCCGAAAGTAGCCTCGACGTATGTGTATCATACGGCACTTCAAAAAGCAATGAACGTTTATGCGAGCAGTTCAGAGGACAAACGAAAAATAGAAACACAAGTGGCAGGCTTAAAAGCTATTATTACCTGGTTCGCAACCGAAACAATCCAAGAATGCAGGGAGGCCTGTGGCGGAAAAGGATACCTACTGGAAAATAGGATCGCAGACCTTAAAAATGACACGGATATTTTTACAACGTTTGAGGGTGACAACACGGTTTTATTGCAATTAGCCGCTAAAGGGGTACTTTCTGATTTTAAATCAGAATTGAATGCTGGCGGATTTCTCAGCGTTCTCAAATTACTTGGCGGGCGTTTTTCCGATAAGTTAACGACTATCAATCCGGCCTATTCCAATAAGGTCGACAAATCGCATTTGTACAATCCAAAGTTTCATTTGCACGCCTTGGATTTTAGGTTACGGCGATTGACGGATTCAGCGGCAATGCGTATTCGCGATTACATTAAAAAAGGCGTACCCAGTTATCAGGCATTTCTAAAGGTACAGACCCATTTATTAGCCTTGGGGAAAGCCTATAGCGAAGTTTTGGCCCTAAAATGGTATTATGAATTCGTTGCAACACAAAAAGAAGGGGATTACAAAAAATTGCTGTACCAACTTGGTGCCTTGCATGGTCTAAAAATCATACGACAAGATGCAACTTGGTATTTGGAACAAGGTTACATAGGAAGCACGAAATCAAAAGCGATACGACAACGTGTTGAGCGGTTGAGCACGGAACTCAGACCACATGTGAATTCTTTAGTTGATGGGTTCGGAATACCAGATAATTTAGTGACCGCCCCGATTGCAAACTAATTCTTCTTCTTAATCAATTGAGAGGTATCCAAGAAATCAAGTATCGTGATTTTAGGTTCCCCGTAGAGGTATGTTTTTGCATCACCACTTGATTGCAACTCAAACTCCATTGTAGCATATATCCTTGCCAATGGCGAACCCTCTATTTGCAAAGAGGCACTTTGGGTTTGCAGCTTTTCACCTCGAAACTTGGTATCATCAACTAGTTTCAAAATTAGTTTATCCGTCGTACCCTCTATATCCAAGGTTGCATTATTCGCTAGTTCTATATTCTTGGCACCACTAACACCGTACAACCTTGCATCTGCTTTATGCTTCATACTGACGTTTACGGAATCTACATCCAGATTAAAATTAGCGGTACTCGTGTCTTCTAAATTGATATTAGCTATAAATGCGTTCACCTCGACATCGAGCTTTGAAGGCCCAAAAACGTTGATAAAAAGTTCATCGCTATTAAGGATGTCCTCACTATCGATTTTACCGTCCCTCATGGTGATGGCCTTAAGTTCTCGAAAGTTCACCGTAATCCCTAATTTTTTCTTTGCCGTGATGTCATAAAAAGAAGAGATTACCAAGGTACTATCGACCACCTTAAATTTCAAAACGTCAATTAAGTTATCATCTGCAATAATCTCATATCCCTCACCAAACGATTTTTTCAGTACAATGCTCAAATTATCATTAAGCTCTACGGCATTGAAGGGGGGCAGCTCTTCACGTACCTCGGTCACTTCCCTATTTCCTTTTATCTTAGGTCTTCGTTGCGCTGTACTTACAAAAGAAACACACAGTAAGCTTAATAAGAATATTTTTTTCATTTCGTTACGATTTATTTTTCAATTCAAAAACTTGTTGCCGGTTCTAAAAAACAAAAAGCGAATTTCATACCAAATTAATCAAATAAAAAAGCCATCCGGTATTTGGATGGCTTTTTTATACGTATCTAAATGACACTATTAATGATGCATTTCTTCTTCTCCATCTTGTAATGGAATATGTTGAGGCACAAAATCTTGCCCTTCAATAATATACTCCCCATTCTCATAGGTTTTACTATAATCGTAAGCCCATCGGTGTACTTCAGGAATCTTACCTGGCCAATTGCCATGTATGTGCTCTTGAGGGGCTGTCCACTCCAATGTATTTGATTTCCAAGGATTTTGAGGTCCTTTTTCACCGTAGAAAATACTACTGATAAAATTATATACGAAAACCAGTTGCGCCAACCCAGCAATCAATGCAAAAACGGTCATCAATACCTGAACATTGGTCAATTCGTCAAACATAGGGAATGCCGTATTCTCATAATACCTTCTAGGCACCCCTGCCATACCGACGAAATGCATCGGAAAGAACACACCATAAGCACATACCGCAGTGACCCAGAAGTGGATATAACCCAGATTCTTGTTCATCATTCGGCCATAGAACATTTTGGGAAACCAGTGATAGACCCCCGCAAACAAACCATACAAAGCTGATATACCCATAACCAAATGGAAGTGCGCTACAACAAAGTACGTATCGTGTACATTGATATCAAGTGTACTATCACCTAAAATAATACCTGTCAAACCACCTGTAATAAAAGTAGAGACCAGACCTATGGAAAATAGCATTGCGGGATTGAGCTGTAAATTACCTTTCCACAACGTTGTGATATAATTAAACGCTTTTACGGCCGAAGGAATCGCGATTAATAAGGTCGTAAACGTAAACACGGAACCTAAGAACGGATTCATACCGGAAATAAACATATGGTGTCCCCAAACAATCGTCGATAGAAACGCAATTGCAAGTATGGAGGCAACCATGGCACGATAACCGAATATTGGTTTTCTGGCATTCGTAGACATTACCTCAGAGGTAATACCCAAGGCTGGTAGTAAGACAATATATACCTCAGGGTGCCCCAAGAACCAAAATAAGTGTTCGTAGAGTACGGGCGAACCACCTTGATAATGCAAGACCTCACCTTGAATAAAAATATCGGAAAGGAAGAATGAGGTCCCAAAACTTCTATCCATAATCAGCAATAACGCAGCGGATAAAAGAACAGGAAACGAAATGACACCAATGATAGCCGTTACGAAAAATGCCCAAATCGTTAGGGGAAGTCTAGTCATGGACATTCCCTTTGTTCTCAAATTCAATACGGTAACGATGTAGTTCAAGGAACCCAAAAGTGATGACGCAATAAATATCGCCATTGAGACCAACCATAGTGTCATGCCCATACCAGAACCTGGTTGGGCCATCGGTAAGGCACTTAATGGAGGATAAATCGTCCAACCCGCTGCTGCAGGCCCTGCTTCGACGAACAATGAGATTACCATGATGACCGTAGAAACAAAGAACAACCAAAACGACAACATATTCAAAAAACCGGATGCCATATCACGGGCACCTATTTGTAATGGAATCAAAAGATTACTGAACGTTCCACTTAGCCCTGCGGTTAGTACGAAAAATACCATAATGGTACCGTGCATCGTAATCAATGCCAGATATACATCTGCATCCATTACACCGTCTGGGGCCCATTTACCCAATAAAGCTTGAAAGACCGAGAAAGACTCCCCAGGCCATGCCAATTGCATTCTGAACATCAATGACATTGCAATACCGATAAAACCCATGACCAAAACACCTGTAATAAGATATTGCTTCGCAATCATCTTATGGTCTTGGCTAAAGATATATTTGGTGATGAATGTTTCCTTATGATGATGTCCATGATCATCGTGTGCGTGATCGTCAACGTGTGCTACTGCAGACATAATCGAATTTTTAAATTATTATTTCCTTTTTCTAGCTTAATTTACTCCTTATCAATCTCTTGCTGAGCCTCCTCAACCATCTCCTCTAGCTGTTCCTCTGGTTTTTCAGCCGTTCCCTCGGTTTCTTCCTCTAAAGCAACTTCAACGGGTGATTCTTTGGTATCTTCATCCTTCATTACCGTCTCGGCAAATGTACCTTGCTCCGCAATCCATTTATTGTATTCCTCTTCGGTCTCAACAATAATCTTCATTTGCATATTGTAGTGTGATCTACCACATATTTTATTACAAAGCAACACATAGTCAAATTCCCATGGGTCTGAGTTCGGGTCGCCGCTTGCAGCCTTTTCAGCACGAATTGCATTTGTTCGCTTCACCTTATCGACCACATCCGGTTTCAACCGCATCTCTTCGGTCGTAATGGTGGGTGTGAATGAAAACTGTGTGATCATACCTGGCACACAATTCATTTGGGCCCTAAAATGTGGCATATATGCTGAATGCAAGACATCTTGTGAGCGCATGTAAAAATTCACCTTTCGACCAACGGGCAAATGCAACTCTTTTACGATTACGTCGTCACCGGCGTTAGGGTCTGACTCGTCTAAACCCAAAACATTGGCCCTATCGATATCAATAAGACGAACGCTGGCGTCACCAAGAACATTATCTTGACCCCCATATCTTGCCGTCCAATTAAATTGTTGGGCGTAAAGCTCTACAATCAATGGATCATCGTCTTCATTCACGTCCATAATGTTTGTCCAAGAATACAATCCCCAGATAATCAAACCCGCCAATACGATTACCGGAATGATAGTCCAAATGAACTCTAACCTATCGTTATCGGCATAGAACAACGCTTTTTTTCCTTCTTCACCTCGATATTTATACCCAAAATAGTGCAACAATGCCTGTGTGATGGTCTGCACGAAAAAGATAATGGCAAATGATACCCACATCAAAGTGTCGTATTCGCCACCATGGGCCGATGCGGCTTCTGGCAACAATACCTTGGTATATTTGGCAAAACTAAAGATAGTAATACCATAAATAAAAATCAAGAAACCAAATAATAGGTAACCATTGTTCTTATTATCGGTATCGTTTGCAATTTGTGCATTCGTTGTAGTCGCCCCTAGCTGTGACAATTCAAATATCTTGGTCATTTGCCAGATTGCAATTGCCACTAAAACTAGAACTGTTAATATTAATAATGTCGTCATTCTCTAACTGATTTCGCTTACAATTTTAGTAATGAAAATGTTTACTTTCCTCAATAAATGGATTTCGTTTCGGAGTCAGGTCCTCTTTGGTCAAGGCGTTGAATACCCAGAAAATAAATAGACCTGCAAAAAATAGGATTCCCCCGATTTCAGGAACTCCAAGATACCACTGATCTCCTACGGTAGCCGGCATAACCATATTGAACACATCCATATAGTGGCCAAAAAGGATTATAATACCCGCCATCACGACAAACCAGTTGACACGTTTAAAATCACTGTTCATCAATACCAATAACGGAAATATAAAGTTCAACACCAGCATACCGAAAAATGGTATTTTGTAGTCTTCTATTCGTGTAACGAAGTAAGTAACCTCCTCCGGAATATTGGCATACCAAATCAACATAAATTGACTGAACCATAGGTAGGTCCAAAAAATACTTATCCCGAACATAAACTTGGCCAAATCATGGATATGACTGTTATTTACCTCTGGCAAAAGACCTTTTGATTTTAGGTAGATCGTTACCAAGGCGATAACCGTAATACCCGAAACAAACATACTGGCAAAGACATACCAACCGAATAAGGTACTGAACCAATGCGGATCCAAACTCATTATCCAATCCCAAGACATCATTGATTCCGATATCAGGTAAAAGACCAAGAACGCCGCAGATATCCTGAAGTTCAATTTGAATTTGGAATTATCATCTGATTTGTCTTGCTCTAGGGAAAGCTTTCTAGAATATTGGCGATAAGCAATCCACCCCCCTAAAAAGATAGCGGCCCTAATCAAGAAAAAAGTAGGGTTTAAATACCCTTGTTTTCCCTGCAATAATTCGTCGTGCGCCACCACTTCGGCATCCATCCATGTAAACATATGGTTCATATGTAATACCGACAGTACCAAGATTACGAATACGATAATCCCCCCTGGAACAATATAAGAGGTAATACCCTCCATAACCCTGAACAGTAGTGGTGACCAACCTGCTTGCGCCGCCCGTTGTATGGCATAAAATGCCAACACCCCGAGGGATATCATAAAAAAGAAGAAAGCAGCTACATATAATGCCGACCATGGCCTATTCTGTAATTGGTGTAATACATGCTCGTCATGACTTGCAGAATGACCAGCAGCTTCATCACCGTGCGTATCGGCACCCGAATGGGAATCACCATGACCCACTTCAGCACCATGACCACCCCCGTGGCCATCATCATGTGAAGCAACTATTGCCTTTGCTTCCTCAACGGTACTTGGAGCACTTAAAAACCCTGTTATCAAGCAAATAGCCCCAACGGCCATTAAGATATAAGAAGTAATTTTTAATCTATTTGAAAACGTGTACATACTTTCTGTTTTCTATTTTGTTAGGTCTGACTTTAATTTCATGACGTATTCAGCTACTTGCCAGAGCTCTTTTTCGCTACTCATCTGCGCCGCGTAAGAACCCATTGAATTTAGACCGTAATACATGGTATGGTACGTGCTCCCTACGGTGATATTACGTGCTGCATCATCATAGCTAGGTACTCCCAATATTTTTTCACGTTTGACCAATACTCCTTGTCCAGCACCTCTCGGCCCATGGCATACCATACAATAGACAGCGTAAAGTTCGGCACCCTTGACCAAGTTTTCATCCCGACCCAATGAATCTAAAGGACTTGGTTGCAATCTTGCCAATTCTTTGCCTTCGGGGGTGTTCTCGAATTCGTAAGGCATCCATTCCCTAGAAATCGTATTTTCTGCCGGCAACATCGCTTCCGTGCCCTGAGGAAAAAGACCGTTGTCTACACCACCGTAGGTTTCATAACCTACAGGTTCATACATATTTGGCATGTACTGATAATTGGGTTGGCTTTTATCAAAACAAGAGGTTGCACTTGCCAATAACACAATACCAAAAACTATTTTTACGAAGTGCTTCATGCTATTCATCCTTTTCTGTAACTTTTACTTCAATTGCACCTGTATCCAACAATAGGTTTTTCAGGTCATCCTCATTATCGTGTATGCCAATTTCCATAAGAAATAAGTCATCGGTCGTTCTTTTATCTGGATTTTCGGCTTTCTTGAATGGCCACATCCTACTTCTCAAATAAAATGTGATTACCATTAAGTGGGCGGCGAAAAATACCGTAAGCTCGAACATTATCGGTACAAATGCAGGCATGTTCTCTAAATAACTGAAGCTCGGCTTACCACCAATATCTTGGGGCCAATCTTCTATCATGATGTAGTTCATCATCACAATTGCCACTGTAAGCCCTAAGCAACCATACATGAAAGAGGTGATTGCGATTCGGGTATCTTCCAACCCCATTGCCTTATCAAGCCCATGTACCGGAAAAGGGGTGTACACTTCTTCGATGTGATGATGTGCGGCACGTACTTTTTTTACGGCATGCATTAATATATCATCATCGTTGTAAACCGCGTGTATAACTTTTGATGCCATTACTGTTTTTTATCGTTTAACAATTTAGCCTGGCCTGCCCAATCATCACGTTGTGCGCGACCTGGAAACTTTCCTGTAATCGAATCCAACAAATCGTATTCCCTTGAAGTCATTCGACCTACCTGCGCAAACGTGTATATACCAATCTCATTGAGTACCCGCTCCATTTCTGGACCAACCCCTTTTATCTTTTTCAAATCATCGGCTGTTTCCTTGGTCGGGTCAAATGTACCTATGGAACCAAGAAGTTCATTAACGCCCACTTTATCGCCTACGGTAGGTACGACCTCACCCATGAGTACATCATCGGTAATGGTTTCCTTAATAACTTCATTGCCCCGAGAAGGCATTTGATATAAAGGTTTGCCGGCATCCCTTAACTTTTTATAACGTTCCCCTGAAGATTTTAAAATGGATTTCACCTCTGCCTGGGCAATCACCGGGAATGTTCTGGAATACAATAAGAACAAGACAAAGAAAAATCCTATGGTACCTATGAATATGCCAATATCAACAAAAGTCGGTGAGAACATCGTCCAAGAAGAAGGCAGGTAATCCCTGTGCAATGAGGTAACGATGATCACAAAACGTTCAAACCACATACCGATATTCACTACGATCGATATAAAGAAAGAGAACATAATACTGGTTCGCAGTTTTTTAAACCACATAAACTGGGGCGAAAACACATTACAGGTCATCATGGCCCAGTATGCCCACCAGTAAGGGCCCGTGGCTCGATTCAAAAATGCATACTGTTCATATTCAACACCCGAATACCATGCTACGAACAACTCGGTGATATACGCACAACCTACAATGGAGCCCGTAATCATTATAACGATGTTCATCAATTCAATGTGCTGTACCGTGATATAATCTTCAAGACTACATACCTTACGCATAATGATAAGCAAGGTGTTCACCATGGCAAAACCAGAGAAAATAGCACCCGCCACAAAGTATGGTGGAAAAATCGTGGTATGCCAGCCCGGAATCACCGAAGTAGCAAAGTCAAAAGATACGATTGTGTGTACCGAAAGTACCAAAGGTGTGGCGAGACCGGCCAAGACCAATGACACTTCCTCAAAACGTTGCCAATCTTTTGCACGACCTGTCCAACCAAAGCTTAACAAGCTGTAAATCTTCTTTTGAAATGGCTTGACCGCACGATCGCGAATCATTGCAAAATCAGGTAAAAGACCTGTCCACCAGAATACCAAGGAGACTGATAAATAAGTGGATATCGCGAATACATCCCACAATAATGGGGAATTAAAGTTCACCCATAAAGATCCGAATTGGTTCGGAATAGGCAATACCCAATAGGCCAACCATGGTCGCCCCATGTGGATGATGGGAAAGAGTCCGGCCTGAATTACCGAAAAGATGGTCATCGCCTCTGCAGAACGGTTGATGGCCATTCTCCATTTCTGACGGAACAGCAGCAGAACCGCAGAAATCAAAGTTCCTGCGTGACCGATACCTACCCACCATACAAAGTTGGTAATATCCCAAGCCCAGTTAACGGTCTTGTTCAATCCCCAAACCCCGATACCCGTGGATACGGTATAAATAATACAACCTAAACCCCATAGAAATGCCACCAATGCGATGGAAAATACTATCCACCACTGTTTATTGGCTTTTCCTTCAACCGGACGTGCGATATCAACTGATACATCGTGATAGCCTTTATCGCCAAGTACTAGGGGTTTTCGAATAGGTGCTTCGTAATGCGACGCCATAATCTATATGCTATTTCTTGCTTGTTCTTTGGTTATGCTTTGTTGGTGTTTCTAACTTTCACATGATAGAAGACATTGGGTTTCGTGCCCACATGTTCCAACAAGTGATACATTCTATCATCATCTTTCAACTCAGCTACTTTACTTTCTTTATCATTAATATCCCCAAAGACAATCGCCCCACTGCTACAAGCCGCAGAACATGCCGTTTGGAATTCACCATCTTTTATAGGCCTACCTTCACGTTTCGCATCTAAAATGGTCTTTTGGGTCATTTGAATACACATGGAACATTTCTCCATAACCCCACGTGAACGTACATTGACATCAGGGTTCACCACCATCTTGCCCAGATCATTGTTCATGTGGTAGTCAAATTCATCATTGTTACTGTACAAGAACCAATTGAACCTACGTACTTTATAAGGGCAGTTATTCGCACAATATCGTGTACCAACACATCTATTGTATGCCATATGGTTTTGACCTTGACGACTATGGGCAGTGGCAGCAACAGGACAAACCGTCTCACAAGGAGCATGGTTACAATGTTGGCACATCACTGGTTGAAAGGCAACTTGCGGATTTTCCGAAGGATTTTCCATCTCACCAAAACCACCAAGTGACCCATTTTCACCCCATAGACCATCGAGATTGTCTTTTCGTTCATTATCGCCTTCAAAAGTTTCCTCAGAAGAATAATACCTATCAATACGCAGCCAGTGCATATCCCTTGAGCGTCGAATTTCTTGTTTACCTACAACTGGTACGTTGTTCTCGGCATGACAGGCAATTACACAGGCCCCACACCCCGTACAGGCATTTAAATCAATCGAAAGGTTAAAATGATGCCCGATTGAACGGTCGAATTCTGCCCAAAGGTCTACTGAGGTCGCAGGGACTTCTTGATGATCCAAAGAGACCTGAGGAACATGGTTCCATTCACTATGGTCTCTTGTATTGAAAATCTCTAAGGTCGTTTCTTTAATGATATCGCCACGCCCCATAAGGGTATTATGCAATTGCACACAGGCAAACTCGTGCATTCCATCAGCCTTGGCAATGGAAGCGGATTGCACATTGTTGAAATCTTTATAAAGCATAAAGGCATTGACACCCGTCTGCATCTCTTCTTTCATTCCGGCTTTTTTACCGTATCCAAAAGACAGACCAAGGGTACCCTTTGCCTGACCCGGTTGAATGATTACGGGCACCTTCTCCAGAACAACACCGGCTACGGTCAAGTTGGCATAGCTACCATCTAGACCACCATTGGCCACATTCTCATTGACAAGGCCCATTTCCATGGCATCCGCCTTTGAAACGGTCACGTAGTTATCCCATGATACCCTAGAAATTGGATCCGGAAATTCTTGCAACCATGGATTGCCTGCCTGTTTTCCATCACCCATCCCCACTTTCGAATAAAGCATCAATTCCATACCCTCACTGGTAGCATTCGCCAAAGAACGTATCGCAGTGGCAAGGGATATCTCATTTTGGGAATTTAAATCGTCTATTTCCTCTTCTGATGCGGTATTCAAAACAACCGCCTCCCCTTCATTTACAGATGGGGCTGACATGGCGAATGTACCATCTTGTAATGCTTTGCCCCAACTGGACCCATTAAGGATAGTACTTGTCCAATTTTCTTTCACGAACTCGTAATACGTTTGATCGCTGCCCATCCAGGTCAACAGACAAGATTGAAACTGTCTGGTATCGAACAACTCACGTATGGTAGGTTGCATTAGACTAAAGTGCCCCTTCTTCATTTCGAGGTCTCCCCAAGACTCTAAATAGTGGGAGCCCGCTGCAACATATTTCACGGCTTGGGCGGTCTCATCATTGTTGAAAGCACAATTGACCGTTAAGCCTACTTTTTCAAGACCTTCATTGAATTCCGCTGAATTAGGCAATGAATATAACGGGTTTACACCGTCAATTATCAAAGCACCCACGCGACCGGCATTCATATCAGCTACTAGTTTGTTCAATTTTGCGGTATTCCCCTGTCTTATGTATTTAGGTTGCTCAGCATCAAAAGCTTCGCTTTGCAATAGTTTATTTATGGCCAACACCACGGTTTGCGCATCTACGTCGTTCAATCCGCAGACTACGACCGCTTTAGAACCTGCCTGTTTTATTTCGTTGGCCAACTGTCCAACAACACCATCGACCGAAGAATCACCGCCACCGACCGTGCTACCGTTAAGTTTACCATAAAGCTTTGCCAAAGCCATTCTTAGCTGCGATGGCTTCATAGGCACACGCCTATCGGCATTGGCACCCGTCAAAGACATATTGGATTCTAAATGGATATGACGCGACATCTTCCCATTCTTAGGCACACGCCCTGATGCATACCCGGTATCATACCCCCCTCCTTGCCAATCGGCTAAAAAGTCTGCGGCAAAAGAGATGATCAATTCTGATTTAGAGAAGTCGTAGTCGGCAAGTGCCCTTTCGCCATAAGCAGCCTCATAGGCACTTAAAGCAGCATCTTCAGAAATGGCATCGTAAACGACATGGTTCACATTGGCATATACAGTGGAAAACTCCTCAATTAGTTTAGCAGTTGATGGACTGGCGTAAGACTGTGTCAACAAGGCAATTTGCTTACCGGAATTACTTGCCGCCCTTAGACCCCCTTTTACCCTATTATCGAAATCATCCCATGACATGGGGCTCCCCTCAAAAGATGGCCCTTGAACACGGGTACTGTCATATAAGGAAAGTACAGAGGCATTGACACGCGCATTTGCACCACCATTCACCTTTGCCCTATCGTTGTTTTCAATTTTTATCGGACGGCCCTCACGGGTCTTCACCAAAATACTGGCAAAATCAAAGCCATCGGCAATGGATGTCGCGTAGTAGTTCGCGACTCCAGGAACGATACTTTCTGGCTGGATAACATAAGGTATTGATTTCTTGACCGGACCCTCGCAAGCGGCCAAAGAGGCAGCTGCCGTGCTAAAACCGACATATTTAAGAAAATCCCTTCTATTGGTGGATGAAGCGGACAAGCTTTCTTTGTCACCCAAGAATTCATCAACAGGAATCTGCTCCGTGAATTCGTTCTGCCTTAGCGTCTCAACAATGGAATCGTTCGGATTCAACTCCGCTTCACTCTTCCAGTATTTTTTGTTTGATGCCATACTTCTTATTGAAATAACTTCTTATTTAATTAATAGTGGCACTTACCACATTCCAATCCACCCATCTGGGCTGCCGTCAATTTCTCAACACCGTATTTCTTCGACAATTCTGTATGAATTTTTTCGTAGTACGAATTATCAGCGACCTGAACCTCTGTTTCTCGGTGACAATTGATACACCAGCCCATAGTCAATGGGGAATATTGGTACATGATCTCCATTTCCTCAACGGGACCGTGACAGGTCTGACATTCAATTTTTCCGACGGAAACGTGCTGCGAATGATTGAAATAGGCGAAATCAGGAAGATTATGGATTCTAACCCATTCCACTGGCTGCGATTCGCCAGTATACTTTTGATTTTCCTCATCCCAACCTACGGCCTTATATAATTTCTTAATCTCTTTGGTGTAGAATTCATTGGTGTACCCGTTTGCCAAATCTTCGGCACTTGGCCCTTCAGGATTGCCCGTGTATTCATAAATCGACTTGTGACAATTCATACAAACGTTCAACGAGGGAATACCCGAATGCTTCGAGACCCTTGCGGAAGAGTGGCAATACTTACATTCTATTTTGTTGTCACCCGCATGTATCTTGTGCGAGTAGTGAATAGGTTGGATGGGGGCATAACCCTGATCCACCCCGATTTGCGACATCCAGGCATAGGCAAAATAAGCACTACCCAAAAGCAATACGACCACCGAACAGAAAACCAAAAATTGATTTTGCACGAAAGCCTTCCAAATGGGCGTTCTTTTCTCCGCATCCGCCTTAACAATTTCAACTCCGTTGGCCTCTGCAATCTTTCTCAACGTATTGTTGACCAAGAAAAGCATAACGACCAATAGCCCGAACACCAAGGCCAAGGCGCCAAGCACTATTTCATTGGAAATACCACTACCCGAACCACTCACAGGAGTACCACCTGCAACATCAGGCCCCGCAGTTGGAGGTGCTGGCGGTGGAGCGGCGGTGTAAGCCAATATATTATCGATGTCAGCATTCGAAAGGGTAGGGAAAGCGGTCATCGCCGCTTGATTGTACTCGTTATAGATTTTGTTGGCGTAGGCGTCACCGGAAGCAATCATTCCGGCACTATTCTTGATCCAAGCATACAACCATTCCTTACCAAGACCCTCATCCTCATATAAACGCTGCTCGACATTGGCCAATGCCGGACCGGTCATTTTTCTATTCAACGCATGACAAGCAGCACAATTCTGATTGAATAATTGCTTACCTGCAGCGACATCACCCGCCGGGGCAGCCGTTTCTTCTGCCGCCGCCTCTTCTTGCGCATGTATTGTAACTGAAACTAATTGGAAAAGTAATAGTAAACTAAGACCAAAAACTTTTGAAAACTGCACTCGGTTTAAAACCTGTTTCATTTGATACTTGTTATTTCTTTTGGAGCCAAAAATGATATTTGTCCTTGTTTTGAATTCCTGTTAACGGAAATAATACAAACTCACCTTAACGCCTTTGCTATCAGAATTTTGGCACGATATTTACTATATTTATGAACAAATACAGGCTTTCACCGTCCCATAAATTGCTGACAAAAATACGACACAGCGGTGTTTTTTTAAATGTTAATGGATTTATAATATATAATTTATAACAATTCTAAATAACATATTTTGATTTTGTTTAAGCCTTAAAAATTTACTTTTGTCACACATTGTAACATCCAAAAAAGATGATTATCAAAAGAAGTATTACAGCCATTGCGTCTACCCTACTTTTCGCTGGTTTGATATCGGCCCAAGAGGGAACGATCAACCTTGAACAAGATCCGAGAATCGCACAATTGGTCGAAGTATACAAATCCGTCAATTCTAAAGTCGATTATTATCAGATTCAAGTGGGTTTTAAAACGAAGGATAGTGACGCACAAAGATTACTTAATCAGGTAGAAGTCGAATTTCCTGGGTGGTTTTCAGAGATACGTTTTCAAGAGCCGACCTATCGCGTACGATTGGGAAAATTCAGGGACCCCTTGGAAGCGGAAAGAAAGTACATAGAAGTTCGGAAAAAATACCCGAATGCGATGCTGCTCAAACCGGAGCAAAGCACAAAGTAACAAGAAATACGTAAAACTAAAAAAACCCGCAAAAGCGGGTTTTTTTAATCTTTATTTCAACGTTTTCTTCACGGCGACCTCTTGGAAGGCCTCAACAACATCACCTACCCTGATATCGTTATAATTTTTGACCTGCAATCCGCAGTCATACCCTTTCGAAACTTCTTTGACATCATCTTTAAAACGTTTTAATGAAGCGAGTTCACCAGTAAAGATGACCACCCCATCACGTATTAACCTGATTTGCGAGTTTCTGAAAATCTTTCCGGTCGTCACCATACAACCTGCAATGGTTCCAATCTTCGAAATTTTAAAGGTTTCCCGAATTTCTGCAGTACCCGTAATCTCTTCTTTCATTTCTGGGGACAACATACCTTCCATCGCATCTTTCAAGTCATTGATGGCATCATAGATAATGGAATACATCCTGATATCAATTTCCTCCTTATCCGCGATATCACGGGCATTACCCATTGGCCTAACATTAAAGCCGATAATAATGGCATCTGAAGCGCTGGCCAACAACACATCAGACTCCGTAATGGCACCCACACCTTTATGGATGATATTCACTTGGATCTCGTCTGTGGACAATTTCTGGAAAGAGTCCGTCAGGGCCTCTACCGAACCATCGACATCACCTTTCAATATGATGTTCAATTCTTGGAAATCACCAAGGGCGATACGCCTTCCAATCTCATCCAACGTAATATGGCGCTGCGTACGAACGGATTGTTCCCGTTGCAACTGCGAACGTTTTGCGGCTATCTGCTTGGCTTCTTTCTCATCGTCCAACACATTGAATTTATCCCCTGCTTGTGGCGCACCATCGAGACCTAGAATCGAAATCGGCGTCGCAGGACCTGCCTTTTTAATATTCTTGCCCCGCTCATCTTGCATGGCCTTCACTTTACCGCTACAGGTACCTGCAAGAACGTAGTCCCCGATTTTAAGGGTACCGGCCTGTACCAATATCGTACTTACATAACCACGTCCTTTGTCTAAAAATGCTTCGACTACGGTTCCATTGGCCAATTTATCAGGATTGGCCTTTAACTCTAGCAATTCAGCTTCGAGCAATACTTTTTCCAATAGGTCTTTTACACCCTGTCCGGTTTTGGCCGAAATATCATGTGACTGAATCTTACCGCCCCAATCTTCGACCAATAGGTTCATTTGCGCCAAGCCTTCCTTAATTTTATCAGGATTTGCCGTTGGCCTATCTATTTTGTTGATCGCAAAAACCAAAGGCACCCCAGCGGCCTGGGCATGGCTTATCGCCTCTTTGGTCTGTGGCATAATATCATCATCGGCGGCAATTACGATAATCGCAATATCGGTTACCTGCGCACCACGTGCCCTCATCGCCGTAAATGCCTCGTGACCCGGTGTATCTAAAAAGGTGATTTTCTGACCACTTTCCAAGGTTACCCCATAGGCCCCTATATGCTGTGTTATACCACCGCTTTCACCTGCGATAACGTTTTCTTCCCTAATGTAATCAAGTAATGAGGTCTTACCATGGTCAACATGCCCCATAACCGTAACGATCGGTGCCCTCGATTTCAAATCTTCAGGACTATCTTCATCTACCTCTATTGCTTCTTCAATATCCGCCGTCACAAATTCAACCTCGTAACCAAATTCATCGGCAACAATGGAAAGGGTTTCGGCATCCAACCGTTGGTTCATGGTAACCATCATACCCAAAGACATACATGCAGAGATAATTTGGGTGGTAGAGACATCCATCATGGTAGCGACCTCGTTTACCGTAACGAATTCGGTAACTTTAAGCAATTTGCTTTCCAGTTCTTGTTGCTCTAGATCTTTTTCGGTCTGTTGACGGTGCTGATCCCTTTTCTCCCTTCTATATTTCGCGCCTTTACCTTTGTTGGACTTCCCTTGAAGTTTCTCTAAGGTTTCCCTGACCTGTTTTTGTACTTCTTCTTCGGTAGGCTCTACCTTTGGGGTATTGGGGCGTTGCCCTCCCCTTCGGTTACCGACCTGACCTCTTCCCCTTGGTCCGTTTGCACCTGGTTTACCACCTGTATTGCTTACGATCCTTCGTCGTCGTTTTTTACGATCTGTAGCGGAGCCCGCAGCATCTTTTTTAGCTTCTTCCTTTTTCTTCTTGGGTTTATCGAACTTGCTCAAGTCGATTTTATCACCGGTAATTTTCGGACCGCTAAGTTTTTGGTACTTGGTCGTTATGGCCTCTGGTTCTGATGGTGCTTCTTCCACAGCTTTAACAGGCTGGGTTTTGGCAATAGGCTCTTTTTTGGCCTCCTCATCTTTCTTACTGACCTCTTTTACTACTTCTGGGGCAACTTCCTTTGAAGCTTCAGGTTGTACCTCTGGCGTTTTTTCAGTGGCTGCTGTTTCTTTGGCAGCCTCCTCTTTAACGACTTCGTTCTCTTTGGCTACTGGGGCCTTTTTGTCCAAATCAATCTTACCGACGGTTTTTGGTCCAGAAAGCTCCACTTTTCCTTTGATAACCTCTGTGGCGGCTTGTCTTTTCTCCCTAGCCAATCGTCGCTCTTCTTGCTCGCGCTCCATTTGAAGCCTAAGCTCTTCCTTTTCTTTTAGTTTTTCTTCTGCGACCTCCTTTGATGCAACCTTTTTACTTTTATCTGTTTGAAATTCATCCAACAGCACTTGATATACCTCATCAGATATTTTGGTGGTAGGCCTAGCCTCGATGTCATGCCCTTGTGACACCAGATGGTCTACCGCCCTATCTAGCGAGATATTCAATTCTCTTAGAACTTTGTTTAATCGTATTGTTGGGTTTCCTGCCATAAAAACTTTGCTATCCCTTTAAATTTCGGTGCTAATATATAGTTTAATCTTCAAATTCTTCTTTTAGAATGCGAACCACTTCATTTACGGTTTCTTCTTCTAAATCAGTTCGTTTTATCAAATCTGCCGCATCTTGCTCTAAAACACTTCGCGCGGTATCGAGACCTATTTTCTTGAACTCTTCAATAATCCAAGCATCTATCTCATCTGAAAACTCCGTTAATTCCACATCTTCTTCAACACCTTCCCTGAAAACATCTATCTCATAACCAGTCAATTGACCTGCTAATCGTATATTATGTCCCCCACGACCGATAGCTTTTGAAACTTCTTCGGGTTTCAAATATACCTGGGCCGTCATCTTTTCGTCATTCAGTTTTACCGATGAGACACGCGCCGGGCTTAAAGCCCTTGTCACCATTAATTGTGGGTTATTGGTCCAATTAATGACATCGATATTTTCATTGCCCAATTCTCGAACGATACCGTGTATTCGAGATCCCTTCATACCCACACAAGCACCGACAGGGTCGATACGGTCATCATAGGAGTCTACGGCTACTTTTGCTTTTTCGCCAGGGATACGAACTGCTTTTTTTATAGTGATCAGCCCATCGAAAACCTCGGGTATTTCTTGAAAGAACAATTGTTCTAAAAACTTGGGCGCCGTTCTTGACATAATGATGGTGGGCTTATTGCCCTTCAACTCCACACTTTCAATAATACCCCGAACATTATCACCTTTTCTAAAGAAATCAGAAGGTATTTGGCGTTCTTTGGGCATGATGATCTCATTACCCTCATCGTCTAATAAGATAATCGCTTTATGTCTTATGTGATGTACCTCAGCCGTATAAATTTCACCTTCTAAATCTTTAAATTGCTTATAGATGGTGGTATTGTCATGTTCGTGGATTTTAGAGATCAGATTTTGACGTAAGGCTAAAATGGCCCTACGGCCTAAGTCCATCAATTTTACTTCTTCTGATACATCTTCGCCAACCTCAAAATCCGGCTCGATTTTTCTGGCTTCCGATAATGATATCTCCTCATTGGGTTCTTCTACCTCTCCATCTTCAACAACGATACGGTTTCTCCAAATCTCTAAATCACCCTTATCCGGATTGATAATAATATCGAAATTATCATCAGAACCAAATTTCTTTTTTAGGGCATTTCGAAATACATCTTCCAAAATTGCCATTAAGGTCACCCTATCAATAAACTTATCATCCTTGAATTCTGAAAAGGATTCAATAAGCGCCATGTTTTCCATCGTGGTCTACATTTAAAATTTTAATACAACTTTTGCTTCTTTAATATCAGAAAAAGCAATTTCCTGTTTTTTCTGAACCGTATGCTTTCCTTTACCTACTGGTTTGGGCTCCCTGGCCTTCCACTCTAACGTAATGGCTTCTTGATTGCTCGAGGTCAAGTTACCTTCAATAGTTTCACTTACCGTTTTCACCTCTAATTTCCTACCTATATTCTTTTGGTACTGCCGAGGCAATACCAAAGGTGTTGTAGCACCTGCAGAGGCTACCTCAAGTGAAAAATCTTGTTCTTCACGGTCTAAATTATGCTCAATGGCCCGGCTGATGTCCATACAATCTTGAAGGCTTACACCGTTGTCGCCATCCAACACAATATTGATCTTGTTACCGACACCTATGGTAAAATCAATCAAAAACAAGTCTTCGCGTTGCCCTAAGGCATGAGTCAGTAACCCGGTAACTTTTTCCTTAAACATGCAAAAAACAATCTTTTATCCCTTCACGAATCAATACACATATCCACAAAAATCAGTGTCAACAGTGCTTCGGCAATACATTTAAAAAAATGTTTTTCGACAAGTTTCACTAATAAAAGAGGGGACTCGAAGTCCCCTCATGAATACTTATATCCGTTCAGTGTTGCAAATATACGATAATTCTATAGTTTGCAAAATCAAGGTTAAACAAAAAATCCCAATCAAAATGACCGGAATTTTTTTTGTTGGCCCACTAGGACTCGAACCTAGAACGACTGGACCAAAACCAGCTGTGTTGCCAATTACACCATGGGCCATTACCTTTAAGAGCGTGCAAATTTAAAACAAACTTTTATATCGCCAAATAAAAATGGTTACAATCGAACAAAACAATCGAAAATGACCTGTTAAAGGTTTTAGAAAAATGGGTTTGCTTCTCTATTTTATTTGGTAAATTCGCCCCGATTGGTAAAGCACAAATTTCATGTTTGCGAAAGATTTTCAAAAATGGGACACTATATTAGGATGGGTGTCCTTCTCCATTGCCTTGATAACCTACCTCATTACCGTAGAACCCACCGGAAGTTTTTGGGATGCAGGTGAATATATCACGACCTCAGCCAATCTTCAGGTAGGCCACCCACCGGGAGCACCCCTACTGCAAATGATCGGGGCGTTCTTTGCCATGTTCGCATTTGAAAACACGCAAATTGCGCGAATGGTGAATACGGTTTCAGTAGTGTCAAGTGCCTTTACCGTTTTGTTTATGTTTTGGACCATCACCAACCTCACTAAAAAATTGGTCGTCAAAAAAGACAACCTATCAAACCATAAGGCCCTGGCGATTTTTGGTAGTGGCCTCGTAGGTGCCCTGGCATTCACCTTTTCTGATAGTTTTTGGTTCAACGCCGTTGAAACGGAGGTCTATGCCATGGCAAGTCTTATAATGGCCTTGTTATTATGGATGGGGCTCAAATGGACCGACAGTTTGGAGGATGATCGCGGTAACAAATGGTTATTGTTGATATGTTTTGTTATCGGTCTGACCTTTGGTATCCAATTTATGGGATTCTTGGCGATTCCCTCCATCGGATTGTTGTACTACTTTAAAAAATATAAAAAGACCACGGTCAAAAATTTCATTATTGCCAATGCCATTGTAATCGGTTTATTAATGTTGGTTTATAAATTTTCACTGACCTATATTCTAAAATTGTTCGGGTGGAGTGAAGTGTTCTTCATTAACGAAATTGGACTTCCCTTCAATTCTGGAACCATAATCATGGGGCTGATCTTCGTAGCCGTTTTCTACTTTGCATTACGATATACCAGAAAAAACAATTACTATCACGCCAACACCATCGTGTTGTGCTTTATGTTCTTGATCCTTGGTTTTTCATCATGGCTGATGTTGCCCATAAGGGCCAATTCACAAACCGTGGTCAATGAGAATAATCCTGAAGACGCACGGTCTTTATTGGCGTATTACAACAGGGAACAGTATCCAGGTGTTGAGAGTCCCTTCTATGGAGCCTATTATTCAAATACCTTCGCAGGCCCGGGAGACGATATTGATGATAAGCCCAAATATGAAAAGGACGAAAAATTGGGCAAATATGTTATCGTCAATAATTATAAGGATGCCATGCAAGGGCCCAACGAAAAGCATGTTGGCTTTTTACCCCGTTTATGGAGTGAACAGCATGCCGAAAATTACATGCGTTATTTTGGGCGACTTGACTTTAAAATCAAGTCGGAGTACATCTCTGAGACCCAATTACGGGATGCCGTGACCCAATTCAAACAAATGGATGCCGCCGGCGAGATCGGCACCGACCAATACATTCAGTTTTTTAGGGAATTTGGTGACTATATAGATGTATTGCCCCCCACCCTGATGGACAATATCAAATACATGTTCGAATTTCAATTTGGTTACATGTACATGCGGTATTTCATGTGGAATTTTGTGGGTAGGCAAAATGATGTGCAAGGGCGCTACGACGAGAACGGGCATTGGCTTAGTGGCATCAATGCCATTGATAACATTCGATTGGGCAGTCAAGAAAACCTACCCACTGATGTTCTAAACAACAAGGCACGTAACACTTACTTTTTTCTACCACTGCTTTTAGGGATCATCGGTATTGTATTTTTGATAGCCCGCAACCCAAAACTTTTCTGGGTACTTTTTGTATTTTTCCTGTTCACCGGTATTGCGATTCAATTCTACACCAATCCATATGTTTTTCAACCACGTGAACGTGATTATTCCCTCGTTGGCTCTTTTTACATTTTTGCCCTTTGGATCGGCCTTGGGGTCTATGGTTTATTTGACGAAGTAAAAAAACTATTGAAGCCTAGATTAGCGGCTCCTGTCGTTACGGTTTTATGTTTGGCAGCCGTACCGTTTCTAATGGCATTTCAAAACTGGGATGACCATGACCGGTCTGGCCGGTATACCGCTAGATCCACCGCAAAAGCTTATTTAGACTCTTGTCAAGAAGATGTAGGGGCCATTCTGTTCACCATTGGTGACAACGATACTTTCCCTCTTTGGTATGCCCAAGATATTGAAGGGCATCGTACCGATGTTCGCATTGTTAACACGAGCCTTTTTGCAACGGATTGGTATATCGATCAAATGAAACGAAAAGCATACGAAAGCGATCCCATACCCTCACAATTGACCCATGACAAATACCGATATGGCACTCGAGATGCCGTATATTATCAAGCAATCACGGAAAGTCGATGGAATATCAAAGACTTTATGAACTGGATCGGGAGCGATAAACCCCAAACCAAGTTCAAACATTTATTCGAGAAACAGGGGCGTGATATCAGCGCCTATCCGAAGAGCACCCAAGAAATAGTATATTACCCAACCAATAAAATTCGAGTACCCGTAAATAAGAAAAACGTATTGGAAAGCGGACTGGTGAAACCAGAGGACCAAGATTTGATTTTAGATTATATTGATATCGATCTTCCTCAGAGTGCATTGCCAAAAAATCGTATCCTCATGCTTGATATCATCGCGAATAACGATTGGAAACGCCCCATCTACTTTTCAGGTGGAAGTTTCGACAAAGCGGAATATATCTGGATGAAAGAATACCTTCAACTAGATGGTCTGGTCTATAAGCTGGTTCCTATAAAGACCGAGAATGAAAGTCCCTATGAAATGGGAAGGATAGATACCGACCTCATGTATGGCATCGTCAAAAAATGGGAATGGGGCAATGCCTCAAGTGCCGACATCTATCATGATCCGCAAACCCGCTCACAAGGATTGTCATTTCGAGGTAATCTAGCCCGATTGATGGAGCAACTTATAGCCGAAAACGAGATAGAAAAAGCAAAGGACGTCATTACCATCGCCATGACAAACATGCCTTTCGAACATTTTGGTTTTTATGCTTTTGTCGAACCGTTTGTAGATGGTTATTACAAGGTTGGTGAGCAGCAAAAGGCAAGGGATCTTTTTGAAAAGTTGAAAACCGTTTATCAAGAACGGCTGAGCTATTATGCAGGCATACCTCGGAATGAGCAATATGATAAACTTGAGAATATTTTGACCGAAATGGAGGCCTATCGAAGAAACATAGATATTTTAATCAGAAATCAAGATAGGGAATTAGCGGAAAAAGAAACCCTCATTTTTAATGAGTACATTGATAAATTCTCACAGTTCATTGGTGAGGAAGATCAAGAATATTTGAGTGAACCGAGAGCAATAGACCCAGACCTACAAGACTCTATGGTTACAGACAGTATACCATTGGATACCATAACCGCGGTTCAAGATGCGGTTTCGGTGGAAGAATAAGTGTAGGGACACTTGAAACCTAGGTAATACTAGTGTCATTGAAATCGAAAATCAAGGAATTAAGAAGTTTATGTTCAAGTATACTCATTGAGTATGCCAATCAAGGTATTGGCATCTTGCTCCCCGCTTTGACGCCATACCATCTCCCCTTTCTTGTAGATCATAAGGGTAGGTAGCCCCTTAATTCGAAGAGCTTGTGAAAGTTCTTTGTTTTTATCAACGTCTATTTTAATGACCTTCCCTTTATCACCAAGCGCGGCCGCGACGTCTCGCAGCACGGGATGCATTGAAGTGGACTGTTCGTTCCAATCGGCATAGAAGTCTAACAATACCGGAATGTGCAAATCTATGAGTTCACCAAATTTTGACATGGTAACATGGTTATTTAACAACTCAAAAGTAAGAAAAATTGTTAAAATGGTGCATTGTGTATTCCCTGCAGGCTACTGATTTAGGTTAAATTCAAGTTAAACCTTTCTTTTTTAAGGTAATTACCGAAATTTCGGGCCAAATACCGACCCTACCAGGGTAACCTATAAAACCAAAGCCCCTGTTCACATTAATATACTGGCCCAATTCTTTATAAATGCCTGCCCAATATTTATAACGCCATTTCACTGGACTCCATTTCACCCAACCTGGTATCTCGATGCCAAACTGCATACCATGGGTATGCCCACTCAAGGTCAAATGAAAATGATAATCGTCGTTGATGACCACATCTTCCCAATGTGACGGATCATGACTCATTAAAATTTTAAAATCATCCTTTGAAATACCTACTTTGGCACGATTTAGGTCCCCTGCTTTTTTGAAACTGCCCCTACCCCAATTTTCAACTCCGACCAGGGCAATCTTGTCATTGCCCTTTGTTAAATAGCGATGGGAGTCCAACAACAGATCAAACCCCATTTCTTTTTGCATCGTTTTTAAATCCTCAAGATTTTGTTTTTTCCCTTGTTCCGTGTCCCATGATACATAATCACCGTAGTCATGGTTGCCGAGAATCGAGTACTTTCCATCTTTTGCCTGTAATTGTGCAAACAAATCAGTCCAAGGTCTCATCTCTTCCGCCTTGTTGTTGACCATATCACCTGTAAACAAGATAACATCGCTTTTCTGGCTATTGATCAGCTCAATACCATAGGCCACCTTCTTGCGATCATCAAAACTGCCGCTATGCACATCAGAAATTTGTGTAATTTGATATCCATCAAAGGCCTCAGGCAAATCATCGAACTCCAATTCATACCTCAATACCTTATAGTTGTATTTACCTTTGTACATGCCCAGCAACAGGGCCCCAAAGGGTAATGCAGCTATGCCTAACGCAATTGCGCTCAAAAACCTTCTTCTTGAGGGAATACTGAATTCTTTTTCAGTGCCAAAAACTTTTTGGTAAGCACCCACGAACAATCTGAAGATGTCTTCACCGAATAAAAAGATGATGGTAATCAACTGAAAAGACAACATGGCCAATAAAAATCCGAAAGCGTAACTTTTAGGCCTACTTAGTACCCTGCCCTCATCCGTACCCATGAACTGATATAGGAAATTACCAATGACCGCTAGGGAAAGTAAGATAAAAAGGTACTGTAACCAAGGGTATCTTGATACCGTCTTTACAGCCTGTAGGGCATAAAAACCCAGAACGGAGTAAATGAAAAGAAAGATGATCCAACGAAGCATAGTAGTTTTTTACAAATTTATTCCTTTAAAACCTTATACCGGTTTTTTGATTTTTATTTAACGAATCGTACAAGTTGACGAACGGTTTGCTCATTTGTGACCGCTACTTGGCTTTCTACCAAATGCTTTTGCGAATTCATTGAAATCTTGTGTTCGATGTCAACGGTATTCGTGAACGTAGTGCCCGAAAAGTGGATTACCTTAAAATCTGCCTTCATGAAATCTACGATGTTTTCAATACGAATACCCCCACCGGGCATTATCGTGGTTTTAGTGCTTTTGGCCTTAAGTCGCTTAAGCATGGTAATTCCCTGTGACGCCGTGGCCTGTTGCCCTGAGGTCAAAATAGTATTTACACCCATATCTTCCAATTGCAAAAGGGAGGTCTCAGGGTCGGCGATCCAATCAAAAGCCCTATGAAAGGTAAAATGTAATGATCCGGTCTGTCCTATCATTATTTTCATTCGTTCCATGTCAAGGGTATGATCTCGGTTTAAAATTCCTGAGACAATACCTTCGACACCCATCTCCCTGCAAAAGCGAATATCGTTCAACATCACTTCGAATTCAGTTTCAGAATACACGAAGTGACCGCTTCTCGGTCGTATCAAGACATGAATGGGAATCGAAACTTCTTGTTTGACCAATTGAATAAGCCCATGTGAGGGGGTAACACCCCCTACACCCAAGGCAACACATAGTTCAATTCTATCAGCACCGGCCCTTTCGGCATTAATGGCCGATTCTAAAGAATTACAGCAAACCTCTATCAACATATTGTTATCTTTAGTTAAAAAACCCATTTAAAGTTTAAAAATAAACAACCCAAACATGCGAAGACGCAAATTCATCAAGAAATCGGGGCTAACAACGGCCGGCATGCTCACGGCTCCCGTTTTAGCATCGTGTAAAGACGAAAAGAAAGTGGAGGCCATACCGGATCAAAAGTCTGTAATACCTATAGTCATCTGTACTTGGGACTTTAAAAATGCCTCTGCCAAGGCATGGGAAATCCTTTACCAAAATGGTAGTTCATTAGACGCCATCGAACATGGTGTCAGAATCGAAGAAGATGATGTCAATAACCAAACCGTTGGTACCGGGGGTCGACCAGACCGCGATGGCAATGTAACCTTAGATGCCTGCATCATGGACGCAGCCGGAAATTGTGGTGCCGTATTAGCTTTGCAAAATATCGCCAACCCCATTTCAGTGGCACGAAAAGTTATGGAAGAAACCCCACATGTGATGTTGGCAGGCAAGGGTGCGGAACAATTCGCTTATGAAAAAGGATTCAAGAAAGTAAATTTACTCACCGAGAAATCAAAACAGGAATGGTTGGAATGGAAGAAAACGGCCAACTATGAAACACCCATAAATATTGAAAACCACGATACCATCGGAATGCTGGCCATCGATAAGAACGGGGATATCTCAGGCGGTTGCACTACGAGCGGTATGGCCTACAAATTGGCTGGACGGGTTGGGGATTCGCCTATTATAGGGGCCGGCTTGTTCGTTGACAATGCCGTTGGAGGTGCCACGGCAACGGGAGTGGGCGAGGAAGTTGTGCGTACTGTTGGAAGTTTCTTGATCGTCGAATTGATGCGTCAAGGCAAATCACCACAAGAAGCCTGTGAAGAAGGGGTAAGGCGTATCATCGAAAAGAACAAAAATCGAAAAGACTTTCAAATCGGTTTTATTGCCATGAACAAAAACGGCGAAACGGGAGGCTATTGCATCCATTCTGGATTTAGTTACCGTCGCTATTCACCGGAAGGACATGAAAACATTGAATCACAAAGCTACTTTTAAGTTAAGGTACCCCATCCCCATTTCGTTTGATAGCGATGAAGGTGTTCCACTGAAAAGTGGCACTATCGAAAGACCATGCCACCCTTACCATACCTTAAATGCCAAAATAAAATAAGTAGTACCTCAAAACCTGCTTTACAAAATGGGGATCATGATTTTCACATTAGTTGGCTTTCATCCGTTTTTCCTATTTTTAAAATTCGTGCTTTAAACCTTAAAAAATGTCCGATCAAATGGAGACCGAAGTAAATCCTGTTGATAAAAACTGGCTTCAACGCCTGAAGAATGAAAGCTGGGAAGCGGAACTTTTGGTATCGGCAGTTGCCATTTTTGCCATTTTAAAATCCTTTTCGGGTATTGATTGGCTTTTGACCAAGTTTATAGACTACTTGAACCCCAATCAATATTTGGTCGCTTATGCCATTATTGTTAGTGGTTATCTCGCCGTAGGGGTTCTGGCGGCCATGTTTAGCATACACTTTGCCTTAAGGGCCTATTGGATCGGCTTGGTGGGTTTGAATTCCGTATTTCCCGATTACAGTTTAGAAGATAGTGCCTATTCGCCTATTTACACCGAAAAAACCCTTCAAATGCTCCCGAAATTATCGGTAAGCATCACCAAAATTGATGAATTATGCAGTGTTACGTTCTCAGCGGCGTTTTCCATCATGCTTATCTATCTCAATTTTACGGTGATTGCCACAGTATATCTTATCCTATACAATCTGGCCAAAGATGTGGTACCAGAATGGATTTTATTGATTCCTTTGGGGCTGTTCATTGGCTATATCGTTTATGGAAGTATTTTGACCTCAATAGCCAATACCAAAAAATTCAGATCACATGAGAAAATACAAGAGCTTTACTTTTTGTACTCGAAATGGGGAGCAAAAATACTTTATGGCCCTTTCCCAAAAAGTATTTTGCAAATAAGCATGATTTTTGGATCTAACTATAAAAGAAAAAAGGGGCTCATAAAAATGATTTTGTTCATGCTTTTCATAGGCACTATTTTTGGTGGAGTACAGTTGGTTCGCTCAAACTATGATTACCTTATCAATTACGACGTGCCCGTCGACAGCTCAAAAAAACATGCTTATTATTATGCGGATAACAATGTAGGAACCGATTTTCTATTGGCACCTGAAATCAATGCGGGTACCATCAAAAACAGGGTATTGCAATTGTTCATTCCCATTTTCAAACACGAGAAAACCATTTTTGAGGCAAAGTGTGCTATTCCCGATTTCCCCACTTTTCAACTTCCTGACGACACCGAGCGTCAAAAAAGAAGGGATACCTACCTAGCCTGTTATGCCAAAAACCAATCGGTGACCATTAACGGCCGTACTGTCGAGGTATCTTTCTTAAAAAGTGACCACCCCCATACGGGACAATTTGGAATCGTTACTTACATCGACCTCGATAGCTTGTCGAACGGAACGCACACCTTAGGGGTCGAAAAAATATTTGAGGGCCAAAACCGTCGTAAATGGACTATTCCCTTTTACATTTCGGCCAAGAATTGACAGAAATCGCGGGGCTAACATCTTGAAAAATAATGATGTTAAATTTTATAGCATGTTTTGGTCCTAGAAAAGTCAAGCCTAAACCCCGTTATATAACACTGCCCATTTGCATAAACTTTGTACATTTAAAAAATCGTACTTCTAATTTCATATTTCAAACTTTAATTCATGTCCGATCAAAAAAGACTCTTTCTGCTTGATGCCTATGCCCTTATTTTCAGGGGATATTATGCACTTATAAAAAACCCAAGGATCAATTCAAAAGGGATGGATACCTCTGCGATCATGGGGTTCATGAACTCCCTTTTTGATGTTATCAAACGTGAACGGCCCGATCACCTGGCCGTCGCATTCGATAAAGGTGGAAGTGTAGAACGTACTGAACTATTTGAGGCCTATAAAGCCAATCGTGACGAAACGCCCGATGCCATTCGAATTGCCATACCCTATATTCAGAATATCTTGAAGGCAATGAAAATTCCCGTAGTGGAATTAGAAGGCTATGAAGCGGACGACCTTATCGGCACTTTGGCGAAACAAGCCGAAAAAGAAGATTATAAGGTTTTCATGGTTACCCCTGACAAGGACTTTGGGCAATTGGTCTCAGAAAATATATTCATGTACCGACCAGCTCGTATGGGCAATGGTATTGAAATATGGGGTATTCCTGAAATACAAAAGCGCTTTGGCGTTGAACGCCCAGAACAGGTCATTGACTATTTGGGCATGATGGGTGACGCCAGTGATAATATACCCGGTCTACCTGGTGTAGGTGATAAAACGGCTAAAAAGTTTCTAGAGCAGTTTGGTGATATGGAAGGACTACTTGCCAACACCGATCAATTAAAGGGCAAAATGAGGGAGAAAGTCGAGGCCAACGCCGAACTTGGTCGTTTATCACGTAAGCTTGCCGAGATCAAAACGGATTGCGAGGTTACCTTCAAAGCAGATGACTATGAAATGTGCGAACCTGATGCCGAGAAGGTACAAGAGGTTTTTGAAGAACTTGAATTCAGAAGGCTAAAAGAGCAGTTTATCAAAATATTTTCCGGTGAAACGGAACCTGTTACCCAAGTTACGAATACGGTTACGGCAAAGCAAGAAACTCAAAAGGCCAAAGTGGCGGGTGGCGGACAATTTACATTATTTGGTGGTGACCCAGCCGAAGCGGCAGCAACCATTAAAGATGTCAACAGTCGAAAAACCATCTCAGAAGTACCGCACTTTTACCAATTGGTCACTGAAGGTGCCGCCATGAATTTGTTTTTGAACAAGTTGATGCAACAGGCGTCGGTTTGTTTTGACACCGAGACTACCTCGATAAACCCACTTGATGCCAAATTGGTGGGTATTGCCTTTAGTTGGAGTGCTAACAAGGGGTTTTATGTAGCCTTTCCTGAAGATGAAGAACGCGTTAATACCTTATTACAGCAATTGCGTCCCTTTTTTGAATCGGAAAACATTGAAAAAATAGGGCAAAACCTAAAGTATGATATCAAAGTAATGCAGAATTATGGTATAGCGGTGAAGGGAAAACTCTTTGATACAATGTTGGCACATTACCTTATCAACCCTGATATGCGGCATAACATGGACGTACTTTCAGAAACCTATCTGAACTACACCCCTGTTTCCATTACTGAACTCATCGGCAAAAAAGGGAAGAACCAATTGAACATGCGTGATGTCCCCATTGAAAAACAAACGGAATATGCCGTAGAGGATGCCGATATCACATTGCAATTGGCAGCCCATTTTCGTCCTGAACTGGCTGAAGCGAAAACGGAAAAATTATTTGAATCCATCGAAATACCACTATTGCGGGTCTTGGCCGATATGGAGCGCGAAGGTATCAATTTGGATAAAGCGTTCTTGGGTTCACTTTCCGAGGATCTCGATAATGATATCAAAAACTTGGAACAACGTATTTATGAGGCCGCGGGAGTTGAATTCAACATTGGATCCCCGAAACAATTGGGAGAGATTTTGTTTGATAAAATGAAACTCGTCGACAAACCGAAAAAAACAAAGACCGGTCAATATTCTACGGCAGAGGATGTACTCTCGTATTTGGCCAAAGATCACGAGATCATCCAAAATGTATTGGATTATCGAGGGCTTTCCAAACTCAAGAGCACCTATGTAGATGCCCTACCAGAACAGGTACATACAAACACGGGGCGAGTACACACCGATTATATGCAAACAGTAGCGGCAACAGGTCGTCTGAGCAGCAATAACCCCAATTTGCAGAATATCCCGATCCGTACCGAACGGGGACGCCAAGTTCGAAAGGCCTTTGTGCCACGCGATGAAAACCACGTATTGTTGGCAGCTGATTACTCACAAATAGAACTTCGTATCATTGCAGCTTTGAGCGAAGAGGATACCATGATCGAAGCCTTTAAAAATGGGATGGACATTCATGCCTCGACGGCTTCAAAAGTATTTAACGTGCCAATCGAAGCCGTTACCCGTGAACAACGCAGCAATGCGAAAACCGTTAATTTCGGTATCATTTACGGGGTATCGGCATTTGGGCTAAGCAACCAAACCGACCTAACACGAGCTGAATCAAAAGAACTTATCGACACTTACTACAAAACATATCCGAAGCTCAGAAACTACATGGGCGAACAGGTTGACTTTGCCCGTGATAATGGCTATGTACAAACCGTGCTGGGCCGTCGTAGGTATTTAAAGGACATCAATGCCGGTAATCAAGTTGTTCGTGGCGCGGCCGAACGAAATGCCGTAAATGCACCGATACAGGGTAGCGCGGCAGATATTATCAAACTTGCCATGATCAATATCCACAAAAAACTTTCAGAAGGCAATTACAAAACCAAGATGTTGCTTCAGGTACATGATGAACTGGTCTTTGATTGCTATAAACCAGAGCTGGAGGAAATGAAAAACCTTATTAAAACCGAAATGGAAAATGCGTATACGATGAGCGTTCCGTTAGATGTTGAGGTCGGTATTGGTGAGAATTGGTTAGAGGCGCATTAGACCAAAATAATATGAAACATGCCTTTTGTTATATTTTGGCTATCGGTATGCTTTTCAACTGTACCCAAACCCAACGACCAACAAAGGTATCCAGGACCGATTCGGAATGGAATCCCGAATTGAATTTTCGACCCAACATCCTATGGATCGTAGCTGAAGATCAAAGTCCGAACATACCTGCTTTTGGCGATAGCACCGTTGTAACGCCTACCTTGAACCGATTGGCCGCGGAAGGGGTATGCTATGATAACTTCTATAGTGCCCATCCTGTTTGCGCTCCAGCGAGGGCGTCCATTATTACAGGAAGGTATGCCAATAGCATAGGGGCGAGTCATATGCGTACGGGGCCTTGGTTTGCCGCAAACATCACTCAAGAAATCATTCAAAACTACAAAGCCCTACCTGAAGGAAATATTCCCTACGAAGCAGTACCCCCGAAAGAGGTCAAAATGTTTACCGAATATTTACGGGCTGCCGGATATTACAGTAGCAACAATGCCAAAGAAGACTACCAATTCAGAAAGACCATGACCGCTTGGGACGAGAGTAGTAATATGGCCCATTGGCGAAATAGGCCCAAGGGAAAACCCTTTTTCTCGGTCTTTAACATCGGTGTGACACATGAATCAAGGATTTGGGCAAAAGCCAAGGATTCACTCTGGGTACCCAAAAATCTTGAAGTACCGGTACCACCGTATTTACCCAATACCGAAACAGGTCGAAAAGATGTGCGTAGAATGTATTCCAACATTTTGGAAATGGATGCCCAAACGGCCAAAATCTTACAAGAATTAAAAGCGGATGGCCTATTGGACAGTACCATTGTCGTATGGTATACCGACCATGGTGGGCCCTTGCCCAGACAAAAACGACTATTGTACGATAGTGGCACCAAAGTGCCGATGATCATTCGATTTCCGAATGGGGAATTCGCCGGTATGAGAGACGACCGTATGGTCAGCTTTATCGATCTGGCACCGACGATGCTTTCCCTAGTTGGTATCAAACCGCCCGACCACATGCAGGGTACCGCATTTTTAGGCGAGTATTTGCGTACCGAGGAACCAGAATTCATTTTTGGCGCCGCGGACCGTTTTGATGAATTTACCGATAACATTCGTTCGGTACGTGACAAACAGTTTCGATATATCAAAAACTACAATCCTGAAAAGCCATTGTATGCCGATGTGGCCTATCGAAAGAACATGCCCATCATGAGAGAGCTACTGCGCTTAAAGGAAGAAAACCAATTGACCGTTGCACAAGCGCTCTGGTTTGAACGACCAAGACCTGAAGAAGAACTTTATGATGTAATCAATGATCCATATGAAGTACACAATTTGGCCCAACTTCCAGAATATCGAGAAAAACTGCTCTCTTTAAGAAAGGCTTGTTCCAATTGGGTAGGCCGTATCAATGACACTGGCCTTCGACCAGAGCAAGAACTTATCGACATGTTTTGGCCTAATGGCGAACAGCCCAATACCTCAAACCCTGAACTTGAGCATTCCAACGGTACAATCACCATTAGTTGTGCCACGGAAGGAGCCTCTATTGGATATCAAATTGTCGGGGCGGACCAAGAAGGCTGGACCGTCTACACCAAACCCTTTTCAGTTAAGGGCGGCACCACGATCAAAGCCGTCGCGCATCGGTTAGGGTATAAACGAAGTGCAATGGAAACCTTTGAGGTCAAATAGACACTATAGCCTGTTTAAGCTATTCATGTTCTTACAAAAAATCGACCTTCAGAAGGTTTTCAGAGAGAAAGGGGAAGCTTCATCCAATAGGGTTCGTGCACTTTGGTCTTACCAAAAACCAAAAGTGAACCTTGATTTTGTTTTTGTTTGTTTTCCCAACCTTTTTCTTTTTAGAACAACTTCTTTGTTTTGTAAACGTGCGGCTTCCTCAAAATGTGCGAATAGTTCCATTGAAAAAGGTTGAGCCTGCCATACGCTAGGGTAATGTTTTAATTTCATAACGTTGTATTTTCTATTTCAGAGCGCGCAAAATTGCATCAAAAGCAATGTGTTGAAAACATCAAAGTTTTCCGATTTCTGTGCTATTTTAACATGAGTTCGACGTAAGAAACCTATCACTGTTTTCTCGCGATTTGTAAGCTATGTCAAGTTGAGCCTACCTTGTCGGCAGACAGGCGCAGTGTAAACCTCTCTTTAAATGTACATTCTTTCAAGCTCTGGACTGCGCTCGGGGTTACAACTGTCAATTTTTGTTGACAGTTGTTTTCTTTTGGATCTACTGTTACTTCGAACTCACGTTATTTTATCTCAAATGGAAGAATGGAACACCTCTGAAAAGTAAAGGAAACAAAGCTATTTTTTATGGGAAGGAATAAGAGGTCAACGCTTTACAGACGATTCATAATTCTCGCCTATTTGATCCAAGACCCTCAAGAAGGTCTCAAATTCCATGATATCCAAATCTTTAATGGCCTGTGCCCTTAATTGGTCAGCATGTGGGGAAATCAATGCAATCAACGCTTTACCCCTTGAGGTCAACTCCAATTTAAAACGTTTCATATCCCCCTCAAAACGCGTTTTTTTTATCCAACTTTTACGTTCTAGCCCGCCAATAACCCTTGATGTGGTCGCACGATTCCTAAAATTCGATTTTACGATTTCAGCCTGCGAGGCTGCATCGCCCAACTGCGAAATACGATGAAGAATTACCCATTGTTCAATAGTCATTTCGATATCAAGCGCTTCGAACTTGCGCAAATAAGCCTCTTGTATTTTTCGCAAGACCAAATCTAAATGTAAGCCAATACCTTGTATTTTATCTATTTGATTGAGCATAGTTTAAATTAACCCATGACATATCGTGTCATGTCAAAATACTTGAAAATAATAATTCGTGGGGCCGTATATCCCATCTCAAACAACCCTTGAAAAATTATAATCAAAAGTCTTTTTGTATTTCAAAATTACGTATTTTTGTTGCATCAACAACAATTTTAATTTAATAGCTCCCTAAAATAGATTTCAATGGATACGACCGCACTACCAAAACTTCATGACAAGGCCCAAGATTTTATGCCGATCAACGGCACTGATTATATTGAGCTCTATGTTGGTAACTCTAAGCAAGCAGCGCACTTTTATAAGACCGCCTTTGGCTTTCAATCGTATGCCTATGCCGGCCTACAGACCGGCCTAAAAGACCGCGAAAGTTATGTCGTGATCCAAGATAAAATACGTCTGGTACTCACCTCACCTTTAAAAAGTGGCACTGAAATCGGCAAGCATATCGACAGCCACGGTGATGGGGTAAAAGTGGTGGCCCTATGGGTCGATGATGCCACTTATGCATACGAAACTGCGGTTTCTAAAGGTGCTAAGTCATATATGGAGCCCGTGACGGAAGAAGATGAAAATGGAAAGGTGGTTCGTGCTGGTATTTACACTTACGGCGAGACTGTTCATATTTTTGTGGAACGCAAAGACTATAAAGGTACTTTTTTACCAGGCTATACCAAATGGGAAACCCCGGATTACAATCCCGCACCGACCGGATTGAAATATGTAGACCATATGGTCGGTAACGTAGGTTGGGACCGCATGAACCATTGGGTAGAATTTTATGAAAAGGTGATGGGCTTTGTGAATATCCTATCTTTTGATGATAAGGATATCTCTACCGAATACACGGCCCTAATGAGCAAGGTGATGAGCAACGGCAATGGTAGGATTAAATTTCCAATCAACGAACCGGCCGAAGGTGCAAAGAAATCGCAAGTGGAGGAGTACTTGGATTTTTACGAAGGCGAAGGCGTGCAACATATTGCGGTTGCTACGGATGACATCATTAAAACAGTTCGTGATTTAAGAAGCCGTGGTATAGAATTCTTGACCATTCCCGATACATATTACGATGCAGTCACCGACCGGGTAGGCCAAATTGATGAAGATATTGCCCCGTTAAAAGAGCTTGGAATATTGGTTGACCGCGATGATGAAGGTTATTTGTTGCAGATATTCACACGACCGATAGAGCCCAGACCTACGATGTTCTTTGAAATCATTCAAAGAAAAGGCGCACAATCATTTGGAAAAGGTAACTTTAAGGCACTATTCGAGGCTATTGAACTTGAGCAACAATTAAGGGGGACATTACATTAAAAACGTAGTTTAGAAGTTTAATGTTTAACGTTTTTGAACTTGAATTTGATCCTTGAGTTTGAACTTTAAAACAAAACTATGCCCATATATCACAAACTAGGGAAGTTTCCGCAGAAACGACATACCCAATTTGAAAAGCCCGATGGTAGCCTGTATTACGAACAGTTATTTGGAACCATTGGCTTTGATGGCATGTCTTCTTTATCGTATCACGTACATCGTCCTACACAGGTAAAGGAGATTGGTGAAGCCTTGGATATGAGTCCGAAAATCGCCGTGGCCAAGAACATTACCTCCCGAAAGTTAATTGGGTTCGATGTTGCCCCTAAAGATGATTTTCTAGAGTCCCGCGAACCTATGATGGTGAACAACGATGTTCACATTGGTCTAGCTGCCCCAAAAAAATCGATGACCTCTTATTTTTATAAGAATTCCGATGCCGATGAAATGCTGTTCATTCATCGGGGTACAGGCACCTTAAAGACCTTTTTAGGTGATATTCCGTTTGAATATGGTGACTATTTGATTATTCCCAGGGGAATGATCTATCAAATCGAATTCGATTCTGACGACAACCGGATTCTATATGCAGAGTCGTTCCACCCTATTTATACCCCAAAACGTTATCGCAACTGGTTCGGGCAGTTATTGGAACATTCCCCATTTTGTGAACGTGACTACAAGCTACCACAGAACTTGCAGACCTTTGATGAAAAAGGGGATTTCGTGATGAAAATCAAGAAACAGGGTATGTTGCACCATTTGGTTTACGCCACACATCCCTTTGATGTGGTAGGTTGGGATGGTTACAATTACCCTTATGGTTTCTCCATCCATAATTTTGAGCCGATAACCGGGCGGGTCCATCAACCGCCGCCAGTACACCAGACCTTCGAGACCAACGCTTTTGTTATCTGTTCGTTCTGCCCAAGGTTGTACGATTACCACCCGAAATCCATTCCAGCACCCTATAACCACAGCAATATCGATTCTGATGAAATGCTATATTACGTAGACGGTGATTTTATGAGTAGGACGGGTATTGGCCCGGGGCATATCTCTTTGCATCCCGCAGGAATCCCCCACGGACCCCATCCAGGTACTTATGAAGCCAGTATCGGCAAAAGGGAAACCGAAGAACTCGCCGTGATGATCGATACGTTCAAACCCCTGCAACTAACCGAAAATGCCCTAAAAATCGATGATGGTAAGTATTATAAATCGTGGTTGGAATAAAAGAAATTAGATGTTAATATTTAGAAGCGGGTTCTTTAACAGGTTCCGTAAAGCCCCTAATTACTAATCACTCATATCTCATATCTCATATCTAAAACAACATGATCATAGACATACCCAAAAACTCCGATTTTTCAATTCATAACATTCCCTTTGGGATTTTCTCCACGGAAGACAGAAGTCCGCGTGCCGGCGTAGCCATCGGAGATCATATCTTGGATCTAGCCGCTTTGGCGGAATTGGATGTATTTGATTTTAATACTGCCGTATTTGAAAAAGAAACATTGAATGATTTCATTTCGCTAGGAAAGGAAATCACCAAAAAAGTCCGTCTTGACATTCAACATTGGTTACAAGATGAAAATTCGATTTTGGCAAGCAAATCAGAGTTGTTCATCAAACAAGTCGATGCACAAATGCACATGCCCGTCTATATTGGTGACTATACCGATTTTTACTCTAGCATTGAGCATGCTACCAATGTGGGTAAGATGTTCCGTGATCCCGAAAATGCATTATTGCCCAACTGGAAGCACATTCCCGTTGGTTATCATGGCCGCGCAAGCTCCATAGTGGTTAGCGGCGAACCTATACATAGACCTAAAGGACAGACGATTCCGGTTGGTGCCGACAAACCTGTTTTCGGACCGACCCAACGCCTCGATTTTGAATTGGAGATGGGTTTTATTACCGGAAAGAATACCAATCTCGGGGAATCGGTTTTAACAAGTGAGGCTGAAGAATACATTTTCGGCCTGGTCTTATTGAATGACTGGTCGGCACGCGATATCCAGAAATGGGAATATGTGCCTTTAGGTCCGTTTTTGGCCAAAAACTTTGCCTCACATATTTCGCCATGGATCGTAACTTTGGAGGCTTTTGAGACGTTTAAGGTGCCTGGCCCAAAACAAGAACCTGAAGTATTGCCCTATTTGCAATATGAAGGTCTAAAAAACTATGATATCAACCTTGAAGTGGCCATAAGCCCAGAAGGAAGTGAAGAACAAACCGTTTGCCATTCCAATTTTAAGTATATGTACTGGAATATGGCCCAACAGTTGGCACATCACACCGTTAACGGTTGCAATATCAATATCGGTGACCTTTATGGCTCGGGTACCATTTCAGGAAAAGATGAAAACTCGTACGGCTCTATGCTGGAACTGGCATGGATGGGCACAAAACCTTTGAAGATGAAAGATGGCAGCGAACGAAAATTCATCAATGATGGTGACACCGTAACCATGAGGGGCTTTGCGGAAAAGGATGGAAAACGTGTCGGTTTTGGTGAGGTTTCGGCGAAAATATTACCCGCAAAATAAATTGTATTTTCAAGATGTCATAGTAGACACATTCGAAATGACCTCTTCTAATTTTTCTTGTATATCGACGACGCAATAGTATATAAATATGACTAAAACCATCGACCCAAATAAAATAGCACAACCTGATTTACATGGTATTCTTTTAACTGCAGTGGCACCTCGCCCAATTTGCTTTGCAAGTACCATTGACACTCACGGCAATGTGAATTTGAGTCCGTTCAGCTATTTCAACGTTTTTAGTTCAAACCCGCCCATATTGATATTCTCACCTGCCAGAAGCGGCAGGGACAATACGCTAAAGCATTCGCATCAAAATGTAAAAGAAGTACCCGAAGTCGTTATCAATATCGTTAATTATCCTATTGTAGAGCAGATGTCACTTTCAAGTACCGCCTATGAAAAAGGGGTAAATGAATTCATAAAAGCAGGCCTTACGGAAATTTCAAGTGAAAAAGTAAAACCGCCACGTGTTGCGGAGGCCCCAGTATCTTTTGAGTGTTCGGTCACTGAAATCATTGAATTGGCAGACACCCCAGGGGCAGGAAATCTTATTTTATGTAAGGTAGAACTTATCCACATCAATGAAGATGTCATGACCGATGACCAATTGGATACCCAAAAGTTGGATTTGGTCGGTAGAATGGGCGGTAGCTGGTACACCCATGCTAACGGTGATTCCCTATTTGAAATTCCGAAACCGATACGAACCAAGGGTATTGGTGTTGATGCACTACCTGAAAACATTAGGGAAAGCGAAATCTTGACCGGAAATAATTTAGGGCGTTTGGGAAATTTGGAAGCCTTACCTACAAAAACACAATTAGATGCAATTGCCAATGATGAGGAACTGACCAATTTGGCAAGAAAGGTCGGCAGTGATAAAACGGCACATCAAAAACACCTCCATTGGCTTGCCCAGCGTATTTTAGAAGAGGGGAATACGACTAAGGCCATGGCCGTTTTAATGCACGCCGAAAATCTTTAAGCATGAATACCATAGAATCCATATTCAAGTCGTATTTAGAGCCGAAAGAAGTTTATAAGGGTGGCAAGAACATTCCTGCATCAAACCAGAAAGTCTATAAACTATCGTCAAACGAAAATCCATTAGGTGCCTCGCCAAAAGCTATTGCAGCCCTTAAAAAAGCTGCTATGCAGGTAGCTATCTATCCTGATCAGACGGATATTCGCCTTCGCGAGGCATTGGTGGCCGATTTCAATGGTGCCCTCGCTGCCGACCAGTTTATATGTGGCAACAGCGGTTCTGAGATCATTGACATGTTGTTACGGGCCTTTTTGAATGAAGGGGACGAGGTGATTTATTCCAACCCCTGTTTTTTGCCCTACTCCGTTTTTTCAAGATGGTATGGTGCCAAACAAATTGATGTTCCATTGAAAAGTCCTAATTACGACTTAGACATTGACGGTATCTTAAAGGCCATCACCAAAAAGACCAAATTGATTTTTTTGACCAGCCCAAATAACCCTACCGGCACTTATATCGCCAAACCGGTTCTAGATGACTTTTTAAACAGAATCCCTAAAAACATCCTTATTGTCTTTGATGAGGTTTATAGGCATTTTGCAGATGCCGAAGACTATGTCACGGCGCTACCTTATGTCAAACAAGGTCACAATGTTATTGCCATCAATAGTTTTTCGAAAACTTATGGCTTGGCAGGGCAACGTATTGGATATTGTTATACTACGGCTACCATTGCCAATTACATGCGACAGATCCATAAACCTTTTTTACTGCCTTTGACCTCGATTGAAGCGGCAATCGGCGCTTTGAACGATCATTTGTTCATTGAGAATACGGTAAAAACGGTACTTACAGGAAGGGCCTACCTTACTGAGGAATTTAAAAAACTAAGCATTGACCATTGGCCGACCCAAGCTAATTTCTTTATCATTGACCCCCCACTTCCTGAAATGGAATTTACCGACAAACTAATGGACGAGGGCATAATGGTTCGACCAGTATCACAATTTGGGGCACCCGGTAAAGTTCGGATAACCATCGGAACACCGGAAGCCAACCATGCTTTGATTTCAGTCTTGCAAAAAATGAAGTACGTCTAGTTCACTAGATTATCCTCTGGTAAAAATAGCTTGTGCACCTGAATAGTTGTCGGCATCGATAACCTCTCCGGCAATGACCATGGTGTTGCCTTCAATTGCAACTTCAATGGTCTCTTCTTCCATGTCGGCATTGATGAAGGTCAATTGATTACCTTCTAACGACCACGTTGAAGACTCCGTATCACTTTGGGTTGGACATGGCACATCTAGGCCTGTGGGACCTGCGTTTACTTCGATATAGTTGGTCTTATCCTCTGCCGAAGCAGTACTATCAGCGTTAAATACAAAAGTTACCAGATAACACTGCTCTTCTGCAAGATTATCAATAATTTCAGCAGCCAAATTCAACTCCGTATCACTTTGACCTGTAAAGTCAACGCTGGTCAAGTTCCAGGTACCGACCAAATTCGATTCGCCACCGACCATTTGAAGACCGTCATCCTCACTATCGGAGGAACAAGATAATGTCAAGGCAAAAACTGCAATTAGCACCATTAATTTAGATTTCATCTTTTTTAGTTTTTTGGGGTATACCCCATTTTAACGATGAATCGAGCATAATAGTGTAACACAAGGCTAATTCTTACAAGACAAATCGATAGGTAGCTTTCAGTAGAAAAATGTTCTGTGGAGTCTGACCGAGGATATTATCCCCTAAACTGGTGAACAACCCTTCTGATGGATTACCCGACTGGGACACGTCTTGCGACCATACCAAGAACACTTCCGAACCTGGAATATATTCCCATCGCAACACCAAATTAGACCTGAACTGCACAAAGGAAAAATCAGGATCGCCAAAACTAAAATCGGTAACTCCGTCAAGATTTTCATCTATGGCATAATTATCGTCAGAAAAGGTGACCTGATTGGCTTCATATTGCAAGAAACGATCTTCAAAATTTCGGGCGGTAGCATTGTCCACATGTTTAAAATTTGAATAGCGACCCCTAGAAATAAAGGGTTGCCCCCAATATTGAACCGTCAAATTCGGATTGATATTAAAATTAAAACGTACGGACATGCTTAGGGTACGCTGTTCAATCTCACCATTTAGGTAGCGAATACCAAGATCGGTATCGATGTTATCGATATATTGAAGTTTGTCATTATTGATGCTATACTCTGGAAAAACCGAGATACGTAGGGCATCAATGGGCTGATACCTAAACCCGAATTCCACGGAATACCTTCTGATTGAATTATCCAAGGCTCGTCTCCCATTATGAAAAAAATTGAACCGTAATTTTTTTCGCCCATCGGTACCAATACTATTCCAAAAACTGACTTCTGGGGTCCGACGTAGTCGCGGACCACCACGTAAGGCAAAATTCGAAAATTGAACGGGGGCATAATTGAAGCCTATGTTAGAGAACCAGTTATTTGCCCAATTTTGCCAAGTATTGGTATTAAAACGCAGCTCATTATGGTTACCGGCAAAATCCCAAGCGCTCCAATGGTTATAATTGATGCCCACCCTTCTGAAGGTACTGTCGGGTTTTAATGTTTGATAGCCGACCCAGGTGTAGTGACGAATGTCATCGGCTTGACGTTGAAAACCAATATCATTCAGCTCCAATTCAGGTGAACGCCAGGTGCCACCACTTTCAAAACGCCAGTGGCCATTACCGACCTTTCCTATTTGAAGGTTGCCACCCGTACCTGTCAACGATGTTCTCCCCTCGTCCACTTCCACGTGATCCGCATCAATTCTTTGAAACAAACGGGTAATGGAGTTTTGGGTGTGGGTTATCGCTTCCTCGCTGCCCTGAACATGGCTTAAGATGATATTGCCACCTAAATACCAATCGCGATTGTTCCATTGGTGTTTGAAATCCAGCCCTCCAGTATAGGCCGATTCATGAAGAAAGTTCAGGTTTTGGGTAAGATCGGCCCTGTTGGTTGCAGTGAATATCCCCCCGATAAAAGAATTACGTTCATTGAAATCTTTTTGGGCCCGACCCACAAAATAATTCGTCAAGGGTTCTACGACTTCCCTTCTGCGATCACCATCATTAGCGATGGTCGCATATTTTTTTGCGGTAACACTCTCTAAAACGCCGATAGCCCAACCATTTTTAGTCTTTCCGCTGAATTTGGCCGCTCCTAGAATTTGGGTATTGTCAGGGATATCGACAAAATCACCATCATTCGTATCTGGAAAGCCTTGTGGACTGCGACCAATACGGCGAGAATAAAAAACATTGTCAAAACCAAACGTATTACCTGCTTCAGACTGCGAAACATTGAAATCAAAAATATTCTTGTTCTCAACAAAGAAAGGACGCTGCTCTCGAAAGAAAATTTGAAAACCATCCAAGGCGATAGCCGAAGGATCTGCCTCTACCTGTCCAAAATCAGGGTTTACCGTTAGATCGAGGGTGAGATCGTTCGTAATTCCGATCTTGGCATCAAGCCCTACGGCGATATCCGTGTCACTGCCATCCCTAAAGGGATTTCCCTCTTCAGCTTCATAGGTTTCACCACTCGCTACCGTATAAGGTTGTATTTCCAATTGTTTTTGCGGTTCCATATTCCTAAGTCCATGAAGCTCCCCGAATTCGCTTACCCAACCTGGTTGATCAATCGGCTTACGTTGCCAAAGCGAACGTTCTTCGGCCCGAAAGAAACGCCTGGTGGATTGCAAGCCCCAAACCTGGTTTTCGGCCCCACTGAATTTTAATTGACTCAATGGAATCTTAAGTTCGGCGGTCCAACCCTCATCGTCGATATTGGTCTTGGTATACCATATTGGGTTCCAACTTCCATCCCAATTGTTCCCGTTATTGGAAACAAACTCGTCCCCTTTTACCCCAGCAGCCGTTACCGTAAAAGAAAAAGCAGTACGCTTGTCATGATAACTATCGATATTGAATTCGACCCAGTCGCCTTCAAAACCATCACGCCTAGACATTCTTCTTATAATTTTATCAGGCTCTGCATCGTAACAACGAACCCCGATGTAAAGGTTCTTACTGTCATAGACAATCTTGAATTTGGTCTGATAACTTGGTGGCGTATTCTCATCAGGTTGATTTTCGATATAATCACCCGTCCATTCCACAAGACCCCATGCCTCATCGTTCAACAAACCATCTACACTTGGTGGTTCTTCATTTTCAATGGCCTTTGTGACATAGATTTTCTTCGGTACTATTTCAGTCGTATCTTGTTGCACTTCGGTTGAATTTCCTTCTTGGGAAAAACAGATACTGGAAAAGAGTAACGCTGTCAGAAAGTGGGTTGGATTTCTCACTGCTATTTGTTTTTTGGTTGATGTGACTTAAAGACCAATGAATTTTCAAATAGTTACAGTTCAATCCATTTTTAAGTTTTCTTTAACACTAAATCAAGAAACCAAAAGCCTTGATAACATCCTTTTTAAAAAGGAAAAAATAATATTTCACAAGCATTTGTAATTCAATCTAATAATTGTACATTTGCACCCCGTTTATCGGGAATGTTTTGAAAATCGATAATATTTCAAGAAGTGGATACATTAAGTTACAAGACTGTTTCAGCTAAAAAATCAGACATTGAGAAGCAATGGGTATTGGTTGACGCTGAAGGACAAACTTTAGGTCGATTGGCATCTAAAGTCGCTAAAATCTTAAGGGGCAAGTACAAGCCTAATTATACCCCCCATGTTGATTGTGGCGATAATGTCATCGTCATCAATGCGGAAAAAATTCAAATGAGTGGAAATAAATGGGCCGATAAGACCTATTTACGTTATACCGGTTACCCAGGTGGCCAGCGTTCGACCTCGGCAAGTGACCTTTTAGAGAAACATCCTGAACGTATTATCGAAAAATCCGTTAAAGGCATGTTACCTAAAAACAGATTAGGTGCCGACCTATTCCGTAATTTAAAAGTTTATGCTGGTACCGAGCACGGACAAGAAGCGCAAAAACCGAAGACGATTAACTTAAATGACTACAAATAATGGAAGTGGTTCATAAAATAGGAAGAAGAAAAACGGCTGTTGCCCGTGTTTATGTTTCTGAGGGAAAAGGAAACATCACCGTGAACAAAAGAAAATTAGAAGATTATTTCTCTACGGCAACACTACAATATAAGGTAAAGCAACCTTTTACCCTTACTGAAAACGATGGCAATTACGACGTTAACGTAAATGTTTTTGGCGGTGGGATCACCGGGCAAGCAGAAGCTATCCGTTTGGCATTGTCAAGGGCAATGTGTGAGATCAATGAAGAGCACAGAGGCGTTCTAAAGCCAGAAGGTCTACTTACTAGAGACCCGAGAATGGTTGAACGTAAAAAATTCGGTCAGAAGAAAGCCCGTAAGAAATTCCAGTTCTCTAAACGTTAATACATAGCTGCGATTTTCGCATTTATCCATAACTACCGACGGTATCGTCGGTAAATGTTCATTGAAAGTCCAGGCCATCATGGTCTGGATTAAATTTTAAACAAAAGTTGTCGTTGTTCCGAAAAGTGGATTACGAACTTTTTGGAATTTAGTTTAGCATCTAAATGTAACGGGCGATTTACAAAATGTAAAGACCACCAATACATTGCTATCTCAACGGAACGTAAACTAAGTACAAAAAAATGGCAAGTAAAGTCGAAGTAAAAAATTTATTGGAAGCAGGTGTGCATTTTGGCCACCTGACTAGAAAGTGGAATCCGAATATGGCTCCTTACATCTACATGGAGCGTAATGGAATTCACGTAATCAACCTCTACAAAACCGTAGCGAAATTAGACGAGGCGAATGAAGCGTTAAAGAAAATTGCCGCCTCAGGTCGTAAGATTCTTTTTGTAGCTACCAAAAAGCAGGCAAAAGACATTGTTGCCGAAAAGGTATCAAACACGAACATGCCCTACATCACTGAAAGATGGCCCGGTGGTATGTTGACGAACTTCGTTACGATTCGAAAGGCCGTAAAGAAAATGGCTTCCATCGATAGGATGAAAAAAGACGGTACGTTCAATACCCTTTCTAAAAAAGAGCGTTTGCAGGTAAATCGTTTAAGGGCAAAATTAGAAAAGAACCTAGGTTCGATTTCTGAAATGACAAGGTTACCGGGGGCAATTTTCATTGTTGACACCATGCGTGAGCATATCGCCGTGAAAGAAGCACAAAAATTGAATATTCCAATTTTTGCCATGGTCGATACCAATTCTGACCCGAGACCTATAGATTATATCATTCCGTCAAACGACGATGCCGGTAAATCAATTGAGGCTATTATGACTTCAGTAACCGAGGCAGTAGCTGAAGGTTTGGCAGAAAGAAAAGCTGACAAAGCCGATAAGCAACCTGAAAAAGAAGCTCCTAAGGCAAAAGCTGCTCCAGCACCAAAAGCGGAAAAAGCTGAAAAGGTTGCCCCAGTAGCTGAACAAAAAGAAGCTCCTAAAAAAGAAGAAGCCGTAAAAGTTGAAGCTGATGACCTTACTAAAATCGAAGGTGTTGGCCCAAAGGCAGCGGAGGCAATGATAGCTGCGGGCATCGCTACTTTTGCAGATTTGAGCAAGGCAGAAGCCGACAACATCAAAACCATCTTGACTGAAGCTAGCCCAAGATTAGCACATTTAGAGCCAGCTTCATGGCCAAAACAAGCTCAAATGGCCGCTGATGGAAAATGGGATGAGTTAAAAGAATGGCAAGACAACACCAAGGGTGGCGTTGAAGATTCTGAAGAATAATTTAAGCTAAAACGAGACACAATAATTGTATCTCACTTTACATAACTTTTTAAATATTACATAAATGGCAAAGATTACAGCCGCTGAAGTAAATAAATTAAGAAAAGCTACCGGAGCAGGAATGATGGATTGCAAAAAAGCATTGGTCGAGGCTGATGGTGATTTTGACAAGGCTATCGAGATTCTTCGAAAGAAAGGACAAAAAGTTGCTGCTAAAAGAGCTGATAGGGATTCTGCTGAAGGTGCCGCAATAGCAAAAGTAAATGGTGACAATGCCAAAGGGGTTGTGATATCATTAAATTGTGAGACCGATTTCGTGGCCAAAAACGAATCTTTCGTAAGCTTAGCGAATGAATTGGCCGATTTAGCATTGGGTTATGATACCAAAGATTCCTTTATGGATGCTTCGTTCAATGGTATGACCGTTGCTGAAAAACTGATAGAGCAGACCGGTGTCATCGGTGAGAAAATCGAAATCGGTAGCTTTGAAACCCTTAGCGCACCTTTTGTGGGCTCATATATTCATGCAGGAAACAAAATTGCCACTTTGGTAGGGCTTTCTGCCAATGTTGATGGTGCCGCCGCCGCCGCAAAGGATGTTGCTATGCAAGCTGCTGCAATGAACCCTGTTGCCTTGAACGAAGAAGGAGTTGACCAATCTGTAATTGACAAAGAGATTGAAATCGCAAAAGATCAATTACGTCAAGAAGGTAAGCCCGAGGCAATGCTGGATAATATTGCCAAAGGAAAACTAAAGCGTTTCTTCAAAGACAATACTTTAGTAAACCAAGCTTTTATTAAAGACAGCAAACAAAGTGTTGCCCAATATGTACAATCAGTTGATTCTGGCTTAGAGGTAACCGGTTTTTCTAGAGTTGCCCTCGGATAATTTGGTCCTGTAATTACAATTTAAAAGCCCCAACTTTTTAAGTTGGGGCTTTTTCATATTATCCAACACCTATCGCTTATTTTGATCTAATCAAAATATCACCATTAAAAGTCTTAAACAGCATTTCAGGGCCACCTCCATTGATCGTACCCCTTACCCATTGCTCTACATTAACTTTGTAGGTTCCATTGGAATTGTTTCGCTTTACTTGTGGCTTATTAGTATCAAGCTCCATGTCGAAATCAGTAAATATTTCACCCATATCGGTTTTCGCCTTAACATCGGCCTTTAGCGTTTTCGGAAAGGTGATTTTCAAATCCCCGTTGAGACTACTAAAAGCCATATTCGCACCTGAAGTGATGGAATCGAAAGTAACCTCGATATCACCGTTCACCGTATCGGTTGAAGCAGCACCACTTACATCTTGCAAAGTGATTTCCCCATTTACATTGCTTATCTCCATATCGCCATTTACGCCAACCACGGTAATATTGCCTTGATTGACCGTTGACAGTTTAAGTGAAAAATTTCGGGGTACTTTTACTTCAAGATTAATGGTTTTATTCCACTCCTCATTTGAAATTTTCACAGTATTATCTTTTTCCTCGCCACTAATATTCAATGACGTATTGGCAATTCGTTTCAGACCATCACGTTCCTTTTTATCTTTATAGTAGGCTTTCTTGTTTCCGAATGTGGCTTTCGCGATAACTTCATTGCCGTCATACGCGACAACATCTATAGACCCCGATAAATGCTCTAAATGCAGCTTGCCCGGACTTCCTGGATTGCTTAACGGAATTGCGAACAAATCGATACTTTTCTCCTGGGCCATTGCCATGGTGCCAAATAGCACAAAAGCGGTTACTAGAATTGATTTTATATTTTTCATTTGTTTTTTACTTTAATAGTTATACGTTACGAATTGAGTTCTTACAACAGTAAGGACCATCTGGTTTTCAAATTCAAAATAAACCGCCATTCCTTATATCTTTTTAAGGAACACATTTCCATTTAACGTTTCGAATTTAAAATTAACCCCACCATTTCCTATTTGAACTACCGGGGTGGCCTCGAACTTAAATTTGCCCTTGCCACTTTTCTTTGTTTCCTTGCTTGTTCTTGTAAATTGTTTGGCAACATCAAAATCGGTGAAAAGTTCACCATTCATACTTTTGAAAGAGACCTCGGCAGACAATGCTTCTTGATACGAAACATTGATATCCCCGTTCAGGGCGTAATAGACGGAATCTTCTTTGGGATTGTTTACATACGTGATGTCAACGCTTCCGTTGATGCAGTGGACATCTGTTTGCCCGTCGACATAATTCAAAGCGATCGCCCCATTGATATTGTTCACTTTAAGATACTGCCCGACGGTATTGCTTACTTCAATATCCCCATCATTTACGGTACTTACCTTTAAGTTGACATTCTTTGGCACCTGTACCTTGAAACTTAGTTTATGTTGGTACTCCGGTTCTTCATAGTCATTGCACCAATTAAACGTCAATCCTTTTTGGTTGTATTGAATATATGGGGCATCAGGTCGTAACACAATGGTATCACCATTCTGGGAAACCTTTAATTGTAATTCTGATTTACCAAGCTCCAATTTCTGGGCATCATCGGCAAAAATCTCCCTTTTTACCTCTAGTCGCACTTGGTCGCCAGAATAGCCCGTTACGGTGATTGGCCCGAATACATTGGTAATGACCAGTGTACTTTCATTGTTATTGCTTTGAAAAGCTAGTTCTTTTTTGATAACCTCATTAAAGGTTTTTTCTTGGGCAATGCCTTTTTTACAAGCAAGCAAGCTGATTGTCATTAAAATAAAAACTGTTCGTTTCATGATTTTGAGAATTTATGCGACTATACATAGTCGACCGTTCGTAATTTGATTTTGCCAACCAAGGCAGATGAATAAACTTTATATGATTGATGCTATCGTACTCTCGATTTTTTTCTTTACCGTAGAATCCAATTCTTTGTTTTTTAAAAGTTGCTTAAAAGGTTCTATGGACTTTTTCTCCTCTAAAGCAAGCATTAAATTGGCCAAGGTTACCTGAACGATTGGTGATTTTTGATGAGGTATGGATTGTATCAACCCCTGGCGTACCTTAGGGTTGTTTACGTAATTTGTCAAAGATTCAATGGACGCCAACCGTACATTTACATTGGCGTCATTATTCAGTGTTTTTAAAAGTGCATTTATAACCGTTTCGTCTACCGCGTTTATTTTGTTTGCCTCACTCACCCCTTCCAGTCTTTTATTTGCAGAAGGTTGTTCTAATAAAGTCAACACCAACTTCTCATGAATCTCTTGATTCTTATCACTTGAGACCGTTTGGGGCTCAATGGCCTGAACGGTATCATCCTGTTTCATAAAGTACCCCACCCCAAGGCCAATGAACAGAAGGACGATTCCATAAGCGAGTTGAGGTCTAAGCATTTTAGATACTGCAGCTTGTAAACCGTTCCATCTATTCGTTTTTTTCTTTCCCTTCTCAATTTCTGAATTGAGCATTTCAAAAAATAGGCTATCCATATTTTCAGAAGGTTCAGGTGATTCCATTTTGACAAGTTGCTTCCAAGGGGCAGCGAGTGAACCAAACTCTTCTTGATATGCTGGATTCGCATTTAAAAAAGCTTCAAATTCATGCTTATCCCCTTTACTGATTTCTTCTTTCAAGTAGGCAATAGCCTTTATTTCAAACTCAGATTCTTTCATGATCTTACTGTTTTTGCATTTGCTTAAAAACCACTTTCAACTCTTTCAGGGCGCGATGGGCCTTCACTTTGGCGGTACCCTCTGAACATCCCAATACCTGACCAATTTCACTAAACTTCATTTCTTTTAACTTACTGAGCACCAAAATCTCCCTTTTATCCACGGCTAGTTTCATCATAGCCCTGTCCAGCTCTTCAAGTGCATCTTTTTTGGTCATCTTCCCATCAGCTATATTACCGTCGTCAAGCTTATACTCCACTGTTGAAATATCAAATTGGTTTTGGTTTCTTTTATTTTTCTGGTAATGATCGTTATTCACGTTTCTTGCCGTACTGAACATCCAAGCCAAAAAAGACCCTTCCCCCGTATAGGTGTGTTTGTATTTCAGCATTCTGATGAAAACATTTTGAACCAAATCCTCACTTGTCATTGCATCGCAGTTCATGTTGAAAAAAAATCCGAAAAGACGCTTTTTATGTCGCTCATACAGTAGTCCAAGCTTGTCTATATCACCGGACTTCACCTTAAGCATCAATACATTATCGCTTAACTCTTGCATTTCAAATTGGTTGTCAAAGGGTATACCGAACTTTTTGAAAAAGGTTACAAAAAGTAGTATTATTTTTTGTAACCTTTTCGAGAAACTTAGCATTTATAACGGAGGTACATCAAAAATAATTTTGATTATTTTTGTTCGGATTTCAAAAAACCACAGATGCAATACAAGAGAATTCTTCTCAAACTAAGTGGGGAAGCTTTAATGGGCGAACAACAATATGGTATTGACGCCAAACGATTGACCGAATATGCCGAAGACATTAAGGCCGTTATAGCGAAAGGGGTGCAGATTGCTATTGTCATCGGTGGAGGTAACATTTTTAGGGGTTTGAAAGGTGCTAGCCAAGGTATGGATCGGGTGCAGGGCGACCATATGGGTATGTTGGCCACCGTGATCAATGGATTGGCGCTACAAAGTGCCTTGGAAATTGCCGGTGTGGAAACACGTTTGCAATCTGCAATTAAAATCAATGAAGTTGCAGAACCTTTTATTAGAAGAAGGGCCATGCGCCATCTTGAAAAGGGAAGGGTCGTCATTTTTGGCGGAGGTACGGGTAACCCCTACTTTACGACCGACTCTGCAGCCGTTTTAAGGGCCATTGAGATAAAGGCGGACGTTATTTTAAAAGGCACCCGGGTAGACGGTATTTACACGGCCGATCCCGAAAAAGATAAGAATGCGACAAAATTTGAATCGTTATCATTTCAGGATGTGCTTTCAAAAGGATTGAAGGTTATGGACACCACGGCCTTTACACTTAGTCAAGAGAATGAATTGCCTATTGTGGTATTCGATATGAATACCCGGGGCAACCTTATGAAATTGATTTCTGGAGAGAATATCGGTACCGTGGTCAACAATTAGCTTTGGCATAATAATTGGTTTTTTTGAACTAAATTTCAGTAAGACATGAACGAAGAAGTCACTTTTATTTTAGATACTACAAAAGAAAGTATGGATGCTGCCATGGAGCATCTTGAAAAGGCGTTTATTAAAATCAGGGCCGGCAAAGCAAGTCCGGCAATGCTCTCTACGGTCATGGTAGAATACTACGGCTCGCAGACACCACTTTCGCAAGTCTCTAATATCAATACCCCAGACGCCCGTACCATTTCCGTGCAGCCCTGGGAAAAAAACATGCTTCAAGAAATTGAGACCGCGATCATGAATTCCAATCTGGGCTTTAATCCCATGAACAATGGCGACATGGTCATTATCAACGTGCCCCCATTGACTGAGGAACGTCGAAGGGATTTGGTGAAACAGGCTAAAGCAGAGGCAGAAGATGCTAAAGTGAGTGTCAGAAGTGCACGTCAAGAAGCAAATAAAGAACTAAAAAAGCTCGATATCTCCGAAGACCTGTTGGGCAATGCTGAAGTTGATGTTCAAGAACTCACTGATGCCTACATCAAAAAAGTCGATGATGTCTTTGCCGTAAAAGAGGCGGAGATCATGAAAGTCTGATTCTTTTTTAAGAACCTGATTTTGCTAGGTTCCCCAACATTCATTTTCTACCTTTGCAGGCAATTAAGGGAAAATGTTAAAACGACTTTTTCAAGGCTTTTGGGCTAAAGTAGCCCGTATCATTCTAAGAAACCGTATACTCATACTTCTATTTGTTGTCGCGGTAACCGTTTTTTTAGGATTGCATTGGAAAAACATGCGGTTTTCAAATACAGAGGCCAATGTTCTACCCGATGATCATCCTGAAACCGTACAATACAATGAGTTTGTGGGCTTATTCGGTCAAGAGGATAACGCAATCGTGTTGGCCATTAAGGACAGTTTGCTATTTCAACCTCAAAATTTCAACCGTTGGAACAAGCTCAGTAAACAATTTCAAGCCATCCCCGAGATTGACTTTGTAATCTCTACCGATAATCTTCAAGAATTGGTCAAGGATACTGAAAAGCAAGAATTTGTCTTGCAACCGTTGCTTAAAACCACCCCAAAGACCCAAAAAGAAATTGACTCCATAAAGAGCCATCTTTTTCAGAATATGCCTTTTTATGAAAATTTGATCTTCAATCCTAAAAGTGGCACCATTCGAACTGTCATTTATTTGGATAAGGATATTTTGAATACTTCGGTAAGAAATGAGTTTATTTTAAGTGATCTTGAAAATTTGGTCGAAAATTTTGAGGATGAAACCAATTTGGATGTCAGGGTATCTGGAATGCCCTATATCAAAACATGGAATTCTAAAATCATTATTGATGAGATAGGCAACTTCATCTTGGCGGCATTGTTGGTTACCTCCATCATTTTCTTTTTCTTCTTCAGAAGTTTTAGGGCAACCCTTATATCAATGTGCGTGGTCATCATAGGGGTGATGTGGGCTTTTGGAGTATTAGGACTTTTTCAATATGAAATCACCATTCTAACTGCCCTGATTCCACCATTGATCATTGTAATTGGTATTCCCAATTGTATTTTTTTAATCAATAAATACCAGCAAGAGGTAAAAAAACATGGAAATCAAGCATTATCACTGCAAAGGGTGATCTCAAAAGTGGGTAATGCAACATTAATGACCAATTGTACCACGGCCTTGGGTTTCGCTACCTTCATCATTTTAGATAGTGACCTTTTAAAGGAATTTGGTATCGTTGCCTCCATAAACATTCTATGCATCTTTTTACTTTCCCTGTTGATCATACCTATAGTTTATAGTTTTATGTCGATTCCGAAGGACAAACATTTAAAGCATTTAAGAAAAAAATGGATAGATCGTTTTGTCAGTTGGATGGAACATGTAGTGCGCAATCATCGCATCGCAGTCTATATAACCTCGGTAATTGTTCTGGTTACCAGCATCATTGGTATTTATCAGATTCAAATTACCGGTAGCCGTATTGAAGATTTACCTAAGGACGCTAAATTTTTCAAGGATATTCGTTTTTTTGAAGAAGAGTTCGATGGCATTATGCCAGTTGAGGTCGTGGTTGACACCAAACAAAAAAATGGAGTACTAAAACCCGTCACCTTAAGACGTATGAATCAATTGGCCGAAGAGATTGACGAGACCCATGAATTGTCTAAACCAGTTTCCGTCGTTAATTTGGTAAAATACTCCAAACAGGCATTTTATAATGGCATTCCAAAATATTATCAATTGCCCACCACCCAAGAAAACACCTTTATCATGGATGTGGCGAGAAAGTCGTCAGGCAATGGCGATTTATTGCAAAGTTTTGTCGACAGTACTGGTCAGACGGCTCGAATAACAACTTTTATGCGCGATGTAAAAACCACACGTATGGAAGAAATCGAACAAGATCTAATTGAATCCATCGCCAAGATTTTTCCAACGGAACGCTATAATGTCTATATGACCGGAAAGGCATTGCTATTCTTAAAAGGCACAAAGTATTTGACGAAGAACCTCCTACTATCATTGGCATTTGCCATTGGTTTGATTTCTCTTTTCATGGCTTATTTATTTAGGTCATTTCGAATGATCTTGATATCACTTGTCCCTAATTTATTGCCCCTGGTCATCACTGCGGGCCTTATGGGTTTTTTGGGGGTACCCATAAAACCATCGACCATATTGGTCTTTAGTATAGCTTTTGGTATTTCGGTAGATGACACCATTCATTTTTTGGCCAAGTACCGTCAAGAGTTGACGGCCAATAAATGGCAAATTAAAAAATCGGTATATAATGCATTGCGAGAAACGGGTGTTAGTATGTTCTACACCTCTATCGTTTTGTTCTTTGGGTTCTCTGTATTTATCATTTCAAGCTTTGGGGGTACCAAAGCTTTGGGCGGGCTTGTTTCTGCCACCTTACTTTTTGCAATGCTGGCCAATTTAATTTTACTTCCATCACTACTACTCTCTTTAGAACGCAGTATTGCGAACAAAACCGTGCTTAGAAAACCGCAGATAGATATTTTACCTAAAAATGATGAAAAGCCGAGTAGTAAATAGCTCGGCATAACATTCGTTTTTTAGCAAAGACCTATCTTTGCTGCTTAATTTCAGAAGTTAGAATCAATGGCAACCATTTCCGTCAAAGAACTATTGAACACCGTGCCGTCACATCAAGAAGTCGAAATAAACGGCTGGGTAAAGACATTTCGAAGCAATCGTTTTATCGCTTTGAATGATGGGTCTACGATACACAATATACAATGTGTTGTCGATTTTGAAAATTTCGATGATTCATTGATCAAATCAATTTCAACAGGGGCCGCTATAAAAGTAAAAGGAACTTTGGTCGAAAGTCAGGGTAAAGGCCAAAAAGTAGAAATACAAGTCAATGATTTATTTATTCATGGTGAAGCGGATGCGGATACTTACCCTATCCAACCTAAAAAACATTCCTTCGAATTCTTACGTGAAAAAGCACATTTAAGGGTACGCACCAATACTTTTTCTGCGGTCATGCGTCTTCGTTCAGCACTTTCATATGCAGTTCATAGCTATTTTCAACAAAACGGATTCTACTATTTTCACGCTCCTATTATCACCGGATCTGATGCCGAGGGAGCCGGTGAAATGTTTCGGGTAACGACATTGGATGCAAAAAATCCTCCATTAAATGACAATGGGGACGTCGATTATAAAGAGGATTTTTTTGGTAAGGAAACGAATCTTACGGTTTCAGGCCAATTGGAAGCGGAGGCCTATGCCATGGGGTTGGGCAAGGTCTATACCTTTGGCCCTACGTTTAGGGCCGAAAATTCAAATACCTCAAGACACCTGGCAGAATTCTGGATGATCGAACCTGAAATGGCCTTCTATGATTTGGATGCAAATATGGATTTGGCCGAAGATTTTATCAAGTGGGTTCTAAAATATGTACTCGACCACTGCGAAGAAGATTTGCTATTTTTAGAAAAGCGCCTTTTAGATGAAGAAAAGTCAAAACCGCAAACAGAACGCAGTGACATGGCCTTAATTGAAAAGTTAAGGTTTGTGGCCGACAACGAATTCAAACGGGTATCCTATACCGAAGCAATCGCTATTCTTAGAAATAGTAAACCCAATAAGAAAAAGAAGTTTGAATACCTTATCGATGAGTGGGGCGCCGACCTTCAGAGTGAGCATGAACGCTTTTTAGTTGAAAAGCACTTTAAATGTCCAGTAATCCTTTTTGATTACCCAGCAAACATAAAGGCTTTTTACATGCGTTTGAACGAAGATGGCAAAACGGTACGTGCAATGGATGTACTCTTTCCTGGGATTGGTGAGATAGTCGGCGGTTCGCAGAGGGAAGAACGTTTAGGGGTATTGCAGCAAAAAATGAAGGAACTCGGTATTGAAGAAGAAGAATTATGGTGGTATCTTGACCTGCGTAAATTTGGAACGGCAGTGCACAGCGGCTTTGGACTTGGATTCGAACGTTTGGTGCAATTCACAACGGGCATGGGCAACATCAGGGATGTGATCCCGTTTCCTAGAACCCCTCAAAACGCAGCGTTTTAAATAGATTTCTTTAACTTTATAAGTAAGGAACGATTCAAGTATGCTAAAGCAACACCTTCAGTTTAAACTTTCCCAAAAACTTTCGCCTCAGCAGATACAGTTGATGAAGTTGATCCAGTTGCCTACACAAGCTTTTGAACAGCGTTTGAAACAAGAACTGGAAGAAAACCCTGCTTTAGAAAGTGGTAAAGAAGAGGGTGATTCTGCAGAGGATACCTTTGATGACGCATTTGACGAAATCAATGACAGTGATTCCATTAACGCTGAAGACATCAATATTGACGACTATTTGAGTGATGACGAGATACCTGATTATCGCACACAAACCAGTAATTACAGTGCTGACGAAAATGAAAAAAGTATTCCTTATGCAGCCGGAATCTCATTCAACCAATACCTGATCAATCAACTGAATACGGTTTATTTAAACGATGAAGAATGGGCCATTGCAGAATTTTTGGTAGGTAGTGTCGATGAAAGTGGCTATATCAGAAGGCCACTTACTGATATTATGGATGATCTGGCCTTTACCCAAAACATTTATACCGATGAGGCCAATATAAAGAAGGTACTTAAGATAGTACAATCTTTAGACCCCCCCGGGGTGGCCGCAAGAACATTAGATGAATGCCTCATCATTCAATTAAAAAGAAAGGAAGCGACACCTTCAATCGAGATGGCCATCAAAATACTTGAAAAGTCTTTTGAACAGTTCACAAAGAAACACTACAAGAAGCTTATTGCGAAATACGATATCACTGAAGAGCAACTTAAAAGTGCCATTTCGGAAATTGAAAAACTCAACCCCAAACCGGGGGGTTCCTACTCTGGTAATAATAGGATTATTGAACACGTCGTTCCTGATTTTTCGATAAGAATCGTAGACGGGGAATTGGAACTGACTTTGAATGGCCGTAACGCACCCGAACTTCATGTGTCTAAAGATTACCACAATATGCTGCAAGGGTATAAAAACGCAAAGGATAAATCAAAGTCGCAAAAAGACACTGTTTTGTTTATCAAACAAAAATTGGATGCGGCCAAATGGTTTATTGACGCTATCAAACAGAGACAACAAACACTGTTCATTACCATGAATGCCATAATACAACATCAAGAAGAGTACTTTCTAACAGGTGATGAGCGCAAACTACGTCCGATGATCCTCAAGGATATCGCAGACAAGATCAACATGGATGTTTCTACGGTATCCCGCGTGGCCAATAGTAAATATGTAGATACCCCTTATGGTACAAAACTTATCAAAGAGTTCTTTTCTGAATCGATGAAAAATGAACAAGGCGAAGATGTATCTACGCGTGAGATAAAAAAAATATTGGAGAACGTCATTGGTGAAGAAGAAAAGAAAAAACCACTGACCGATGATAAATTAGCCAAAATGCTTAAGGAAAAAGGTTACCCTATAGCCAGAAGAACCGTAGCCAAGTATCGCGAGCAGTTGGGAATTCCTGTTGCGAGGCTCAGAAAACAAATCTGATGCGATCCGTATTTCATTCTTTCTCCTATATTTTCCATCCCCTTTTCGTACCGATGGGCGGTACCCTAGCCTATTTTTTGGTAACACCAAAATACAGCTCATTAGAACTACAAAGTGGTAATATTCTCCCTATTTTTATTTTAACCGTGATCATTCCGATTATTTTCTTTTTCATCCTAAAGAACTTAGGGCTTGTAAATTCAATCTTCGCGCCCACATTACAAGAACGTAAATACCCCTTATACATTAGTATCGTATTATACTTCTTGATTTTATACAAAGTCATACCACTTAACTATATCAAAGAGCTCTATTTCTTTTTTGTAGGCCTCATAGTGGCCTTAATCACTGTTTTAGCATTGCTTTTTCTGAAGATAAAAGCGAGTATCCATCTTTTGGGAATGGGCAGCTTATTACTGTTCTTAATCGCCTTGAGCATCCATTTTGAGGTAAACATAACCTTCGCGATTGCCATTGTTACCATTCTGACAGGTTTGGTGGCAACATCACGGTTATCCATGCATGCACATTCAAAGATAGAAGTGTTGGTCGGCTTTCTTATTGGGGCCTGCTCTCAGCTGCTACTATTAAAATATTGGTTATAGAATATAAAATATAATACCGACCCTAAGCGGTTTTATGGGTATAGTGCTTCCCGCTAGGGTTGCTGTTTCCGACAGCAAGTTGTTTAAACTGTAATACAAGTGTATATTCCAGGTATTATAACCAAAATTCAAGGTAAGCCCGTATTGCCATTGTTCAATATCACGATTCGAAAAACTTAACACCTCTCCGTTCGACACGGTCCTTGACCTTCTCGAGAATAAATAGGCAACTTTGAAACCTGTATAAATACGCCAAAACTTATAGTCAACTGCATTCGAGGTCCTCCAACGTACTTCAAATGGAAAATCAAGCGAATGTGTTTCAAATTTACTTCTATCGAAATCTTCGGCACTCAAAACTTCATAGGTAATCAAACCGGCTTCTTCACGAGCACCAATATTACTGTAATAAGAATTGGTTGCATAGCCCATACCTAAGCCTATACCGAAATTACGACGGGTATTCAAGGGTATATCTTCAATAAACCCGAATTGTATGCCATAAGAGAGATTGCGTAACTCAACATTCTCAGGGACATCAATCAAGAAGTTATAAGATAACCCAGCATAAAACTGGTCTTCTAAATACTTGTTGTCGGCGATTGGTGTAGTATCCAGCCCTTGTCCCATTAAGCAGGAAGAAGTTAAAGACACTACAAGAAGTAAAAATAGGTTTTTGAACATATTCCCAAAATATAACAAAAAATGTATTTATGGATAAAAACACCTTTGATTATATATTCTATTTGAGATCTAGGAAAATATCACCCTGGAAAGTGGTATAATTTATTTTTAGCATGTTGATTTTTTGAAGTTCATTTTTGATATCTGAAATAATACCCATACTTACAGTCTTATCAATTTTAAGGGAGACCATTGCTGTCTTTCTTAGATTCTCGGGCATCATTGCGAGTTCGGCCAAAACATAAGGGGCAACCCCATCGATTTCAGCAAGTCGATTTCCAAGTTGGATTTTAGGAACATCCATGGAATATATGCCGTTATGCTTTGTAGGGTTACCTACTAGAATTTCGATTATTCCATCTGATTGGTATAGCTCTTCCGTCTCAGTGGCGTTGGGCAACGTGTTTTCAACCAAAAAATTGGTTTTCTTCATTGTTGTTACCGTCATAAAAAAGAACAACAATATAAAAACAATATCAGGTAACGAAGAGGTAGCTATGCTTGCGACCTTTCTTTTTTGCCTATTGCGCTTCATCATCAAATTTTTTATTCGAAAACACTTCTGGTTCTACTATCTTTTGAGGATACATTTTCTGAATCCGTTTTAACCGTTTCTTTAATTTTTCTTTTTGTATCAAAGGGGTTTTCTCGTCATAATACGCTTCCGTCATAGCCACATAGCTTTGCTTAAAAAGTCGTTGCGCTTCTCGATTTCTCAAGTCATTATATGCACCTACCAACTCATTTTGAACTGCAATGTAAAAACCATAGGTGGTTTCCCTATTATGGTGTAAGGCAATAATAGCATCAATAGGGTTGTCAGAAGAACTGTCATCGCGCTTACCTTTGCAATAATCACAGTACTTGGATTCACCGGGCAATGCCCCTCCATTATCCAAAAAATCAAAAGCGACTTTTCGAAGTGTTTTTAGATCAAGAACAGCATCCTCGACCAACAGCATATTAGTACTATTAAGGTTTACCCTTAGCACATTTCTTTCATTGACATCAATGGTTCTTGGTTCAATTTCTTTCTTGGGCAGTAATCGGTCTAACCCTTCATCAGTATCTAGTGTCGTTGTTACCAGAAAAAAAATAAGTAGTAAAAATGCAATGTCGGCCATTGAGCCTGCATTCACTTCCGGTGTTTCCCTATTCGTTGCCATATGCACAAGGATTTTATTATGGAGTCCTTAATACCACAATATCCCAGCATTTGGTCAATAAAGAAAGTAAGAATGAGTAACCGCATCCTTTCAATGAGCGAACAAATAAAAAAAGGAGCCCGTTGAAATCATTTCAAAAAAAAATGCCCTGAATTAAAATTCAGGGCATTCAAAGAAAATTTCTTTTGTTAACCGCTATTGTAAATTATTGAAGGCATCTCCTTCAAACGTTGTGTAGTTAACTTTTAGGGCATTAACCTTTCTTAATTCTTGCTTAATATCTGATATCAAACCCATATTTGCACCTTTGTCCACTTTCAGTGCGGTAGTCAATACATTTTGTAACTCTTGTGGCTTTTTAGCCCTTTCCGCCAAAATATAAGATCCCACTTCATTCACATTGGCAAATTTATCATTTAACTGAATACGCGTTTCCGTACCATAAACCTTTTGGTACTCTTGCGTGGGTTTTCCAGCAAATATGTATATAATCCTATCTTTCTTCTCTAACTTCTTGGTTTCAGAAGCGTTTGGTAGTGTATTCTCAACCATGATGGAACTATCTTTCATAGTTGTTACGGTCATGAAGAAAAACAATAACATAAAAACAATATCAGGTAACGAAGCGGTCGATACCGCAGGCAAATCACCATCTTTTTTCTTAGCAAACTTAGCCATCTAATTAAATTTTATTAGTTACTGGAGGTTTCTGCCTCTGATAGTTTTTGAGGAAAAAGATCTTGTATCGTCTTTACTTTATCCTTCAAATCATCCCTGACACTACTAGGTGTCTCAGGATTCAAATACTCTGCTTCCATATCAACAAAATCACGCCCATACAGTCTTTGGGACTCTCGATTTCTCAAGTCATTATATGCACCGACCAATTCGTTTTGAACCGTTATGTAAGTGGCATATTTTGTCTCACGATCATTTTTCAAAGAAATAATCGCTTTTGAAGGATTATCGGAGGATGAACCGTCACGCTTTCCTTTGCAATACGAACAATATTCCGGACTACCCTGAGGTGCGCCACCATTGTCTAAAAAAGCGGTAGCGGCTTCCCTTAAATCTTTTATATTCAAGATTTGCTCCTCTACCAAAAGCTGACCGTTCTTGTTAATATTCACGGTGAAAATATTCTTCTCTTTAATGACCGGTGGGTCTTCTGTTGGAGGTTCAATGGGTGGAAGCATCCTATCAAGTCCTGCATCGGTTTCTATGGTTGTAGTAACCAAGAAAAAGATAAGTAACAAGAATGCTATATCAGCCATAGAGCCTGCATTTACTTCAGGAGCTCCTTTTCTTCTAGGCATAAGACTTCTATTTTATTTAACGAATAATTTCTTCACTCCTGGTATTACCATTAAAGCTACGGCAACAATGGTCAGGATAAAGAATACGTTCAATCCCATCCCTATATTCTTCACCGTACCTTCGGTAGCACCTTTATCAGCCATTGCATCAGCTATCGCCTTTGCCTCATCACCAGATGACAAGCCATACGAAACCGCCACTATTACGGCCAAACCTCCAATGGCAAACAATGATTTTTTCAAGCTACCTGGAGTGGATAGTAATTTTTGGACACCAAAGAACAACGTGGCTATAACTGCTATACCCAATAAGATATAGGTAATGATGAACATGAAGTTCATAGACCCGCTATCGATGGCATTGGGATCTTCAGGATTGGGCATGAAGAACCAAAGGACAGCAGCCAATAAACTGATGACTATCAGTACTATTTTTACAATTTTATTCATGATTTACGATAGTTTTAATATTATCAATTACTTTTTATGGGCAGCCAACATATCAATCAATGAGATTGAAGAGTCTTCCATATCATTTACGATACTATCGATTTTGGCAATAATGTAGTTGTAAAAAATCTGTAGGATAATTGCAGTAATCAGACCAAATACCGTGGTCAGTAATGCCACTTGGATATCACCTGCGATAAGCGATGCACTTAAGTTACCTACCGCTGCAATCTTTTGGAAAGCTTGAATCATACCAATTACCGTACCCATGAAACCAAGCATCGGGGCAATAGCGATAAACAAAGACAACCAAGAAACGTTCTTCTCTAATTGACCCATCTGAACACCACCATAGGCTACAACGGCTTTCTCGGCAGAATCCAAACCTTCACCTACCCTATCAAGACCTTGATAAAATATTGATGCTACCGGGCCTTTTGTATTTCTACAGACTTCTTTTGCAGCCTCAACACCTCCTGATGCCAATGCATCTTCAACTTGTTGCTTTAATTTGGCAGAGTTGGTACTGGCCATATTAAGGTAAATAATACGCTCAATCGCGACGGCCAAACCTAAAATCAAACATAACAATACGATACCCATAAAAGATGGACCACCCTGAATGAATTGTTCTTTTAAAACTTGGGTAAAACCTTTGCTTGCTTCCGGTGCATCTTGTATCATCGCAGCTGAAGCTGTAGTCGTACCTAAAATAAACATTCCGGCAGTAGCCAGAGTAAGGGATATTTTTTTCATCGTGTTCAAACTTAAAATTAGTTAGTTAATAATGTTAAAGATATAAAAATTTCGCAATTAAAAAATTAAATAAACAGCAGAGAGGAAGGGATTCGAACCCTCGATACACTTTTGGTGTATACACACTTTCCAGGCGTGCGCCTTCGACCACTCGGCCACCTCTCTAGTTTAAATAGTTAGGCCGACCAATAAACAAAAAAATAATTAGTTAATAAAATTTAACACGTTAATTTAATGCATTTCCCCTCGTAATGAAGTTTCGAAAACGGTCTTGAACAAAGCATCTGAAACCCCGCTTCCGACTAGGTACATTGCTTTTGTCACTGCCGCTTCAGTCGTAATATCTTTACCGTCAATAAGTTGTATTTGAGACAATCGTTTACTAGTCTCATAATGCCCCATCACGACACTTCCGCCAGCACATTGTGTCACATTGATTATATGTATACCGCTTTTTATTGCTTGTTCCAAAGTATTTAAAAACCATTCGTCAGTAGGGGCATTTCCTGCGCCGTAAGTCTCTAAAATCAATACTTTCAGCTGGGGTGTTCGAAGTATCGAATCGAGCAATACCGCACCCATACCCGGAAACAACTTTAAAATGGCAACGTTTTGGTCCATTTTCTTATGGACTACCAAGGCTTTGGGTTTCTTGGGCCTGACCAACAAGTTGGCATGATGGATTTTCAAATTGAACCCAGACTCCGCCAATGATGGATAATTTGGCGAATTGAATGCTTCAAAATGTTCCGCATTTATTTTTGTCGTTCTGTTGCCCCTGTAAAGTTTATATTCAAAATACAGACAGACCTCTCGTATTATTGGCTTTCCACGCTCTTGCGCGGCAGCTATTTGCAGGGCCGTAATCAAATTTTCCTTGGCATCCGTCCTGAGGTCGCCTATTGGAAGCTGGGAACCTGTAAAGATTATGGGTTTGTTCAGGTTTTCGAGCATAAAACTTACGGCTGAGGCCGAATAACTCATCGTATCGCTTCCATGAAGCACCACGAAACCGTCATGGTCATGGTAATGCGTCTCTATAATCGAAACAAGCTCCTCCCAATACGCTGGATTCATATTCGACGAATCAATAGGATCTATCAACGAGGTGTTTTTAATATTGCAAGTCAGCTGACCTAGTTCTGGAATATACTTAAGCAAGCCTTCAAAATCAAACGCCTTTAGAGCACCGGTACCATAGTCTTTGACCATACCTATGGTGCCGCCAGTGTAGATCATCAAAATACTTGGTATTTTCCCCATGGCTATTATATGCCGAAGATTTGCTTTGAATTTTCGGTGGTTATTGCTGCGATACTATCGGCATTCTTATCATAAATAGACTCCAATTTTTCCAAAACATTCACAAGGTACGCACTTTCATTTCGTTTACCCCTGTAAGGAACCGGCGCCAAATAAGGGGCATCTGTTTCCAACACTATGTTTTCTAGGGCAATATTGCGTAAAAACCGATCTATCTTACCATTTTTAAAGGTAGCTACCCCCCCGATTCCCAATTTCATATTGTAATCTATGACTTTTAATGCCTGTTGTTCCGTGCCCGTAAAACAGTGAAAGATACCAGAAAGTCCTTCTCCTTTTTCCTGTTCTAAAATTTCAAAAATCTCATCAAATGCCTCTCGACAGTGGATAACTATGGGCAGTCCATACTTCTTGGCCAGGTGGATTTGAAATACAAAAGCTTCTTGCTGCTGCTTGAGTAAGGTCTTGTCCCAGTAGAGATCAATCCCTATTTCACCCACTGCAACATATTTACCCGTTTCAAGCTGTTGTGAAACATGTTTCAACTCTTTTTGATAGTTTTCTTTTACGTGTGTAGGGTGCAAACCTGTAAGCAGAAAAATATTTTCAGGATATCTTGCCTGTAGTTCGTGCATGGCGGTGGTATAGGTCGAATCTATCGCCGGTAAAAAAAATCGTTTCACCCCTGCATCCATAGCCCTGGCAATCATCGCATCACGGTCATCATCAAATGCCTCGCTGTACAAATGGGCGTGGGTATCTGTCAATATCATAAGGCAAAAATAAAGTTATCTTTTTATTCAAATACGCAAGATGTTCAAGTAATCTTAAAAAAGATACCCTTGAAGCGAAATGTGTAAAAGCAAAAAGGGCGAAGTCAATAACTTCACCCTAATTACTAAATAATATAAAAAATCAGTCTATCGCTTCACCAATTTTTTCTGTGAAACAATTGCACCTTTTTGGTTTCGCAGCTCAAGAATGTAAACGCCTTGCGCCAATTTTGAAACATCTATGGATACGCTATTCCCTGGCTTGAGGTCAAAATCCAGATTTGAATAAACCGCTTGACCAAATAAGTTAAAGAGCGTTCCGCTCAATTGCTGACGTTGCCCTTTGGCCAATGTTAGCTCAACAAGATCAGACGATGGGTTAGGGCTCATTTGTACAGCCAAATCCATTTCCGTGCCAATCACCGTGAAATTTAAGGTCAATGATTGCAACAGTGCTCCCCTCCTGTTTCTTTTTTCAAAAACGCTTATCGTAATAGTATTGTTTCCAAGGGCTAGGTCAATTGCGTCAAAGTCGCCGTTTCTGTCGCCATTGAGCGCATAAGGAAACACATTTTCCGTCCTAAAATTGTTGGTACCATTAAAATCGAACCGAACGCTACCCACATCAGGTAAGTCTACAACAGCCTCAATACTTAAACCTATACCATTCAATTCAGACAAATCAATTACTTGACCTTCCACAATACTGGTTATTGGTGTATCGGTATCAGCATCAATAAGAACAAGACCAATGTCCGTCTCGTCAGGGGTATTATCATCACCCGAATCCAAGAGTTCAAAAGTAAGATCAATCGAAGGTCCCTGAGCACCGTTACCACCATTACCATTGAAAGCAGTAGCCACTATCGTATTGGAACCAAGAACGAATGGTGCACCGAAGAAGTTTGAATTCGAATCGCCTGCAAGGGCGTAAGGCACAAAATTCTCCGTTCTAAACCCAACAACTTGGTTTAAATCGAACACGACACTTTCGTCATTAAATCCTGTCACTAAGGCCTCAACCGTAAACTCAGTTCCTTCCGGAAAATCTGCTAAATCGATTGTTGCATTGTTTTGCAATACCCCGAGGGATTCCTCAGTAGAGGCATTGACCAATATTAGCTCGATTGTTGCATTAGTAAAATCTTCGATAACCTCAAAAGTTATGCTCTCTGAAGCGCTGATATCACCAGATCCGCCATTGCCCGTAAACGCTGTTGCCGTAACGGAATTGACACCTATCGGGAAGTCTAGACCAAAGAAATTACCAGAGCGATCACCTGCCAATGCATATGGCGCTACATTTTCCGTTCTGAAACCTTGACTGGCATTAAAGTCGAAAATGACGCTTTCAACATTCAAATCACCGGTAAGTACTTCGATATTGAATTCAGTACTTGTCGGAAAATCAGCAAGGTTTATTACATCGCCATCATTTATAGGGCCAATGGCCATATTGGTATCGGCATTGATCAGAATAAAACTCAATATTGGATCATCTACAACCCCCGTACCTGTCAAGGATACGGTGACCTCTTGATTACCTGTGGTATCATTACTGTTAATAATCAAATCATCAGTAAACATTAGCTCACTCGAAGGTTCAAAACTTATAGCGACCTCTTGCGATTCACCAGGCTCTAAAACAAATGGAATTGTTACATCGTTAAAAGAAAATTCAGCTCCATTCAACAATGTGATATTCGTAATCTCTAAAGGTAAAGAACCTATGTTTTCGATGGTTATCGTTTCTTGACCCGTATTACCAACAAATACTTCGCCAAAATCCAAAGCATCTGGCGTCACGACAATCTGTGCGACAGGTTCAACTACCGTTACCTCGAAAAAGGCAGTGCTTCTACTTAAATCAGTCGAATTGCTGGAAACCATAAGTTCATCTAAATAAACTGCAGGTTCCAAATCACCGGCGTCCAGGGTAACCGTTATGGTTTCTTCTTGCCCAGCCCCCAACACTCCGGACAACGGGGATACCGCTGTAATTACCGAAGGAAGTTCTGGAGCAGGTGGAATGAAACGCAATGCCAGACCATCAGTAGCATAGGGCGTATTGAACGCAACCTGGGCACCGTCGGTAGCACCTGAATTTTCAATACCTACGGTAGCAGCCGCCACGAATGAGGCATTTTCCACATCATCGTAGTATACGTCAATAGTACCGTCAGAAAATATAATCACTTGAAATGTTACCGTACCGGTTGTAAAAAATCCCGGAGCATCAGTCCATTGAATAATAAAGAGTTCATCATTTCCTGCGATGTGTACCGTACCTCCGTCACCTGTCCCAGGCTCCAAATCCGTCCAGAAAGGTGCAATGATATTGTTTACACTATCTTCAACAGGAATCTGGTCATTGATAAAAGTGAGACCGGTCGGTAGTTCAAAGGCCAAGAAACCATTGGCGTTAATGAAAAGTGTTTCGTTTTCCCCACCATAAAATGGAAAGGGAAAAGGCAGGGTAAGGCTTGCGGTTGCATCTGCGAAACCTCCTGCATCAATCAAAAACGAGGTAATGTCTTGACCTATGCCTTGAGAAATATCAAAAAAGGCATTTACGGGTCCACCTGGCTCGTTGCTATCAATCCAAGTATAACCGAATTCCAAATCAGTACCCATGGCCGATTTAACAGGTGCACCAACACGGGTGTCTTTAAAACCTTTAGACTGGTTTCTGGAAAAGTTTGGAAAATCCAACACTTCTGATTTTTGGAAGTTTGCATTAGGATCCGTCATGGCATTGGCAACAATAAATTCTGGAAAAGAATACGTCATGGGAGATTCCCCCTCGTTGCGCAATGTCAATTCATATGGTCGGGTCTCACCAGTATTCAACGTGACCTCATTTTGCTCAGGTTCCAATACGGCGAAAGGACCACTAACCCCCACACCATTGACCAATACCTCAGCAAGGTTATTCCCTTCTGCATCACTGGTTATCGAAATTACCCCATTACCACTACCAACGGTTGAAGGTGAAAATGTAACGGTAACCTCGAGTTGTTCTCCAGAAATCAAACTTCCAGAAGAAGGTTCAACAGTAAAATCATTATTGTCAGATGCAATTGATGAAATTGTCAAATTACCCACTCCTGAATTGGTAATCGTAAAAGTACGTTCAGCAGAATTTCCAACAAATACGTCGTTGAAAAGTAAAACCTCGTCTGAAATCGAGATATCGGTAGTTTGACCTGAAACCTGAAAGGTAGTGGGTACGGCAACACTCGGCGCAATGGGGTCATTGCTATTAAAGACGATATCGCTCTCGTACGTGCCATTTGCCAACAAACTTCCATCAAAGGTTACCGTCACATCAACAGACTCCCCTGGTGCAACGGTGCCTGAATTTGGCAACAAGGAAATATACTGTTCCGTTTCACTCAACGCACGCGTCAAGAATGCAAAACCATCGAGAAGGGTAAAAGTCTCTCCTCCATCGGTACTAAATGCATAGACACCAGGTACGGTATTCGCAACATTATCATCTTGACCTTGCGGAAAACCTATTTCTGAAGAGTAACTGTGTACCACCCAGAATGATTCACCCTGTTCAAAAGTAAAGGGTCTATTAAGGGTTTCTAAAGCAAATACCCCATCAGGGCTATCGCCTGTAAATACTTGCTCATGAATAAGCTCGCCTTGATTTGGTGTTTCGCCTCCACTATATATTTGCAACAGTATGGAAGAACCAACAACATCTTCGGTTCTGTAAGCATTTCTAAACGAAGTCAACGTAAATTCCTCAGAATCTACAACAAAAAGGACGGCAGTCGATATACCGACCCCTTCAATACCACCGAAGCCATTTGGAAAATCTATACCGGTGTCATAAAATAGTGAATCTGTTACTTGGGTAGCATTCTCCAAAATGGTATTCCCTACACTATTGACCTCAAATTTCTTGGTCTTTTGGGTTACTTCTACCGCTTTATAGCTACCACTCGATGCTGATCCGCCACCATAAATACTTCTGTCCAATTGCGCCAAAAGTGCATCATTGGCTTCATCTTCGGGAGGTGTGAAGGTTGGAGCACCTATAGATGTGGTAAACTCCAAGGGGTTACTACCAGTATTCGAAATTGTCAATGTTCTTTCAGCCGTAGGCGGATCATCAACCGCTATATCGACCGCTGCACTCAACGACCCAGGATTTATCAGGATTACCGGTGGACCTACTACAGTTAGGCTCACAGGCACAACGATAAATGGATTCGCAGGGTCATTACTAGAGATATTGATAGCAGCATTGTACATACCAGGTTCCAATGTACGGGCATCAAAGGTTACCGTAGCTGTTGTTGAACCACCGAAAGGTACTTCAGCCGATTGTGGTGATACTGATAGAAAAAAGGCATCTTCATCACCATCAATGACCTGCAAATTATCAACATCAAAGGTAGAGCCCTCTGCCTCAAGTAACGATAAAAGGGCTACATTATCAATGGCCGTAGCAAAACTTTGACCAGAGTGGACCAACATACCATTAAAGAATACACTCAAAGCCAAAGTATCGCGATCTACAACGATACGCACTTCAAAATATCCTTCAGGAACGGTGGCGTCTATAGGCACAAAAGCACCAACGCCGCCATCTAGCACATCAACCGATCCATCGCCGTTAAAACGCAGCCGTGTCGCAACCAGTCCTTCAACGGTATTCTGTGGAATAATCTCCCAAGTCACACCACTTCCCTCGACATTGACCTGGGCGGTCAATACGGAAAACGGGGATTCTGCTAATGTAAAGTTTGGACTTAATGCAATCGATTGGGCTGCCGAACCATCGGATATGGCGCGAAGATGTTGGTCACCTTCAAAAGCATCCTCACCTGATACGGTCCATACACCAATACCTTGTGCAAACCAGCCCTCTTGTCCATTGATATCACCTTGAACGAAACTTTCAAAATCTTCAGCAAACAAATCAGTGACGACTTGATTAAAACTACCGTCTACGGTTTTCAGGGCACTTAGTTTATTTTTAATACGTGTAGGGCCAATTTTTATGGATTTCATTCCATTGGTGGCAATACTGGCATCAAAAGCTTTTGCCCTTTTTGCGAATTCGGCTCCGTTATTGTTTTGATCAACGGTCAAGAAAACACTCAAATCATCATTACCAATATTATTGATGGCCAAATCCCTAGTTTCGATTTGAAACTGTTCAACAGTTAGTTCAAATACCGAAGGATCAACCTCTATGATAGGTACTTCGGTACCATCAAGAACACGCAAGGTAACTGGCACCTGAAAAGTAAGGTCAGAACCCTCACTTGCAAACGTAAGTACTTCCTCATAAATACCTGCGGGCACATCGGCTGTAATCAACTCTACCGATACCGTGGCAGAACCGTCTAAAGCCAAGGTAAACTCAGCTGGACTTATCTCGCCAAAAATAATAGCATCGTCACTAGGTGTCACCACAACGTCAACCGCCGCCTCACTAATATTGTTCACGGTCAAATCAACTATTAGTGACTCACCAACATTCAATTCTTCCGAGATTACTGAGGGGACTACGGCAATAGGTGCCTGTTCGGCCAAAACCCATCCCATATCCCTGAAATGTCCACGGGTAATATCCCCAATATCAAAATTAGATTCTGCAGGAGCGGCCTGCGGTGTCATAAGGGAGTTCGGGTCTCCCGTAGGAAATACAGCCTCATCCCAATGGGCAATACTCGACCCACCTTGAAATGGGTTAGGGGCAAATAACTCAGGATTGTTACCATTCAGGGCTTCTCTGGCAAACTGGCCGTTCACAAAGACATCTCCACTAGTAAAAAAATCACCAAGTTCTTCGGAAGGGTTAGGTATATCCAAAACGGAATTACCTGAACCATCTACTATGAAAATATCAAAAACGAAGGGATTACCACCACCATTGATACTACCTGTTCCCGAGCCATCCACGTTTCCTCCATCAATAAAACCGAGTCCGTGACCCGCTTCATGAAGGGCAATGGTCACAAAATCAAATTGACCGGGAGGCGTATTGCCATCAGTGCCAAAATAAAATGGAATACCATTTCCAAGATTGATGACCAGATCAAATTCGGTATCGGGCGCCAAATCGGTACCCGCCAACGAACTTGCCAAAGCTATTGGGTAAAATACATCTTCTAGGGGAGCCCCTGGAAAATTGCTTACCAAGGTCGTTGGACCCGCGCTTGCGAGTACTCCTGGCCCTAGATCGGCAAAATCGGCAAAGATTTGAATAGGTACCGATGATACGATCTCACGCGCCCAAATATCCAGGGCAAATTGAAAAGCTTCTTGTACCTCTTCATTTCCTTGGGCACCTGGGCCAAAGGTAATTTGAAGATCGGCCGTAGCGGGTCTCTGGGCCGCCAAACTGACCAGACCACCTTCATTGCTCATTTGCCTCATTGCCATTCGAGAGTTGGCATCTTTGAGGTCTTTTGGTATTGGTTCTACGATTACCTCTCCAGGTATTCGTTTCATTTCTTGGGCCTGAACAGTGCTCAAGCCTAAAAATGCAATCAAAATAATACTTACGGTTGTATGGAACTTGGTCAGAAAAACCTGTCCGAAACTACCGCGACAAAAATAGTTTTGTTTCATTTTTGTGGGGTTTGGTTAATACTAAATGATTTGTTAAATCAAGAAAGCCATACAGTGTTCAATTGTGAGGAAATTCTTAATTAAGCGTTAAAATTTAGTACTTTATTTTAGATTAATCCGAAGTAAACGACATGCTTATTGCTTTTTTTCGATGAACTGCACGATTATCCCATATTTTGGATTTTTTTGACGTTCTTTAAAAACGTATAACCATGTCATCCGTAAATGAGATCACTAAGCAAATTGCTTAAAGAAAAAGGGTATGTAAAAATTGCCATCATCATGGCCAAAACGAACCATTTCGAAATAACGGCAAAAATCAATACAGTGCGTGGTAGGTTTATCTTAGATACCGGTGCTTCAAACACCTGTATCGGTATGGATAAGATCGATTATTTCAAACTTACCCCAGAAGCCTCCGATATCAAAGCGGCCGGAGCGGGATCAGCAGAAATGGAAACCCTTGTCTCTAAAAAAAATAAAGTTCAAATTGGGAGTTGGAAAAAAAAGAAACATAAACTGGTCCTTTTTGATTTGGTCCATGTCAATCAGGCACTGGCCAACCATCATGTGGAACCTGTGGACGGAATCATAGGGGCCGATATCCTTAAAAAAGGGAAAGCCATTATCGATTATGATAAAAGGCAGCTCTATTTAAAGGTATAGCAATACCATCAAAACAAAAAAGGGAGCTTTCATCGCTCCCTTTCTACAAATACCATGGTCTTAATTAAAGTTCAAGGGCTTTCTTAGCATCCCCTTCCATTAATAGTTCTACTGGATCTTCTAAAGCATCTTTTATCGCGACCAAAAAACCAACCGATTCTTTGCCATCGATGATTCTATGATCGTAAGATAACGCTACATACATGATTGGGGCTATGGCTATTAAGCTATCTTTTACGATTGGGCGCTCAACGATATTATGCATTCCCAATATGGCACTCTGCGGTGGATTTATAATCGGAGTAGAAAGCATGGATCCAAAGACCCCGCCATTTGAAATAGTAAAGGTACCCCCAGTCATTTCGTCCACGGTAATTTCCCCATCCCTGGCGCGCAATGCCAAACGTTTCACCTCAGATTCGACACCCCTGAATGATAAATTCTCAGCGTTTCTGATAACAGGCACCATCAAACCTTTCGGGCCTGAAACCGCTATACTGATATCACAGAAATCATAAGAAATCATTTCTTTGCCATCAATCATGGAGTTTACCGCAGGAAACATTTCCAATGCCCGTACAACGGCTTTCGTGAAAAAGGACATGAACCCTAGACTCACCCCATGTTTTTCTTTGAAAGCTTCTTTATATTCTTTTCTGAGCTCAAAAATGGGCGACATATCGACTTCATTGAAGGTAGTCAACATAGCGGTCTCGTTTTTAGCGGAAACCAAACGTTCTGCAACCTTTCTGCGAAGCATGGATAGTTTCGAACGTGACTCACCCCTATTTCCACCGGCAGGTGTACCCATTGAAGGTACGGCTGCAACAGCATCCCCTTTGGTTATACGGCCGTCACGGCCCGTACCCGATACTGAAGAAGCTGCTATGCCTTTTTCATTAAGTATTTTTTTTGCAGCAGGTGATGGGGAACCAGTAGCATAGGATTCCTTTTTATTTTCAACAGGCGCTGCCGCCGCAGCCTCTTTTTTGGGTGCTTCCTTTACTTCCCCTTTGGTTTCCGGTTCTTCTTTACCAGCTGGTTTTTCTGCACTGGTATCAATCAAACAAACTACCTCACCAACGGCAACCGCATCCCCTTCTTCTGCCTTTAACGTTATGATACCACTTTCTTCAGCAGGCAATTCCAAGGTGGCTTTATCGGAGTCTACCTCGGCAATTGCTTGGTCTTTTTCTACATAATCCCCATCTTGTACCAACCATTCCGCAATCTCCACTTCCGTTATTGACTCTCCCGGTGAGGGGACCTTCATTTCTAGAATCATCTTTTGTTACTTTATTTCGAGTTCGTTATTTTCTTGTTTCAAAATTATCTTTCTTCTTGTCAAAGACATATTCAATTACTTCAGAATGCCTACGTTGCGACCTCACGGCACTACCGGCAGCAGGGGCCCCATAAAATCTTCTTGAAGCGACCCTGAAGGTTTTGGCTTCTTCGAAATGCATCAATAAATGCCCCCAAGCCCCCATGTTTCTAGGTTCTTCTTGAGCCCATACCACATCTTTGGCATTTTTGTACTTTGAGATGGTTTCGCGCATCTGCGACACTGGCAAGGGAAACAATTGTTCTAAACGCACCAAGGCCACATCGTCACGACCTAGCTCCTCTTGTTTGCCCAAAAGATCATAATAGAACTTTCCGGTACAAAAAACCAAGGTTTTTATCTTTTCCGCCTTCGCATTTTTATCATCTATCAGCTCTTGAAAACCACCCTCGGCCATTTCTTCTTTCGTAGAGACTACTTTAGGGTGACGCAATAAACTCTTAGGCGTAAATACCACTAAAGGCTTTCTAAACTCAGCCTTCATTTGTCTTCGTAATAAGTGAAACATGTTCGCTGGTGTCGTTACATCGGCCATGTACATATTATCTTTGGCACATAGTTGTAAGTATCTTTCCATTCGAGCAGAAGAGTGTTCTGCACCTTGGCCTTCATAACCGTGGGGTAACAACAATACCAGACCGTTCTGCAGTTTCCATTTGTCTTCGGCCGAAGACAGGTATTGGTCGATAACAATTTGGGCACCGTTACTGAAATCACCGAATTGTGCTTCCCAAATCGTCAGTGTATTGGGGCTTGCCATCGCATAACCATAATCAAAGGCCATCACCGCATACTCTGAAAGCAATGAATTGTAAATATGGAATTTGCCATTCTGATTCTTTCCCAGCTCGTTCAACAGTATAAGCTCTTTCTCGTGCATTTCCGTCTTAATGACCGCATGCCGATGCGAAAAGGTACCCCTTTCGACATCTTGACCCGTCATTCTAACATCAAAACCCTCTTCAAGCAAAGAACCGTAGGCCAATAATTCACCCATGGCCCAATCCAACTTATTGTCTTCAAAATACATTTTATGGCGTCCTTGCACCAAGCGTTCCAGTTTACGCAAGAACTTAGTGTCTTCTGGCAATGTGGTAATACTTTTGGCTACCGCATCCAATTTCTTGATATCATAGGCTGTAGCAATTGGCTTCAGCATGGCATCTTCGGTCTTCTGTTGAAAACCTTCCCATTCATCGTTCATGAACGGTGTGATCCTGGTTTTTTCTATTTTGCGCGAATCCATAAGATCTTCTTCCAAGCTTTTCTTATAGTCCGCTTCCAATTTCTTTACATAGTCCCCATCGATGATGCCTTCGGAAATCAACTTTTCAGCATAAATATCCCGAGGGTTGGGATGTTTTGATATGGCCTTGTATAGCAGGGGTTGTGTAAATTTAGGTTCATCGCCTTCATTATGCCCATACTTTCGATACCCCAATAGGTCTAAAAACACATCACGTTTAAACCGCATGCGGTATTCCAGCGCAAAGGTGGCGGCGTGAACGACGGCCTCTGCGTCATCGGCATTCACATGAAGTACCGGTGATAAGGTGACCTTACCGACATCGGTACAGTATGTAGATGACCTCGCATCAAGATAATTGGTGGTAAACCCGATTTGGTTGTTCACTACAATATGTATGGTACCTCCTGTTTGATACCCTTCCAATCGGGCCATTTGCACAATTTCATAAACTACCCCTTGACCGGCAAATGCCGCATCACCGTGCACTAGAATAGGTAGTACCTCTGAACTGTTATCGCTGTGGTCTTTATCTTGTTTGGCCCTGGCAATACCCTCAACAATGCCATTGACCGTTTCTAGATGCGAAGGATTGGGGGCGATGTTCATATTGACCATTTTACCCGAATCTGTTTCACGCATCGAGGTCCATCCTAAATGATATTTGACATCTCCATCAAAAATTGCCTCTTCATAATCTTTACCGTCAAATTCACTGAAGATATCTTTTGGCGATTTTCCGAAAATATTGGTCAGTACGTTCAGCCTACCCCTATGGGCCATACCCATCACGAATTGTTTAACGCCATTATCGGCAGCTTTTTCTATGATAACATCCAAAGCAGGAATCAGTGACTCGCCCCCTTCGAGGGAAAAACGCTTCTGCCCTACATACTTTGTATGTAAAAAACCCTCAAAAGAAACCGCTTCGTTGAGTTTTCGAAGTATATTCCTTTTTTCATCAGGGGAAAACTTTGGATGGTTATGGTTGACGTTCAACCAATCTTGTATCCATTGAATACGGTCAGGAGTACGAATGTACATATATTCGACGCCGATGGCATCACAGTAAATGCTCTCAAGATGTGCTATGATCTGGCTTAGGGAACTTGAACCGATACCGATAATACTACCTGCATCAAAAACAGTATCTAAATCATTTGATGAAAGACCAAAATTTTCAAGGGCTAGTGTGGGTTCGTATTGCCTTCGTTCCCTTACCGGATTCGTCTGCGTAAACAAATGGCCGCGCGAACGGTAACCATCAATAAGCCGTATTACCTGAAACTCTTTTTGCAACGAGTCGGGTACTACGACTTGTTGCCCATTAACGAGCGTAGTCCCGCCATTGGAATCCATAGCGATATCAAGCCCATCAAGTGAACTTTCGATACCAAAATCAAAACCCTGAAAAAAAGCACGCCAACTTGGCTCAATACTATCGGGATTTTTAGTGTATTTATCGTATAATTCCGCAAAAAAAGCGGTGTGTGCGGCGTTTAAAAAGGAATATTTATCCATTGTTTTACTTTACCAAAAAGTGCCATCGAATTTATACCAAAAATACAACAAATCGCCTATATCACCTTATCTTGTGGAATACAAACCGAAAAACTTTTGGCTATGACCCCAAAACAATTTCTTTTAGGCATAAAAATTATGTTTTGCATACTACTCTTCAACGACACTCGTGCTTATTCACAACAAACGGGGACCAGTGATTTTTGGCAAAATGTGAGGTACGGAGGGGGACTTGGTTTGGGGGTTTCAAATAACGCCTTTAACATTTCACTAGCACCCAGTGCACTTTATCAGGTCAACACTGACTTTGCCACGGGAATAGGATTGAACTTTAATTATTCTAAATTCGATGACGACAGGCTGATTGCGTACGGAGGGAGCCTATTGAATTTTTTCAATCCTATCCCTCAAATACAACTTTCAGCGGAATTGGAACAGTGGCGTGTAAACCAACGAATCGAAACGCTTGTTGCCGGAAGTTTTGAAGAAAATTACTGGTTTACGGCCTTGTTCTTAGGTATTGGTTATTCTTCTCGAAATGTTACCGTCGGGCTTCGTTATGATGTGCTGTATGATACTGAAAACAGCATTTACATTGACCCATTGATTCCCTTTATTCGAGTTTATTTTTAGATTTATTTCAATTAGAAAGGACAACCTCAACAGCTAAAAGCTTAAATTTATCTTTGAAGGATTTCACCTCTCCTATATATGGTGAAGTTTTTGACCATGAACCGTTTTTATACTCCCAACCATTCAAATCGGTTGACTCTTGGGTAAAACCTATCTCTGGATGAAACGAATTATAATAGGATTGATTACCTCTCACTAAGAGCCATTCTACAGCAATAAAAAAACCTTTTTCAGGAAATGGTATTTGAAGGTTCGATATATCAATCTTAGTTAACTTTTTACCCGATTCAGCCACTCCGATAATATTCTCTTCATAAATATACGTTGATGGCTTTCCATCTCTTCCGACAGCTAACAATTTTATGTTGAAAGGCGCATGTTGCAAATCTGTTCGACTTACAACCCTAATTTTATTTAAAAAAGGTGTCTTATTATACCCCTCTTTATATTCAAAGTATTTGGCATACATTCTGGTATATGGCGAGGAAAATCCAGGTAAATAATGACCTACCTTAGAACGTTTTATCTTTTCGACAACCTTTCTCTTACGCCTCTCAATATTCAATTTGACCACAACTTCGTTGAGTTCAATGATCTTTGGGTTTAGCCAAACGGTATCATTTACTAATCCATATTGGATTTCTTTCGACACGTAACCCAAAGCCGAAAAAAGCACTGAACTGCCCGATGGTCTTTGTGGCAGGATAAACCTTCCATTTTTATCTGAGTTAACACCGAAATCACTTTTTTGAATCCAAATATTAGCATAAGGAACTATTTCAAGCGAAGAAGAATCCAATATAACACCTTTAATTTGACCGGAAATAGACTCTAAGTATCCAATAAAAAAAATAAAAGACAATTGAAGTATGCTGCTGTATTTCAATCCTTAATTTTAAAATGAAGAATTTATCTATTGCTTATACACCTTTCCCCCTTTCATTACAAAACGCACACTCTCCAAGGTTTTTACGTTGTCCCCTGGGTTTTCAGCTACAGCGATAATATCAGCAAGAAAGCCTTCTTTTAATTGTCCCAGTTGATTTTCCATACCCAACAACCGTGCATTGACAAGTGTTGCGGCTTTTAACGATTCCATGACCGGAATACCAGCTTCCAGCAAATACCCAAATTCTATGGCGTTCATACCATGGGGGAAAACACCGGCATCCGTCCCGAATCCCATAGGGACCCCTTTTTTATAGGCCCTATTGATCGCGGCCTGATGCAATGGGCCAATCTCCAATGCTTTTTTAGCCACAACCTCAGGAAAAAAACCTGGAACCTTGGCTTTTTCGGCGACCTGCTTACCCGCACTTATCGTCGGAATCAAATAGCATTCCTTTTCGATCATTGATTTCATGGTCTCCTCACCCATCAAGGTACCATGCTCAATAGTAGTCACGCCGCCCAAAACCGCCCTTCGCATACCCTCATCACCATGTGCGTGGGCCGCAACGGAAAATCCGTAATCTTTCGCAGTTGAGACGATGGCCTTTATTTCTTCGATGGTGAATTGTGGATTTTGACCGCTTTTAGCAACGCTTAGCACGCCCCCTGTTGCGGTTATCTTGATAACATCGGCACCATTCTTATAACGCTGTCTAACCGCTTTTTTGGCATCCTCAACAGAGTTGACCACCCCTTCTTTAGGGCCGGGGTCGCCAAGAAGTTTTTTATTGACCCCATTGGTAGGGTCGGCATGCCCTCCCGTCGTTGCCAACGCCTTACCTGCGGTGAAAATTCGCGGACCATCGACAATCCCTTTATTTATTGCTTTCCTCAAAGAAATGTTCACTCCGCTACCACCCAAATCACGGATTGTGGTAAAACCAGCCATTAAGGTTTTTTTGGCATATACGGTAGATTCAAAAGCCGTATCGGCCTCGTTATCTGAAAATCGTTTCATATAAACTTTAGGGCCAAACTCACTTTCAATATGTACATGCATATCGATGAGACCTGGCATCACCACACTATTTTTCAAATCAATGTTGATATCATTTGCGGTTCCGGTCAGGTATCCAGATTCAATCGCTTTGATTTTATCCCCCGAAACTATAATCGTTTTTTCAGTGATAAGTTTACCTGTAGCAACGTCAACGATAGTTCCGCAGTGCAAATAATGGTCTTGTGCAAATACCATTAAAGAAATAAGGAATAAGGGTAAAAAAAGCTGTTTTTTCATGGTCTTATTTTATTCGGCTGATACATAAATAAGACCAAAAGGTACATAAAAAAAGGAGGACGGAAATCGTCCTCCTTTTAAAAAGTAATATTGCTAAGGTTTTATTACACTGAAGCCTTTTCAGTACCCTTTCGTATTTTCTTTTCCCAATCCCATGCTGATTTCATAGCATCATCAAGTGTGGATTTTGCTTTCCATCCTAAGACATCATTGGCTTTTTTGGTATCGGCATAAGCTTGTATAACATCACCTTCCCTTCTCGGTGCAATCCTGTAATTCAATTTCTCGCCAGTAACCCGTTCAAAACTCCCAATCACTTCAAGAACCGAACTTCCTTTTCCCGTGCCAAGGTTAAAAACCTCGAAATTTTCAGTGTTTTCCGTATTCAAAAGTCGTTTCAATGCTGCTACATGCGCTTTTGCGACATCAACAACATGTATGTAATCACGAATACAGGTACCGTCTTCAGTTGGATAGTCATCCCCAAAAACCGAAAGCTGTTCACGAAAGCCAATGCCCGTTTGTGTGATAAAGGGCAATAAATTTTGTGGAACACCAAGCGGTAGCTCCCCTATTTCTACCGAAGGATGTGCCCCAATAGGGTTAAAATAACGCAATGCGATGGCCGCCAATTGTGGATTCACCTTACAAGTATCCTTAATGATTTCTTCGCCTACCTGTTTCGTATTCCCATATGGGGATTCAGCGGGTTTTACCGGAGCATCTTCGGTAATGGGCATTTGATCTGCCTGACCGTAGACCGTACAAGAAGAACTGAAGATAAAATTGGAGTCGCCTTTCTTCAAGAGTTCTTGTAAGATATATACCAAAACCCCTAGATTATTCTCATAGTACAACAGTGGATTCTCAACACTCTCGCCCACAGCTTTCGAAGCAGCAAAATGGATTACCCCCCCAATATTGGAATGTTCGGCGAAAAAGGCTTGTACTTTTTGCTTCTCACGAAGGTCTAGCTTTTCAAAAACCGGCCTCTTTCCACTTATTGCCTCAATACCATCCAATACATTTTCAGAGGAATTGGATAAATTATCTATAATGATGACCTCAAAGCCTTCATTCTGCAGTTCTACCACCGTGTGGGAGCCTATGAACCCCAATCCACCGGTAACTAGTATTTTTTTCATCCGTCGTTATTTATTTATTCAAGTCAATGATCATTTATCTGTTTAAGAACTCAATGACCAATTTGGTGATATAAGCTATCTGTTCATCATCTAACTCCGTATGCATTGGAAGCGATATCACTTCTTTGACCAATTGGTTGGTCACTGGAAAATCCGCTTCGTCATACCGATCATCAACATAGGCCTTTTGCCTGTGTAGCGGAATCGGATAATAGACACCACAGGGAACGTTGTTTTCATTCAAATGTTGCACCAAACTGTCTCTTTTTTCTTTCAAAATTCGCAAGGTGTACTGATGGAACACGTGACAATCGCATGTTTCGCAGATACCTTCGCAACCATTCACGGTTTTGGGCAAGACGATATCCGGGTGGCCCTGAAAGGCATGGGAATATTTTCTAGCCGCTGCCCTACGCTTATTGTTATAAGCATCCAGTCTTGGCAGTTTGGCCCGTAATACAACGGCCTGTAACGAATCCAATCTTGAATTCACCCCTACTACATCGTGATGGTAACGCTTGTACATACCATGGTTGACCATACCTCGAATGGTATGCGCCAGGTCATCATCATTGGTGAATATTGCCCCTCCATCACCATAACAACCCAAATTTTTTGATGGGAAGAAAGAAGTTGATGCCACATGGCCGATGGTTCCTGACTTTGCCTTACTCCCATTTTTAAAAGTGTGATTGGCACCAATACCTTGGGCGTTATCCTCGATCACAAAAAGATCGTGTTTTTCGGCCAACTGCATAATAGCATCCATATTGGCGCATTGGCCAAATAAATGTACTGGTACGATAGCTTTGGTCTTGGGTGTAATGGCCTTCTCGATGGCTTTGGGGTCGATATTGAACGTATCGGGCTCCACATCAACTAAAACTGGTGTCAATTGCAATAAGGCAATCACTTCAACTGTTGCCGCAAAAGTAAAATCAGCTGTAATTACCTCGTCACCGGGTTTCAAACCCAAACCCATCATGCAAATTTGAAGGGCGTCGGTGCCATTCGCACATGGAATGACGTGTTTTACCCCAAGATATGCTTCCAATTCTTTCTGAAAAGCATGAACCTCTGGTCCGTTGATGAATGCAGCTGTCTCTAAAACATGTTGCATTGCTTCGCCCACTTGTCCTTTAATTTCTTCATATTGACCAACGAGGTCAACCATTTGAATCTTTTTCATCTGCATGATTTTGAGTTGCAAAACTAACAAAATAAGCAGCCTTGATTCAGGTTTCAGTTAAGAAATGTATTTTAGCGCAAAGACTTTTTTTGCTGATTATCTACAACATACTTACCCATATTGCTTGGTTTTATCTAAAACTGATTGCCCTCTTTAATCCAAAAATGAAGCTTTTTGTCAGGGGAAGGCAAAGAACATTTTCCATTTTAGAAACCCATCTTGAACGTAATCAAAAAACCATCTGGATGCATGCGGCTTCCTTAGGTGAGTACGAACAGGGGCTTCCTCTATTAGAGCGCTTAAAACAAACCTATACTAATCACAACTTGGTACTTTCTTTTTTTTCGCCATCGGGTTACGAGGTAAAAAAAAATAAAACCCCTGCTGATGTTGTTGTCTATTTACCTATGGACAGCGCTGGCAATGCGAAACGTTTTGTTGATTTGGTAAAGCCCGATCTAGCTATTTTCATCAAATACGAAATCTGGCCAAATTACCTACATGAATTGAACAAAGGTAAAGTACCCACCCTTCTGGTTTCGGCTATTTTTTCAAAAAGACAAGTCTATTTTAAACCCTTTGGTAGTTTTATGCGAAAAAGCCTTAAGAATATCTCCCACTTTTTTGTTCAGGATGAAAATTCTAAAACGCTTTTGAATTCCATCGGATTTTCAAATACTACGGTAAGTGGGGATACCCGTTTTGATCGCGTCTCAAAGATTCTGGAAGCAGACAATCGACTTGATATTATGGATGATTTTGTAAACAACGAATTTTGTCTTGTGGTCGGCAGCAGTTGGCCTGAAGATGAAGCCGTGATAACACCATATATCAACGAGGCCCCTAATACAATCAAGTTTGTGATTGCCCCACACAATATCAAAACCAACCACATTCAAAAGCTTGAAACTTCCATTAAAAAGAAGGTTGTGAGGTATTCTTCGAAAAACGTCTCGAGTTTAAAAGAAGCTCATGTCTTGATTGTTGATACCATCGGACTATTGACAAAAATCTATAGCTATGCGAATGTAGCCTATGTTGGTGGTGGATTTGCAACTGGACTGCACAATACCCTAGAACCTGCCGTTTTTGGGATTCCGGTCATTATCGGTCCAAAATATTCAGGATTCAAGGAAGCTGAAGACCTCATCATGAAAAAAGGCATCCTATCTATAGAAACCAACGAAGAATTCAAGAAAACACTGGATTACTTTTTCACCGATCCCAAAGCTTTACGACAAGTCGGTAGCATCAACCACAACTATATCAAATCAAAACTAGGGGCAACCGAACTTGTTCTCAATTACATAAATTCGCTTATTTAGTTTTGGTTAACTTTAACAAAAACCAACCAGACTATGGACAAACGTATTATACAAATATCGCTGACCGCAGCACTCGCAGGCTTTTTATTCGGATTTGACACTGTTGTGATCAGTGGTGCAAACCAACCCATAAAAGAGCTTTGGGGTACCAATTGGTTCTTGGGCGATAGCCTTTTTACCTTTCATGGTATCTTTATTATGTCAATGGCATTGTGGGGTACCGTTTTCGGGGCTCTGTTTGGTGGCGTCCCTTGTGACAGGCTCGGTCGAAAGAAAACATTGTTTTGGATCGGGATATTGTACTTTATCTCGGCAGTTGGATCGGCACTGGCACCTGAGGCTTATAGTTTTTCTTTTTTCAGGTTTATCGGTGGTGTCGGTGTCGGGGCATCTTCGGTAGCAGCACCTATATACATCTCTGAAATCTCAAATGCCGGTAATCGAGGTAGGTTAACGGCGGCATATCAATTCAACATCGTATTCGGAATATTGATTGCATTTATCTCGAACTATTTAATCGGTATTTTATTTTCAGAAAACGTTGCTTGGCGATGGATGCTGGGCATGGAAGGTCTGCCCGCCCTCATCTACACCTTAATGGTGGTCAAAATACCAAATAGCCCTAGATGGTTGCTATTGAAACAAAGCAGTGATAGCAAGGTTTTGGAAGCACTTAGTTTATTGGGGACCCAGCACGAAGAAGCCAAAAATAGGCTCACGGAAATAATGAAGGCCCTACAAGAGTCAACTTCCACGGTTCAAGAAAAGTTGTTTTCAGGCAAATACAACAAATCACTGTTATTAGCTTTCTTTCTGGCATTTTTCAACCAACTTTCAGGTATTAATTTCATACTGTACTATGCCCCAGAAATTTTAGAACGAGCAGGACTTGCCTCTGGCGAATCACTATTTAGCTCCATTTCAATCGGGGTAATCAATCTGTTGTTCACTTTTGTAGGTATTTCATTGATTGATAAGCTTGGTAGAAAACAACTCATGTATATTGGATCAATAGGTTATATCGTTAGTTTGGCAATGGTGGGTTGGTGTTTTTACAGTGGGGCGAGCACCATACTCCTCCTAATCTTTATTTTAGTCTTTATAGCATCACACGCCGTAGGTCAGGGAGCTGTAATTTGGGTGTTCATATCTGAAATATTCCCGAACAAAGTCCGTGCTTATGGGCAATCATGGGGCACTGGGATCCATTGGGTTTTCGCAGCCTTGATAACATTGCTGACCCCAACTTTTTTAGATAGTGAAATTGGTGTTTTTAAAGATAATCCTTGGCCTATCTTTATTTTCTTCTCTGCCATGATGGTTTTACAATTGTTATGGGTGGTATTGGCCATGCCCGAGACTAAAGGCATTTCATTGGAAGAGTTAGCCAAAAAGCTCAGCCGTAAGCAACGTTGACCTTACCATACCAAATATTGTAGAACATACTAAAAACAAGGCATTTGGTCGAATTAAGGCCTTCAAAATCAATCGTTTTTCCATTAAATTATGTACATTGAAACAAATTAAACAACGATGGGAGAACAACTATCTTTAGGAAATAAGTTATTAGTAGGGTTTTTACGTTTAATGGTATTTACCCTCGTTCTGATATTGATTGCCATACCTATTTGTATTTTATTAGATCAATTGGGTATTATCGGCTAGTTACAAAATCAGTCAGTGCATATTGAAAAGCCCTCTCAATCGAGAGGGCTTTTCCATTTACATTGCGAAAGGTTGCCCTGTACTCTGAAGTACCGCAAACCAAAAACCACTTTCCAAATCAATTTTCTTCCTCTTTGAGGTTACCGCAGTAATCGGCAGGTAGACAAACTTGTCATTCACCTTTCCTACGACAAAATTGGTCTTTCCGCTCATTGCGCCGTGTACGGCGTGATATGCCAAACTACTACAGAACACACTATCACTTGAATTTGCAGCTGTACTTCGAATGATGTAACTAGGATCTATATATTTTATGGTGGTTGGCAAACTTTCTTTGAAATACTCCTTTATTTTGTCTTTCAAGAATAGTCCAATGTCATCGTGTTGCACATTACCCGATGCATCGGTACGAACTCTTTCCTTTTCAAATAGATGTTGTCCTGCTCCTTCGGCAACCACGATGACCGCATGGTGTTTTTCTACCAACCTTTTCTTCAATGCTTCTAAAAAACCATGTTTACCGTATAAGTCAAAATCCAGCTCTGGTACTAGCACAAAATTTACTACGGGCATCGCCAAGGCTGCTGAAGCAGCTATAAAACCACTATCGCGCCCCATTAATTTGATTATCGATATGCCATTGAAAGCACCTGAAGCCTCGTTATGGGCATCGCGTAAAATGGGACTTGCAATATCGAATGAAGTTTCAAAACCAAAGGATTTATCAATGATATCAATATCATTATCAATGGTCTTTGGTATACCCACAACACTAATATCAAGGCCCCTTTTCATAATCTCCCCACCAATGGCATTGGCCCCTTTTAACGTTCCATCGCCTCCTATGGCAAACAATAATTGAATGTTATTATCGACTAAGGTATCGACCATCACTTGAATGTCTTGCCCACCACGTGAAGAGCCCAAAATGGTTCCGCCAAACTGATGTATATCCTTTACCCTATCAGGGGTAAGGTCTACAAACCCGTGGCCCATTTCAGGATTGAGCCCTTCGTACCCGTATGGCACCCCCAATATGTTCTTTACACCATAAAAATAATGTAGTGCCATAACGATACCACGAATCACATTGTTTATTCCAGGGCAAAGCCCACCACAGGTCACGATAGCGGCCGTAACTTGATCCGGTTTAAAATAGATTCGCTGTCTTGGGCCTGCTTTCTCTAAACAGCGAGGTTTTTCATTATTCTTTAAACAGTGATCGTAAGCCCCCAGTGATAGGTCGAATACCAACCTATCTTCATCATTGACAAAATTGAAGATATTATCGCCCTTAACCGTACTTAACTGAAGGGGTGATTTGATTTTAGGATTGCCCAAACGCTGTATCTCAAACATGCTAGCTTATATAAATTTAAAGATTTGCACTCCTTTCATGACGAGAATCAAATAGTAGTCCTACAACCAAGATTTCTTTAGACACCTCACTAACAAATTTATCAAAATTAATGAGGAAGGAATATACCAATGGGATTGCTTTACCGGAATACGTTATTTTTAGACCCAGTATTAACAGGGTCTAAAATTTCAATGTGAACTCGCGGGTAATATTAGCGCATATATAAACCAAAATTGATAAAAAAAGTTACACTCACAGTGAACATAAATGGTATTTTAAATCATACAGAGGGTAATTCAAGGATGCGGTAGGCCCATCCACGAACCAAAAGGGCCACTTCATTTTATACATATAGGATTAGTAAAACTATTACATACCATAGTATTATTACGCTAGTCACCTTTAAGATTTGACCAACTCCTTTATATATAAAAGCTGTCTAAAAAGTCTGGCTTTTTGCACTATTGCCGTATTAAGCTCAGTCGAAATATTTTGAATGTTCAAAGTTCTCGAATGCACTCGAAATGACATCTTTTTTAACTTTTTGGGTAGCCCCCTTTCTTTTCCATCAAATCAATTTCATAGCGGTGGAATCCCAATCCACCGGTCTGTTTTTAAAATAGCTTTCGTTGGCCAAGAGTGCCGCCCCTGCTGCACGAAGACCAAAAGTGGGGTCTTGTACTACTTCCCCTTTTGTTCTTATCGCATTAAAAAAATTATGGAAATGGTCGTAATGCCCTCCTCTGTAATCGTTTGATGCCTTCCAAACCGTTGTTCCCGTATTCAAGCTTGAAGCCCGTGGCTCAAGTGCCGCTTTATGGTAGTCCTTCCTTATTTTTTCTTGCGTCGCCTCGGTATAGGCCACCATGGAATATGAACTGGGTAACATTCCTAATTTTGAGCGCGTTAGCTTGACCTCGTTTTGGCCCACTTCCATTTCACCTTCGGTCCCTATTAATTTGAAACCGCCACCGCCGCCATTACCTGCAATAAAATTGATTCGAAAAACGGCGTTAAAAGCGGCATGTGTTTCGGTTTTCGGATAGTCGTACAAGGTAATCGAAACATCGGGCACATCACGTCCGTCGTTCCAATATCGTAGACCACCGGTGGCCATTGCCCGATTCGGACCATTTGAACTGATAACATGGTTTAGCGTTGAGAAAGCATGAACAAATAGATCGCCGGCAACACCCGTGCCGTAATCTTGGTAATTGCGCCATCTGAAAAAGCGTTTTGGCTCATAGGGTACTTTGGGGGCCTTGCCCAAAAAAGTATCAAAATCAACGGTATTAAGATTTGCATCGGGTGGAATCGGATACTGCCATGCACCCTCAGCCGAGTATCTATCATTATACATATCCAACATCACAATATCACCGATGGCTCCTTCTTCGTACAATTGCTTTGCCTTTTCATTGCCTAAAGATGACATCCCCTGACTACCCACTTGGCATATCTTGCCATAATTTTGTTGCGCCTTGATAATGGCCTGCCCTTCTTCGAATTTTTGCACCATCGGTTTTTCACAATACACGTGCTTGCCAGCCTTAAGTGCCTCAACAGTTATCTTTTGGTGCCAATGGTCGGGCGTTGCCACTATTACGGCATCAATATCTTTACGCTCTAAAATTTTACGATAGTCCCTTGTTACGAATATAGACCCTCCCCAAAGTTCTTTTGCCCTTTCCAATCTTCCGGTATACAAATCACATGCCGCCACCAATTGAACACCGGCAATCCTTAGTGCCGATTGTGTATCATAGATTCCTTGAATACCCGTTCCGATCAGTGCCAAATTAATACGGTCGTTGGCTGTATATGATTTTGAACCTTGATACGTTCTTGAAAGCACAATTTTTTCATCGTACGAATTTGAAAAAATATAGGGTGTAGCCGTCAGCATGGCAGTACTTATAGTGGCCTTTTTCAAAAAAGACCTGCGGGAAGTTTCCTTTTTCATTTTGGAGGTTTTGATTCGACAGTAACGTCTTGAAGTTACGCTTTTCTTAGAAACCAACGCAGGATGATTTTTCTTCTACCATTAAAACAAATGACATATATCATGTTCTTTGACACAGTACCATGGTATCTTTAAGATAAGAAACCTAAATACTAGCGCTCATGAAAAAACGAGTCCCCATAGTACGCATAATGACCAAAAATATGGTCACCTTAAGTACCAAAGATGATTTGGTAACTGCAGAAGAACTTCTCAATAAATAGAATCCAGCACTTACCCGTTACCTCTGGCAATTAGGTTTTAGACATGTTAAGTTATACCGACTTGTGTAAATTAGTTTTGTCGATACCTTTGATAAGCATGTAAAGATTGTGATACTACGGTTTACATCACACAGTACTGTAGAAATACCAGATTAAGCCGCTTTTGGATAATTCACTGAAATATGGAAGCAGGTGCCTTGACCATTGGTTTTTTCCAAAACAATATTCCCCTTCAATTGTACTACCAATCCCCTGACCATTTGTAACCCAAACGACCCTGAGGCATCCATATCAAAGCCATCGGGCATTCCCGACCCATTGTCGGAGACCTTAAGGTCAAAGGACTTCCCTTCTTGCCCCATTTTGAAATCTATCGTTATGGTGGCATCCACCCTTGGTTCCCTAAAGGCATATTTAAAGGCATTGGTGACCAATTCATTTAGCATGAGCCCTAGGGGAACGGCGAGGTCCATCTTGATCTCCCCTGGTTGTATATCAGATTCAAAACGAACGTTCTTATTTTCATCTACATAAGATTCCCTCAAATTATCGATAAGGTCGTTGAAATAATTGGTGGTCTCCACTTTTGAGAAATTGTTCGAACTGTACAGGTTCTGATGTATCAAGGCCATGGAACGGATCCTGTTCTGGCTCTCTTGAATTATCTCGTCTACCCTTGCATCATGTTTCGAGGAATGTGCATGAGCGTTCAAGAGGCTCGAGGTGATCTGCAGGTTGTTCTTCACACGGTGGTGTATCTCACGCACCAGCATCTCGTTCTCGCGGCTCTTCTCTTCGATGGCCGTTTTCTGTTCGGCTATTGTGGTCAACGCCCTTTTCTTGGCACGGTACTTACTGTAAGTGACCCCCAACAGAAGAAGGGCCAGTGCCCCGCCTATGGCAAGGCCTATTCGAAGGTTACGGTCTTGGCCGGCCTTTAACCGCTGTACCTCGTTCTTGGTAGAGAGCAACCGTATCTCCCTATCTTTCTTATCACTTTCATAGGCGATCTCAAGATTCGCTATTTCCTGTTTTTGTTCATCAAGGGCGATACTGTCTTTTAATTCTATGTGCTTTTTATAATGGTACAGACTGCTTTTATAGTCATTTCTACCGGAGTCTATTTTAGAAAGTGACTTATAGATCTGTGATATCAGGTTTTTCGATTTTCTCAAATTGTCCAATTTCGAAAAGTCTTCTTTGCTTTTTTCCAATAACCGTTTTCCTTTATCGAACTTCCCGACTTTCACATAGAATTCACCAAGGCTACAATCGGCATTGATGATGTCATATACGGTTCCGTCTTTCTTCACCAACTCCGCAGCCTGTAGAAAATACCCTTCAGCATTATCATATTCTTTTAATTCGGAATAACTGTAACCGATGGATTTTAATATATTTTGTTCAAAAAGATGGTTTTGTTCCCTCGAAACATCCAAGGCATCAAAGGCAAGTTTCAAAGCTTTTTCGCTATCCCCGGATATTCTAAAAACCCCGGCCAGATTAAGGGACCCAATAATCAATTCCCTATATTGGGATTCTTTCCTGCTAAGATGGATTACCTTTTCAAAAAAGGTAATGGATTTTTCAAGCTCACCTATTTCCTTGTAGATTCCACCTATCCAATTATAAAGCCTAATTTTAAAGATTACACTCAAGTCTTTATTATCCATTTTTTCAAGCAGGGGCAACAAGAATTTTAGGGCAATATCATACTTCTGCAAGTCTAAATATTGGCTGGCCACTTTCATGTGGGCTATCACTTGTTCATTAGTGTTTTTGTAACTTTCCTTTACAGATAATGCCCTATTGAAATAATCAAAAGCCAAACTTTGATCATCATTTCCAAGATGGGACAAGGCCAAATACATGAGTGAATTTTCCTCATTTTCGGTATCCCCTATTTTTCTAGCCAGCAACCCTGCAAGACTATCTTTTTGAATAGCCAAGGGGTAGTTTTTTTCTTTACGATAAATATGTCCAAATTGGAAAAGTGCCCGAATCCTAAAATCTACGTTATTCCTTTTGGCACTCAAGTCCATGAGTTGTTGCGCAAAAAAAAGTGCACTATCGGTATTTTTTTTAGTGTAGGCAATACTTAACTTTTCTAAGTTATTCGCCCGAACGGTATCCGCAAGTTTTAACTTCAAGGTCTTTTTTATACTATCGATGGGAATGCTTTGTGCCTGAAGCCCTATCGGAATTATGAACAGAAGAAATGGCACTAGGCACTTTAAGAATGTTCTTTTTTTTGCTAATGTCATACGATACCTATTCTTTATCTTACTAACTTGGTCGCTCATCGCATTATTTCTTTCTATAAAGTTGAAATAGCTAAATTAAGGTTTAGGTGTATTTTCAAGCCGCTCGTGAATAATTCACTGAAATATGGAAGCAGGTACCTTGATCGTTGGTTTGCTCCAAATCGATGTTTCCCTTTAACTGTGCCACCAATCCCCTGACCATTTGTAGCCCAAACGACCCAGAGGCATCCATATCAAAGCCATCGGGCATTCCCGACCCATTGTCGGAGACCTTTAGGTCAAAAGACTCCCCTTCTGGGCCCATTTTGAAGTCTATTGTTATGGTGGCATCCATCCTTGGTTCCCTAAAGGCGTATTTAAAGGCATTGGTGACCAATTCATTGAGCATGAGCCCTAGGGGAACGGCGAGGTCCATCTTGATCTCCCCTGGTTGTATTTCCGATTTGAAACGAACATACTTATGCGCCCGCGCATAAGACTGCCTGAAGTTTTCGATAAGGTTATTGAAATAGCTAGTGGTCTCCACTTTTGAGAAATTGTTCGAACTGTACAGGTTCTGATGTATCAAGGCCATCGAACGGATCCTGTTCTGGCTCTCTTGGATTATCTGGTTCACCCTTTCATCATGTTTCGAGGAATGGGTATGGGCGTTCAAGAGGCTCGAGGTAATCTGCAGGTTGTTCTTCACACGGTGGTGTATCTCACGCACCAGCATTTCGTTCTCACGGCTCTTCTCTTCGATGGCCGCTTTCTGTTGGGCTATCGTCGTCAAAACCCTATTCTTGGTACGGTACTTACCGTAGGTGACCCCCAGCAGAAGAAGGGCCAATGCCCCACCGATGATAAGGCCTATTCGAAGGTTACGGTCTTGGCCGGCCTTTAACCGCTGTACCTCGTTCTTGGTAGAGAGCAACCGTATCTCCCTATCTTTCTTATCGCTCTCGTAGGCCAGTTCCATCTCTACCATGTGCTGCTTTTGCTCCTTTATCTTCAGACTATCCCTAAAGGCAACATACCTCTTGTAATGGTAAAGGCTTGAGGTAGCGTCTCCTAGGGCCGAGTCTACAGACGAGAGATACTCATAGATTTGATAGCGCATCACCATGCCCTGAGTATCCAACAGTACATTTTGCAACAACGATTCAGCATTCTTCAAAGCCCTTCTACCTTTGGCATATTGATTGATCTCAACATAGAACTCCCCAAGATCTGTGTATGCCTGGGCAACGGATGTGGAATCTTTTTTCGCTTTTACAAGGCTCAGGTTTTTAAGATAAAATATTTCCGCCTTATCGTACTCCCTTTTTTCCACGAACATTCGGGCACCATTATAATTTATATGGTATTCTAAACGTTCAATAGGATGCTTTTCAAAGAAAGCTATGGCCTCTTCCCCATATTTCTGCGATGTCTTTGAATCCCCTTCCAAACGATAGAGATCCCATAGGTTGATTATCAGGGTCAAATGATTGTCATGAAATTTTGATGCCTTGCTAAATTGATATGCCTTTTCAGCATAGAAAATAGCCTTTGTATTCTCATTCAGATACCGATGTAAAACCATTAAAACCGTGTGATAGCGTATTTTTAACTCTAAATCGATATCATCCCTTTTAACAAGCTCAGACTCTGTTGTCAATGTTTTAAAAGCTTCATCAAATTTGCTTAATTTACTTAGTACGATACCGTGGTCTATCGCAATTTTTAGGACCCAGTTCGGGTCTGGTAGGCTTTTTGCAAGGTCTAGGGCTTTGGCATAATATGCAGCCGATTTATCATAATCCTTTTCAGTATCGTAGGTTTTGGCAATGGATTTTAACATTCTGGAATGACCCATCGTATCGTTGATATCTTTGAAGATGTGCAATGCACTACTATCGTTTTTGACGGCATTCCGATACGCTTTTTGCTTACGATCGGCAAGTGCGAATAAATGTAGTGCCTCGGCTTTTGCTTTTTTACTTCGGGTCTTTTCCCCAAAGTCCAGCAACGCATTGCCATGGTATAAAAAGCTATCCATTTGTTTAGGATAATAGGTCTTACCCAGTAAGATCATGGCATTGATACGCACAGAATCCACAAGGTCACCGGCCAATACCGATTTCAGACTATCCCTCGTGGTCATTTGTGATTGTACGTGAGTAGTAAGCGTAAAGAGTAAAAATAGCATTGTCAAGAACTTTATGCTTCTATTTTCCAAAAAATGGCACTGTTTCATCATACTTGTTTCATTACGCTGCCTCGCGATAGTTTATTAGTATCTCGAAACGTGTTCCATGCCCTTCCGTGTCGGCAATCACAATGTTCCCTTTTAACTGTTCGACCAACCCCCTTACCATTTGAAGGCCGAAAGACTCCGTTGTCTCCATGTCAAAGCCATCGGGCAACCCTTGGCCGTTATCTGACACCTCTAGCTCGAAAGATTCCCCATCTGCGGTCATACGGAACCCTATCGATATCACCGAATCCATTCTTGATCCCTTGAATGCATATTTGAATGCATTGGTAGTCAATTCATTTATAATAAGACCCAAAGGCACCGCTAGATCCATCTTAATCTCGCCGGCCTGTATATCGGATTCAAAACGCACGTGTTTGTGCGTGTGTGCATATGATTCCCCCAAGTTTTCAATCAAATCGTTGAAGTAGCTCGTGGTGTCTACTTTTGAAAAATTGTTCGAGGCGTAAAGGCTTTGGTGTATAAGTGCCATCGAACGAATCCTGTTCTGGCTCTCCATGATAATGCGGTCAACCTTTTCGTCGTATTCTGTAGAACTTGAATGGGCGCTTAAAAGGCTTGAAATAATTTGCAGGTTATTCTTCACCCGGTGGTGTATCTCTTTGATCAACATCTCGTTCTCATGGCTTTTGCCCTCGATGGCCCTTTTTTGATCCTCGATGGTCGCGATAGCCCTGTTCTTTGTACGATACCTACTGTAGGTAACCCCTAAGAATAATAATACCAAAAGACCCCCAATGATAAGGCCCGCTCGAACATTTCTTTCTTGGTCTGCTTTAAGGTTCTGTACCTCGTTCTCGGCGGAAAGAAGCTCTATCTCTCGATCCTTCTTATCACTCTCATGGGCAAGCTCCATTTCTTCCATATGCTGCTTTTGCTCCTTGATCTTGAGGCTATCTCGAAAAGCAATGTACTTCTTATAATAATTAAGGCTTGAGGTGGCGTCACCAAGGGCCGAGTCTATCAAAGAAAGTGATTTAAAGATTTCTGAACGGATATTGAATCCTTCTTGATTCATTGCGAGGGCAGAAAAAAGCAGTTTAGCCCTTTCCAAATCCGCCTTTCCCTTGGTAAAGGCCTTTCCCTTTACATACGACTTGCCCAGACTGCAATATACATTGGCCATGGCAAAGGTATCTTTCTGTTTCTCGGCTATGGCAAGGGATTCAGACAAATAGCATGATGATTTTTCATACTCGCCCCGTTCCATATGCAACGAACTTATCATACCCAATATCGCGGGTTTGCGTTTCTCTAAGTCGCGCTGCTCTATGATATCCAAGGCTTTATAAATACTTTCTTTTGCCCTCGTATAATCATTCTCCTTGTCATATATGTAAGATAGATTGGACAGGGCCACTATCTGATCATCATAATACTCTGTAGGTACACTTAGCTCATAAGCTTTCTTAAAGTAGGCCAATGACTTCCCATTCTCTTCTATTCTGCTATATATACTACCCAGAATGCTATGATATTTAATTTGGAATTTTGGTGTTATCAGTCCCTGTTCCACTAATGCGGTTTGTTGCAATACAATGTCCAAGGCATTTTCATATCGGGTCAAAGCAGTATATACAATCGCCATATTTATAGAAATATTGACGATGTTTTCATGATCATTCAAGCCCTTAGCAAGTTCCAGGGCATTTTTATAGCATGTCAATGCATTTTTATGGGCCCGGGAAAAGGAATACGTGGCCCCCATCGATTTTTTGACCTCCATTTGCTTTTGGAGGTTTCCTGATTCTTCAAAAATTTTAAGCGCCATACTGTCTTTTTGAATGGCCTCGGGGTATTCTTTGTTTTTTCTGTGGGCTATACCCAATAGGTGTAATGCCTCTGCTTGAGCCTGCGCGTTTCCCGTTTTTTTACCAAACGCTTTTATTTTTTTGATATTCAAATCAAAACTGTCCATTTGATTAGGGTAGTAGGTCAAGCTTAGCGCCACCATAGTGGCCAAACGTATGGAATCAGGGGTTTTCGCTATCAATAGTCTTTTCAGGCTATCCCTTTCAGTGGTTTTTTTTTGCGGACGAACACTTACTACCAAGGCGAGAAACAGTATACCACATAAAATGATAAGTTTATTTAAATGAAAACCGTTGTGAGCCATAGTTTACTTTTTGGCAAATACAGTAGTTTCTAAATGTACTATTAAATTCTGAAAATACCTGATTTTCTTCACTTTAGAATGATGCCTTTTATCGCAACCCTTACCACTCGTTTATCTTGAAACCTTTCGGGAAAATACTATTGGACCTTTTCCTGTTCATTAACACGTAGGTAAGTACGGATGATTTTACAATTCCATTTTAAGTGTACCATGGTGAAACAGGTAAGCAACTTTTATAACATACCAAATTCAATTCATCATAGATTTGGGATAATTCATCTTTGACCAAAAATTATTTTGGTTTGATTTCCTATTGTTAGGCAGCAACACTTTTCTCAGGCTTAAGACCATTCTTCAAATTATTGAGACCAAACGAAGATTTTAAATCACAACCACTTCTTATGGGCACAAAAATGTCCATTTGTACCCATTGCGTCGATTTCAAGTTGCCTCAACCATAGTTTTACCACAATAATCTTAAAACTTAAACAGATGATCAAAACACGAAAAAAAACAGTATTGCTATTTTCAATTCTACTGTTAATGACTGCTTCACTCTCATTTTCATGTGAAGACGATGACGATGCAACCTTGACGATTACCCCAGTTTTCGTGCCAGAGGCATTCAGGGCCACAATCACCAATGCCGTTGATGTAAGCAACACCAAAAACGCAAGTGATATAGTCGTTAATTTTAATGGTGGCATCACCAGTAATATTACGGCATACAGGGTATTTTATGTTCTCAGTGAAAACATTGCCTTAGTAAACGAAGAGAGTGCAAGTGCGTTATCGGCAAATAGTTTTTTACAATTAGAGAGTAGCGCTTCTGCTCTACAAATCAACTTAGCAGAAAGTCAGCTCGACTTTGAGGGAGAACCCATTGTGGCGGACCAAGATTATGTGGCGTATGTACTCACTGTGGGCACGTTTGATAATGAAACCGTTTATGTACTGTCAAATCCATCTTCAGTATTTCAGCTCGTCAACAAGTTAGAGGCCGCTACCCTTATTGGTTCTGATTTTCCTGCAAATGATGGTCTTTTCGTTGGTTCTGACGGAACGATTTTTGCTTCTAATTTCGGTGTTTTTGACCAAGCTTTGAACAAATACAATGGAACCCAGGTTTTTCAAATAACACCCTCAGGTGCTATTTCTGAAAAGGCCTCAGGTGTCGAAGCGCCAATGGGAGGTGTAATGGATAGCAACGGAAACTTTTATTTTACCAATGAAAACAATAACGATTTGGTTTCTGGGGTGCTTCTCAAGGTAACACCAGATGGCACCACTTCAGCAGTTGCTGAAATAGATGGTTGGCCATCAGGTTTGACCATAGATGCCAATGATAACATTTATGCCGCAAACTTTGCCTTACCCGTAATAAATAAAATCACTCCCGATGGGACGGTTTCCGTATTTGCAACAGCTGATAAATTGGCAGGTTGTGTGGGAATAGACATAGATAGTCAAGGCAATATCGTCACCGCAAATTTTGCTACCGCTGATATTTTGAGCATTGATACTTCAGGTGAGGTTTCATTGATTACCACCATACCAAATGTAACCCAAGGATTCGGTATTGGATATATGACCATTTTTGAAGACAACATCTATGCTACGGGCATCAATGATAATTTTATTTTTAAGGTTTCGTTTGATGGTACTTCAGAAATATTTGCAGGTACAGGGGAACGTGGCAACCAAGATGGCGAATTGAATGTGGCCACATTCTCAAATCCCAATGGAATTGCGGCAGATGATGAACGACGCATTCTCTATATATCGCAATTTGGCACACCTGGTTTAAGAACCATTCAATTTTAAAGTACAGATCAACTATTGAAAACAAAACCCAATGTCAATGACATTGGGTTTTTTGTTTTAATATAGGTATTAACATTCTTCAACCTAACCCCCTCTCAACGCCGTTGAACCAAATTAACGAGCCCTTTAGACCTACGAATACCCTTGTATACCTGTTGAAAATCGAACAAAGGGAAAAATCTTCAATCGATAAGGAAGAACCTATAGTATTACAGGGCAATTACTAGCGCATCTTTGTCATATAATTAAAATCAAAATATTATGAAAACAATTTATAAAGCCTTAGTGAACTTGGTCAGAACATCAGAAAAGACAGTCACCCCTATTACCCTCAATACTATTGACTGTAACAATAGTACCAATTTAGACTATCACTGTGATGCTGAAAAGCCATTTATACCCTTTACTAATTATTAATTAAAAAATAAAATATTATGAGCACATTCAATGTACCCACAAGGGAAGAAGTAAGCACGAACAATCAAGTCATATTTGACAACCTTAAAAAAGCAGTAGGATTTGTCCCTAACCTTTTTGCAACCTATGCGCATTCAGAAAACGCTTTAAAAAACTACCTGGATTTCGCAAACGCAAAAACCTCATTGAAAGCGAAGGAAAAAGAAGTGGTCAACCTTGCCGTGAGTCAGGTCAATAATTGCGAATACTGCCTTTCGGCCCATACGGCTATCGGTAAGATGAACGGTTTTGACGATGATCAAATATTACAATTAAGGGCCGGACGCGCCTCATTTGACACAAAACTCGATGCACTTGCAAGACTGGCCAGAAACATTACCGAAAATCGTGGCAATACTGATGCCGACGTTCTCGAAAATTTCTTTGAAGCGGGCTGGACCAAAGAAAATCTTATTGATACCATCGCTTTGGTCGGCGACAAGACCATATCGAATTATATCAACAACACCACTAAAATTCCAGTAGATTTTCCTGTGGCACCTGAATTGGAAGTAGAACTTGCTTCATAAAGAGTTACCCAAACTTCTCAATAGGCCTGTCATATGTATGATGGGCCTATTATTTTTGGTTACATCAGGGTCTCTTGAAAATTCTTCTTAAACGTTGCGGGTGGATGCCCAACCTGATTTTTGAAAAATTTTGAAAAATGGGTGGGTTCATTGAACCCCAATTCGTATCCTATTTCCTCAGCGGTCTTATCAGAATAAAACAATAGCCGTTTTGCCTCAAGCACAATTCGTTCATTGATAATCTTCAAGGGAGATTTGTCACCGGTTTTTTTGAACAGGTTACTCAAGGTCTTAGGTGATTTGAACAACAATTCCGCATACTGGGCTACGGCATGTTTTTCACGAAAATGTTGCTCAACCAAAACATGGTATTGACGCACCATATCCAATTGGGGTTTGGGAATTTCAGGTTCGGGAAAATCTTTTTGCACCAACCTACTAGCCTTTATAAGCATTCTTTTTAACAGTACCCGAAGCATTTCACCTTGAATATGGTCTTTGGTCTCAAATTCTTCTTGAATCATCAAGAACATGGCCTCAAAGCTTTTTGCCTCTTTACCACTTAGCGTAATCACGGGCGGTAGGGATGATCCAAAAAACAAAAACCCATTGCAAGATACCTCGGCATCATGGTCTCGAATACAGTAAAATTCTCGATTAAACACAAGGGCCAACATCTTAGAATCTCGCGGAATCTCTAAAACGTTCAAAGGCGTACAAAAAACGATTTGATTGTGTTTCAAGGTCAATCGATAGCCGTCAACTATGATATCGACCTCATGACCATTACTCCATAAGATTTTATAGAGGTTTTTATCTTTTAACAACTGTTGCGACGGTCCGCAATTAAAGTTGGTGAGGGTAAGTGCACTTTCATCCTTAATACTGGTGTACTGTAATTTCATACCTTAATAAACAACTTATTTTAGACAAAATAATACCTATAAACGATTTTGTGGTTGGAACCATAGTCCTTTGTTGAAGCTGATAATCCATACCACATAACCAGCCATACCATTCATTATCAAACCATACCCCAAATTTTCGTCACTGGCCTACAAAAAACTTTCTTCAAATCTTTCAAAATGACATGTGTAGCCATTCGGAATTCGCACTAAATAGTCTTGATGCTCAGGCTCTGCTGGCCAAAAAACAGTAAAGGGTTCTAAGGTAGTGACCACATTACCATCCCATTTTTTGGAGTCTTCCACGATTTTAATGATTTGTTCTGCCGCAACCTTTTCTTCTTCATTTTGAAAGAATATCGCGGAGCGATAGCTGGATCCAATATCATTCCCTTGTCGATCTAATGTCGTCGGGTTGTGTATCCTGAAAAAATAATCCAAGATTCCTTTGAAGGAGGTTTTTCCAGGATCATAGGTCAATTCAATGCCCTCGGCATGACCAGGATGGTTTTTATAGGTCGGGTGGTCATTCTCGCCACCTATATAACCTACTTCGGTATCAATTATACCTGGGCGTGTTCTAAAAAGATCTTCCATACCCCAAAAACAACCTCCCGCGATATATGCTTTTTTATAATTGCTCATCTACTCTTTCTTACTATTGGATATTAAAACGTTATTTCAACTAATTCGTAACCACTACGTTATTCAAGAAATACAGTACTTTATGTTCGGGCATTTCACAAGGTTTCAAAAATTCATGTGATTTGGTCTTATAGTAATTCAAACTTACGTAATCTCGACCCCCTAGTTCTTCGCCATACACCTTATACGATTTTCCGTCGTTAAAACTCTTTTTGGTAATACCATACTTTCTATTTTCGAAGATACCTTCAGAATAGCCCTCGGGCAGCTTTTGTATCATTTTGAAAACCCTTTTGTTCAACGTATTTAAAATTTACTTTTCAGGTTTGTTTGTCGTACGTATAGGTCAGTTCCTTTCAATTGCCGTATCAAGTTTCATCGATTCTGAATTGATGCAATAACGAAGGCCACTGGGTTCTGGCCCATCAGGAAATACATGCCCCAGATGGGCATCACAAGTATTACACATCACCTCGACCCGCACCATACCAAAAGAAGAGTCTTTTTCATACTTGATGGCATTTTCTTTAATGGGCTGTGTAAAACTTGGCCATCCTGTTCCTGATTCAAATTTTATGGTAGAATCGAACAATGGGGTGTCACAGCAGACACAGTTGTACTTTCCTGCATCATAGATGCTGCACAGTTCACCACTATGCGGTCGTTCAGTTCCTTTTTTACGTGTAATCCTGAATTGCTCTGCAGTAAGTATTTCGCGCCATTCTGCATCCGTTCTTTCAACACGACGGTCAGGCTCGGGATTACCTTTTACACTAAAACCAATAATATCTTTCCAAGTCAACATAGCTTAATCTTTCTATTATAAATGAATGCAAAGTTAGTCGATATTTATGCGAAATACCTTATCCATTTCTCCGCACTGTCCATGCGCTTCACCTACCCTTAAATCACAGAAAAAGTTGTGGCAATGGACCTTTCAGCCACAATTCGGGAAAAATGTACCATTACAAGGGTATTCAAGCTATTCAAATTGAAGGCCTTAAGAGACATCTTTGCAAGAGTAATACGACTAAAGTAATAGCATCTTCAAAAATCCAAAAAATCAAACTTATAGTATGAGACTTTTTATAGCATTTTTCATCATTATCAGTTTAGCCTGGGGTACCTCAGAAAAAAATGCATCGGTAGCCATTGCCACAAAAGGGGTAAAGGCTACAAAAAAACCTGTGCTTTACAAAAGCAAGGAAATAGAGGGGATAAACATTTTTTATCGAGAGGCGGGCAACCCTAAAAATCCAGCACTAATACTGCTTCATGGTTTTCCGACCTCATCGCACCAATACAGAAAGGTTCTTGACGGTTTATCTGACCAATATTACCTTATAGCACCCGATTACCCTGGGTTTGGTGAAAGTGATTACCCTGATCCCGACAATTTCGATTATTCTTTTGAGAACTTGGGTAATATCATGAATCGGTTTGTAGAAAGTTTTGGGTTACCATCTTACAGTTTCATGATGCAAGATTATGGAGCCCCGATTGGGTACCGTATTATTCTTAAACATCCAGAAAAAGTCGATGCCCTGATCATACAAAATGGCAACGCTTACGAAGAAGGACTAGGTGCTGCCTGGGGGGATGTCAAAAAACTTTGGGAAAACAATACCTCTGAAAACAGAAAGCCCTTGTATGGGGCCTTTACCTTGGAAGGATTGAAATGGCAGTACACCCATGGCGTCAGAAATCCAGAAAAAATAAATCCAGACAACTGGGTCATGGATTTTCACAGGATGTCCAGACCCAAAATCCAAGATATGAACATTGATTTATTCTATGACTATCGAAAAAATCTGGACGAATATCCAAAATGGCAGGCGTATTTACGAAAATACCAACCCCCCACCTTAATTGTTTGGGGCAAAGGGGATCTGTTTTTTCCTGCCTCAGGGGCCGAAGCGTATAAGAACGATTTAAAAAGCATTGACTTTCATTTGTATGATACCGGCCATTTTGCCCTTGAAGAAGACGGGGATGATATCATTGGAAAAATGCGCAATTTCTTGGATAAACTCCAATCTAAGGAATTGGGAATGCAAAATGAGGATATACGCTTACTGAGAAATGCCACTTTGGTTATGAATTTTGCAGGAAAGAAACTGTTGATCGATCCCATGTTCGCTAAAAAAGGGGCCTTTCCGGCCTTTAGCGGCGCAGGAAACAACTTTAGAAATCCTATGGTGGACTTACCCATAACCGAATCGGAAATAGCCAAACTTGTTACTGAAGTGGATGCTGTGTTCATCACGCATACCCATTTAGACCATTGGGATCAAAAAGCCCAGGAAATGATTGCCAAAGACAAACCCATTTTTGTACAACCAGTTGATGAGGCACGCCTTAAAAGCCAAGGTTTTACCAATGTTACCGTCATCACCGACACGACGCAATGGGAAGGAATTACCATACATCGCACCGGCGGGCAACATGGTTTTGGCAAGGTGGGCAAACTAATGGGAACGGTTTCTGGATACGTTTTCGACAATGGCAACAAAAAAATATACGTCGCTGGCGATACCAGATGGTGTGAAGAGGTGGAGCAGGCCTTGGACACCCATAAACCTGATGTGATTGTCTTAAATGCAGGAGGTGCCCAATTTATCGAAGGGGATAAAAAGGGGGATGCGATTACCATGACCCCAGAAGATATCTATAATGTACACAGAAATGCCACACAATCCGATATTATAACCGTACACATGAACACGTTGAACCACTGCTTCGTAAAACGAAAAGATTTGAAAGCCGCGCTTAGTACGAAAGGTTTGGATGAACTCATAGAAATACCTTTAGATGGGGATACCATTTCATTGAATTAAGCGTCGCACCAATTGATTTACAATCACAATAGCGAAACAATTACGATTAAAGCACTAAATAATGGAACTAAAAAAATTGCCTTTGCCGCCCTTCACCAAAGCAACCGCCCTTCAAAAAATACAGATGGCAGAAGACGCTTGGAACAGTCAAGACCCTATCAAAATCTCAATGGCCTATACAGAGGATAGCGAATGGCGCAATAGAAACCTTTTTATAAATGGTAGAAATGAAATCCAAAACTTTTTAGCGGATAAATGGAAAAATGAACTGGATTATAAGCTGAAGAAAGAATACTGGGCCCATACCGAGAATAGGATTGCCGTACGGTTCGAATATGAATATCACGACGCGACCGGACAGTGGTACCGCGCTTATGGTAATGAAAATTGGGAGTTTGACGCAAATGGGCTGATGAAAAAACGGTTTGCGAGCATCAATGACCTAGCAATAAATGAAGTAGATCGAAAATTGTAGTGTCTTTATATGATTCCGAAAAAACTGCAACCTAAAGAATTATAAAACGGAAGAAATGAACTATCATACCTTAGCTTTTACCGATGATGTAAAGTCAAAACAGACGGTGAACGGAAGTCGTACAATTTACCAAGGAGCTGAAAAGCGAATGTATAAAGAAGGGCTTGGCCAAATGGAGAAAATGCATATTGATGATAGTGATAGCTTTTACATGGCCACCAAGGGTGACAATGGTTATCCCTACATTCAACATCGTGGTGGCCCAAAAGGTTTTTTGAAGGTATTGGATGACAGAACTTTGGGCTTTATTGATTTTTCTGGCAATAGGCAATACATATCCTTAGGCAACCTTTCCCATTCAAAAAAAACGGCCTTAATATTGATGGATTATGCGAAACGTAGGCGTTTAAAAATATATGCGACCACTGAAGTATTTGAACTGAACCAGCGACCGGACCTCATTCAAAAACTTACTTTGAAAAACTATGATTACCAATCTGAGCGCGTATTACTTTTTCACATTGATGCATTTGATTGGAACTGTCCGCAACACATTACCCCACGGTTCACCGAAAAGCAGGTTGCAGAACAGTTAGCACTTAAAGATTCGTATATTAAGACCTTAGAAGGGCAATTAGAGGCACTTCGAGGGAAAAAACAATAAAAGCGCCAAATAAATGTTCTCTTAAATCTGGCATCCGATTTATGGACAACTGCGGCAGCTTTGATTACAACAAGAAATTTACGATAGTAAGCGCTATCCTTTTTCAATATAAGTAGCTTTTATGGCCCAATACATCTTTTTAAACAACAAACTGCAGAACACCATATTTTAAATGTGTATTTTAATCCCCGATTTTTATTTCTACAATTTTCCATTACCATAATGTGTAGTAAAAAGAAACTAGTAGTGCTTCTATTGACCTCGATAATGTCGGTATCGACATGGGGGCAATTAGGGGATTTGGCACGTATAGATTATACGATTTTACCTTCTTCTGCCGACTTTGAGTTCAATCGGCTGCGATTTCTTTTCAACTACCCCATAAAATTGGATGGGAAACAAAGCTATTTGTTCTTAGGGTTGGATTATAGTAATATCAATGTTATCTATGGCAGCGGTACCCCGAGACCCTTTGATATTGAAGATCTGAATGGTTTTCAATTGCTTGACCTTAATATCGCCTACACCCAAAAGCTACGAAATGATTGGCGTTTGGGCCTCAGGTTCACACCTGGTATCAGTTCGAACCTTAGGGCAGACGAGTTGACTTTTGACGATGTGTTTTTTTCGGGTGATGCCGTTTTTATAAAAGACAAGAAAGACGATACCACCTTGAAAAGACCCTACCGCCTTATTTTGGGGGTTTCCTATTCCCAAAATCGTGGGTTTCCCTTTCCCTTGCCCTTTGTGAGTTATTACAGAAAATTCCACCCAAATTGGTCCTTTAACCTGGGGGTCCCGAAAACGAATCTGCAGTATCATTTTTCAAAACAAAATCGCCTAAAATTATTCGCACAGCTAGATGGTTTTACTTCGAACATACAAAGCGGGGTTACCTTGGATAATGGCGTGGCGGAGCAAATCAATATGTCCCTAATTTTAACAGGACTCCAATATGAATATCATATCGGGGATCATGTCGAATTTTCTGTACGCACATCGTATATTCTGGACAGAAATGTCAATCTGCGCGATTCTAACAATGATGACCTTCTACTTATCGATGATAGTAATGGACTTTCTTTAAGAGCCGTTCTAAGGTTTAAGATTTAATACAGCGCTAATATGGTAGGGCGAATCATAATCCCATAAACCAAAAAAAGCGCTAAGGAATTGACCCTTGACGCTTTTTTTGGTTTTCTATATTCGTGACGCAACGATACTACGCTGCGGGATTGAATCCTATTTGTTGAAACCAGTCCCAGTTATCCCAGTAACATGTGATATTTTCTATCAGACCATCATCATTGATATTAAGCAGGAACAAATGTTCTACATTATAGTATTTTCCCTGACTAGGAATGCCCAATATCTCATTCTCTTGGGTCCCTCCGATAAAAACCTGTACAATTGCATTACCTTGATGGTCAATCGAGATATTTTTCACATCATTGGTCAAATCCGGAAACGCTGCGATTAAGGCTGAGGCGATTCCCTTCCAAGTAGTACCTTCCGCTCCTTTGATCTTTCCTTTTCCATTATCACCCAAGGGAATGTACCTGAACGTACTTTCTGGTGTTGCCAAGGCCGTGGCCTTATCAAGATCATGATTTTTGTAGGCATTAAAAAAATCTGATGCGATTTGAATTCTCTTTTCTGTAGTAAGCATAATTTTCTTTTTTAGATTATGAAATAATTGTTGTTAACTCAATGGTTTTTCTTGCTGCCGATACCGAAGATTGTGGGTTTTGACCCGTAACCAAATTTCCATCCTCGATTACAAAATCAGACCAGTCATCACCTTTTCTATAAATCGCCCCTTCATCTTTTAGGGCATCTTCGAGTAAAAATGGAACTACATCCGATAATCCCACAGCATCTTCTTCTGAATTGGTGAATGAGGTAACCCTTTTACCCTTTACAAAGGGAGTTCCATTACCATTTTGAACCCCTTTCAAAGCCACGACACCATGACATACTAGACCGATTGGCCTATCATTTTGATCAAATGCTTGAATGAGTTGCGCCACCTTCGGATTGTCACCTAGATCCCACATAGGCCCATGCCCCCCCGGAAAGAACAGGATATCGAATTCAGCAGGATCTACCTCATCTACACGCTTGGTATTCTTTATAGTCTCAAGCGCTTCGTCGTCTTTAAAAAATCGCTTTGTAAATTCGGTTTGCCACTCGGGTAGTTCACTTTTCGGGTCTAAAGGCACCACTCCCCCTTTTGTGGACACAATGGTCAATGAAGCTCCACTATCTTTGAACTCGTAATATGGTCCAGCTAATTCTTCGATCCACACTCCGGTCTTTTCACCTGTATTTCCCAATTGATCATGTGAAGTCGTTACGATAAGTACATTTAAATTTTTCATCTGTTGTTGTTTTTATTTTTGTTTTTAATTACACTACAAAGATGAGGTGTGAAGCTGTTTTGAATCGTTGATCTGGGTTAGGAAAAAAAATTGACTTAAGTCAATTTTCAAAGTGCTTTGAACTCTTACTATCTAGAAACCAATCTTTTACGTATTCGACTCAAACTTTCAGGCTTTATACCCAAGTAGTTTGCAATCATATAATTGGGAATACGTTGTTCTATATTCGGATATGCCCGTTGAAATTCAAGGTATTGTTCTTCATTGGTTTTTTCCAACGATGATAGTATTCTATTTTGCAAGGCAACATAGGCCCTGGTCAATTTTATCCTAAAGAACCTTTCAAACTTGGGCACTTTAAGATATAGTTCTTCCAAATCATTTTTTTCGATTCCAATAACGGTTGATTCCTCTATCGCGTCTATATTCAATCTTGATTGCCCTTGATCAAAAAAAGCCTTGAAATCACTGATCCACCAATTCTCCCTTGCGAACTGAATGATATGTTCTTCTCCATTACCATCAACTTCGTAAGCCTTTAAACAACCGCTGACCACATAGTATTGATAGTTTACCCGATCTCCTTCTTCAATTAAGAATTGCCTTTTCCGAAGTTTTTTCACTATTAAAACCGATGTGAATTGTTCAATCTCTAAATCGGTAAGGTCGATGTATTCTTTAATATGTTCTAAAATACTGCCAAACACGTTTTCTTTTTTAAATTAGCACTTGTTATGATACTGATCTTGTCGTAACCTTACTGCCCTAAATGAATACAAAATCAAACTGCCTAATGCCAACATGGCAAATAAAATACCTAAAAAGAGTATATAGGTAGCGGCTTGTATGTTGATACCCGTGCTAGTTGAGACCCCCAATAAAAGGGCGGAAATCACAAAACTACCTACTGAAAGATATAGAAAAACCATCGCTTTATTGATAAGTTTAAGCTGCCGCAATTTCCGCTCGATCAGTTTAGAACTGCCCCCATCTTTTATCAAAAGTTTGATTTCCCTGCTTAAATCTATCATGATGTTCGAGGTTGATAAAATAAGCAGGCAGATACCTGGCAGTATGGTTATGGGTACATACCATTCTTCCATGTTAACTATTTACTATACTTTTTTTCATATACGTCCTTTTCCATTGTTCCATCAATACCTGTTTCGATTTGGTATGAGGTTAGAAAACCAAGTACCGCTTTTTTATATTCATCGGCTACGTGAATATGTTTTTTGTTGGCATCCATGTAAACCTCAAAACATAATAACCCAAAATCTTTAAAACCATGTACACAGATTTTCACAATATTCTTGTCGATTTTTCTTTTGGTTATAGTGTATTTTTTGTCATTTACGGTCACTAAGGTTTTTCCGTTCGACAAGTTAGCAGTTGCCTCTTGTATAACAACGTCTATCAAGTCTTGCTCTTTTGGTTTTCTGAGTTTTGTGTTTTTGACCACCAATGTTGGAAACCGTAGGCGACCACTTTTGTAGTATTTTGACAATAAGAATTGGTTTTCTTCGCTTTCGCCAATATCGTAACAGACATGGGGTATACCATTGTTCTTAAGCCAAGACTGATATGCCAACGTTTGTATGCTATCAGCAATTCCAAAAAGTTTTACGGGTTCCATAAGCAAACTTTTTTTGAATAGCGCGAACTATTTCATTATTTGGGTTTATTACTTAAAAAGGCAAACTGAGACCAAAAGTGAAACGCCCTCCGTCATCAGAAGCAAAATAAGCCAGATTCAAGGCAGAAAAACCACCTAGGGAGAAATACATGCCGCCTCCTGGTGAGGTATGCCAAGTTGAAGAGGTATCGTCTTGTATCCAGACCCTACCATAATCAAAACCACCATAAACCCCCATTGAAATGGGGATGATCCCATTGCGTAGACGTCCTAAAGATAACCGTAGGTCCGTGCTATGTGCAAACGCCCTTTTTCCTGTAAAACGTTCTTGTCGAAAACCCCTCAATCCATCACCATCGCCAAGAGTTGCTCCTTGATAGAATTCAAAATCATTTCCAAAATTGATATGTCCCCTCATTTTTGACGCCAGTACCAAAACCCCTTTTTTGTCCACTTTGGTAGCTGCCCTCAAATAAGGAAGGGCGTATGCAAAACTTCTATCATTATCGATATTGCTTTTATAGCCTAAAGTAATACCCCAACCAATACCACTCTTTGAGACAATGGACTGGGCAAGGTTATCATATAGATATGTGAACTCACCACCTATAAAACTTTGTCCGTCAAAAACATCTTCAGAAACGTCAGCCGTTTCAATAAACCGACCAAGGGTTCGTTCTACTTCAACACTTTCATAGCCCACACCTACGCGTACTTCGCTGCCATGATAACCACGAAACACCAATGAAGGCATTACAAAGAATCGTTCTCTACGCACCCTATTGAAATCGGTGCCTAAATCGTCATCAAAGTTTGGGGTATCATTACCGATACCAAAAAAGTTATCTGTAAAATTAGAGCTACTGTATCCAGCTTCAAGTCCGAAATTCACATTATTGAAGATATGTGCGAATTCTCCCGAATAAAATATTTGCGCACTCCTAGTCTGAAAAAAGTAGGTCACCCCTAAATGATGGTCATCGGTAAATGGGTTTCGCACCAAAGAGTTTTTTTGAAAATTATACTGCAATCCGACACCCAAACCATCATCTGGATCAAAACCGATCAAAGGTGTGAATGTGCTCAAATCCCTTCTATGCTTTTTAAAATAATAGGTGTTCAAATCTGCATTATCAGACAACATCTTGGGTACTTTGCCCGTAAAGGTGTTTTCTTGTGATTTGTAGTCGTAAACCTTGATGTTCTTTGAATTTTCAACTTCGTAGCGATCATTGCCATTTCCACCAATGATCTTGATGTGAATACGTTTTTTTCCATCGCCATATACCCGAAACACATCTTCGTCACCAAGACCATACACCCAAATCTCACCGGTATTGGCATTGTCATAAGACACATCCCAAAACAAATCACCTTTCACACCATCTTTAAAGCGATACCCCTTAATATGGGTTTTACCGTCAGCTACCCTGGAAATCTCAAAAAGGTCTTTATCATCGGTACCTGTAACCAGAATGCACTGTGAGAGATATTCATATACATCAATGGCATTCTTTTCAATGTTGGCAAGCCTTCCCTTTAACGCAGTCTTGACCCGTTGCACTTTCTTTTGATCCATTTCTGGCGGTATATTTTTGAATGCCTTTTCAATGATGTCATTCGTAATATGTTTTTTTATGAACCTGGCCTCGGCAATCCAATCTTCTTTAGTATGGTTCTTTAATACCGCTAAATCGACGTCATCACCGGCATCATTGTACCACTTCACCGAATTATAGGTACCATCATAACGTTGCATAAAACGCAAGGGAGGGGTCAAAACCGTTAAGGAACGTAAAATAAAGCCGTCAAAATCTGAATATACCTGATCCCGATCCCTTGGAATGGGTTTGTAAAACGAAGTACCATCTTCCCTTTTATACTTTGCCCACTTCCATTGATCGGCATGACGATCCCAATCACCAATAAGGTTGTCGAAGATTCGGGTTCGAATGTATAATTTCTCGTCAATACTTAAGCCCTCTTTATCCCGTAATTCTTCGAATAGTTTCAATGTGCTTACAATTTTATCACTTTCGCCTAAAGTGGTCACATCTTCTTGCCCTTTGGTCAATCGCTCTTCAATAAAGTACAGCTTATCACCATAATCTTCATTGTACCCCCCTAGCGCTTCTTGTTTGGGTATGTAATACAATTCAGGATTCGGGTGTAATATACCAACTGCATCGGCCAAATCGCCTATAGTCAATGCGCCATAAGGGTTTGCGGTCGTCCAGTAATCTTGAAGTAATTGTACAAAATACGTCTCTTCGACATCGGGTTTCAAATATTCCGTTTTGAAAAGAAAATATTGAATAAAGCGCAATGCACTTTTTTTAACGCTACGCAGGGCAAATTCCCTTCCTTCGGTATTAATAAGCCTAAGGGAATTGGTTTGATGCCCCCCACCCTTTCTTAGGGGTTTCAAACCTCCATACAACGTGTCCAATAATGCGGTTTTGGCATTAATTTTCGTACTGTAGTCCTTTCTATAGTGGGCACCCCAAAGAGCCTTGTAAAAACCCGATCTTTTTAATTCTTCTTCGGTATATATGGATGCCTTGACATATTGGGGCGTTTCACGCTCTTTATAATCAATGGTAGCAGTATCCTCTTTATCGGCAGCGCGTATTTCTTTATCAAAAACACTGAATGCATAATTATTGGTGTTGTCAAAAAAACTGACCCAAAGCGAACCATCGGTAAATTGCGTAATTTTCGTAAAACCCAAGTTCGATGAACCGAAGCCATCTTTTTTAGCTGCGACACGCTCGGCTTTTGCGCCAGCGCCCGCTATGATCATCGGAATACCTTTCTCCCTAAAAAACTGAAGGTTTTTGTCATGTGCGCTTAAAAAAACGACATTATCGGCCTGTCTGGCAATGGTAATTAGCCGTCGACTGAACTCTTTATATTTTTGATTACTTAAATCTTTCGGATTGATGCCAAAACTGAATCGTGCCCCATAACGCCCATAACTCTGAGCGGGGTAGTGCATGGCCACAAGTACCGTTTTGCCTTCGCTTTTTTTGATATTACTTTCTACTTCAACGTAAAACTCTTCTTTGGTCCTTATTTCGCAATGAAGGTTGATTCCCGGGTAACGGTTCCAGTCCATAATCGCCCATCGCGAGTCTAAAATCAACAAATCGACTTGTTCATTGACCTCGATTCGTTCAATAGGGCATCCATCTTTGGGTAAAAAACTCTTCTTACCCAAGGCTTTCGTAATATACTTTTTTTGATTCTCGATACCTGAAAGGCCAGAAGCCCAATCTTCATCACCAGGCACAAAAATCGTTTTGCCATCAAAACCCTTGGCCATATTTATCAAGGTGGTCAGATTTGCCTCAGCGGTCTTGTACGACTCACCGCCTTTGGAGGGGAATCCCTTTTTTGAAGCACTGTTGCCTAAGAACAGTACCGTGGTATTTTTTGTTGCCCCTGAAGCAACTTTAGCCGCGAGGGCATCCAAATTCCTTTGCGCTTCAGCCGAATTTTGGTTTGCCCCATAATCCCCTAAGCCATAGAAGGTGTGGGCGATTTGTTTCGCAGGCAATCGGTCTTGTGCCGAAAGTGTTTTTGAGGTGGATACCGTTAGAAAAAAGCAGATCAGTATTTTTAAAAGTGCTGGTTTGTTCATAGTCTAAATTTTATTCGGTCTCTAAAAAATTGCGTCTAGTTTCTGATACATCGATATCAACACTGTATTCTTTACCCTCGCGTAAATAACGTATCACCATTTTGTTCTTATCGGCCTTTTGACGCGTTGCCTCTTGCAAGCATTCAATATGGCAGGTCGCATGGTCATCGATGGAAATAATGATATCCCCGCCTAGAACCAATTTTCTTCCGGCTACTTCAGCATTGATGAAGCCTGCTTTGAGGCCTGCCTTTTCAGCGGGACTACCCACTGCAACGCTTTGTACCAAAACACCGCCCGGAAGTTCCCTGTTGAAGACCTTGGCGAATTCCTCTTGTTGCAACAACACCCCATCTATCCCTATCCAAGGTCTATCTTCAAACGACAGAATATTTTTTGCGGTGTTGATGGTCACTGCCATACCAATACCCTGAAAACCACCTGAAACGGTCAATATACTAGATGCTATACCGACGACTTCCCCTTGTGAGTTGAATAAAGGGCCTCCACTGTTACCGGAGTTTATTGCCGCATCGGTTTGTAAAAACTCCACTTTTACAGAGCCGTCATAGATTTTATCAAACCCCCTAAAGGCAGAGATGATTCCTGATGAAAAAGAATTTTCCATTCCGTACGGACTTCCAATGGCGTAGATATTTTGACCAACGGCCAAATTATCTGAATCACCCATGGTGGCATGATAGAGTGTCTTATCAGGAATCTCCAATTTTAATAAGGCAATGTCGGCAGTAGGTTCACTGAACAAAACCGTTGCCTTTCGAAGTTTACCGTCTTGGGTCTTGACCATGATATCCGTGGAGCCATTTACAACATGTGCCGCTGTAAGAATATGACAATCACCTGACACTAAAACCCCAGATCCCAATCCACCTCGGCGCCCAGGTCCTTTATTAGAGATAATCGTTGATTGGGTATATATGGTTACAACGGCTGGTAGCACTTTTTGATAAAGTTTGGCTACCGATTTTTCAGTGGCTTCAAGATTGGCCGGTATTTTTCTTTGTAACGGTTTAATATGGCCCATTTCTTGGGCAATACCAAAGAAAACCGTCATGCTTGTTACGATACCTAAGATTATGCTTTTTCTCATTGGTTCTTGATTTCTAGGATTTGACGCACCATTTGATTGGTAAAGCCCCACTCGTTGTCATACCAGGTCATTATTTTGAGTAAATCACCATCTACGACTCTGGTCATACTCAAGTCAACCGTAGAGGCAAAAGGGCTTTGAACAATATCTGAAGATACTATAGGTGCTGTTGTTACATCAAGTACATCGGCATAACGTTCGGTATTTGCCTCTTCGACCAAAATTGCATTTACCTCTTCGACCGTAGCCGGTTTGGCCAAAACAAAGGTCATATCGGAAAGCGAACCAACAGGGATTGGAACGCGAATGGCAACGCCATCAAATTTACCGGAATATTCTGGCAAAGCTTTGGTGGTGGCTATTGCAGCCCCTGTAGTGGTGGGTACTATATTTGCAGCACCGGCCCTACCCATCCTGAAATTTTTCTTTGAAGGTCCATCGACCATGGCCTGTGACGCAGTATAGGCGTGAACAGTGGTCATTATGGCTTTATGAACCCCTATTCGTCTTCCCAAAATTTCTACGATCGGACTGATATTATTGGTCGTGCAGCTTGCACACGAAAATATACTGGTATGGCCATCTTGTGAGTTTACCCCATGTACTACCGTAGGGGTGTCGATACTTTTTGTCGGGGCGGAAATAATAACGGTTTTCGCACCGGCACGTATATGCTTTTCGGCATCTTCATGTTGGGTAAATACACCCGTACTCTCGATTACGAGGTCTACGCCATTGGTTTTCCATGGCAAGTTCTCAGGGTTACGCTCACTACTGTAGGCTATTTGTCCTCCATTGACCATAAGGTTGCCATCATCAGTATAGTCAACCTCATTTTGGTAAATGCCGTATACTGAATCATATTTCAACAAGTAAACAATGTTGTCTATGGGTACAATGTCATTTACGGCTACGACTTCTATGCCATCGGTCTCTGAAATAATCTTTAATGCAGCCCGTCCGATACGGCCCATTCCATTGATTGCAATTTTCATTAGTGTAGTTTTTAGGTTAACTATTAGGGTTCTTTAGTTTATGACTTTTAAGAATATGTTTCATGTAATCACCACGGGTGTTCTTCGAATCGAATTGTAATGAACGATTAAAAACATATATGGGAAATCTTTAAATATAACAAGTAATTCAGTTTAATGGATGCCTACATTTTCGCGGATGGTACCATTGGATTTCCAGCTTCATATAAGGATTTCAACCTTCCCCCTCGCCTTTTTGTAATTTTTAGCTTGCAAAGAGGGCTCTCGTAGCCCTCTTTGACAAACTAACCAACCTAACCAAACACTAATTCTATCTCGAATTGCCAAATTTCAGGAAATCACTTTGCTCCCTTATCCCCTGGCAATCCTTAAAATTGGATACTGTTGGATGAAAACAAATTGATCATGCTCAATTCAACTGCTATAGTACTCCTGATAGTAATGCATTAAAATTTCTCAAAACCGGGTCTTTGACCTTAAATTTAAAATAGGCCCCAAAATATTCCAAACAGTACCGAACGAGCATGATCGTTCTCTTAAATTGCGATGATTGTATTGATTTCATATAGCTTCGTTGTTTAAATTCAAAGTACCCTTATCAAGGCTTTCTACATTTTTATTGCGATAATCGATGGGTGTCATGCCTACATGCTTCTTAAAGAACCTAGAAAAATGTCCGGCATGTTGGTAACCCAGCTCATGGGTTATCTGATCTGCTGTTTTAGGGGTATTCAAGAGAAGCCTTTTAGCCTCTAAAACGATTCGTTCATGCAATACCCTTGAAGGTGGTTTTGTACCATACCGCTTAAATAGGTTGGCCAATGTTTTAGGGGACTTAGAAAGCATTGAAGCATATTCTGCCACTTGATGCTTCTCGCGAAAGTGATTCTCGATCAAATCATTATACCTTCGTATGGTCTGCAGTTGGTTTTGCCGAATAAAGGGAAGGCAGTTATCATCTAAGACTATGGTATTGGTTTTGACAAATAGTCTTTTCAAAACGTACCGTAACATTTCTTCACATAGCTTATCGCGTTTATTGAATTCATCTAAAAAACAGTTGAACATCGTTGCATATTCAGATGCTTCGCCATCTTTAAGCGTTATTTTAAGTGGTTGCTTTGGGCCATAATACCAAAACCAGTAGAAAGATACCTCTTCATCATTGTCTTGTAGTGAGAAAAAGGTTTTATTGAAGGCAACTGCTTTTAGGTTCTTCGATCTCAAATTAGGGACACTCAAGCTTTGCAGGGGTTTGCAAAATAATAGTTCATTTTCCTTTAGCTCGAATTCTTTTCCATCAACAATAATATTCGCACTGCCCGATTCACAGAATACCACCTTATAAAATGCGGAATCCATAAACAAGGGGCGATACGAAATATTTGAAAAGTCAGTGTAGATTAGAATACTACCATCCGATTTATTTACATATTGATCAATCATACCTTAAATGTTCTCGTTGGATAATCATAATTGATTAGCTACAAGCCAAGGTTGTGCCAGAAAAGCATATAATTTCAACTAATTGATAATAAGTGTTTTATAAATTACAGTGGTTCTTTGATACTATGGTATACATACAAGATATTGTACTATCACACTATTTAGGTTTTTAATACTGATCTACCAAAAAAAGAAATTCATATTTGGCCTGAATAATCTTCCCATCAATTTTTAATTGGTTGATATTAAGCGAAAAAGAGCACAGTGGATGTCAGTCAGATCGTTAAACAAAAAGCATGAAATTATCTTCAATAACCTGAAATTTTAATTGGAAAAAAACCATCAAATCGAAAAAAGTATTTTTTTTCACAAAATTCTCCTGCCTTGTTTATTTTTGCTTTCTTAGTATCTAGTGTTACCGATGCACTCTAAAAACCTGCTTTCGGGGACTTATACAACTTTCAGACTTCTGAATAAGATTTGGAATATTCAAACGGTTCCTATGAAGTAATAGCAATACACTCAGTGAGTTTTCCTTAAAAGTAATAATATGAAGACTAAACGTGCATTTTGTTTAAGCATTAACAAATACAACAATAAGTAACATGTCAGGTAAATTGCTAATTGTTGAGGATGAGTTTATTATCTCACAAGATATTCGAAGGATAACTTCGAACCTTGGCTATGCCGTAACGGCAATGGCTAAAAGTGCCGATGAGGCACTTCGTGCCATAACAAGCGAAAAACCCGATTTAGCACTGCTTGACATTAATATTTTAGGTGACTCCAATGGTATTGAACTTGCCGGGGTCTTGAAAAACAAGCACAGTATTCCTTTTCTCTATATTACTTCTTACTCAGATTCATCCATTTTAAAGAAAATGAATGAAACCGAGCCATTGGGCTACATTCTGAAACCTTTTGATAAACGTGATATTCGAGTGGCTTTAGAGTTGGCTTTCACAAAATTGCAGAGCAATTCAAATCGTTCTTTACCTGTTGATGTAGTAAAGAAGGATATCGATTTATCACAACATATCGTTGGTGAAAGCATGCCGCTCAAGAATGTATTGACCATGATCAAACAAGTTGCCAACACCGATGTAACGGTGCTTATTGAAGGGGAGACCGGTGTGGGCAAAGAATTGATGATGGAAGCGCTATTTAAGTCATCAAATCGCAGCAATAAAAGTCTTGTAAAGGTAAATTGTGCCACGTTACCATCAGAACTTATTGAATCTGTCTTATTCGGACATGAAAAAGGTAGTTTTACCGGCGCCACTGAAAAACGTATCGGTAAGTTTGAACAAGCCAACGGGGGAACTATTTTTTTGGATGAAATAGGTGAACTGCCTTTGCCTAGCCAATCAAAACTGTTGCGTTGTCTCCAAGAAAAAGAGATTGAGACGGTAGGCGGTTCGATTCAGAAAAAAATAGATGTACGCGTAATCGCAGCTACCAATAAAAACCTCGCGGATGAAGTAAAGGAAGGTAATTTTAGGGCAGACCTTTATTTTAGGTTAAATGTCTTTCCTATTAAAGTACCTCCACTAAGGGAACGCAAAGAAGATATCGTTCCGTTGGCCAACTATTTTCTAAAAAGGGGCATAAGCAAATTCAACAAACCAAATATGGAATTTGATGATTTCAGCCTTAAAAAAATGAAAACCTATCAATGGCCAGGTAATATCAGGGAGCTTCAACATTATATCGATAGGGCCTTATTATTGGCTACCAACGGTACCGTTCATCTTGATCTGAGCGATCAATTGGTCAATGAGGAAGAAAACAAAAAGGGGCACGAATTGCGATCACTTGAAGATGTCGAAAGGGAACAGATCATCTATACCCTTAAGTATTGTAAAGGCAAGATCAGGGGTGCCGGAGGTGCTGCTGAAATCTTAAAACTACACCCCAACACCCTGGATTTCAGAATTAAGAAATTAGGAATCATCAAAGAAAATCTTTTTACTTAAAAAGGCAAAATCAAATTCCTAATTAAGTAATCTTAGAGAATTCATTGTACCGAGCAAAGGTGCGTCAAACTTACCGTTGTGCCAAGGGAACCCCTTGGCCACAACTAAACCCTACAATATACACCTGAATCAAATGGCATTTCGATATTCGGCAAACTCCGAGGCTAGGTTTTTCTTGGCCCTGGAAACCAAAACCCAAACATTATTGCGGGATATATTCAAGATTTCACTGATGGCATCCGTATCATACTCCTTCATCACTTTCATCTCAAATACCTTCGCCTGTTTTTTAGGTAACTTGTCTAAAGATCGTGACAACCTGGCCGAAAAAAGATTGTTTTCTGCCACATAATCAAACTTAGTTTCCTCTTCCATTATACAGGCGGGTTCTTTGAAATATTTTTGAAAATATTCTTCATTTGAAAGCATGTTTCTCTCAATTTTACCCTTAGCAGTCTGTTGTGCCCTATAATAATCAATGATCTTATGTTTCAAAATAGAGGTAATCCATGTTTTCTCGGTTGACTTTTGACTGAAATTCTTCATAGAACGCAAACCTGCAATAAAAGTGTCTTGTATAAGATCTTCCACTTTACTCTCATCAGAAATCTTCTTCTTTGCATAATTGAATAGATAATCGTAATAATCTCGAATCCAATTATCTGGGTTAATGGTTGTTTTCATAAGCATTCTTGTTCATTAGATATGTTCAATCGTAACTAAGAAATCTTTGTGCCAAGAATCAAATAAAATGTAAAACACTGTATTTCAGAATTTTAAATATCAAACAAGCAACCCTCATCCTACAACATGCCGTAGTTGTCACATATTCTTACAATAACTTGTGGGCTGATTCCATTTGCAGTTCACGAATTCGCATTAAAGCATGATAGGTATCATAAAGTCTATCGACTTATGATAAAGCCAACTAAAAAGTCCATAAATTGTTACCTTTTAGTATTTGTACCAAAAAACGAGAAAACATGAAAGCTACTTTAGTTCTATTTTTAACGCTTTTAACCAGTCTGGCAATAGCCCAAAAAAGCCATTTGAATGCCAAAAAAAACCTTTTTCTAGAAGGTTATGATATTGTATCGTATTTTGAAGATGGTCCCGTCAAAGGAAGTGAAGACTTCGAATATGGTTATCAAGGTGCTACATTTAGATTCAAGTCAAAGAAAAATCTGGAATCGTTTATGACCGATCCCCAAAAATATTTACCGGCCTATGGAGGTTATTGCGCCTATGCTATAGCCGTAAGTGGTAAAAAAGTGAAAGTAGATCCAGAAACTTTTGAAATACGCCAAGGCCGCTTATTTCTATTTTATAATTTTGGAAAAAACAATACCTTGGAGTCTTGGTCGAAAGAAAACCCTGAAGTACTAATTTCCAAGGCCGATAAAAATTGGTCAAAGGTAATTGCCAAATAATTTTATGGTAACTAAAAACCGCCCTACCCTTTTGAAGATTTTCTTTGCCGCTTTTGGGGTCAGTTTCTTAGGTTCGCTACCTTTAGGTACCATAACCACTACTAGTTTACAATTAACGGTATCTGGTAAGGTGACCAGTGCTTTTCTGTTTACCCTGGCTACGGTATTAGTTGAAATGGCCGTGGTGTTATTGCTTTTAAAGAAGTTCAAGGTTGGTACTTTTAGTGATAGGATTGAAAAAGGTATTTACCCCTTCGCCATTCTCTTTATTCTTTTTTTGGCGGTAAAAGCTTTTTTCGACGATCCTTCGGGAAGTTATGGGGTGCAGGCCATTGAAGGTTTAAATTCAGCCTTCTTACTAGGTATCGTAATCGGTATATTAAATCCGCTGCAAATACCATATTGGTTGGCGTGGAACAACATTTTTCTTAAAAAAAGGCTGGTCAATGAATCGTTATCTGCCGTAAGTACGTATATTCTGGCAATAGGTTTGGCTTCCTTTTTGGCAGTAAGCGTATATATTATTGGAGGCACCTATATCTCAAAATATTATGAGGAATACAACTATACACTAAATATAATCTTTGGAATTATTTATTTGGCCCTTGCCAGCTATTTAACCATACACTTTTACAAAAAACACTATCAAAGCGCGTTAAAAAATGTTTGAAACTAGCTATAATACCCTTATCCAACTCAAAACTGTTTTGGCCAACCTACCCGAAAACTGTTTCGCAAAGCCCTGTGAGGCACTCTCTGGTTCAAGTATCGGACAACATACCCGACATGTAATCGAACTCTACCAGTGCTTATTGAAAGGCTATGATAAAGCCGTTATAGATTATGATGATAGAGCCCGGGATATTGAAATTGAAACCGATGTACATAAAGCGATAGACGCATTGAATGCTATTCAAGAAGCATTGGAACGGCCCGACAAGAACCTACTTTTGGTAAATCGTCTCAATGGCGAAAGCGTAGAGGTACAATCAACATATTTTAGGGAGGTTCTTTACAATTTAGAGCACGTAATACACCACAAAGCGCTTTTGAAAGTAGGTATTCAAGATTTAGACCAACCATTTTCATTACCAAGCTCTTTTGGTATTGCGCCGGCAACCATAGAATTCAGAAAGAAATGTGTACAGTAAGTTTTGTTCGAATAGAAGACACTTATGTGTTCACCTCAAATCGCGATGAACATCAAAGTCGACCTTCTGCCTTTCTCCCTATCATAGAGCGAAAAAACAGCGTAAACTTGCTTTTTCCCAAAGATGGGGAAGCAGGCGGTACTTGGTTCGCATCGAATGAATTTGGTACCGTTTGTGTACTTCTTAATGGTGCTTTCACTAATTATACAAGAAAAACAGGATATAAAAAGAGCAGGGGCCTTATTGTTTTGGACATAATAAGTTCAAGATTTCCCATTACGGCAATAGATACGATGGACCTGACCAACATTGCCCCTTTTACCTTAGTACTTTTTCATGAGAACGAGTTATACGATATGCGATGGGACGGACGAGGGAAACATAAAAAGAGATTATCGAAAGATATTCCCCATTTGTGGTCATCGGCCACCTTATACAACCTTGAAGAAAAGCATTCTCGGCAATTTGCACTTCAAAACCTTACCCAGAATAATGATAAGGTAACCCCTAAGGGTATCTTTGAACTCCATAAAAAAGACCATAATTTGGGCGGGTTTCGTATCGATAGGCCAACGGGCCACAGGACAGTATCAATTTCCCAGGCTTTTTTAGACAATAATCAGATTGTAATGAATTACAGTGATTTGACCGAAGAAGTCAACCACTCAGAGCGCCTAAGCCTTAAAAAGGAGAAACTGCAGCCCTTATGAAAAACTTCAATCTATTTTTCTATCGTATTTTTCATTGGGAATATTGGTCCATGGAGTTTATTTATTATCCACTTTTTCCCATTTGGATATACCTGTCCATTAAATCCCGTTCCCTTTTCTTTTTCAATGCCGCCAATCCTAAAATAAAAAATGGCGGTATGGCCATGGAATCAAAAGACGATATCTATAAAATGATTCCTGAAGAGCATATACCAAAAACCTTACATTTTCAAAATAATACCGATAGTAATGCCATTTTGAAGGCCTGCGCCGCTACAAATATCACATTCCCCTTCATTATTAAGCCCGATATTGGCATGAAGGGCTTAGGTGTGGCCAAAATTCATGACGGTGAAGAACTTGCCGCGTACTTGAAAAAGAACAAAACCGATTACATAATTCAAGAATACATTTCACACCCAAATGAAGTAGGTATTTTTTACGTGCGGCATCCTAACGAAAAAAAAGGTAATGTTACAGGAATCGTTTCAAAAGAATTTCTAACCATTACAGGTAATGGAAAAAGTACGGTTGGGGAATTGATCATTGAAAACCCAAGAAGCCATCTACAATTGAATAGACTTCGAAAAAAGTATGGTTCCTACCTGAAAACCATTCCGGGGAATAAAGAAAAAATTACCCTGATGTCTTTTGGCAGCCATACCCTTGGTGCCCGGTTTTTGGATTTATCAAACGCGATAACACCTGAATTGACGGAAAGGGTCAATGCCATTTGTCAAGGCGTTCCACAATTTTATTACGGCAGATTGGATGTAAAACTCACCTCTTTAGAAGATTTTACCCAAGGGATCAACTACAGTATCATCGAAATTAATGGTGCGGGTAGTGAGCCAACGCATATTTATGATTCTTCGCACACCATTTTTTATGCTTGGAAGGAAATCTGTAGGCATTGGTTTCTTTTGCAAAAAATAAGTCAAGCGAATTTTTGCAAAGGGGTAAAATATTTAAGCTTTAAAGAAGGCTTGTCCATGCTAAAACAAAATGGACAGCTAGAGAAGCAACTGCGCCAGATTTAGCCCAATCCACTGGCCCATACCGGCATTTTGTAACAAGTAAGCTTCAATAGTCTTTCAATAAGTTCATGTTTTACAATGGTGTACTTTCCCCAAATGTCTAATTTTTGTGTTCCGGGTTCAAAACCTAAGGTGAATTCTTTTTGAGAACAGCGTTTACCCCGTTCACACTTAGTGCACAATATACTGGAGATTATCTCACTTCGCTGGTTTATGTCGATAATATGTTCAAGACCGACCTTTTACTTGGTGTAAGTTGTGCCCCCTATTTCTTGGTGTTTTTTTGAATATCAAATGATTTCGAAGCACCCCAGCAATTATGAGGCACAGACCATTAACTAGATCAACTTCGTAACGACCCTGTACCAATATGGACCAATTCGGCAAGAACAATGATTCATCAAAAATAAATACCCTCTGTTGTAGTCCGTACGAGAACACGTTCTTCGTCATCCAAAAGATATTCCGCCCGATGTGATACGGCGTAATTATCAACTATAATTACATCACCAGGCTCCCAATTATGGATATAAAGTGAGGCCTCGCGAGAGAGCTCATCATGTATGTAAGTTACAATTTCATTGACTTTTTTAAGGGCAAGCTTACCCCCTGTCTTACAATCATCCAGAATATTTTGGGTAAAGCCTAAATCAAAGTAAATCGTATCTTCTCCCGTATAGGGATGTTTCCACAATAACGGATGCCGTATGTCTTCCCTATAAAGCACCTTGTAGTTTTTCCATTTTTCTTTTTCTGAGAGCGGTAAATTTAGATATAGGTTGATCAACGAGGCAAAAGCGGTCTTTGCCCCTTCTTGCGGTATTCTGACCATCTGAAAAACACTCAAATACGACGGCCTTTTATTATAAGAGTTATCAGAATGCCATAAAACCCCTGCTTGTCGGGTCTTTCTTTTTCTGAATGAAGGATTGATACCATTCTTCTCATTTAAGGAGTATACCGCTGGTTGTTCTAATATACCCAGCTTTTTTGTAAATGCTTCTTGTTCATTTTCTGTCCAGACCCTGGCTCCCTTGATAAGCACCAATTTATGCTTAGCAATCTTTTGCTTAAGCGCTTTAATTTGATTTGGGCCTATTTTAGTGATATCAGAAAAGTTTAGCAATGCTGCCCCCAAATGCTCATTTATCCGCTTACTTTCTAAAGTGGATTTTGGTGATGGATCTAGATTCCTCACTTTAGATATCAGTTTTCTTATCATCGGCTTAGTACAATTTCATTTCTAAATAGCTTTGAGTCGCAATACGTTCGTATCACCTGCAACATAAATGCCATTGGATTGTCTCGTAAACAAAAAGGTCACTATAGAGAAACTGAATAACATTTTATACCGTTGGCCTTACAACACACTGTCTAATGAAGAAAGAATCGTGCCAGCCCTTCAAAAAACACAACTTGTTGAAATTCATTTGCTTATCATATCAAGGTTGTATGTGTACCTACAATATATTGTAGTTTTGATGTTTTTAAACCCCGTATACTGCATTGGGCTATCAATCTTGAAAAAGCATATGAGGGCCTATTATGCTTTATGATCAACTTAAAAAGGCTAAAAGCTATAATTAAGTAATAGATTCCTTCAAGCTACGGTATTATGGAGTAGTCCAGTTTTTGGGAGGAAGCATTACTATTTTAAAATTTTCAATTATCTAAAAATCAATCGATTAAAATATTGGCATGCTTTAAGCTAAGACCATATAAAAATAACTTTATGAATACGGGGAATTTACTTGTCAGAATTGGATTTGGCCTTCTATTTGTTTGGGAAGCACTTGAAAAAATTATTGCCGCATTTTCAGGAGTCGTTGGCTTTCAGAACAATATTGATTATTTTTTAAAAGCCAGTGGTCTAGCTTTTCTAGGCGATACAGCAATATACATAGCGGGCGCCCTACTGGTTGCATTAGAGCTGATTTCAAATGTATTGGTTGAACGTCATGATACATATAGTGCCTATGACCGCGTTGGCCAAACTGGCCTTTAATATGTGGGCAAAAAATAATTTCCGTAGCTGACAGCCTTTAAAATTTTCGATTAACGTATTGAATATACAGCATTTGGGATACTTGGATTAGCAGCAACACAGGTTTATCAGACTTAATGCGAAAGTTGAATGTCGATATCTTAATTACGGTTTTCTTATCATAAATCAATTTTTATTTAATAACTAATCAAGAAATTAGCACTATTAAATCAAAATAAAGCTATGCGAAACTTTGAATTATATGTACCCACAAAAATGATTTTTGGCAAGGGTGAAATGAAAAAATTAGCCACCGAAGTACCTAAAGACAAAAAGATATTGGTACTCTACGGAGGGGGCAGTATCAAAAGAAATGGTATTTACGACCAGGTGGTGACAGCACTTAAAGACCATGATTTCATTGAGTTTTCAGGTATTGAAGCCAACCCAGAATACACTACGCTGCTCAAGGCACTTGAAATCATTAAAAAAGAGGATATTGGTTACATGCTTGCTGTTGGCGGTGGTTCGGTCATTGATGGCACCAAGTTCTTAGCCTCTGCAGCACTGTACGAAGGTGCTACCCCTTGGGATATTTTGGCAAAAAAAATAAGGACCTATAAGGGCTTGCCCTTTGGTACGGTATTGACTTTACCTGCCACCGGAAGTGAAATGAACAGTGGTGCGGTAGTAAGCCGTTCAGAGACCAATGAAAAAATGGTCATGGGTGGCCCTGGGTTGTTCCCCGAGTTTTCAATTTGTGACCCTACCGTGGTAAGCAGTATTCCTGAAAGGCAGTTGGCCAATGGGGTAGCCGATGCCTTTACCCATGTATTGGAACAATATATGACCTACCCTGCCGACGCACCGTTACAGGATCGCTTTTCGGAATCCATTCTACAAACCTTGATGGAAATTGCCCCAACGGTACTAAAAGACCCAACTGACTACAAGGCGGCCTCCAATTTCATGTGGTGCTGTACCATGGCGCTTAACGGGTATATTCAAAAGGGAGTACCAACAGATTGGAGCGTACATATGATCGCACATGAACTCACTGCTTTTTATGGTATTGACCATGCCCGAACGTTGGCCATTATCTTACCCAGCGCCTATACCAAGAAGTTTGAAACGAAGAAAGAAAAACTGGCGCAATATGCCGAACGTGTTTTCAATATTCAAGAGGGAACCATGGAAGAAAAAGCCAAAACAGCAATTCAAAAAACAGAAGATTTCTACCAATCATTGGGTATAAAAACACGATTACGCGATTATACCGACACCTATGAGGGATTTTCGCAAAAAGTTGCCCAAAGCCTTACCGACCAAGGTATGACCGCCCTTGGCGAGCATCAAGACATTACCCCTGAAGTTGCTGCTGAAATTGTTGAAATGGCTTATTGAAATTTTCAAAACAACATATGTAATTAAAAAAAGCTTTTCATAATGAGAAGCTTTTTACGTTTTTAGAACAGTGAAAAATCAAAATACTGGCGTTATTGCCATTTCCCTAATCGAGGTTTTAGTTTTGGTTTAATAACTTTGATGGTATCAGAAAAGTCTGTTTTACCATACCGCCAGAAGTACATTTGTTGGACATTAATGGGCCGGCCCATATTTTCTATGAAGCCAAAGAATCTGGCGTAGCGATGGCATTGCATTTTGTATCCTTAGATCACCATACTGAAATTAAGACCAGCGCAGGCCTATATTTCAATAGGCTGGAATTTTTTGAGTCAATCGAACTTCAGGCTGGTGATATCGTTTTTATTCCCGGTTTGGACTATCATTTAATTTCCGACAAAAACTTTGTTAAACTCATTCGACCATTTTTAAACTGGGTTACTGAGCAATATCAAAAAGGAGTGCATATATGCTCTATATGTACCGGAAGCTTTATTCTGGCAGAAACAGGTATTCTCAATGGTCAGACAGCTACCACCCATTGGAAGTATTTTGAAAGGTTTTTCGAAAAATTTCCAAAAATCAACCTGCTAAAAGATCGATTGTTCGTGAGTTCAAAAAATGTCCATTCCAGTGCCGGGGTGGCTTCGGGCATAGACCTCTCCCTCTATTTGCTTGAACAGTTTTACGGAACAAAACTAGCCGTCGACATTGCAAAAGAAGTGGTCATCTATTTTAGAAGAAGTGCTTCTGACCCCCAATTGAGTGTTTTTCTTCAGTATCGAAACCATCTTGACCATCGTATTCATAATGCCCAAGATTATCTGATCAACCATTTGAAAGAGGCTCCGACGGCCGAAGATTTGGCCGACCACGTGCATATGAGTAAAAGAAACCTGACACGTTTGTTCAAAAAGACTTGCGGTATTACCATCGGAGGTTATCTCGAAAAGATTCGGGTCGAAAAAGCGATTGCTTTATTAGCTAAAAAAAATAAAGTGGATTTTGTAGCCTTACAATGCGGATTGAAAAGTACCAACCAACTGCGCACTATATTGAAAAAACATCAGGATGTTCTTCCGACCGAAATTACGCCCCTTTCAAAATAGTCCTTATGCTGCGTATTATTGTCCTTTCATCGTCTTAGGCATGACCCTACATTTGTAGTTCATCACAAAATCAACGAACTATGAAATGCATTTCTTTAGTTACCCTCTTGCTATTTTTTCAATTTACACTATCCCAAGAAAGCGCTAACGAGGTAACTTTATACGTATGCCCACCTTGCAATAGTGATTGCGATGCGCTTACGTTTCAACAACCGGGAACATGCAACCATTGTACTATGGAACTTATAGACAAAAAAGAATTGGAAATAAATCATGAAAACACCACAAAAAAAATAGCGTTTTACCTTCAAGACGGTGTTGAAATCTTGGATTTTGCTGGACCTATGGAAGTCTTTTCCTATGCAGGCTTTGAGGTTTTTACCGTTTCAAAAACCAGAGATACTATTTTATCACAGGGTATTTTGAAAATTGTACCCGATTACAGCCTACAAGCTGCGCCAAAGGCCGATATTTTAGCTTTTTTTGGTGGAAACGCTTCCCGTGCGTACCAAGACAATGAAGTGATTGATTGGGTGCAAAAGCAAGAAAACATTGAATACTACTTTTCAGTCTGTACAGGCGCCTTTATACTTGCAGAAGCAGGAATATTGGAGAATAAAACAGCAACCACGTTTCATACAGCATTGAACGGACTGGAAAAAGACTATCCGAAAACCGAGGTACTCAAAGATGTGCGCTATGTCGACCACGGAAATGTTATAACCACGGCTGGGATTTCTGCCGGTATTGATGGGGCATTACATTTGGTTGCAAAAATTCAAGGATTCAACAATGCCCGTAAAGTGGCCTATTACATTGAGTACGATAAGTGGACACCAGGTGAAGGACTACTATTGACCGATATTGACCCGTATCACTATTTTATGGAGGTTGATAACCTAAAAGACTATTTGGGCACTTATGAATTTGATAACGGATTAAACGTAGAAGTGAAATTCAATGAACGAGAAAACTCCATTTACGCACTATTAGAAGGTCAGAATTACCCGCTTTTCTATCTCAACAAAGATACCTTTAAAGGGGTCAATGGCTATCAAGTAAGATTTCAAAGAGATCTTAACGGTTCGGTTTCAGGGTATCACAGTTCTGAGGATAAAACGATTCTTTACAAGAAATTGAACTAATAAAACTACACAATACACCGTCAAAAGAACACCCTTGCCACGTCAAATACCATGTAAATAGATAATCTGCTGATCTTAAGCTTAAATGAATAAGCCTATAGTATTTAAAAAAACAAAAAAGCATTTTTGGTTGCATTAGATGCCCTGCTCGTTCAGAGTTGTGTTTCTACAAAACGGCTTCACACAAACCCACCTGGTCCCCTCTACCCCTTTAAAACATCAAAAATATACGGCGCAATACCGGAGTTTTGCATCTACTTCATTCTTAGAAGCCGCAGCATGGCGTCTGGGCCACGATATCCCTGAGTTGTCTTCGTTTTTTTTTGTCTATTACAATTACCTAGAGAATGCCGAAGACTATCTGATAAATCATGGAAAATCTCATTTCAATAGTGGTGACCTGATATTTTCAGTACTAGAAATATTTGAAAAATACGGAGCAGTACCAGAATCAATATATGACGGTCAGCTTGCAACCGTTAAGACCAAGAAGGAAGTGCTAGACAGAATGACTGCAGAAAATGAGATGAACACTTTAATCAAATCAAGTTTAGACGCTACTATCAAATCAGGTTCATTTAATCAAAAGAAGGCAATTGGCATTGTTACCGATATTTTAAACAATTATCTAGATGAAGTACCAAAAGAATATGCGGACAATCATCTTCCTTTAAAAGCCGATGACTATATTGAACTCGCCTCTTTTAATCATCTGCCTTTTGGTCAAGCCGTAGTTTTGGACATTTCTGCGAATTGGCGGAACAAAGCGTATTACAACTTACCACTAAAGCGATTCATCAACACTAGCGATGCGGCCATAAAAAATGGCCATACCTTGGCATGGGACGGTGATATTGGGGCCAAAGAAGATTTCAGGAACAATGGTTATGTAACGATAAAGGGAGAGTATGAGACCTTAGCGCAAATTACCCAAAAGGAACGTCAAAGTGCATTTGAGTGAAAAACGACCCGTGACGAACACAATGTGCATTTGGTGGGTATTACCTATGACAGAAATGGAGAAAAGTTCTACATCCTTAAAAACACTTGGGGGAGTGACCATGGTTTAAACGGGTATTGGTATCTCTCTGAAAATTACTTCAGATTGCGAACGGTTTCCGTTACCGTGCATAGAGACGGTATTTATGGCAGTAGAAAATGTAATTCATCATTTCGGAACCAAATAATACAAAGAGAATCAAAAAGTAGAAATTCATTGATGTAATCGGGTACAATTAGAATTACCCATTTCGCCATCCCCTATAATTAAGGTTGATTATTTTCACGAATACCAGTCAAAGTAACTTTACCCCCCTGTACGATATCAATTGAGTTGACATTACCTTTATCATCTTCTCTGAATACAAATCGTATATCAAAATCTAATGGAAAGAAAGCATTTTCAGATTCAGGATATAAAGTTAACCGTGGAATTCCGGTACCGTATACTTCCAAGGTATTTTTTTTCTTAATAAAGTTCATTTGTGTGCCAAGGGTTGATTTGTAAATACCTGCATATTTTTTCAATCTTTCTTCAGAAACATCAACAATGTTTGGAATATCAGTTCCCCAATAAATTTTATTTACAATTTCTTTACCGACCCCGATTACCTCTTTAATAACCTTTTTACAAATAATACTACCATTATCTCCATTGGTCAGAACGATAATCCCATTTTTAGAATTAGGCAACAACACCATAGTAGTTGCCACCCCCGCGTCACCACCATCATGGTTGATGGCATATTCTCCATTGGGCAGATCTTTTATTATAGTCCATCCCAATCCGTAGTCAGCATTGTTATGAATTTTAATTTGGGGGGTTACCATTTGATTGAATAAATCTTGAGAGATGAAATTTCCTTTCATCACTTCGATTCCAAAATTAGATAAGTCATTAATTGTGACCAACAAGTCATCGGCTGCACTAACCCAATGCGTTTTGTAATAAACATCGTGCTGAATGCCATTACCATCATACCAATGGGCAAAGCGCAAAGTATCTACATCTTTTAACCAGGTAAAGGTGGCATCTTTCATATCCATTGGTTTAAATACTAGGGAATCTACAAGCTTAGTCCATTTTATATCAAATCTTTTCTCTAAGGCGGCCGAAAGGTATTCAAAACCTTCACCTGAATATTGATATCGCGTTCCAGGTTTAAAGTCAAAACTCAGTTTTTGATCCGAATACATCCTTCTCCAATTTTTAAAACCAGTAGTATGATTTAGTATGTGGCGTGTGGTCAACTGCAAAGACAAAGAATCATTAATCACATCTGGATCAACCCAATAATTATGTAATGGCTCATCTAAGTCCCATTGGCCATTATCAATTAATTTAAGTGTTGTCATTGCCACCACTGTTTTTGCAATAGATGCCACATTGAATATAGTATTTACCGAAGCCTTACTTCCTTTTTGATGTTCCCCATAAACTTTTGCCATTTTAACCTGTCCGTCCTCAATCAAACCAACAGCAACTGCGGGAACATTGTATTCGGTTTGCCATTGAGGGATTTTAATATTCAAAGTATCTTCTACAGATGGTTGTAATCCAACTGTAACCCTAGAACTGTCTCTTTTTGATTCACAGCAAAAAAAAACTGTCATAATTAGTATCCAACAATAGATCTTGATTTTAGACTTCATGGCATATAGATTTAGTTCAGACAATGGTGATAAAGATGTAATATTATCTGTCTATTTATTTTGACACGAAAAGTAAAACCTATCTGGTCAATTCAGGTCTTATTGCGCCTATTGAGACCTATTAAGATAACTTTTGCTTGAACTGCAATGGGGAAAGTTGGGTTTCTTTCTTGAATATTCTATAAAAACTACTCTTTGAATTGAATCCACTGGAATATCCGATCCCCTCCAAGGAATATTCTGAATACTCTGTAGAATGTAATTTTTTTTTTACATCTTCTACGCGATACTTGTTTATCAAGTTATAAAATGAAGTTTTCATGGTATCGCTCAAGAGCAGTGATAGTTTTCGCTCTGAAATATTAATGGAATCTGCCAATTTTTGCAACGTAATATCTTGTGATAGATAAGGTTTCTTCTCGTTCATTACCTTCTCCAATTCTAATTTCAAACCTTCTAATTCTTTTTTTTGTTCAGGATTTAAAATTCTGATTTTTTTCTTGTCAGATTTGTAATTATTTTTTTTTACGAGAAAATCGGGCAAATCGATTACAGCTTGTTTTAATCCACAGTAACCTAAATATGAAATTGAACAGATTAAGGCAAAAACCGTAATGTAGCCATCCCATAAGACAATATACCCCAAAGTGATCTCAGATATTGTCAATATCAAATCAATAACAATTACACCAACAAAACAGATAAGAAAAGTATACAGCCACTTTAAATTATGCTCAATTTCAACTGCATAATTCTGTTTTGATACTTTCTGGTACTTATTCAAGACCCGCAACGAAAACATTCCATAAAGAACAAAATAAATATCCTTGATTAGTGCTAAGTTCAAGTTAGTTATTATATATCTCACATGCGTAAACACCTCTTTACCTGCAACAATATTTATAACCCTGGGGAATGTCATAAATGATGTAAAAATCAAAAAAGGAATGAAATGCCATAAATGGATTTTAAAAAAACCCTTTTTCTCAATAAAAATTGACTTGACATAAAGAAATAATAGGGGAGCTAAGAATAACCTAACCCCACTTTCAATAAAAGTTGTTGCTATATAGAGGTATTTTATGCTATAAAGAGTCGCATAAAAGTTTATAATTGTTCCAAGAATGAAAACCCAAAAAAAAATCAATATTTTATGGGGTAACTGTTTGATTTTCAATCTTAGCAAGATAATAATTTCTAAAAACGTCAAAATCATACCTAAAACCAATACTAAATCTGTGATCAACTTTACCATTGAACCTTTTTGTTTTTGGCACAAAAAAAGGCATTAAAAGCTAATTGTACAATTGACCAAGGGTTTTTCAATTTGAAGTTAATTGGCAGATTAAAACTAATGCTACATACGAAAAATGGAAAAATTTAGAATCCCAAAAACAAAACGAAAATAACTTTTCATTCCACTTTAAACGGACTGGAAAAGACTATCCGAAAACCAAGGTGCTCAAAGATGTACGATATGTCGACGACAGAAGTGTTATAACCACGGCCGGGATTTCTGATGGGATTGATGGCACATTGCATATTCAGTTAACGGAGTTTTACTCAAGATTCGTCATTTAAATAGGCATAAAGACCTATAAATTCAATAATTTTTAGGTAACCTATATTTCCATCCAGAATCTTTAGTGCCGTGAATCCAAAATTCTGTTTCTTTTCTATAATTCGATTCTTCTTCTCCAAAGCGTCCCAGCCAAATTCTTCTTGCTTCTCTCCAGGTTTCTGATATTTCACATAGAGATGTTTGTCATTACTTAGTTCTCGTAAGTCGCTGGTAAGGGTTTTGGCCAAACTGTCTGGATTGCTAATACCCCTATATTTTTTTGATCTGATTTTTTGTGTAAAACCATTGGCGATTGGCATTCTTTTATCTGTCAAAACATAATTTTCTTGAATCAGTTTTGGAATTTGATTCACCATATCATTTACTGTTTTCTGGGTCAATTCTACTTGTGAACGTGTCGCTGAAAAAATGAAAAGAAATATGAAAAAAGTTGCTATTGTTTTATGTTTCATTTTCTTAAGAATCTTTATTTAAATCCATCTTTGAAAATACCGGCCTTGATTTTCTTCTTTTTGGTATCACCAGTTAGATGCAGGTGATCCTTATCCAATTTTATGGCATCATTCAATTTTAAATTGAATTCCCCTGATTTTAAAAGTCCGTTCTCTTTGATATCGGGGTTTTTTAACTCAAGTACCCGCTGTTCATCCCTCGACCAATAGCCAACGTATCCTTTATTATTGGCAATTATACTATTAGAAAATACCGAAGAATATTTCAGGTTCTTTGGCCCTACTAAAAAGTTATTGTTGTTTACAATTACATTGTTATTGAACGAAAATTCGTAGTCTTTAGGACCAAACCAAAAAGCACTTTCGTAAGCTCCATAGACAATAGAATTACTTATATTGAATCCATCGACATTGTTAAAGAACAGCACTGCATTTCGGCACTCGTAAAATACGCAATTGGCTACCGAATTGTTCTGACCATGGGCCCAGACACCGCCCTGAATCGGAGCAGTTTCTTTGTTACCGATAAAGTAACATTGCGAAACTTCTAAATCGGCAAGCTCTTGATTTTCCTTCGAAATAGGATAGTAATAGTTCACCGCAGGATTGGCATTTCCTAAAAACTTTAGGCCCCTTATGGTAACATATGCTGAAGAGACCAAAAATCCCGTGGCATGCGGAAATTGAGTTTCAGAATTGTTCGATGACACCGATTGGATTTTGGGCATTTTTTCTTGTGACCAATCCGCATCATCGGGCATATGAACCGCTTCAATGACAAAACGGGTAGAATCGGTCATCATTCTAACCGGATTGATATCAAGTCTTTTGTTCAATACATATAGGCCAGGAAACAACTTAATGGTTATAGTACCTTTCCCCGTCAACGAATTGACATATGCAATGGCATTTGATAAAGATTTGAAAGGGGCTTCCAGATCGCCAACATACGTATCATTTCCATTTTGTGAATCCACATAAATTTCTTGGGAGTACGTTTTGGGCAAAAGAAATAAAACTAAGGTTGCGAAAAAGTAAAGTGATTTTTTCATTTTGAATACTATATTTTTGGATTGCATAGAAATCACTGGATTTCCATATTTTGATCCAATCTAAAGTCAAAGCGAAAAAATGACCTCATTTTTTATGTTCATTTTTATTCATGTTCGTTCATCTATACCAAACGACTTAAAACCAGTATGATAGATTTATCAGAAACCATAAACATCTGCTTGCAAATGGTCGAGAAAAAATTCGATAAAGGATCAAGTGAGCATTGGTCAACATTGGATTTTGAAAATCTTGCCAACGAAATTCACTCCAAATCAGGCACCTTATTAAGTGTCTCTACATTAAAACGTATTTGGGGGCGAGTGAATCATAATGTAAAACCAAATCAAACCACCCTGAATGCCTTAGCAAAATATCTCGGTTTTGAAGATTGGATAGCTTTTTTAAAATCTCAAAAGCTTTCTGAAAGAAACATAGAGAGAAAAAATGCCGTAGGCAACAAGACAATTGTACTATTCGTTTTCGTTCTAATTGTTTTGGGTGTCTTTTTTCTATTTAAAAATAAAGGTTCAGATACCGTTCAACCTCTTGAGAAAAAGGAATATAGTTTTGAGAGCAAGGTAGTTTCCGATGACATTCCAAACACAGTGGTTTTCAAATATGATGCCTCAAAAGCGCCAGAAGGAACCAAAGTCGAGATTCAACAAAGTTGGGATAAAAGAAAGAGAAGTGCTGTCAAAAAAGAGGATAGTATTGCCACAAGCATTTACTACCGCCCAGGATATTTTAAAGCGAAATTGGTCATTAACGATACTATCGTCAAAGAAGATGATGTTTATATACCTACTAAGAACTGGTTAGGTCTGATTGAAACTAATCCGGAACCAATTTATTTAGACCCCCAAGATATTTATAAGAACGATTTTCTATCCATTGATCGTGAGACCGTATCGAAGTACGTCATGGATTCTCAAAAACAGAAAAATTGGGTAGGCCTTTATAATGTTCGGGAGTTTGGGGAATTGTACATTGATGATTTCGAAATGGAAACCTTGGTACAAAATACTTGGAAACACGGACCAGGTATATGTCAGAACATTCGCATCGCCATATTATATGATGGCGGCGCCGTTGTAGTACCCTTAGGTAAAAAAGGATGTTCGGCAGAACTGTCGATTATGTCAGTAGACGATAAAATTATTGATGGCAAAACCAATGATTTATCTAGTTTCGGGGTTTATTATGATGAGTTCGTCAATGTCGTCTGTAAATCAAAAAATGGCCAGTTGAAATTTACCATTAACAAAGACCAAGTTTTTACTATTGACATTCCTAAAAGGCATAAAAAGATTATCGGCATCGTCTATAATTTTGAAGGTTCAGGTTCCATCAAAAAATTAGAATTCAAAAAGGATAATACAATTCTCTTTCAAGAAAAATTTAAAAATAAATAAGGCCAACCACTACCGCCAAATTTTGTGATTCTCGGCTACTTACTTCATTTGAATCTCGCAAAAACCCTTTAAAAATAGTTGATTCAAGACAAATGACATGAAGGTGACACCTAAATGTCGCAGAGGTGGCAACGTCTTATGGGTAGCTTTGTTCCAATAAAATTCTTAAACAATGGAAAATCAATCAATAGGTAAAAACCTAAGCTATCAAAGAAAACTGAAAGGCTATTCACAAGAAGACCTCTCGGCAAAAACAGAAGTTACGGTACGCACCATTCAACGTATCGAAAAAGGGGATGTCACCCCACATCTGCAGACTGTAAAATTGTTGGCCACAGCACTTGACATCAATGTAGATGAACTGTTAAATCTAGAAAACCCTAAAGAGGAGGCCATTCAAAAAAAGTGGTTGCTACTTTTGCACGGCACGCCCTTGTTGGGCTTTGTACTTCCATTCTTCAATGTGCTCTTTCCTTTGTTCCTTTGGATCCATAAAAGAGAAGATAATCCACTTTACAATAGGCATGGTGCCAAAATCATCAATTTTCAAATAACGGTATTGTTGTTATATGTGCTATCATTTGTGGCCTTACTCACTTTGGATAAAAGGGGGTTCATACTATTTATTTCGGTTATCCCACTTTGTGTAATGGTAGTTTTGGCCAATATTATGTACGCTGTAAAAGAATATAAATGTTATTACCCGCTTGCCATACCGTTTTTAAAATTCAAAGGCCGAAAAACTGCAAAGTCCGTTTTGGTTTTGTTTGCGCTTATGACCTCTTTAAACGTTACATCTCAAAAAGCTGATACAATTACCCGTTTGGACGGCACCAAAATCTCAAAGGATTCTTTGACCAACAAAATCACCCAACTAATGAGTGATGCACAGGTGCATGGCATGGCCGTAACCATATTCAACCAGAATAAACCAGTGTATCAAAAAACTTTTGGATATAAGGATTATGCTAAAAAGCTGGCACTAACTGGTTCAACAAATATTTATGGGGCTTCTTTGAGCAAGGCCGTTTTCAGCGTTTTGGTCATGAGCTTGGTCGAAGACGGCACTATTGATTTGGATACTCCTTTAGAATTATACCTTTCCAAAAAAATACATGAATATGAGCCAGAAACCCGTTGGCATGATGACTATTCAGCATTAAAAAACGACAGCTTGTACCATAAAATCACGGCTCGAATGTGTCTAGCCCATACTTCGGGTTTTGATAACTGGCGGACTGCCAAAAAAGCATTGCAAGTACTGCACGAACCAGGCACAAAGCACATGTATTCAGGTGAGGGATTTGTTTATTTACAGGTCATTCTTGAAAAAATAACAGGCAAGGGATTACAACAACTTGCAGAAGAAAGGATCTTTAAGCCTTTGCGAATGGACAATTCCGCTTTTTTATGGAAACCCGAATTCAAAACAGACTTTGCATTTGGCCATGACCAAGAGGGCAATCCTTATAAAAAAGATATCGATAATGAACCTCGAAGTGCAAGTACGCTTGAGACCACAGCTTCAGATTACGCTAAATTCCTTCAGGGTGTGCTTCATAAAAACCTTCTCTCTGAAGCATCTTATAATGAGATCTTCAGTTCGCATATTAAGGTCACTTCACCTACCAGTGCGTACGAGGGGCCATTGAATAGAAAAAAATCATTTGAAGAGACGAACGTTGGTTATGGATTGGGTTGGGGATATTTAGATACCCCCTATGGTGATGCAGTATTTAAAGGTGGCAATGGTAGCGGATTTCAGCATTATTCAGTTCTTTTTCCAGAAAAGGGGATGGGTGCACTCATTATGACAAACAGTAGAAACGGAAGAGCGGTTTTTATAGCGCTGTTACGAACCGCCCTAAAAGATATGTTCTCAACATTGGAAATTGCTGCCATATACCCTTTGGAAACAGCATCGGCATTCTGCTAACCGAGCCGTTCAGAAAAACTTCATTAACGATAAATAAACATCATAATACAAGAGAAAAATTACCTATATGAAAAATTTTATAGCATTATTATTTGCAATACTACTAGCGAGTTGTTCACAATCAAAAGTAGAACGAATTACCCGTTTGGACGGTTCGAAAGTTTTAGCCGAAGAATTGGATCAAAAAATTCAAAAGCTTGTAGATACTGCCAATGTAACCGGAATTACGGTTTCCATCTTTAATCAAGATACCCTAGCCTATCAAAAAGCATTCGGTTACGCAAACTATGGCAAAAAAGATAGTCTGAGCGTTGATCAGCTATTTTATGGCGCCTCACTGAGCAAGTCGGTGTTTGGCTATTTGGTAGCACACCTTGTCCAAGATGGCACCCTTGACTTGGATAAACCTTTGCAAGACTATTTAGACACCCCTATTCCAGAGCTCTATTTTGAAAAGGAATGGCGAGGTTTTAAAAACCTTAAAGATGACAAAAGATATGAACAGATAACCGCAAGAATGTGTCTTTCACATACTACAGGTTTCCCAAACTGGAGATGGATGAGCAGAACAGGGGTATTTCATCCGGAAGGGAAAATTCAGATTTATTTTGATCCAGGAACTAACTACAGCTATTCTGGTGAAGGCATTCGTTTGCTGCAAGTTGTTGTCGAAAAAATTACCGGAAGAGGTCTCGAAGAAATGGCCAGGGAAATTATTTTTGACCCCCTAGAAATGGATATGACAAGTTACGTATGGCAACCCCGTTTTGAAGGAAATTACTGTCTCGGACATACCGCAGATCAGAAAACCATACCCAAAGACACAGAAGATGAAGCAGGTGCAGCGGGTTCAATGGAAACAACGCCAATAGATTATTCAAAATTTTTAGAACACATACTGGCATTAGAATCTCAAGATTCACCGATAACACAGATGCTTTTTTCGCCAAATATTGAAATTAGGTCAAAAATGCAATTTGGACCTGAATCCCTTGAAACAACTATGGACAACAAAAAAATAGGGTTGAATTATGGTATGGCGTGGGGTTTGATGACTAAAACACCCTACGGAAAAGCCGTTTTTAAAGAAGGGCATGGAGAGGGTTTTCAACACTACTCCATCCTATTTCCAGAAAAAAACATGGGCGTATTACTCCTCTCAAATAGTGATAACGCTGAAAGTATTTTTAAGGAATTATTGGAGATTACTATCGGTGATACCTACACCTCATGGGAATGGGAGAATTATATTCCTTACAATAAAAAACAGTCTTTATAATTCTTTTAATAAAATGTAAACCAAGTCCATAGTTGGATTAGGGAATTGAAAATTCTACAATTAAGTAATTGTATTTAGGTTCAACTAAAAAAGCCTCTCAAAATAGAGAGGTTTTTTTAGTGCCTATCGAGACTTAGTTCATAGTTCGAATTTCTAGGCCCAACAACATTATAATAATGAGGATGCACATCTTCTTTTTGAGTTATGGTTCAATCAAATTCCTTAGCCAAATTTTCATTCTAGCTCGCTACTTACTTTTTAAGTAAATTAGCCAAAGACCCTTTAAAAAAGGGTAATTCAAGACAAATGACATGAAGGTGACACCTAAATGTCGTAGAGGTGGCAACGCAATATCGGTAGCTTTGTACCAACAAAAATTCTTAATCAATGGAAAATCAATCAATCGGAAAAAACCTTATTTATCAAAGAAAACTGAAAGGCTATTCACAAGAAGATCTATCTGCAAAAACAGAGGTGACGGTACGCACCATTCAACGTATCGAAAAAGGGGATGTCAACCCACATCTACAAACCGTAAAATTATTGGCAACGGCACTTGACATTAACGTCGATGAACTCTTAAATCTAGAAAACCCCAAGGAGGAGGCCATCCAAAAAAAGTGGTTGTTACTTTTGCACGGCACACCCTTGTTGGGCTTTGTACTACCCTTCTGTAATGTACTCTTTCCTTTGTTCCTGTGGATCCATAAAAGGGAGGATAACACACTTTACGATAGGCATGGCGCCAAAATTGTCAATTTTCAGATAACCGCATTATTGCTGTATGCATTATCATTTGTAGCCTTATTGACCGTTGATAAATGGGGTTTTATAATATTTATTTCGGTCGTTCCCCTTTGTGTATTGATTGTATTGGCCAATATCGTATATGCCGTAAAAGAATATAAATGCTATTATCCATTGGCCATACCATTTCTAAAATTCAAGGGAAGTAAAACCATAAAATCCGTACTGCTTCTATTTACCTTGTTGGCCTTTGCAAATTGCGTCCCGCAAAAGACCGAGGGAATAAGCCGTTTGGATGGTACCGAAATTTCAAAGGATTCTTTGACCAAAAAAATCAATCAGCTTGTTACCGATGCCCAAGTGCAAGGAGTGGCAGTTGCTATCTTCGATAATAAGCAACCCGTCTATCAAAACACTTTTGGCTACAAAGATTTTCAGAAAAAATTAGTTTTGACAGACTCTACAAACATTTACGGAGCTTCATTGAGCAAAGCGGTTTTTAGTGTTTTGGTCATGAAGTTGGTCGAAGACAATGTTGTTGATTTGGATACTCCTTTGGAATCATACCTGCCTAAAAAAATATATGAATATGAACCCCAAACACGTTGGCATGATAATTATGCTGATTTACAAACAGACAGTCTATACCATAAAATAACGGCCAGAATGTGCTTGGCGCATACAACGGGTTTTGCCAATTGGCGATTTTTTGAATCAGACCGAAAATTAAGGGTGAATAATACTCCGGGCTCAAAGTATGGCTATAGCGGCGAAGGTTTTGTTTATCTACAGGTCGTATTGGAAAAACTGACTGGAAAAGGACTGGAAGAACTTGCACAAGAAATTATCTTCGAACCCTTACAAATGAATAACTCTTCGTATCAATGGATACCAAGGTTTGAAAAAGACTTTGCCTATGGCCACATGACCGATGGAAAAAAGTATGGCAAAGACATCGATAATGAACCAAGGTCAGGCAGTACTTTAGAAACCACGGCAAGTGATTATATCAAATTTTTAACGGCTATCCTCAATCAAGAACTTCTAAGTAAGACTTCGTATGATGAGATTTTTAGCTCCCAAATCAGAATCCATTCCTTAAAACACTTCGGACCTGATGCGGCAACTACCACAACCAAGTATGACGCCATTAATTTGAGCTGCGGATTAGGATGGGTCTATTTTGAAACACCCTACGGAAAAGCAGTTTCTAAAGGAGGCCATGGAGACGGATTTCAACATTATTCCGTACTCTTTCCAGAATTGGGTAAGGGTATGCTGATTATGACCAACTCTGACAATGGAGAGCGTATCTATAAAGAATTGTTGGAGAGTGCCATAGCTGATAAATATACACCATGGCAATGGTCCAACTATATTCCGTATGATAAGAAATAGTATTTAGTTTTTAATGTAAACTTTGAATCGTATTAAAATGAAAGTCAATTTACCAATACTTCTGACCCTACTTCTGTATATCCAAACCTATTCTCAAAAAAGCAATATTATTTCTTATGGTATTGATTCTACAGATCTATCCGCAGAACATCACAATCTAAATACCTATAGAAGTACTATCAATTTTCCTCCCTTCATAGGGTGGAGTAGAAATGGCAATAAGATGTTATTTAATGGCGGCAAGGTTATCTATGCCATGAAAAGATATAACTCAGAGATCAAAGAATATGAAAAATTCGACTCTTATCTAAGCTCGTACTTATCACCTGACCGACGTAAGTTTTTATATCTAGAAGATGACGATGGCAATGAAGATTATCAGATTTTCCTATATGATATTAATACAAACAAAGCCATCGAAATATCAGCGAAAGGGGATAAAAGTTATGACCCTTTCTGGTCACCAGACAGTAATCGATTTGCCTATAAGTCGAACAAAAGAAATGCTACGGAAGTAGATTTATATTTCAAGTCCCTTACCAATTTAGATAATGGGAAATTAGTATTTCAAGACTTTTCAGATGACGGCCAACTATATGATTGGAGTGCCGAAAAAGGCTTGGTATTAGCGGCAAAGGTCATTTCTGAAAATAACAAGATGCTCTATCTTATCAATGATGTGTCTGGCCATAGTACTCAAATCAATTCAACCAAAAGTGATATTGCATATTCAGATGCGAAATTTATCCCCAATCAAGAAGCCTGCCTCATTGTATCAGATGAATTCTCAGAATTTCTAGAACTTACCCATTATGATTTGAACAAAAAAAGATTCAACAGAATAACGAGCGATATTCCTTGGGATGTAGAAGCATTGACCATTGACGAATACGGAAAAAAAGCGGCATTCAGCACAAACGAAAATGGCTTTTCGAAACTATATATTTTAGACCTGAAAACCTTGGCATATCAAAAGGTTGCTGATTTCCCTATTGGAATTCTCGATAATCTAGTGATAGCTAACAACGGAACAAAAATTGGGTTCAATTTTTATTCGAGCACCTTTTCTCGCAAAGTTTTCTGTTATGACATTAAAAACAAAACTTTGAAGCAATATGCGAGAAAGGGGAAATTACCTGTCGACGCTATGACTTTTGTAACTGCTGAACCTTTTACTTTTAAAAGCGTGGATACATCTACGGGAATTGAAAATACTATTCCTGCTTTTATATACAAACCTCAAGGAAGTGCGCGGCCCTCCCCGGTTTTTATCGACATTCATGGCGGACCAGAATATCAAATACGACCTCGATTCAATAGTTTTTACCAGTACTTGGTCAATGAATTGGGCATAACCGTAATAATTCCCAACATCAGGGGTTCGAATGGCTATGGGAAATCATATATGAAGGCCGATGACACCTGGAATAGGGAAAATGCCATTACAGATGTCGGAGCGCTGTTGGATTGGATAAAGAATGAAAAAGACTTAGATGAAAAGAACGTGTCGATTTATGGGGAATCGTATGGTGGTTATGTGGTCTTGGCATCATTGGCGAAATATCCGCAACGGTTAAAATGTGGAATCGATATCGTTGGAATTTCCAATTGGGTAAGTTATCTCGAAAATACCCGTGATTACCGCAGGGATTTAAGACGGGTAGAGTTTGGTGACGAGCGCATAGAAAGCATGCGAAACTTTTTAAGCGAAATTTCTCCGCTCACCCATGTACAAGGAATAGATTCCCCATTATTAATCGTTCAGGGGTTTAATGACCCTAGGGTAAACTACAAAGAGTCGGTTCAAATGTTTGAATCTTTAAATCAAAAAAACAAGGATGTATGGTTTTTAATGGCTAAAGATGAAGGTCATGGGTTTCACAAACGCCAGAACTATAAACTACAACAAAATCTCATCGTTTCTTTTCTAAAAAAACATCTTTTGAATGCATATTTCAAAAACTAATGGAATGAACTCATTTAGACTTTTTGAATTAGCTAAAAAATCGCTCTTTTCTCCTCGCTTTTTGTCTTTTTTTCTTTCCGTAGCCTCGCTATGCAACTCAAAAAAGCAATCGATCGAGAAAAAAATAACTGATTTTCGCTTTAATCCAAAAAGTCTAAATGAGTTCAATATAAAAATTCAAGCACCCTTTAGTCTAAAGATTAGATTTAGTCTTTGTGGTTTTTACCTAATTGTAAATGATGTGTTCGTAACTACTTGATTTGGACACTATTTTTTATGCCAATTCAAGCAAAACTAGTGTTGATTTAAATAAAACTTCTTATTCCGAAATCAGAATATCCTTTCAATTACATATCGAAACCCTTCTAATTTAGGGGTATCTTACATTTTGGTCATTTACACTTTGATTTTGGTTAACCCATAGGCTCGCTTTGGAAATACATTTGTACTGTAAAAATTAAACAAATACAAAAACCTTAAATACAGTACGATGAAAACAATTAATTTAAAAACCAGGAATTTTAGTGTAAAAGTCTTCGTCATTTTTGCCCTAATGCTAGGTGCAATGGCCTTATTGGCCTTTTCGGCATTTGACAAGGAAGAACAAAAAGAAATAGCTTCAGTGGAACCAAAAGGGCTTCCAGTAGAAGTATCAAACCCAGTATTCGAAAAAATAACGGAATGGGATGAGTACACCGGTCGTTTTGAAGCGAGTAACCGTGTAGAGGTAAGGGCTCGCGTTAGTGGCTACATTGAGAACGTTAGTTTTAAAGACGGTCAGTCCGTAACTAAAGGAGATGTGCTGTTTACCATCGACCAAAGACCTTTTAAGATTGCCTTAAACCAAGCAAGGGCAAGTTACGGTCAAGCAAAGGCAAGACTGACGATAGCACAGGATAATTTTAGTCGTGTCGCATCTTTAAGGGAATCAGGCGCGGTATCCGCTGAGGAGTACGATAGCCGTAAACAAGCATTGGCCGGTGCCAAAGCTTCCATACAATTGGCTCAGGCAGCTGTAGACAACGCACGATTGAATCTAGAATTTACACGGGTAAAAGCCCCAATTTCAGGTCGCGTGAGTCGCGATATGGTCAATCAAGGCAACCTCATCGATGGTGGTTCTTCAAGTTCGACCTTATTGACTACGATAGTAGCCACAAGCCCAATTCACTTTTACTTTCAAGGAAGTGAATCCGATTACTTAAAGTACACCCGATTGGCACAAAGTGGCGAACGGGAATCATCACGTTCCAAAGCAAATCCCGTAATGTTAAAATTACAGGATGAAACGGATTATACCCACGAAGGGGTTATGGATTTTGTGGACAATGAAATTGATAGAAGCACGGGAACCATCGAAGGTAGGGCTACTTTAGAAAACAAAGACGGTTTAATCGAGCCAGGTATGTTCGGTCAAGCAAGATTATTGGGAAGTGCGGAACACGAAGCCTTAATGATTCCCGATGAGATCATTGGCACCAATCAATCAGTACGCTATGTATACGTACTTGATGAAAATAACCAAGTAGCCATAAAGAACGTAGAACTTGGTTCACTACATACCAACGGACTTCGTATCATTAAAAATGGGTTAACTCCAGAAGATAAAGTGATTACGAACAACATCCAGAAAATTAGACCAGGGGTCGTGGTAAGTCCGACTGAAAAATCCATACATCAAAATGAGGATGCTTTAGCTTTCTCAGAAGCGCAATAAAACCCAATAACATTTTGGTATCCTTGATTTCCCTCTCTATTACTTCGATTAATAGCTGAAAAGAGAGAGGCTAGGATACTACTGTCCAACATTAAAAAATAGAACTCATGAAATTTAGTCACATTTTTATCAAAAGACCCATCTTCGCTGCGGTGCTCAGCATCCTGATACTGATAGTGGGCGGATTGGCATACGTTTCCTTGCCAGTATCACAATTTCCAGATGTAGCGCCACCTACGGTACAAGTAGTAGCAACCTACCCTGGAGCAAATGCACAAACACTTTCAGAAACCGTTGCTACGCCTTTAGAGCAAGAAATCAACGGTGTGGAAGGAATGATTTATATGACCTCACAGTCTTCGGCAGATGGCCGTGTTACCTTACAGGTAGCCTTTGAATTGGGTACCGATTTAGACCGCGCCCAAGTTCAGGTACAAAATAGGGTAGCCATTGCAGAGCCGAGGTTACCGGAATCGGTAAGACGTTTAGGAATAACCACCAACAAAGTATCGCCCGATATTTTGCTCGTTGTTAATATGTATTCCCCCAATAAAACCTATGACCAAACCTATATTGGCAATTATGCCACCCTTCAAATGATCGACCAGATTGCAAGGATCAAGGGAGTAGGGGACATTCAAATATTCGGGGCAGCGGAATATGCAATGCGTATTTGGCTAGACCCAGACAGGATCGCAAATCTTGATATGACCGCTGGTGAAGTAGTGGCCGCCTTAAGGGCCCAAAATGTTCAAATCGCGAGTGGTACGTTGAACACATTACCCTCAGGGAAACAATCCGCTTTTGAAATCAATATACAGACCCAGGGGAAGCTGGTCACCCAAGACCAATTTGAGAATATTATCATTAAATCAGGTGAAAACGGCCGTATCGTACAATTGAAAGACGTCGGTCGTGTAGAATTGGGCGCACAAAACTATGCTACCAAAGGATATTTAGGAAAAGACCCTGCGATTGCAATGCCCATTTTCCAACAACCGGGCGGAAACGCTTTGGAAACGGCAGCTTCCATACAAGAAAAAGTAGCCGAATTAGCTCAGGACTTCCCTGAAGATTTGGAATATAAGATTGCATACAATCCAACGGAATTCGTTCAGAAATCCGTAGATGAAGTATATCATACCATTTTCGAAGCAGTACTACTGGTCATCTTTGTTATCTTATTATTTCTACAATCGTGGAGGGCAGCTATCATTCCGATATTGGCGATTCCAGTATCCTTGATCGGTACATTTGCCGTAATGCAGGCCATTGGCTTTTCATTGAATAACTTAACCTTATTCGGATTGGTACTGGCAATCGGTATCGTAGTAGATGATGCCATTGTGGTGGTAGAAAATATGGAACGGTACTTAAAACAGGGATTATCCCCAAAGGATGCAGCCCGTAAAACAATGGATGAAGTGGGTGGTGCCTTGGTAGCTATCGGACTGGTATTGATTGCCGTTTTTGTACCAACAGCATTTTTAGAAGGTATCTCAGGACAGTTCTACAAGCAATTCGGATTGACCATAGCCGTGGCAACGGCAATATCGGTTTTCGTATCGCTTACCTTAAGTCCGGCAATGGCTGCTTTATTGATGCGTCACGAAGCCCACGACCCTAACAAAAATACACCCTTACTTTTAAGACCGTTTAAATGGTTGGGCGACGGCTTTAACCGTTTTATGGACAAGCTCTCAGAGCGATTTGGAAACAGCGTTCGAAAACTTATCAGGACAGGTGCGATGGTAATGGTCGTATATGGTGGATTGATTGCTTTAACGGGATTTGAATTCAATAGGGTTGCCACAGGTTTCGTACCTCAAATGGACCAAGGGTATTTCATCAACGTTATCCAATTGCCGTCAGGGGCTTCATTATCTAGAACGGATGACGTGGTTCGAGAAGCGATCGATAAAATATTAAAAGTTGAAGGTGTTGAAAATACGGTCGCCTTTACAGGATTCGATGGGGCTTCCTCCACTAATTCATCCAATGCAGCAGCGATTTTTTCCACGCTTGAAGACTTTGATGTTAGAAGTGAAAAAGGATTGACAACGCAGTCCATCCTTGCAGAATTACGACAAGAACTCGGAAGCATAGATAATGCATTTGGGGTGGTGATCCCGCCTCCATCGGTACGAGGTATCGGTAATGCAGGTGGTTTTAGAATGATGGTTCAAGACCGTGGAAATCTGGGAACCGCTGAATTGATGAATGCTACCAATGCACTCGCTGCCGCAGCAAATGCAGACCCAGCCTTAAATAGTGTATTTACGTTCTTTAATAACCAAACACCACAATTATTCTTGGATATTGACCGTGTTAAAGCGGAGCAGTTGGGGATTGATGTTGCTGATATTTTCCAGTCATTGGAAATCTATATGGGCTCCGCTTTTGTAAACGAATTCAACTACTTGGGAAGAACCTATCAGGTAACCGCCCAAGCAGATGCGCCCAACCGATTGACACCTGATGATATTTCCAGGATTAAGGTAAGAAACAATCAAGGCGAGATGGTGCCACTAGGCACGGTAAGTACCCAGAAAGATATTGCAGGTCCAAGTAGGGTACCGCGATTTAATCTATATCCCGCTGCTTCTTTGGTAGGTGATGTAAATCCAGGATTTAGCTCTGGCCAAGCTTTGGATAGAATGGAGGCCCTTGCCGAAGAGGTTTTACCCCAGGGAATTTCCTTTGAATGGACAGAACTGGCCTACCAACAAAAACAAACAGGAAATACGGCAGCCATTGCCTTCTTATTGGCAGTTATCTTTGTATTCCTTTTACTTGCGGCACAGTTTGAAAGTTTAGTATTGCCGTTAGCGGTCATCTTTATTGTACCGATGGTATTACTATCGGCAATGATCGGTATTGATTTAGCGGGACTGGATAATAACATTATGGTTCAAATAGGGCTCGTTGTCTTGGTAGGTCTAGCCAGTAAAAATGCCATTCTCATCGTTGAGTTTGCGAAACAGCTGGAAGACCAAGGCAAAGACTTGAAAACGGCTGTCATCGAAGCTTCTAAACTGCGTTTACGCCCAATCTTAATGACTGCAATGGCATTCATATTAGGGGTCGTGCCTTTAGCAATTGCAACGGGTGCAGGTGCTGAGCTTCGAGTTTCCCTTGGTATTGCCGTATTTAGCGGAATGCTCGGAGTCACCATCTTCGGAATCTTTTTAACACCCGTATTTTACTACTTGGGAAGACGATTGACAACAAAAAAAACAAAGACTGAAAAGGTTAAAAAACCAGAGGTGTTGACCGAACAAGTCCAAACTTCATAGCACATATTAGATTTTGGTCATAGTAAGGGTGTTATTGGTTATCAAAAAACACCCTTACTAACCGAAATTTGTATCAAGAAATCAAAAAAAATTAAACAGATGAAAAATTTAACACTAATAACACTACTATCCCTGATATTGGTTTCCTGTGGGGTTACCAAAAGGGATTTTGAAGTCAACTCCAATGTTGAACTAGAAAGTAATTATTTAGAAAATGTATCGGAAGATTCCGCTATTCTAAAAGCCAATACAACGGCCACTATCGAATGGTGGTCAGCATTTAATGACCCTATTTTGGATACCCTAATTGATAAGGCTAGAAAACACAATCTGGATATCAATACGGCCATAGCAAATCTATATGCATCAAGAGCGATGGTCAAGAAAACAAAATTGGATAGATTACCAACGGTAACGGCAAACGGAAACGTGACCAGAACCCGCTTAGGTGAAAATATATTTGTACCAGGTGCGAACCCAACATTTACCACCTATAATTCCAGTTTTGATGCTTTTTGGGAAACCGATTTGTTTGGTCGCGTATCCAACAGGATAAAAGGCGCTTATGCCAACCAACAAATAGCAATGACGGATGTACAAGGAACATATGTAAGCATTTTTGCCGAAGTCGCCAGAAATTATATGGAACTGCGGGGTGCACAATACCAATTGGATATTGCAAACCGTAACCTTAAAGGGCAACAAGAAACCTATGACTTAACGGTTCGTCTTTCTGAAGCAGGAACTAGCAATCAGTTAGATGTATCTAGAGCATTGGCACAACTGGAAAATACAAGGGCTACCATACCACCATTAAATGCAAGAATTGAGGCTTTAAAAAATAGCATTAGCGTATTGATTGGGGAAGTCCCGGGTAACCTGGACAGCGATATCATCACTAAAAAACCATTGCCAAGCCTTCCAGAGTCGGTAGCTATCGGAAACGTAACGGATTTATTGCGAAGACGCCCGGATGTAAAACGTGCAGAAGCCGAATTACGAGTGCAGATTGCTACGTACAATTTGTCGGTAGCAGAATTATATCCTAAAATCCAGTTCGGAGGTTCTATAGGATTTTCAGCGGTTGATTTTTCAAACTTTGGAAACAATGATTCCTTTACCTGGAGCATCTTTCCTAGCATCAGTTGGGCGGCTTTTAACTTAGGTCGTGTAAAACAGCAAATTAAGAAAAAAGATGCGCTAACCTTGGCAGCATTGCAACGCTATGAAAAAACGGTATTGGAAGCCTTGGAGGAGATTAGAACGGCAATGACTAATTATACCAATGAACTGGAACGAAGGGAAACCCTTAGAAAGTCATCCTTAGCAAGTGCGGAAGCTACTGACATTGCAAGGAAACGTTTTAACGCAGGCCTGGATAGTTTTATTGATTACCTGAGCGCGGATAACACCTTATTATTGGCAGAAAACAGATTGGCCAGTAGCGAAATAGCTTCTGCTACTTCTTTGATCGCCATCTACAAAGCACTTGGTGGCGGATGGGAAATCATTGAAACGGATGAATTGGACCAACGATTTGAAGAATTGAAAACGGCAGATACGAGTTCAAAATAAAATAACAACACGATTTAATGTTGGATAAAGCAGCGGTATTTCAGAAATGGATGCCGCTGTTTTTTTGTAAATGATATAAAGTTGATAGTATATCCCAGAATCATATTAAAAACGGCATCACTATTTCATATTGGGTAATTACTTAAAAATGGTCATTTCGCCTTGTAAAATGGTTATGGAATACACTAATATCAGGGATACATTTGTAGTGTACTAATTAAAAAGACATCACCCATGAAAAATCTAAATAAAAAAAACATCCTCATCGTAGGAGCCACAGGTCAAGTAGGTAACAAGGTTATAGAACTACTTAACGGGAATAAAGCGTTAAACCTTTTTGGAACGTCAAGAAATAAAGAAAAACTAAAAACACTTCGTGGTGCCAATGTAAAAGGCGTGTACTTAGACCTCGAAGACAATGATTCCATAAGACCCGCTTTAAAAGGAATGGACAGTACCCTATTAATGACTAGTTATACTGCGGATATGATGCGGCAAAGCAAACGCTTTTTGGATATTGCAAAAGAAGAAGGTGTGAAGCATATTGTCCACATAGGTGCATCGGGCACCAATACCAATGAAATAGCACACTGGGGCTGGCATCAATTTATTGAAGCCTATATCGAAAAATTAGGGTTTGACTATACCCATTTACAGCCGGAATCCTTTATGCAGAATATCTTCAACTTTGGCTGGCTTCAAGAAAATACCCTTCACGATTTTATAGGGAATGCCAATTGGACGTGGGTTGATACGGACGATATTGCAGAAGTCATAGCACAACTGTTTATCCATCCTGAAAAATACCTTAATGAAACCATCCCACTTGGTTATGATGGAAAAACGATAACTGAAATTTCAAGTTTGATGGCTGAAGCTACCCAACAAGATTTTGAAGTGGTGGAACACCACCCAGATGAGTTTAGGGATATGACCTATCAAGGCACCAAAGATTCCGTATATGCGGACGCCTATATGAAGTGTGTATCCGACCAATTTGCCTTGAATGCTTCTGGTGTGCTTGCTACGGGAGAAACCTTTGACAATTTCGAATACATCACTGGTCGTAAACCTACCAGTTGGAAAGATTTTATTCAAAAAAACAAGCATAGAATAGGGAATCAAGCCGTATTGGCATAATCACAAAAGAAAAGTAGTATGGAAGCGATTGTAATTGAAAAGGAAAAAGATAAAGCGGTACCAAAATTTAAAACTATCGACGAATCGGCACTTCCCAAAGGAGATGTCTTAGTAAGGGTCAATTATTCAGCCTTGAATTATTCCGATGCTGCAACAATGTTCAATATATGGAATATGGTGGAATCTTTTCCCCATATTCCAGGTATTGATTTCGTGGGCACAGTGATTAGGAGTTCAAACGAAAAATTCGATGTGGGTGAGCGTGTGTTACACACCAGCTACGGTGTGGGCTACAATCGCTTTGGCGGATTGGCGGAAAAAGCGGTTTCCAATGGGGATTGGTTGATTAAAGTACCCGATTCGGTAACGGATATTCAGGTAATGGGTCTCGGAACCGTCGGACTTACGGCAATGTTGGCTATCACTGAATTAGAAACCAACGGACTTATACCAGACGATGGAAAAGTACTAGTTACTGGTGCCACGGGTGGCGTAGGCTCTTTAAGCATTCAATTATTACATCAATTAGGCTATGAAGTAGTCGCCAGTACAGGAAAGTTGGATTCTTCAGCGGAATACTTGAAATCTATCGGAGCGTCTGAAGTTATTGACCGTGATGTTTTCAAAACTGAAACTAAAGAAAATTTAGAAGATGAAAACTATGCAGGTTTTATAGATTCCATAGGTGGTAATACATTATCCAGGGCCATTAAGCAATTGCAATATGAAGGCGTTGGTATCTCAACAGGAATAGTGACCGGTTTAGACCTTGATATATCTTTAGCACCCTTTGTGATGCGGGGTGTTAAGCTAATCGGAATCAATTCTGTCTACACGGAAAAGGGGAAACGCGAACGCGCATGGAAACGACTTTTTGAGTTGGTGGATTTTGAGACCTTAGGGAAATCCCTTAGGATCGAACCCATTGAGAAAGTTCCCCAATTGGCCCAGAATATGCTGAATGGAAATAATACCGGAAGAATCGTAGTACGCGTTTAAAGCTTTCTTTTTCGTATATAAATCCATATCTTACCGTACTACTAAAAATTAGCAGTATACGGTGAAAATCGATGATATATACACGTTCTCAAAAATTGAGGATTACTATGACTTTATAAACTTTGAATGCAAGGTATTCGACGGTTTTTCCATAGGTAGGTTGGAAGATTCGGCAGTGAATATCCCCCAAGTAATGCCACCTTACCGGAAACGGTTTTTTAAGATAATGGTGATTTTGGGTGGAGAAATCGATATGAAAAATAATTCTGAAGAAAAGCATTTGGAGAGCAATACGCTTTTCTTTTCAGGAGAAGGTCATATACAGTCTTGGGAGAGTATCAAACCTCTTTCAGGCTTTATCCTCTATTTCACTTCAGATTTTTATTCCGTTGTCCATAAAAAGAACAAACTGCATTCTGATTTCCCATTCTTTACACAGAATGCCTCAATGGGTATCAAGATCACCCCAGAAGAAACGGATCATTTAAAGAATACTTGTGAAAATATCATTCAACTGTCTGAACAAGATTTGGCCAATAAGAATGATATCTTCCGGTCATACCTCAATATCGTATTGTTGGAATCACTGAACCTTTATAAGCAAAAGATAGGAACGAGTAGCGTTACCGAGGATTCTGATACGCGTATCTTGAATCAATTCAATGAGTTGATAGAAGAACAATACGGTACAAGTAAAGAAGATGTTTTGAAATCCGTTAAGGAATTTGCCAATACAATGGCGATACATCCTACGCACCTTAATTATGTGGTTAAAAATCTAACTGGAAAAACCGCATTACAGACCATTCATAATCGACGACTACTCGAAGCCAAATCCCTATTGAGACAAACTTCCAAAACCGTAAGTGAGATTGCTTATGACCTTCATTTTGACAACCCTACCCATTTTGTGCGTTTTGTAAAGAAAAAAACGGGTAAAACACCCGTTCAGTTTAGGAATACTTAAAAAAGATTTGTTGTCGCTCATGTTTTGTCCCGGCCTTTATTCGTGATAAAAGTATATTTATGGTATGATCATAAGATCAGCGCTTCAAACAAGATGCTATGAAAAAGCTAAAATCAGCTTTGATAGTCTAGATAGCAATCTATCCTCACATAACCCTAATATTAATAGTATTTGGGGAATATTTGAACCATTGACCAATACTACCCAGAACTTTTCTATTGACCCTTGTTCCAGTAATCTTAATGGTGTACGTACCCATTCCATTTTGAACAAAGGGCTTTCGGTTTAAAAAGTAACCAAACAGTGATTTTTCAGGGATAGGGATCAACGTTTTTTAATTACCTTGGTAAGGTCTAAAACCAATTGGCTTGTTTAAATTTTTTACATCTAAAATATTTCCAATCCTCTTGGTAAACTTTATTGGAATCCTCGGGTATAGCCTAGTGATTCCAATATTGATTTTTATAGTAACCGATTTTGGGGGAAATGGTTTTATTTATGGTATCCTAGGTGCTACCTATCCTTTCTTTCAATTTATAGGCGCCCCGATCCTAGGTCGCCTATCCGATAAGATCGGAAGAAAGAAGGTATTGATAATCTCGCAAGTAGGTACCTTTATTGCCTGGCTTCTATTCCTTTTGGCTTTTGCATTGCCTAAAACCCAACTTTGGCAACAAAATACGGAACTTACAGGGAGCTATATGATGACCCTACCGCTAATCATTATATTTCTAGCACGCATTTTTGACGGGTTTACAGGGGGTAATATTTCCGTTGCGAATGCTTATATGTCAGATATATCCACGGACGAGGACCGAAATCGTAATTTCGGACTGATGGGTTCTTCTACAAGTTTAGGTTTTGTAATTGGTCCGGCCTTTGCAGGTCTTTTGGCAAGTTCATTTTTAGGTGAGATACTTCCATTGATTCTAGCTGCCCTAATTTCTTTGACCGCGATTTTCGTGATCAATTTTAGGCTTGAAGAAAGCGTACCTTGTATCGTTGATACGGGTGGCATATCCATTAAAAATGTACGGCGCTTTTTTCAGATTGAGCATAAAGACTGTTTTACCGAGGGTAGCGAAGCGCTAGAACCTGAAAGTAGTACGGGTTGGAAACGTGTTCTGAAAATAAAGGGGGTACCCTTGTTGTACGGTATCTATTTTTTGACCTTTTTTGGCTTTAGCCTTTTTTACGCTGGTCTTCCTATTTACGCCAATGGTATTCTAGAATGGTCTGCCATAGATCTAGGCATCTTTCTGGCCTATTCCAGCTTTATTATGATTCTAGTACAGGGGCCTTTACTGAGTAGGCTCGCAAAAAAAATATCGAGTAATTCCTTAGTGCTGATAGGTTCTTTTTTTCTAGCCTCAAGTTTCTTTTTATTGGCAATGAAGAACACCACCGTTCTATATATTGCCAATACCTTATTGTCTTTGGGCAATGGATTGATGTGGCCCAGTTTCTTAGCGCTTTTATCTGCCGCCGGCACCAAAAAAGCACAAGGAGCCATACAGGGCTACGGAACATCGATGGGTAGCATCGCAAGTATGTTAGGTTTGGTAATCGGGGGTACACTCTTTGAAAGCATAACTACGTCGGTCTTTATTCTAGGGGCATGTATCTTTGTGATTATAACACTTTTGATGTTGGTACATAGACATAGACATACCAGAGGTGAAGCACTGCAACCAGCTTAACACCTGTCCTATTTATATCCAATCGCCAACAATGGCAATTTTAATTAGATTATGGTCATTATGCCTTGGGTTTTGGTTAACCAAAGGCTTCAACACGGTTTTAAATTTGTAATGAATTTAAAACCAAGGAAATAATGAAAAATGGATGCCATCAATTAGACAGACCTTCACTATTGTATATCATTTTGGAAGAGCTGGTCTTTTTAAAAGAGACGCGAAAAACAACAGCTTACATTCTGAACGTATTGAAACGTTCTTACAACGGCGTCAAAGCAAAATACCGACGTGTTGTAAAAAACGAATGGACCCAAGCATACTTGATCCTCGCCGGATACATGACATTTTCGACCTTGCTCCTATTCGTTACCTATAAACTGGTCATGATATATTAAAAAGCTGTTATCGGTGCCCCTGACCAAACCATGCTTGGGCAAGGAAACGCCTTGTCAATCCAGGGATATTACGTACTACACTGAAATACTATTTTCAGCAATAAATAGACCTATCGTATTTTGGTGATAATGGTCAAAAAAATAACTTTGTGATATGTCGAAAAAAGAAATACCGGTATTCGAAACAAGTAACGATATTCACGAAGCTACGGGCTTTGACCATCGTAGTCATATACCTGGGTTTGACATTTTCACCCTTGAATCACTTGAACCTACGACAAGAAGATGTATGCCCCCATATCGCCAAGGATTCTATCAAATAGGTATTCTTAGCAATACCACCGGAAGCGAAATCAATTTGAATACCAATGCCGTTAAGTTGGAAAAACTACCCCTTTGGTTTGTGGTGCCAGGACAAATATTTTCTTGGGTACGCAGTTCAGAGACTGCCGGCTATCATATTCAATTTCGAAAAGAATTCATCGCCCATTCGATAGCCAATTTGACCGAAGAGTTTCCTTTTCTAAAACTTACCGAAAACAGTGTGTTCTTAATGACGGAAGAAGAACAAAAGTCCTTGGAATTTGATATGGCCCGGATGCTGTCCGTTTTTGAAAATCCACACCCATATCAAGAACGCATGTTAGAGGGCATGCTGGTTTCATTACTATATAATTGTAAAGCGGTTTTTGAGCGATTTAAAACTACCGAAAGCCACTTATCCAGAGGCCAGATTTTAACCCAACAATTTCAGCAATTGGTGGATAGGATTTACGCCGATTCCAAAAATGTCAGTGATTATGCCGAGCAACTAAATGTCACCCCCAATTACCTTACAACCACAGTAAAGCAAATCACGGGCAAAACAGCCAAGAATATCATACAAGAGCGTATTTTCTTGGAAAGTAAAACGATGCTGACCTTTACCGACTTGGATATTGCCCAAATAGGATTTCAACTTAACTTTCAAGAACCCACCCATTTCACACGCTTCTTTAAAAAGTTTAGCGGAACTACCCCGAACAAATTCAGACAAGCATTGTAATACCCATATTTAGGTCATTACCTATTAAAAACTGGTTATTTTTTCATGGCTATTGGCCAGAACTTTGTATTGTAATTCAAAAGACGTACTATGGACGATAGAAAAATAGCTTTAGTGACAGAAGCTGAAAATGGGCTGGCCTATAGGCTTGCAGGCATCTTAAGGGAAAAAGAATATGAGGTAATCATTGCAGCCCAAACAATGGCATATAACGATTTAAGAACGAAAGACTTGAAAGGGATGCGATTATTGGAAATGGATGTCACCACCACCAGCGGCATTACCCAATTGTACGCTTACATTAAAACGGTATACGGAAAACTTGATGTACTTATCAATAATGCGGAAATAGCGAATGGGTTCGGCCAGAAGTTGACCGAATTGGATATCACCCAGGTAAGGAAACTATATGATCGGAATTTCTTTTCGGTATTGCAACTAACCCAAAAATTGTATCCTTTATTACGGAAAGGCCATTCTTCGCGAATTATCAATAGTACCAGCGGACTGGGAAATCTAAGTAAGATGGGTAATGAGGATTTTTGTTATTCGAACTATAAAATGACGGCCTACTCCACTGCAAAGGCAGCTTTGGAAATGTTGACCCTTTTATTATCAAAGGAATTTGAGGGTACCAACATAACCATTTCGAGTTTTGACCCTATACGCCTGAAAAACTGTACCCACAACAGTGTCAAATTATGTAGCGAGGTCGAGCATGAACTTCTTGAACTATTGGAAACCCAGACACATTTTGAAACGATTTGAAATGAGTAAAATACCTTTTTAAAAGCACCCATTTCACGGCACAAAAAAATAAATCCCCTCTAGGTTTATATCTAAAAAGCACTCTTTACCATGCGGTCTAATTCTCGTTCAAGTATTTATGTACCATGCTGATTGACATTGAACCCTCTCCCACTGCCGAGGCTACCCTATTCATAGCACCACTTCGAACATCACCGGCCGCAAAAATACCCGGCACACTGGTCTCTAAAAGATATGGGGGCTTGTTTTGTTTCCATTGCGCTTCGGTAGATGTACTATCCAGCACATCCCTACCGGTTACCAAAAACCCTTTTTGATCCTTTAAAAAATCACTTCCTGTCCAATCTGTGTAGGGGCGTGCCCCAATAAAGATGAATATTGCCCGTGCATCAAGTAGCTCTTCTGATTTTAAGGTATTGTTGCGCAGTACCACTTGTTCAAGTCTAGATTCACCGATTGCCTCAATAATCTCAGAATTGGCTACCAATTCTATATTATCGGTATTATTTATTTGATCGATCAAATAAGAACTCATCGTACTTTCTAAAGAATCCCTACGTATCACAATACTGACTTTTTTGGCATATTTTGATAGATACATGGCCCCCTGCCCCGCACTATTGCCCCCGCCTACCACAAATACGTTGCCATCCTTACAGGTATGGGCCTCAGTAGTCGCCGCGCCATAGTACACGCCTGCTCCCGTTAGGGCATCCATGCCCTTGTTCGACAACTTTCGATAAGCAACGCCCGTTGCGATGACCACAGCTTTGCCCTTTACCTGGTCTCCGTTTGAAAGGGTGACGATCTTATAAGAATCTTGCACTTCAATTTTACTAACCTCTAGCGGGGACAGAAATTCAATACCGAACCTCGTGGCCTGTGTAATGGCCCTTCGGGCAAGATCGGATCCGCTTAGCCCTTTTGGAAACCCTAAGTAATTCTCGATGCGCGAACTGGTACCTGCCTGTCCACCCGGAGCTTTTCGGTCGATTAGTAAGGTTTTCAGGCCTTCACTGCCCCCATAGACCGCAGCGGCCAATCCGGCAGGGCCGGCCCCAATAATGATAACATCATACAAGGCTTCTTGGGCGTTGACGTGCAATCCTAATTTCTGTGCAATTTCAGTAAGGTCAGGGTTTTTCAAGACACTTCCATCCTCAAAAAAAACCGAAGGCAAGTCTTTTGATTCAAGCTTATTGGTTGAGACTAATTCCTTCGCGACATCCTCATTCTCTATATTTAAAAATTGATAGGGAAACATGTTTCCTGACAAAAAATCCTTGATGATATGCGTATTTCTAGAAAATGGATATCCTACCACGCGTAACCCTGAAAAGGGAGGGGAATAATGGGCAAGCCAATCTTGTAAAACGTCATCGATTACCGGATATAACTTTTCTTCTGGGGGATTCCATGGTTTGAGCAAATAATAATCCAATTGCACCTCATTGATTGCCTTGATGGCAGCATCGGTATCAGAATAAGCGGTAAGCAATACCCTTTTTGCTTGGGGATAGCTGCTCAGTGCCTTCTCTAAAAAATCTACCCCCAACATGTCGGGCATGCGTTGATCTGAAAGCAACAACGCTACTTCCCCTCCTTTATTCTTGAGCTCTTGAATGGCTTCAAGTGCCTCATGGGCCGAAGTTGTGGCCATGATCCTATAATCGTTTCGATATCTAGAACGCAGATCCCCCCGTATGGCGGCCAAAACTTGTGGATCATCATCTACGGCAATTATGATTGGCTTTTTCACGTGTTTTCTTGTTCTATATTATGATTTTTGGGCAGGCATACCTCAAATATCGTTTCCCCTGGTTTCGATTTTACCTTAAGCTGTCCATTGTGTTGTTTGATGATCTTCATGGCAACATCAAGCCCCAACCCGGTACCTTCCCCAATCTCCTTTGTCGTAAAAAAAGGTTCGAAAATATGGTTTAGATGTTCTTCTGCTATACCAGAGCCGTTATCCTTCACGTATACATAAACAAAATTCCCCGAGGCTTTGGTCTGAACTGAGATTTCTCCGCCTTTGTCCGGTAGCGCATGAATCGCGTTATCAATCAAGTTGGTCCAAACTTGGTTCAGTTCTCCGGGAAGCCCATGGATTTTTGGCACGTTACCATCAAACTGTACGGTAATCTTATGTCCGACTTTTGATATCTTATGGTCCAATACGTTAATGGTGCTTTGTATGCCCGTATGAATGTCCAACATTTGAAAATCCAGGCTTTGGTCCATGTAAGAATAGGTCTTTACCGATTTTACCAGGGTCTCTATTCTTGAAGACGCCTCTTTGATGTCGGTAACCGTTTTATGGGTCGTCATGTTCTGAACGATCCATTTTAAAACGGGATTAAAATCCTCTTCACGAAGAAATGATTTCACATATAATAAATCATCGGTATTGAATTGGTACTCGACCAGAAGGGGAACCAAGTCGTACTTGTCTTCAAGGCTACAATCCGTGAACCAATCGTATAGATCATCTTCTAGATTGTTTTTTTCGAGCATGGAAAGCCCTGAGGGTTTCTCTTCGAGCTTTCGATACATAAAATCATTTATTTTGTCAATAGCAGCTGCGTCGGCCCTAATTTTAATCACTTTTTTGAAATCTTCGGGCAATCCCTTTAAATGTTGCTGTAACAAAGAAGCACTTCGTACCATCGCAGAGGCCGGATTGTTAAGTTCATGCGCCAAGCCTGCCGAAAGCTTCCCTAAGGCAATGAGCTTTTCATTTTGCACCTCAATCTGGGTGATATTGCGAATACGATTGTTCATTTCATGCACCAAAACCTCAGTCAATTCATAGAACTTACCTATCAAGACCTGAAGTTTATCGCGGTGCAATTTGCCGACCACGGCGGGCTTAATGGCAATGGCAAAACCACTGGCATTTTTAGCCCTGGAATAAGGCAACAAACCCGATATGTCGTATTTTCTAAGTCTTCCAAACGCCTTACGACTATTGTTCCTTTGAAAATAAAGCTCGAAATCACCCTCAAAAATAAGTAGTAAATTATCAATGGAACTGCCCAACTCGAACAGATAGCTACCTGTTGCAAGCTCTTCAATCTCCAAATTTTCCCTCAACCAATCCAATTGTTCTTTTGGCACCTTTTGCAATTGGGGGAAATCGGTAAGTTCGTAGGTCATATTCGTATCTTGTAATATAGCGGCATGTAGCCAATTTTGTTCCCTGAAAGATAACGAACTTCAGCTAAAAAAGCAGCCTAGAAACAACAAAGGATCCCATCATCTTTTCAAAGGGGAAATCGATTTTTCAGACCAAGGAATAGTTGTAAATTGACAACACCAAAAATCAACTTATGCAACATCATGTACTTTTCAACCTGTTCGCCATTTTTGGTGTGGCCACGGCAGTAATCGTAATATGCAAGTTTCTTAAAATCAGGTATATTATCGGCTATCTGATAACGGGGGTATTGTTAAGCCCGAATACCAGCAGGTATTTTGCCGATATGGAAGAGGTTGATGTATACGCTGAAATCGGAATAATACTTTTACTCTTTACGGTGGGATTGGAATTTTCATTCAGCAATCTCAAACGAATCAAGAACTATGTTTTAATCGGCGGAGCTTCACAGGTTTTCTTTACCATCGTGCTTACCGCCTCGCTGATATGGGTGTTGATGCGACCCTCATTAGAGGAGAGTATTTTTTGGGGGTTTCTCTATGCATTGAGCAGCACGGCGATTGTGGTGAAGGTGATGCAAGACACCAACAAGATCACCACCCCACACGGAAAGTTTATTTTGGCCATTTTACTTTTTCAAGATATCATGATCGTTCCGTTGATGTTGTTTACCCCGATACTTGCAGGTGCGGGGGAAACCAGTACCGCTGAGGCTTTGCTTTGGCTATTGGGCAAATTGATCTTGATGGGCGGAATTGCGTATTTACTGGCTCGCTTTATCATTCCGTTTTTCTTGAAGACCGTAATGAAAATTCAAAGTCAAGAGGTTTTTTTGATAGCTACCGTCTTCATAGTCACCGGCGTCGCCCTACTCACTGAGAAACTGGGGCTCTCTTTGGCCTTGGGGGCATTTATTGCAGGCTTGATCATTGCAGAAACAGAATACAACCGCATGGCCATATCATGTTTTCTTCCATTTCGCTATGTCTTTATGAGTTTCTTTTTTATCTCGATGGGGATGTTGCTTGATTATCAAATTTTCATGACCGATTTCGGGTGGATCGTTTTCTGGTTCTTCTTTGCATTGATTGTAAAGGCCATAGCAGGAATTTTGGCCGTAAAAGTGATGAAACTGGATTGGAAGACCGCTCTGGCCGTTGGGTTTTCCATTGCGCAAATTGGGGAATTCTCTTTCGTATTGGCGCAAAGTGGATTAGAATACGAACTTATAAGCAAAAACAATTATCAAATCTTCTTGGCCGTATCCATTTTGTTGATGTCGGTAACCCCGTTTATCGTTGCCAAGGCCGAAAAAATACAACCCACCTTTGCCAAACTAACACGAACTAAGGGCCATGTCTGAAAAAAAGCTAAAATTGTATGGTACCAACTGGTGTACCAAATCTGCCAACCTTCGAAATTACCTACAGTCCATTTGGATGGAATTTGAAGATTATAATGTCGAGACCCAACCGGAAGCAGATAAAACCGTCCGTGCACTTTATGATGGTCAATTGAAATTCCCCACCGTTACGTATGGGGAACATTTTTTGAAAAATCCGTCCATCAAAGAATTGGATAAATTTTTAGAGGAGCATGATTTGATGACCTGACCTTATGCCGTTAGCCCCTTTTAAAGATTCCATAGGCAAAGTTTGACATGGGCTTGGGGATACCCTATTTTTTTTTGGCAAAAACCCTTTGCAAATACGATAATGGCGGAAAGATGGCATGCTTATGACGTCATCAACACAAGTTAGAATACATATATTTGGGCAGTCTATAATCTATGGAAAAACAATCCCTTGGGATGCAATTGGTTCATCTCAGAAAATTAAAAGGCCATACCCAAAATAGTCTGGCAGCAGCATCTGGCGTTGCTATAAGAACGATTCAACGCATAGAGAAAGATGAAGTAAGCCCGCAAATCGAAACCATAAAGCTGCTTGCTGAATCTTTGGGGGTACCAGCCAATGCGCTATTGTCCACTAAAATACCTGAGCACGAAAACCTTCAAAAAAAATGGTTGTTTTTTATACATGTTTCCCCTTTGCTAGGTTTCCTATTTCCATTCTCCATATTATTTCCGCTTTTTCTTTGGCTTCATAAAAAAGAGGACGATCTTATTTATGACATTCATGGTATCAAAGTCATCAATTTTCAGTTGAGTATGACCATATTGTATGTGCTCGCTTTCATCGCCTTGCTCTTCATTCAAGGTTGGGGATTTTTGTTTTTTATCCTTATTTTTCCATTTAATTTTCTAGTTATCACTTATAACATTTTTAAAACCGTGTACACGAAAAACTGTTACTACCCCCTCGCGATTCCTTTTCTAAAAAATCCAAAAAATAGACCCAAAAACAAGAAATTCCTTTTTATGATTTCCATGTTCATTGTCTTTTTTGGGTGTACCTCAAATAAGGAAGGTAATGAATTTGAAAAACTTGCTGAATACGAGGGAAAATATGAATATAGCAACAACACCTCTTTGGCCATTGTCGCCTCTAAACTAGATACCACCCTGTATGCCGTCATTGACAAAGCAAAATATCCTTTAAAACAAATCCATCTAGACAGTTTTGTCAATATACAAAATAGCCCTGTGGTGTTTCAAAGGGATAAGAACAAGAGAATCATCGGTTATAAGTCAAGTGGCCAAACCTTTGACCTGATTACCAGGGAATATGAAAGACCTGAACTATTGCCAAGAAAAGAATTGTTCAACAAAGCTGAAAGCTATGCTTACCAAATACCGGTAGCACTGAATGATGGATTGGAAACAGGTGCCTTGGCAGATGCGTTTGAAAATCCCGATGAGATCATCGAAATGGTTAAAAAGACGATTGATGGCAGCTATCCTGACGTTCACAGTATCTTAATCTATAAGAACGACAAACTGGTGCTTGAAGAATATTTTTATGGTTATGATAAGGATACCCCTCACCAATTACGGTCGGCAACAAAACCGATTATCGGTGGCATCATGGGCATCGCCATTGATCAAGGATTCATCAAAAGTGAACAAGAAAAACTTTTACCCTTCTTCGAATCAAGCTATCCTGATATCTTGAATATGGATGATAGGAAAAAAGCAATAACCATTGCAGATTTCCTAAGGTACCGCCATGGTCTTGATTGCGATAACAACAACCCTGAAAGCAAGGGGAATGAGGCATTGATGATGGCGAGTAATGATTGGGTAAAACACACGCTAGATTTGCCAACGGTGACCGAACCTGGCACGGCATCTTCGTATTGTACCGGTTGTGCATTGACCATAGGCAGCTTGGTAGAAAAAGTAACCAACGAAAAAATTGAGGATTTTGCCAAGAAAAATCTTTTTAGCCCGTTGGGGATAACGAATTACAAGTGGGTTTTTGAACCAAATCAAGAGAGCATGACAAATTTTAGTCAACTTTCAATGACACCTAGGGATTTGGTAAAGTTGGGCAAAGTTTACAAAGACAAGGGCAAGTGGAGCGGAAAACAGATCTTATCAGAAAGCTGGGTCAACAAAACCTTTGATACCGACGATGGAGATTATGGTTATGCTTGGCAGCATAAGTATTATAACCTAGACGGAAAACGTTTTGACTCGTATTTAGCCACAGGCAATGGAGGGCAAAAAATAAGCGTTTGGCCAGAACTGGATATGGTTACGGTTTTCACCGGGGGTAATTATAATTCTTACCTAATTTATGGCAAGAGCACCCCACCAAACGAGATGATCCCGAAGTATCTACTAAATGCGGTTGAATAGCCGAAGGGGAATTCGGGTTTGAAAAACTTGAATTGTTATCGTTTCAGCCTGGTTAACTTCCTCCACCTATTCAACCACTCCTTTAAACTGCCAACACGGTAAACCGCTTACTCCTAGCAAATGGAGTGCAGTGGCAAGCAGAAACTGTTGATTTCATCATCAACTAATCGTTGGTTTTGCGTTTAACCTATCTTTTGTAAACCACTTAAAGAGTATAGGTACAACCAACAACGTCAACAAAGTAGACGAAATCATTCCCCCGATAAGTGTCCAACCCAAAGGAGACCACAACGAAGTACCTGAAAAAGTCAAGGGCATCAAACCAAGAATCGTAGTAAGCGATGTGAGGACTATTGGTGTAAACCTTCTTTTGGCCGCCATTTCGATAGCGGTTATTTTATCCTGGCCTTCGGCCATGAGCTGATTGGTATAATCCACTAGGATGATTGAATTATTAATGACGATTCCTATAAGGCTGATAAACCCTACAAAGGCAAAAAAGGAAAATGACCAACCTGATAAAAATAACGCTATAAAAGAGCCGCTTATGGCCAAGGGAATGGCAGAAAAAATAATCAAGGGTTGGGTAATTGATTTAAATTGCAGTACAAGCACCGCAAATATTAAGATGAGCGCCGTCAACAAAAGTATACCCAAATCCCCAAAGCTTTCGGTCTGGGTCTCATATTCGCCCCCAATGTAATACCGATATCCCTTTGGCCAGTCATAGTTCTCTAGTTTTGGAATAATGGCCTCTGTATAGGCCTTGGTGTTGTCAGGATCGATAACGTTTGCCGTTATAGCCGTATTACGTTCCGTATTGAAATGGTTTATTTTTGCATAATCTTGTTCAAACTGGATCGTAGCCAGTTGACGTAGGGGAATATTTTCACCTACGGTACTGGTTACATATACTTTATCAAAATCTTCTAGCGAAGGTTTGGTGGTAAATGGCAACCGTATAATCAAGGGATAATCCTCATCATCCCCATCAATTTGAATATTATCTATGTTCAATCCGTTTAGACTTGCCCGTATGGTTTGATCAAGGTCCAGTAAGGAAACATTGAGAAGTGACGCCTTATCCCGGTTTACCTCTATTTTAATATCGGTTTTCGCCACGGCCAAAGGGTTATCAACATCCAAGGTTCCTTCAGTTTCAGCTACAATTTTTTCAATGTCATATGAGATTCGCTTTAGGGTATCGAGCTCGTTTCCTATCAATAAAATTTCAATGGGTGCTTCAAAAGGGGCGCCATTTTTTAGTTCACGAAATGAGATCATGGCATCCGGATAATCCTCAAATGCCTTTCTAAATTGATCTAACGTTCTATAGAACAGCTCGGGATTCCAATCATCAAAATTCACCAAAACCCCTCCATGGTACGTTTTGTATTCTTCGGGAATACGATTGTAATATACCTGCGGATTTCCATGCCCCGCATTGGTGGTATAGTGTGAAACAAATTCAGTAGTATCCAAGACCGATTCAATAAAGCGCAACGTTTTGTCGGTGTGTTCAATATTACTGGAATAGGGATGATCTACATCAATGAGCAACATGGGTTTATCGGCAGTAGGAAAAAAGCTTACACCAATACTGGGAAACAATAACAACGAAAACAACAACACTGCAAACCCGCCCAAGACGACCATCCATCCTTTTTTAAGGGAGAAGGACAATAAAGGTCTATACCACGTTTCTACAAAGGACTCCAGCTTTTTGGATATTACGGCTCTTTTAACCGCTTTCCCTTTTTTTAATACCCTACTGGCAAGTATAGGCGTAAAGGTCAATGCCAATAGAAGTGAAGCGGTCAATACGTATATTACCGTTAACGGTAGGCTACGTAAAAATTCGCCCGGCCCGCTCGACAATAGTGTTAAGGGTGCAAAAGCCAATACCGTGGTAACGGTGGAACTGATGATAGCATACCCCACTTCTCCCGTTCCCTTGGCGGCGGCCTCCAATAAGGTGTGTCCCTCACGTTTGAAACGCACAATGTTTTCGATAACCACGATACCGTTATCCACTAAAAGCCCAAGGGCAATGACCAATGCCGCGATACTTATTTGCTGTAGTGCATAATCGGTAAAATCGAGTAGCATTACAGCTATTAAAATGGAAAGCGGAATAACGACCATAATCACCATGGCGGGTCGCCATCCTAAAAACAATAGAATAATGACACCTACTAAAATGATTCCTTGAAAGAGATTGGTTATAAAATCGTTGATTCTTAATTTCACGGCTGGTGCTTGTTCAAAAGCCGTTTCCAAAGCAATAGTAGTTGGAAGTTCGGCTATAAAATTCGAGGTTATTTCTTCAAGTTCTTCAGAAAGTTTAAGAATATTGCCTCCCTTCTTTTGGGTCACCGAAACGTAAATGGCTTTTTTACCATTGAAACGGCCTATCCATCGTAAATCTTCATAGTCATATGCTACAGTAGCTATGTTACTTAGATATATGATTTGTCCACCATTGGAAGTAATGGCAGTATTGCGGAGTTGCCCTAACGTATCATAGCTGCCCGTTGATTTGAGGTTGAAACCCAGATCACCGGATTTTATAGTACCCCCCGGTACATTGACGTTGTTACCTTGCAATGTTCCAATTACTTGGCGAAGAGGAATGCCCAAGGTGGCCATTTTTTGGAAATCGAGGCTGATTCGAATCTCCTCCTGTGGGTTTGCTTCAACTTCGACCTTATTTACCAAATCGGAGGTTTCAAGAGCATCTTCCAATTTTTCGGCATAGTCATGGAGCGTTTTGTAGGATTCGTTGTCAGAGACCATTGCGAATTGATTGACCACAACTCTATCCGCAGGTTTGAACTGGTCAATGTCGAGTTCAATGATACCGTCCGGAAGTTCATTGCGTATTTTATTGATTTCAGAAACAATATCGTCATACTTCCCGTCATAGTCGATTCCAAACTCTGCTTCAATCTGCAAAACGGCAAGTCCGTTAGCAATTTCTGTTTTTATTTCGGTAATGTCATCCAGTTCGTCTACAACGTCTTCGATAGGATCAACGATCAACTCTTCCATATCTTCGGGGCTAGCACCTGGATATACGACTACCACGGTATAATTTGGAAGGGATAGGAATGGATCTTCGGAGCGCGGCATGGTCGTGAAGGAACGGATGCCTAAAAAAACCAAAAGAAAAACCGTTGTAAGAACAAAAAGATAGTTTCTAAGTGCTAGATAGGGTAGTTTCATTGTATAATATTTATGGAATCGTTATTCTTTAAATAAGGGGCGCCCCTTGTAATTACTTTTGCATCTTCAGGAAGCTCTGAAACCGCTATTGTAAAATAATCACCCTTGATTTCAAGCACCTCAACTTCTACGTTCGTCAACGTTTTTTCATCTTGGGTAAAATAGATAGAGGCCTTTCTTTCGTTCCCTTCCACTAATGCGTTCATTGGTATTTTAAGTGATGGGAACTTCGAAGACGGGTAGATCGCAACTTTGCCAATGAATCCATTCTTCAATTCGGGAATAAAATTACCGATGGTAAGCTCAACTTCAAAAAGGCCTGTTTTCGGGTTTGCCGATCCGGCTATTTCGGTGACCTTAGCTTCAAATTCCTTGTTTACAAACGCATCGAAACCGATTAATGCCTTGTCCCCCAAACCAACTCTTATAATGTCTTTGTCCGATAGTCCTAGACGTACGATCTGTGAACCGTTTGTATGGGAGCTACCGATTATGTAAACCGGTTGCCCAGCAGAAACCAATTCCCCCTCTTCAACTAATCTTTTGAGCACCCTAGCGGTTATTGGGGCACCCAATACGGCATGTTGCTGATTAAACCGGGCAATTTGAAGGTTGGATCTAGCAATTTCACTGGTCGTTTTGGCATTTTGTTGCTGTTCCAAAGTTCCGACCGTATCACGATATAAATTTGTTGCGCGTTCCAAATCGCGTACCGATTTGTTATAGTTTTTTTGTGCACCGACTACTTGGGCATTGATTTCGGTAAGGTCGAGACTGCCCAACCGTTGTCCTTTTTCAATCGTTTCTCCTTCCTCTACGCGCAGATTCGCAACGATACCACTAATTTTAAAGGATAAGACTATTTCTTCTTTGGATAATAGGGTACCCGTCGCTGTTATAGGTTGTACATTCAACAATCGTTCTACATGTTGCACCCCTACATTCTTGTAGTTCACTATTTTAGTGGTTCCGTCTTTGGTGTATTCTTTTTTACAACTGTAGAACAGGGCAACGATGACCACCAATACAATTAAAATTTTATTTCTCATGACTATATATTATTTTGTGTTATTCTTAAAAGGTTGGCTTTGGCTATTTTGATATTGAACCGTGCGATGGATTCATTAAGTTGCGCCGTAGTAAGATTTGTTCTTGCTTCGTTGAAGGTCACCAAAAGCACCTGTCCTTGTTTGTATTTTGCTTCGATGATCTTGAAGTTTTCAGTGGCACTTTTAAGTTGTGACAATCGAGACCCGTATACTGCCAGGGATTCTTCGTACTCGTAATAACCTTTTGAAGCTTCGAGAAGAATACTGTTCTCAACTTCGGAATAATCGGTTTCCAGTTGCTTTTTTTGCAATTTGGCCCGGTGTATCTTGGCTTTGTTACGCCTACCCTGAAAAATGGACCAAGACAGCTTAAAGCCTATCAAGTAATAGTCCTGGTTTTGATCAAAATCATACCCAAAACCTTGATATCCGAATTCTGCGGCGGCACTGACATCGGGAATGAGATACCCTTTGTTTCGTTTTATTTCGAACTTGTTCGCCGCAATCCCGTTTTTAATACTTTCCAACTCACTCCTATTGGCAAGTGCTGATTTTTGCAGTGCCAAAAGATTATACTTGGCATTATTTTGCCGTACGGATGTATCAATACGAATTGGGGACTCTAAATCTTTGTTCAACAAGAAGTTGAAAAAATTTTGGGAAACCGCAATATTCCTTTGTACTGTAGCCAATTGTGCCTCAATTTCATAATTTTGAGCTTCGGCATTGTACAAAACGTCTTTGGTAGCAACTCCATATTTGACAAATTTTCCATTGACCCTTACCAGTTCTTTCACAATGAGACGTGTACTGTCCAATATGGTTTTCTGCGCTATAAGTTTCAGATGATTATAATAGGCTTTGCGTATCTCAAAGGAAAGTTCATTCTTATAGGCTTCTTCTTTGGCTTCGTTAACCGTAATCTGTGCCTTGCTCGCCTTGTAACCGTAATAGATATCCGTATTTAGAATAGGCTGTACGATCTGTAATTTGGTTTCATGAAAATCATTTGGTAGCAGTTGCTCGCTGACATTGGCCAAATCGGTCGGGAATTGATTTGAGTTCGTCAATTGGTTTAAGGTGGCGTAGGCCGGATTGAATAAATCCCCAACAGGAATGTCTATAGTACGCCCACCATCTGCGAGTGTATAACTCGCATTGAATGAGAAATCTGGCAAAAAGCGACTTCTGGCTATTTTACCCTCCTCTTTGGAAATATTCGTATTAAGGCGTTCTTTTAAGTACTGACGATTGTTACGCAATCCTTCTTCAACATAGGCTTCCAAGTTACTTTGGGTATGTACTGACATGCTACACAAGAGCAGGGAAAACAACGTATATTTTAGCTTGTTCTTCATAATAATCGTATTAAAATTTGATGTTGTCGTGACAATTGGATTACTTTTATTATTTTATGTTGTATATACAACATTTATCTTAAATTTTTTAAAGCATCCTTTTTTCCAGGTTTTTAAGACTACCCATTCCCTCATCATTCAATGTTCCCATAAGGATATCCATAGCCTTCTCCCATTTGGGAATTATCGTTTTTGCCAGATCAATACCCTTTTCTGTCAATTCTACTTCGGGTCTGTAATCATTGGTACGCACTACCAGGCCCTGCTTCTCCAAAAGCTTGAAGTTTCTACTAATCGTGGACCGCTCTAAACATAAGGCCTCCCCTATTTTCCCTTGCTCTACCCTCCCCATTTCATGTAAGGTAAAGAGTAAGGTTACTTGATTCTCCGTAATCTTGTGGTCACTCAATACCTTTCTTATGTGACCGTCCGCTATCCGCGATAGTCTTCTCAATCTAAATGCGACACAATGGCTTAGTGCATATTTCATGGGACAAAGATAATTCCATATGTTGTATATGCAACTTTATTAACTTTAGATTAACATTCTTGCCCTAGTTGGATCTAGGGCCTCCATGTCTTATCATTCGGTTGCTAAACCCAAGTATAGCACTAAACCCATCCTTATTAAAATTTCATTTGGGTATTACCTATTAAGGCATGGCGAACCAGATATTTGACACCAACTATAGCAACTACTGTTTCATAGGGGGTAAATTGCCGCTCTTGCCTATTCGACCGCAAGGAAACCCCAAACGAGATGATTACCAAGTAGTTATTAAATACGGTTGAATAAATCCGAACATAATAGCACCTAGTGCTTTATACCACATCAGTTCAACCTTCTGTATTTTTTTAAAGTCTTGACCAATAGTTCATGGGGTAAGGCATAGGCCTTATTTCCGTTGATTCCTTCCATATCATCAGCAGCTAACATGGCATTGATGATCGCCTCTTCAACAGCTTGGGAAGTGGCCTCGAATAAGGGTGTCATTTGATCATTCGGAAGGGTACGAACCGTAGTCATGACCTCTCGGTCAAACGCCTTTTCATTGGCCGTGGAAAGAGCGATAAAGATATCACCGGACCCATTGCTTCCATAGCCTCCAACGGCCCTAATCCCCAATGGAACGCGTTGTGCTATACGTTTTAACTGGTGGGGAAGCAAGGGTGCATCCGTCGCTACGACAACGATTATGGAACCATCTCCAGGTTGTCGCCTTGACTTTGGGGAACCTTTAAAAACGTAATTTAAGGTATCCTTTAATTCTTGACCAACGGGTACCCCAGCCACAGTCAAATTTTTCTTGGCACCAAAATTTGCCTGTACCAAGGCTGCAAGGGTATAGGTACTATCCTTTATTTTTACTATTCTCGAAGAAGTTCCCGTTCCTCCTTTAAAACCTAAACACATCATTCCTGTGCCACCCCCAATATTTCCCTCTTTAATTGCAGCTCCAGAAACGTTCTCAATGGCCTCTAGCACATGCTTTTCCTTGACATGAAATCCATAAATATCATTCAAGAATCCATCATAGGTTTCCGCGACTACGGGATAGGTATACCACCAATCTTCCCCACTATACCAATCGTGGTCAACATACCACTTCAGAACGGCATCCCTAACAACACCAACGCTATTGGTATTGGTAATCATAATAGGGGTCTCTAAAAAACCGGACTCGGTTACCCAGGTCGTGCCGGTCATTTCACCATTGCCATTCAAACTGTACCAATTGGCATATACAGGGCTGAATTTCTTTGCTTTTCCCCTTGGAAAAATGGCGGTAACCCCAGTTCTAATCGGGCCTTTTCCCAAAACATTTCCACCCTTTCCCGAAATTATAGTGCTATATCCTACTTCAACACCTTTAACATCGGTAATGGCATTTAATTTTCCCGTCTTTCCCTCAAACGGAATCTTTAGATCCCTAGCCCTTGGTTTCTGGGAAAAGACCAAAAGACCAATACTCAAAAATAATACGGTACTAATAGTTCTTTTCATTCTTATTCGTATTTGGCCAATATTTTTTCCAACGCCTTCATATCCATATGTAGATCTGTCCGTAAAAACGAGGCAATTTCATTGGTAAAGTTAGAGAACATGATTTTTTCGGAATTTGAAAATAATACCAATCCGAATTTTGCATCAGGATAAAAGATAGTGAAGGCCGTAAAATCGCCATTATTTCCCCCGTGGGAATACATCCAACCATTCGGGGTGTTTTTCATGCCAAAGGCGAGACCCCAATGCGTATTGCCCAGAACCGCCTTTTCATAGTCCCCTTCAGGAATTACGACCTGCTTCTTCAGTAGCTCTGCATATGATTCGTCAGAAATATGTGCACCTGAAATCATAGCACCAATGAAGCGTGCATAACTATCAATATCAGTATGTAGGTTATGGGCCGAACCAAATTCAGCAACACGAAAGTCAGATGGGCCATTTGATTCCTCTTTACCATTTTTATGCCCCCAGGCTTTATGTTTGGCTATATCTTCATTCCAGTCATAATATAGTCTTTCGGCCTTCAAGGGTATGGCAATATCTTGCTTGAAAATCTCAAAAAGTCCATCCCTATCCACATGGTTTACCTGTGCCAATGCACGAGCGAGATACTGAAAGCCTTCGCCTGAATAAGCATACGTGTCGCCCGGAGGAAAAATGAATTTTAAGGTATCGTTTTCCGATCTCCAATTCGGCAATCCCGTAGTATGTGACAGCACCGTACGAGCTGTTATCTTCCTATGGCGTTCATCATGTTGAATATCTTGATAATCCACATATTCATATAAGGGAGTATCAAGGGCTATCAAACCTTTATCCATTTGCTTCATAGCAAAATACGCAAATAGGGGTTTAGAAAGTGAAGCAGCCTCAAAAATGGTTTCTTTAGTGACTTTTTTTTGATTTTTAAGTGAGCTTACCCCAAATGTCTTACTATACACAATTTGATCTCCATTGAGTATCGCAATTCCTAACCCGGGCACCTCATATTGTGACAACTTTTTTTTAATAAATACATCGAAATCGGAAATATTTATTTCGGTTCCGTTCGGTACAAGTATCGTCTTTTTATGGGAGTCGCCACATGATACCACTAGGATACTGGTTATCAAAAAGAAAACTAAAAATCTTGTGGTCCCGTTATATTTCATTTCATAGTGATTGATTTCAGCGGTGTTTACTCTTTAATATATACTTTTCCATCCTTCATGACAAAAACTACATTGAATATGGTATCTGAAAAATCTTTCTCAAGGTCTCCCCTTACGGCAATAATATCGGCAAAAGCCCCTTTTTTGATAACCCCAATACGATTGGACATGTTCATAAATTTACTGGATAGGTATGTGGATGATCTCAGAATCTCAAGGGGTTCCATGCCTTCTTCTTGATACGCAACAAGGATGTTCTTAGCTGCCTCACCTTGCGGAATTTCAAAATCCATATAATTATCAGATCCTGTCAAAATGGTGACACCTGCTTTTATGGCCCTTTGCAAGCGGTCCCTTTTACGGCTTTGGTAACTGATTACTGCCTTTTCAAGATCTCCTTTAAAGTCTAGGAGTTCAAAGTACTTATAGAGTAGTTTTTTCGATATATCAGTAGGCACTAACGCAGTTCCCTTTTTAGCCATAAGGGTCAGTGTGGAGTCAGCAATAGCATAACCATGTTCAATGGCATCCACCCCAGCTGTGGTTGCTTCCCAAACGGCGATGTTGCTAGTTGCATGCGCCGTAACCTTTTTGTTGTAGCGGTTAGCCATTTTGACAATGGCCCTCATTTCATCGATGGTCAAGCTCGTGTTATTGGGCGTATTATTGGCACAGATTTTTATGATATCCGCCCCATAGTTTACGTTTTCCCTTACTGCATTAATCGCGTCATCTACATTTTTAATAATCCTGTATTCGTTGGATGTAATTTGATGGTGATGCTTGAGTATTCCCACAACCTGTCCACCTTCCGAAGAAATAATGGGGCCAGAAACGAACATGCGCGGTCCGACAACAGTTCCCTCGGTTATGGCCTGTTTTAAGGCAACATCTAAAAATTGTCCTGAATTACCTAAGTCCCTTACGGTAGTAAAACCACTTTCAAGAAATGATTTTGCCCTTTTCGCACCACGTAATGCCCTTAGGGCATCTCCTTGAAACAAAATTTCATTGGCAATAGGGTGTTTGTCCGTTACGGCTTCTGAATGTAAAAGATGTGTATGCCCGTCTATTAAACCCGGTAAAACGGTGTAAGAAGACAAATCAATGACCGATGTGTTTTCTGGAATGGGAATAGTAGTCCCAACTTCGAATATCGTATTATTTACGACTTTAATGATATGGTCACTTAATATCCTGCCTTTTTCAGAATCAAACAACCTTCCCGCTTTGATATACTTTATATCCTCCTTTTCTGCAGATTGTGCAAATACGAATCCTACGAAGCAAAGGCATAAGCAAGCAAACACTACAGATTTTTTCATGAAGCTATTGATAGTTTTTAATAAGTGCTTCTATTTTGATTTTCAGAAATTCAGCGTATGAATAAAACTATTTTCCAAAAGGAGGGGACTTCCAAAATGAGCATATTTCATTAAGCCAGAAATAGAGCACCCCAGAAAATCACGCCTTTATTCTATCCTTTTGCCTTCATATGATTTTACACCATACTGGTATAAAACCACATTGTCAAACGATTGGTTTCCGCCTTTTACGAATTCTACTTTCAATTCTTCATCTACCAGGAAGACCATTTCCGTTTGCGCCACTAATCTCACGGATTTCTGACCAGGGATGACCAAGTTGAGCTTTCCATTTTCAGCAACAATATTGAAAGTAACATTTTCCTTGATTTGAAAAGTACCTGTATAATTTTCTAAGTTCTCGACGGGCACGATATATTTTTCGGTCGGAACCATTTTTTTAGCCTTGATCTCAAAGATTTCCTTACCCTCATCAAGATAGGTCTCTACGACCTTTTGATATACCTTATAACCTTCGTTGGCATTGGTGAAAATGACCATTCCTTTTTTAGATTTAGGCAGTAGCACCGCGAAGGTCTTGATACCATTTTCATCACCCGAATGCATGATGACCGACTCTTTATTGGAAAGTTCAGGTATTACCTCCCATCCCAATCCGTAAAATAAGTTCTCTTTGACCTTGACCTGTGGTGAGGCCATATCTTCAAACACCGGTTTAGAAAAGGCCGCCCCATTGATTACGTAAGCACATACTTCCGTATAGTCTTTAATAGTAGTTAACAAGCCCGCGGCAGCATTTAATTCGGTTCTTGGGGCATATTCATACTCCCCAAAATTTTTGTCAAAAGGATAAACTACTTTTTTCATATCCCAATTCGACTGCCAGGTAAAGGCTATGTTAGTAAGTTCAAGCGGTTTAAAAAGCACCTCTTCGGCCAATTTTGGCAAATCTTCACCTAATTTGTTCTGCAAAGCCTTTCGCAGGTATTCATAGCCCTCACCCGAATACAGATATTGACTACCGGGTTCAAAATTGAATTTCAATTTCTTTGAGGGGCTCATATTTCTCCAGTTGACAAAACCTGACTGATGACTTAAGGCAAATCGAGCGCTCAACTTTTTGAGATTGTCATCTACCTTCAGGTCGGGGTCTAAGTGATATTTATACAGAGGTTCATCAAGCGATAACTTTCCTTGCGACACCAAATTAAGTACTACGGTGGCAAATATAGGTTTGGTAAGGGACGCTACCGTAAAAATACTCTGGTTATTTGCGGGCAACCCGATGCGCTGTTCTCCAAAAACCTTGGTGTATGTAACCTTTCCATTTTCAATAATGCCAATGGCAACGGCAGGAACTTTATGCTCTTCTTGCCATTTTGGCAATTTTTCTTCAAAATCGGAAGTAGTTCCACCTTGGCCAAAGGCACAAACGGTAAGTATTAGAAAAAGAAATTTTAAGTTTCTCATAGTATATGGGTATTTTGGGTTTATGGTTATTATTTTTTGCCTGACAATTGAGATTGGATGCTCCAATACATGTGTCGAAATATAGGTTTAGATTCCTTTGTATACCTCACGGGCCTACCTTTCTCGGCAGATAGCCTTACCCGAGGCAGTTTACCATGTGACGATAAATTTGGTGGGAAGGTTACAAGATTTTTCACACGCTTATAATTATTGGCGTTTTCTGCTGGGTTCAAGCCCATAAATGGAGTTGAATTTCTCGTCTGCAGCTATGACATAGCTTCCATTTACATCCAATCTTTTTATGACGCTAGTATTCATGTTAATCAAGGCCTGCGTCGCCCTAATAGGGTTACCATAAAATGAGATGTCCGTTAGACTTTTTAGACCATATAGTGGCCATAAATTGTCAATCTGATTGTGCGCCAACAAAGCCCATTTTAAGTGCTCCATATTAGATAAAGGCTCAATAGATTTGATGTTATTGCCCGCTAAGAACAATTTTCTAAGTTTTCTCAGGTTTTTTAAGACCTGAATATCGGCAATGTCGTTTTCCCGTAAGTCAAGCCATTCGATATTGGTCAGATTTTCAAGAAAACCCAAATCCGTCAAATTATTTTTACGAAGCACTAATACCCCAATACTTTTTAAGTTGGACAAAGGGCTAAAGTCTTCGATTTTTGTATCCATTAAGTTTAATTGAACCAATTTATGGAGCCCACTCATAGCTTGAATATCCGAGATGGGATTTTTTTCCAATATCAACACTTCCAATGATTCCAATCCCCTTACCGCTTCGATATTGGTGACCTTGTTATTCGGAATCCATATCCCTTCTAGCTTGGTCAGTTCTTTTAGGGGTGTGATATCTTCCAATTCATTGAACGCCATATTAAAATGTATCAGTTCTGTCCAGTTTTTGACAACTTCTATACTTTTGATATTATTGAAATTTCCTGAAATACCACTGAGCTTCTTTAAATTCGATAACGGACCAATAGTGGTAAGCTGATTTCTATCAAAAAGGAAGTGCTCAAGGTTAACAAGGTTTTCAAGGGCTTTTAATGACTTGATTTTATTACCGTTAATGACCAAGTTCTTAAGCTTGATCAAGCCTGACAGCGGACTTAAATCACTAATGGAATTGTTATCAAGCCTTAAAGAAGTAAGGTTTTTAGCATATTCCAATCCTTTTAAAGACTTGACCCCCCTCCCTACTGCTGAAAAACGGGTCAATGATTCTAAATCGGCCTTCGTGAGCGCCCCTGTTGGTTTATCAAAATGTTCTCGTATTGCGTGATCTAGGTAAAAATCCTCAATTACGACAATACTGTCATTATCTTGGGCAGCGGCCAGGGTAAAAAAAGCCAGTGTCAGGGTCGATACGATTATCTTTAAAATGTCCATAAGAGATAGTTATTATTGTTTCAAAATTCAATAACTCTAGCGGCTCTAAAAAAGAAATTGCCCTAAAAAAGGTTTCATCGTATACTATGAAACCTTTTTCTTATCGGAGACTTGGCCAATATATGTTTTTGGCGTTTGGGAAGTGAATTTATAAAAGGCCCTATAAAAGGTGGTTTTTGATTTAAAACCTGAATCAGCGGCAATTGATTCGATGGTAAAATTAGTGTATGCCCCGTTTTGTATTTTATCCTTCACCTCATCCACACGAAATTTATTGGCGAAGTCATTAAAGGTTACATTCAAATGGGTGTTCAGTAAGTTTGACAAAACGGCAGGGGTTACTTGAAGTTGTTTGGAAAAAGTGGACAACGAAAAATCTTTATTCAAATAGGGCTTTTCGGTTTCCATTTTATGAAGGATGTTTTTAAGCTGTCTTTCGATTACCGTTTTATCAAAGCCCATCTTAGTTGACCTAAAGGTAGAGTAGGTCACATACCCCACCAATGAAATAACATAAAGCAGTACGGCATTATATATCTTAACCGCCATAGTGAGCGAAAAACCCAACCAATCGTCTAAAGGCGAGCTCCTCCAATAGCCATAGATTCTGCCTATAAGGGTAGAGGTCAATTCAAAAAGGGCACCGGCGAAAAAGAATAAAAACAAATAAATCAACCAGTTGCGATACTTAAGATTGTCTTTCGAAAGTTGTACCCTGCCATTCTTTTTTAATTCTAGAAGCGATAGTGTCGTATAGGCGATTGCTTGGCATAAAAGCACAAAATAATATGCGGACTGCACCTCAAAATAAGCTAGCTTCGATAGTAAGTTCCCTTTATCTTGAATAGCAACAAATAAACTACCTACCCAAACGATGACATAGTACAAAGTAAAAATCACAGGGATTATGAAGTGCCCAATACGTTTACTATCTATCTTAAAATTGACTTTGCGTATCGATTCGAAATAGAGATATAACAACGGAAAAATGAAAATGACCAGATTTAAGGGGATGAATCTTAGATAATCATTCGTCTCAATAAGCCCGGTATTACCCAAAAAAGTAGGCACCAATGAAAGACCGGCCACAACTAAAATCAGCATTAGTAATTTGTTCTGGGGTTGCCGCCAGTCCCTATTCTTGAATATCAAAAACAGCATTATGGTACTTTGGAACAACCCGAAAAGAAGTAATGCCGCTGTAGGGGTAAAGCTCATATCATCAAATTCGTTTACTAAAATTTTAGCCTAACCGAAGGCAATCTACGGCCTAAAATTAGTGCATTGTAACATGGTTCGCAATCTCAACGCAAGACCTTAACGTTAAGATTTTTGACCAAGTACCTTCAAAAAAGCCACTTTTCATATTCTATTTCTAAGTTGTGGTGTAGTTGCGACCGAATTTCGCTTTTTGCACATGATTTATGGAAATACAAACTCATGGATGAATTGTAATACTTCGTAACCCCCTTCCACGAAATCTAAAAAAGATGTTGTTTCGGTTGATTCGGTTTGCGCAATACCTAAACTTCTTGAAAGTGTTGTCGTTCTATTTCGCCCCCATTTTCCCTAATCCAGTTATAAAGCTCTTTTTCGGTAGTTCTATCGTACTTCGTTACTTGGTGCTGATGCCTTATCAACTGGTCTAAAGAAATCTCATAGTATGATTCGACTATCTGGTTCTGATTTTCAGAAGAAACGAATAACCTCCATTGTATGGCACCACCTCGATAGCGTTTATTCCGTATGGCTTTTATTCTTTTTATGGTTTTTTCTTTTAGCGTATCACTTATGGAATATATAATGTTGACCATTACCCAACCTCCCTTATCATTGTCCCTTGAAATTGATAGTTCAGGCAGATCAGTGGCCATCGTAAAATTACCATCTTTGGCAAGATCCAATGGAAATACTATGGCAATGAAACCAATGACCGCACTTGCCAGACCTGCGCCATAAAGGGCATATTGCAAGGTGGTCTGATCAGCAAGCAACCCCCAAAGTGCGCTACCTATGCCCATACTACCTGACATTGCCATTAGAAAGTAAGCCATACCACGTGCGCCATACCATTTGGGCAATGCATATTGGGCCGATGTCATTATACTGGTAAACGCCATTTGCCAGCAGATTCCTGATATAAAGCATATTGCAATCGCAATATGAGGCGAGCCAACAAAGCCCAACAAGAACAAACAGATACCAAGTATCGAAGACACGAGTACGGTCAATTTATTCGCCCCCAATTTATTGGTGACATAACTGGAAAAGATCACACTACTTACCGCCCCAAATCCTGCTGCTCCCAGCAGGTAGCCATATAAATCGGCACCTCCGTTGAATTGCTCTTTGGCCACAAGGGGCATTAAGGCCCAAAGGGAAGCCGCCGGAAAGAAAAACAGCAATGCCCTGGTAATACTATGATAAAGGGCCGGTGTATATCGTAAAAAACGGATGGAATCGCCTACTGCCCATGTTAATCGTTGGTTTGGTAGTTTTTCTTCTTGTTCTTCCCTCTTCCAAAAAAGGATGACAAGTACTACGGCACCAAAAGATATGGCGTCTAACCAAAAAGGCATATCCAAGGCATAAAGCGTGATGAGGCTTCCCGCCAAGATAGGCCCCAAGGCCCGACTTAAATTATAGGCGATACCCGTTAGGTTGATAGCTGTCCTTAACTGTTCGCGCTTGACCAGCTGTGGGGTAAGTGCGGCAAGCACTGGTCTTGAGAACGCCGCCCCTACCCCATTAAGTAAGGTGAAAAGTAGTAGCAAGAATACCGTGGCCTTATCTAAATAAACGATATAGGCAAAGATTAAGGTATTCAAGATCAACAGGCTTTGGGAAATTATTACAATCCTTTTTTGATTGTAAATATCCCCAATGGCACCCGTCGGTAATGCCAAGATGAATAGTGGTATCAGCGTAGCTGTTTGCACCAGCGAAACCATAAATGCCGAAGAGTCAAGCTCGGTCATTAACCAGCTAGAACCCACGGCAAATAACCATGTGCCCGTATTCGAGATAAAAGTCGCTATTACGAATAACAGGAAAAAAGTATTCTTGTAGGGACTGGAAGATTTCTTTGAACCCATATGGCTTACGTTGGTATGTTTAAATTCAGGATAGTTCGGGAGCACTTAGGTCTTCACCCTCACGTGGTAAATCGTATTGGATCCATTCACTGTTGAGGTGGATATCAAGGGAATCTAGACGACCTGGGCCTACATTCTTATAGGTATGGGGTATGTTCGCCGGCCCGAAAACGACCGCTCCTTCTTCTGCAATAAATTTTTTCTCCCCCACGGTAAATTCTGCGCGACCTTCAAGTATATGGAATACCTCATCATAGGGATGAACATGCATATTTGGCCCCTCACCTATTCCATCAACACTATATCGAATCGATACGCAATTGTACCCATATTCATGGCCTTCCAATGCCCCTTTCGGGGGATTCTCTTTTCTGATCCACTCTTCTTTAGAAACCAATACTGGTGCTACTCTTGATTCTTTTGGCATTTTTCTACTTTGATTTAATCCGTTCTTAGATCCAATTTTTTAAACGGAAAGGTTAACGTTTTAATCACTACTTGTAAAACGAGCAGGATATCAACTCGTTTTTGATTGGTCTTTATAGACCTTAAAAGTTCAAAATACCGGTTTTTGACCTGACGTCAGAACGTAATCCAATTAAAAGCTAACTGATATGGAATATGTATATTGGAAAGTGCTATCAATTTTCAAAAAATCATGTTCCTTCGAATAGTGCGATATGTCATGGTTCGACATTCATATTATCAAATGTAGTCGCCATTTAGAAAAGTAGCGTAGATGAGATTTCGTGAACCAAACCTCTACCCATATGACAATGCATGGTTATTTACATGCTTGGAGTGAACCCTAATCGGATTTTTTACTTAAAAGCAAAGTATTATGTTACGGTTTCGAAGATTCAGAACAACAAAGTAATTCTATTTTAAAAGTCAAAAATCAAGAATCGTGTTTATTGTTTTTTTGAGAAATCCTCTTCAAGAAACGATGTGGCTCTTGCAAAAGGTGAAAAATCTTAGGCGGAATACGGTTCCACGAATTTCACTATTTTAGATATCATGATTTTCAACCAACACCAAATTCCGAAAAATTTAGAACGCTATGTAGCCGCACTGCTTTATCACAAAGATTATTTTCCGGAACATAAAAAGGACAAATACCTTCCGGACGGCACCATTAATATCATTTTCGAACTCACGGGTAATCCAAAGTTCATATACCACAACAACACGGGCGAAATTTCCCAAACGTGCAGCGATGTTTGGTTTTCAGGTGTATTGAAAGATTACATTACCATAAGCAGTCACCATGAAGAGATGATGGTACTCGTCTTTAAACCGGGGGCGGGATTCCCCCTCATACACGGTTCAGTGGCGTTCTATACCAATCGCGTAGTACCCGCAGAAGAAATTTTTGGGCCAACTATTTTGAACTTACTTCAAGAACTCAAGCAACCCACACCAGCCGAAGAAAAGTTTAGGGCCATTGAAAAATGGTTGGACCGGCAACTGAACGCAGATGATTTTTATCTTGAGGTCATGCGCTATGCGATTGAAGCCATTGAAAATTCGCCGACACAAATCAATTTGAGTAAACTTTCAGAAAAATTGGGGTATTCCCAAAAACAATTTATCCAGCTTTTTAAAAAGTATGTGGGCCTGACACCGAAACAATTCCACCGTATTGTGCGTTTCAACGAAATACTGGCGGCTGTAGAAAACAAGGAAACCATTTCTTGGACCATGGTTGCCGCTGACTGTGGTTATTTTGACCAAGCGCACTTTATAAAAGATTTTCAGTCGTTCTCGGGCATCAACCCAAAAAAATACCTGAGTGATATCGAAGACTATCCCAATTTTCTACCGGTAAAATGAACGATAGCGCTATTCAAATAAACCAAGGGGTAAATTTTTTACAATTTTAAGAACAGTAGTTCCTACTTCTTTGTGGCGTATTAATCTGTTCACTAAACCAAAAATTATGGAAACAATGTACATCAACCATCTCGCCGTCTTTTGCTGCGCGGTATTGAACTTAGTCGTGGGTGCGCTATGGTATAGCCCAGCGCTTTTTTACAAGGCCTGGAAAAAAGAGAACCACCTGACCGATGCCGATTTTGAAAATACCAATATGGGTAAACTTTACGGTATTAGCTTTGTGCTTGCGCTCATCATGTCGTATAATATGGCCTTCTTTCTGGGGGACGCCAATACCGATTGGATTTGGGGAACGTCCGCAGGCTTTTTCACGGGTTTTGGGTTTTGCGCCATGATCTTTACGGCGATTGCCCTATTTGAGAAAAAGTCGTGGCGGTATATTTTTATCAACAGCGGATACATCATAATTTATTATACCCTTATCGGATTCGTTTTGGGAATCTGGAGGTAAAACCTAAAAAATGAAAAATACAATATACTCATTAAGTTTAGTCTTTGTAGCCTTAGGTTGCCAAGCGCAACAAAAGATAGCCTATAATGTGCTCGAAGATGCCGCTGCTCAAGATTATGAAATATACGTAATGGACGCAGATGGCAAGAACACAAAGAATATCACCAATTCAAAATCGGTCGATTGGGTCTATTACAGTTATGGCGAGAAGCTTTATTTTCTATCGGATAGAGGGGAATGTTTTCGATGCCTATACCTCTATGAAATGGATGACGAAGGAAATGACGTTCGAAAAATAACCGACTTCAAACTGGCGGATAGTTGGTTGGGTAGCCGAGCGAACGGCACGCAATTCATCGTTAAACCTGCAGCGTCGGATAGCACGGTTTTTTATATCATCGACCTCAAGGGTACTATTCTTGAAAAGGTACCTATTGACCTTGCGTACGCAAACGACCCTACTTTTTCACCTGATGGTGACCGTATTGTTTTTCGTGGCAGTACCGTGTCGTCACCTCGTCAACCGGGTTTCACCGATGCCCTATACGTACTGGATCTGAAATCGAGTGAAATGGAAAAAATCACTGCGCATCAAGATGAAGGTGCAGGCAAACAATGGACAGGTTATTTGGCCGCCGCTCCCCGATGGCGGGCAGACAACAAGATTTCTTTCGCTTCTAAAAGAGCTGATAATTATGATATTTATAGTATGAACCCCGATGGCACCGAAATGACATCAGTAACCCCCTTAAGCAACAATCAGGTCTACCACGATTGGAACCAAAAGGGCGAACTTATCTTTGAGGCCTCTATGAACAACCAATCGGGGTACGAACTCTATAAGCGCACCGTTGATGGCAAGGTCATTCAATTGACCGATGATGACGTGGAACAGTACGCACCCGTATTTGTCAAATCAAAATAACCCATTATGGAAACTGCCGGATATTCAAAAACACCATTGGCTAAAAAATTGGGTATTAAAGAAGGTTTTGTAGTACTCTTCGTCAATGAACCGGATCACTACATGAGCCTTTTCAGCGATTTCCCCAACGATGTGGAACAAGGTAAAAAGCTGAATAGTGAGACCTATGACCTCATCCATATTTTTGTCCGCCACCATTCAGAACTTGAACGCCTGGTGCAAATGGTAAAGCCGACGTTGAAGAAAATTGGAATCCTTTGGGTAAGTTGGCCGAAAGGGGCGTCAAAAATCCCTACCGATTTAAAACGCGAACCGATTAGGGAACACTTGCTTAAAACAGGATTGGTCGATATCAAGGTCTGTGCGGTCGACAATGACTGGTCTGGGCTCAAATTCATGTATCGCAAAGAAAATAGGTAAGGCCATCTTATTGTTTCGAACAAAATTTTTGATAAAAGCCGTAACTGTTTAGACATACAAAAAGGTCACCTGAACCTACCCCTAAAATAGGATTCCGTTATTTAAGAAGGTTTGTACATAATAGTTGGGGCAAGAATCAAACCTCAAACTATTGAGGCCATGGCACGCTACAAATTAGCATGGAACAATACAGGTATTTAGTTGCGCCTATTTTTTCCCTGTTTCTATTTCTAGTATTTCCCTACCGTAGCTCCCCAGGTATTGTATCAGTAGATCTTCATAAATTTTATAACCATCGTCCACATTGGTGAAAATCAAAATTCCTTGTTTGGTTTTAGGAAAAATAAAAAAAATGGTCTGTACACCCTTATCAGCTCCCCCATGGGACATTGCAAAATTACCATCCTTGAAATCATACTTTTCAAACCCCAGTCCAAAATGCTTTCCTTTTTGGGATTGGACTTGGTTCGATTGCATTTCTTCAACCAGCTCTTGAGACAATCCGTATCCATTTAGAACAGCGGTCAAAAATGTGCCGTACTCCTCAACGGTCGTAAGCAGGTCATCGGCTGCATTGGCATTGGTCCTCTTATGGGTTTCATAAACTTCCCCGTTTTGAGCAATTCCAGGGGCCAAGCGTTGTTCGTGCATGGTATCGTCCCAAATGAACCGGGTATCGACCATACCTAGTGGCTCAAAAATTAATTCGGTCGCCAACTGATCAAGGGGTTTTTTGAACTTGTTTTCCAATACCATCCTCAAATATTCGAAACCTTCGCCAGAATATTGATATGCAGTGCCTGGCATAAATTGAAATTTCAATGTTTTGTCCCGCCAATTCGGAAAACCGGTCTGATGGCTGAGTATATGTCTGGTCGTCAAGAGCCTATGCCTTTTATCATCTTTTAAATCTGGATCGACCCAATAGTGGTAGACAGGTTCATCTAAATCCAATTTATTCGCACTTGCCAACATCAGGGCGATATAGGCCGTAATAGGCTTGGTCAGGGAAGCAACGTTGAATATGGTATTAAGGGGTGCTTTCTTTTTTTTGTTCAGGTCACCGATTACTTTGATTTCTTCTAATTCACCGTTATTGATTATCCCAAGTCCGAGAATGGGAATCTTATGTTCCCGCAACCAGTTTTTGAGTTCCGATGGTCTGTATAAATCAATAGGCGTTTCGGCCCGTTCATTTGTGTGATTGTAACTTAGGCTTCGTTTTAGTTTCCAATCAGCGTTCTCCGATATCCAGAGATGCGTGAAGTCTGCCGAACTTGCAAACCGCTGCTCTTTATCATTTATCGTTTCAAAAAAGTGGTGTACCCCCGTTTGAATGGCACCATACAGATTTTCATTGGCATAAAGCGGGTAAATCTTGGTAGTGTTTTTCGATAGTACCCTTGTTGATTGATACTGTTCGGGTGATTTACACAATCCATTTCTAAGGGCATTTAAAAATTCCGCTTTGTCCTGTATGCCTCCCTTGTCATGGAAAAATTCAAAATCGGCCATCAAAATATGTTCAAACTGACCTATATCACAAGAATTAAAGCCTACTTGGAATAGCAGACTGTCTTTGCGCATAATACTTTTAAATAATTCGGTTTGTTCCGTTACTTGGGCTTTCAAGCTAAATGCAGTTAGAAAGCATACGGTTATAGCAATAAATTTAAGTCTCATAAAGTAATTGGTCACTAAATTGGTTAGGCAGTCTGAAGCAAGTGGTCTTACTCACTTTGTTGATTAGCACACTAGACTTATTCTATAATTGGTACAATCGATAGTATTTCGTAAGACGGCGAAAGGTACTAATTGTTACTTTCTATTTGAAAAAAATAAGTGCTGAGTGCAAATTGTTGCTTCTTATCTGTAAAAAGGGTAGTCAACCACCAAAACTAAATGTCTCAAATTTGTGACATTTTAAAAATTACGTTATTTTCGTACCCATGCTTACCGAAACAAGATCCCGAATCATAGCATCGGCTATCGAAGTTTTTAATGAAGATTATTCCGCTCCGCTACAGAAAGTAGCCGATAATGCCCATGTTACAAGAAGGACGCTACATCGGCACTTTAAAGACCGAAATGAATTGGTCGCTGTTTGCGAACGTGAAATGGAAGTTAGCTGTAAAAAGGCCATGATCACCGCAATCAACTCTTCCAATGAATCTTTGATGCAATTAAAGAATATGCTGTTGGCGGGTATCGATTGTGGGGCCAAGTATTCTTTCTTCCATAAATTGCACCAACGTGAAGGACATACGCATACGAAGAAAAATAAAGATTGTGCAGATTATGATTTCATATATAACAGTTTTACGAACATCGTTACAGAGTTACAAAAAAGTGGTGTTATCAACGAAAAGATGACTGTTCAGTGGATTCAAAACTTACACGCTGGAATCATTAATAGTACAGTAAATGTGAGTGATACCGGTAAAACATCAAAATCCAATATCAAAAATTTTGCTTGGAATTCCTTTATAAAAGGAATCGCACCTTAAAAAAATTTAAACCTATATGTCTCAAAAATGTGACATATTTAATAAAAACTATGAAACGTAATGATTGAAACCTTAGAATAAAACATAAAAAGTTGTTCCATAAATCCAATGGATTTAAAACACCTACAAATAGGAGTCCTGAATTCCAAATATACAGTGGTACTGATTTAAATGGTGATGGAATTCTAAAAGGATATGGTAATTCTACAGAAGAAGCCATTAATGATCTACACCAAAGTTTACTCTGAGAACACAATGGGAAACCGAAGAAAATTTATAAAACAAAGTTTATTTGCGTCATCGGTAGTTATGCTACCCTTGCCGTTATCGGCTCTTAAAAAACTGGATATTATGACAAAAGAAACAAAATTTGATGTACTGATTATAGGCGGTAGTTATACAGGTCTCTCTGCAGCAATGGCTTTAGGAAGGTCACTTAGAAATGTACTTATCATCGATGCGGGAAATCCTTGCAACGAGCAAACCCCACATTCACATAACTTTATTACCCAAGATGGTGCTACCCCCGCATCTATCTCAGCTAAAGCAAAAGAACAGGTTTTGGAATATCCAACGGTACAGTTTTTAAAGGATTTTGCAGTTCAAGGAAAAAAAATAGAAAATGGTTTTGAAATTACAACGCAATCCTGTCAATCTTTTCAGGGCAGAAAACTCATCTTCGCTACTGGTATAAAGGATATTCTACCCAAAATAGATGGCTTTGCCGAATGCTGGGGAATCACCGCAGTACATTGTCCCTATTGCCACGGTTATGAAGTGCGAAAAGTTAAAACCGGGATTCTCGCCAACGGGGAGGCTGCTTTCGAGACCGCAAAATTGATTTCAAACTGGACTGAAGAGCTATCCATTTACACCAACGGAAAATCAGAATTGAATAAGGACCAGCTTAAGGAACTCAGCAAAAACAATATCCTTGTAATTGAAAAGCCAATCGCTTCTATTGAGCATACGGATGGTCATATTGAAAAACTAAAATTTAAGGATGGTACTATGGAAACCCTAAAGGCACTCTATGCACGAGTACCTTTTAAACAGCATTCAGCTATTCCTGAAACATTGGGATGTGAACTAGACGAGAACGGATATATCGAAGTGGATATGTTTCAAAAAACATCGGTTCCTGGTGTATTTGCCTGTGGGGACAACACAACTTTTATACGTTCGGTTGCCCAAGCGGTCTATGCAGGCAATGTTGCGGCTTCAAGTTTAAACAAAGAACTTATTGAAAGGGATTGGATTGCGTGAATACTAAAACGTAGTCAGCATTCCATACCTGCCCTGCCCAAAGCTATATTACCGCGGGATAGGTATTGATTGACCAATCGCTTGTATCGAGAACAGTCACTAGTTTTCAATTTTCAAAATGATACGCTCCAATAGCTTATTCAAACTGTCTGGATTCTCAAGCATTGGGTAATGGCAAGTGCCGTCCATATGGTGCAATTCGTAATTTTCACCCAAGTATTTTTTGAAAGGTTCCTCATTGGTGGGCGTATAGTTTACGTGAATGGAATATAACTTCAATTTCAGCCTTTTCAATAGCGCTACCGCTCTTTTGGGGTAGTCAAACCCGTTTTGCAATAAAGGAATACCGACCTCAGCATCCATTTGATTATAATCCGCAAGTAATCTGGACACAATTTTCGGTTCCGTGGCATCGGTCAATAAGGCATGTTTGGCAAATTGCACACAAGTATGCTCAAAATCAGCGTGCAATCCCTGAACTATTTGGCTGACCGCTTCTCTTGGCAATTCCATTCCCACATTTTTCATATGATCGATTTCAATTAAACCGCTAATATGCGCAGTACTGACCGTAACGGTCTCTAACATAACATCAGCGCCGAAAGAGTGCCCTATGATAATTACGCCATGCAGATGCAATGCTTCAATGAACGTACCAATGTCCTTTCCAAATCTTTGTCCGGTCCACTCCCCTATGTTATGGGTAGATGCCCCATGACCAGGTAGGTCAACCGCTATTACCCGGTATTTTCTTGAAAAATACGACAACTGCCCAATCCAATATTCCTTTTTAATAAATGCACCGTGAAGAAATAACAATGTCGTATTTCCTTTCCCCGTATCGTAATATGCCAAGCTTTCGCCATTGATATCGATTGTTTTTGTTTTGTTCATATATTCGATATTGTTCATTTATGAATAAATATTCACTAAATGGTGAAAAAAATTTATTTTTTAATGGCATTCCAACATAGGGCGAACGATTCATCTATGGCCCGTTCACTAAGATGGCCCTTGCGGTCGTTTACAAGATGCGTTGAAAAACTTCGTATAAAACCAATCATCAAGGCAATAAGCATATTGCTTTCCACATCTTTGATCAAATTTTTTGACTTCCCTTCTTCCAGCAGCTGTTTCAGGTAGTTCTTGAATTCCGTATCTATTTTTTTATTGGCCTCTGATATGTATGGCGAAATAATGAACTGTTCTAAGAAAACGATTCTCAGGTTATTCCCTACCAACCTTTTGAGGGCAATACTCCACATTTTATATAACTGGACATTGATTTCAAGATGGGTGATATCACGCACGATTGCAGGGGCACTTTCTTTCTGTAATTTAAAGTATAGGGCATTCAACAACTCTTCTTTGTTCTCAAAATAGATATAGAGCGTACCGGTCGCTATGGATGCCTCTTTAGCGATGTTTGACATCTTCAAACCAGCGATTCCCACCTGTCCGGTAAGGCGAAGGGTCGCTTCAAAAATTTGTTCAAGACGTTTATTCTTTAAATCAGGCATGCTCAAATATATGAATAATTATTCATAATTGGATTTTGAATGATTAAATCAAGATGATTCAAAGCCGTATTCTAACCTGCCTGGAATTTTAAACGATGCCCAATATCGAGGATAGGGCCGATGCCAATCCCAAAAAACTGAGAAAACCACAGATATCGGTTACCGTTGTAAGAATAATTGATGATGATGTTGCAGGATCTTGTCCTATTGCTTTCAATCCGATAGGTATGACCGCCCCCGCAAATCCGGCAATGACCATGGAAAGAATCATAGATATGCCTATAACCACCGCAATACCTAAGGAACCTGACCAGAAAAAAACGACGACACCGGTAGTTATAGCGACCGCTACGCCATTTATAAAACCAACCATCAGTTCTTTTTTTGCGACGCGCAGCCATTGCCCGATTCGAATCTCTTTCAAGGCCAAACCCCTAATGGTAACGGCCAAGGCCTGTGAACCCGTATTGCCCGATTGACCTGCAACAACGGGCAGGAATATGGCCAGAATAGTGATTTTTGCAATTGTATCCTCAAAAAAACCAACGACCATTGAAGCGAGAAATGCGGTCGCTAAATTGATTTGGAGCCAAGGTAGCCGTTTGCGTACGGCAAATGAGGTCTTAGAAAGCGCATGCTCTTCTTTACCGGCACCGAACATCGTTTGTAAGTCGCCACTTGCCTCTTCGCGCGAGGCCGCAAGTACGGTGTCATTTCTTATGATACCAAGCAAATGATTGTGGATGTCCACAACAGGAATCTGCAAAAGGGAATGTAATTGGATTTCGTTTACCACTTCCTCCCTAGTAGCCATAGCTTGTACACTGTATGCTTGATACATCAGTTCATCAAGCTGTTGTTCAGGCTTAGCGATGGCAATATAATTTACAGGAACCCTACCTATAAGCTTATCTTCGTCATCAACAACATAAACCGTAAGAATCCTTCTATCCCCAAGTTGTCGCAGCTTGGTCAGTACGGCCCCTACCGTATCTTCTTTAGAACAGCTGAATAAATTGGTTTCCATTAGGAAGCCGGCGGTATTTTCACTGTAATCCAGAAAATCCTTGATTTCACGTGAGGTGACTTTAGGAAGCAATGTCAGTTTTTTGTCAACGGCATCGCGATTCAGTCTTGATAGCACTCGCGCGGCCCTATGGGTATCGGTTTTAGTGAAGATTTTTTTAAACATTTCATCGTTCATCACAGTAAAAACATCAACGATGACATGCGTAGAAAGTTCAAAAAATACCTGTTGTGCGGTAGTCTTGGCGGCAGTTTCAAGAAACGAGAGTAACCCTTCATGACCTACATTTTCTAGGTCAGCAGCAATCTCCCGTGGTGTTTTGGATAAAAATTCGTTATTCAACATGGCTATGATAGTTCTTGACCACTAGTTGGTTCATCTTTTTGTATATGGCCCAGATGACCGACTTTTCGGATGGTCTTTTGAATAAAAATGTTATTGGGCAAGGTTATCTCTTCATCAGAGGGAAACAATTTTATTTTGGTAAAAAATAGCCCTATGTTCAAAACTTCACCACTAATCTCATAATCTTTGGTTTCCATTATGGATATGGCATCGCCAATTTTTACCGAATGCCCGAAAAAGATAATGATACTTGAGGTGATATTTGATAATAATGACCATTGCGCAAAAAAGGCAACGCCTACAATGGTCAACAATGAACCAACAAAAACCGCCAATTCAGATTGTTTTACGCCCCAGATGACCATTAAAATGGTCAAGCCAACCAAAAACAAAATAAAGTGGATGGCCCTTTTTATAAGTTGGATCCTCGATTTTTGGACTACTTTGTCCGTAATGGTCTTGTTGATGAGCCTATTCGTAATGATTCGAATAACCACGAAAATGGTTATCACGACTATTGATTCTATAATTTTAGTGTAATAAGGTTCCATTGGTCTTGAGTTGAATTATATAATCGGTTTCTAAAGTTAAAAAGGTTGCTACTTATATTTTCTTTGGGCTTGGTATGGTTATCCATCAATATCCTAAAAAATCCCTACGACCAGGGCCGTAGGGATTTGGTACTTTAGGTAACCCACTACTCAGTCTTTATTAAAGGCCACTTTACCACTTTCCATATCGTATAAGGCGGAAACAATCATTATTTTTCCCTCATCCTCCATTTTTGCCATGGTAGGTGATTGCTCCCTTATATTCTGTACCGTGCGCATCGCATTATTATTGATTACAAGATTCGTAAAGCCCGCATTTTTAGTGGTACGCTCGCCCTCATATTCAGTTTCTTTGACCGCAGGCTGAATCTCGTCAATAAGGTCGGCAAGTGAATTCATACCCAATGCTTTCGCGTCGACCTCGTCAATTGTCGATTTTACCGCTCCACAGGCCGTATGCCCCATAACGATGACCAATTTAGAACCGGCAACGGCTGTGGCATATTCCATGGAACCTACAATATCCTCATTTTCTATGTTTCCTGCTACCCGTGCTACGAAAATATCACCAATGCCCAGGTCGAATACATCTTCAACAGGCACCCTACTGTCTACGCATGATAGAACGATAGCCTTCGGAAATTGACCGATCATAGCTTTTCTGCGCTGTTCAGAGTGGTCTCGTTGGGTAAGGTTATTATTGATGAAATTTTCGTTTCCTTTTTTTAGCCTTCCAACAATTTCCTGAGGTGTCAATTCAGCTTGCTCCTCGGCGGTCAATATACTTTTGACCACCCTTTCTTCAACCAGTTCCTTTTGATTATCGAGGGTTACTGGTGCAGTGGTCTTGGTTTCTTGACAAGAGGTTAAAAATACTACCGTTGATAGCGCAACTAATCGTAATGTAAGCTTTCTCATTTATTTAGATATTAAAGTTTAAAAATTAAAAAGTATGGTGCAGGCTAAACTGCAATTGTCCTTTCTGCCAGTCTACGGTGGTCTGTTCCATCCATCCCAGCTGCAACCGCAGATTTTTCTTGATAGCGTACCCCAGCCCCAAATAGGTTCTATTTCGGTCAAAGAATTGAACCGTTCGCCCGTTCCCTATTTGCCGTTCCCCATTGATGAAAATCTCATTATAGAAAGCGAAATATGGTGTCCCTTTGTCCAATGAAGTGCCTTTGAAGGGGATATTCACAAAAAGATTGTAACGGTATCGTGTTCTGAAATCCTGTGCTTCGACCCACCTTTGTTCATAGCGAAACCTATGGGTCAACAACAGTCTATTCAATAAGGTATTTGAAAACAACGCTTCTTGATAAATTCTGTTTTCCGATACCGGATTGTCTACCTCCGTGCCGAACTGCCCCGTAGTGACGTTGGCAAACCCCAAGGTAAACTTTACATCAGAACCCTTTGGGGTATAGGTAAGACCCGAACGCAATAACAATTGTTCTCGGTCACCTAGCCCACGCCAGTCACGATACTGTATGTCACCTTGAACCCCCCAATTTGATTCTTTGAAGGTAGTGCTGAAAAAATACATGTACCATGCACCCAATTGATTCTCATCAGGACCTTGGGCATTCGCATTGATGACACCTAGCACGAAAAGTAAAATGAACAGATAGCGTTTTTGCATTTTGTCTAACTTATGTAAATTTTTATGAAACAAAAGTAGTGCCCATTTCTGATTGCCCCACTATACTTAACAAATATTTAATAGTAATACAATCAAAAAAAAAAGTTTTACTTTTGATTATGCATCTACCCTATATCGCCGTTCCAATCCGGTATCTACCGAAATTCAAAACCACCTTCATTATAAGACAGCTGTTTTTTTTAGGTTACCGAATCCGTAACCTATTTCCTCGTTTTTACTGTCCGGACAACAAGGTACCTGATGTTAAATAGCTATTTTTGTAGGATTCCGTAGGTATATGTTGGGCAGTTTTCCATGATATGCTTTCGTATTTTAATTAAAGAACCTTTTTTGAGTTTGGACCATTTTTCCACTTTAAAAGACTATTGCAAAGGCATCAATATTCCGCCGCCGAAATTAAAGGGGTTTGACATTCGTAGTTTCGAGGAAAATATGAAGACCGTACACCACAAGATGGCTCCCTTTAAGCACGAATTCTATGCCATTGCCATAAAGCTAGATGGGGGTGGATATGCCAAAACGGGCAATTACAGTACGGCGGACAAAAAAGCGACCTTATTTTTTAATTCACCCTACCAAATACTTCAATGGGACATTGCGCCAGATTGGAAAGGCTTCTACATCATTTTTTCCGAAGATTTTTATCGCGGGCCCCTTTCCAGAAAACGTATCACAGAGCAATTCCCATATCTCTTGATAGACAATACCGTTCCTATGGATATTGATGAGGAAGATGCGCTGGCATTTGCCAAAGTTTTTGAGGATATTTATAAGGAACACCAATCGTATAAGGCAAATGCCGAAGAAATCATAAGGCATTACGTGCATATTGCCTTACACAAGGTAGCGCGTCTATATGACTATTCAAAAGATAAGCTCGAAGTCACCACTTCGCAAAGATCCCTGGATCTACATATCGTAAGCAGGTTCAAATCGCTACTTGAATTGGCGTTCCATCCCGGTCAAAGCTATTCTGAAACCTACCCCAACCAAGTACAGCATTATGCCAATAAGCTGAATCTACATCCCAATCATTTTAACGCCATCGTGAAACGCATCACCGATAATGCCGCTTCTGAGATCATATACGGCCATATTTTGAATCTTGCCAAATCCAAGCTTTCCAATTCCGATAAAAGCGTTAAGGAAATTGCTTTTGAGTTGTATTACAACTATCCCAATCACTTTGCAAACTTCTTTAAAAGTAGAATGAAAATGACGCCTTCACAGTATCGAAAGTCCCTTTAAAACCTGAAAACAGCCTTATTTTTCGTCCTTATTTGAATTCCGTACTTCCTACTATGAATTCCGTAGCTAGGTAGCCTTCTCATGCCCGTAGTTTTGTTGTATCAAAATTAAAGAACTATAAAAACGACTGTTATGGCCTTCTATTCTTTCTCATATAAAAATGCGCAAAGTGCCGATACCATCTTGAACAACCTTTATGCTCAAGGTTTGCCTACACGTCAAAATGAAATATTAAAATTTAAAATCAATAATGCTATGAAAAAATTAGGAATCGCAGCTGCCCTTCTAGTAACACTGGTGGCCTGTAAAAACGGAAATCAAGAAAACAACACTACAACCACAACAGCTATGAATACTTTAGAATTAAATGCCGTTACCCAAGAAAGGGAAACGATACAAAATGTTGCCGAAACGCTATTTAAGGAAACGGACAAAAGAAACTGGAACGCTGTTCAAGCTATTATGACAGATTCAGTCTATGTAGATTATACATCCTTAGGCGGTGATGCTGGTTTCAAAACCCCAGAAACCATTGTTACAGGTTGGCAACAGGTCTTACCAGGTTTTGAAAGAACGGTACACCAAGTGCATAATTTTGCCATTTGGCCTGTTGGCGACCGTGCCACAGCAACTTTTGATGGCATTGCCACACATTATTTAGACCGTAAAGAATGGACGGTCTTTGTAGGGTACGACACCGAATACATTAAAGAAAACGGGCAATGGAAACTCGCTCGTATCGATGCATCTTTATATAGCCAGTCAGGCGACACTTCGTTACCACTTACAGCTATACAACGTGTTACCGATGGTGCCGTTACGGCTTTCGCAAAAGCGGACACCAATAAAACAGCAATAATCGATGGTTTTTTTGAAGCCTTGGAAAAGCGAAAACTTGAAAATGTTCTGGCCTCTTTTACCAATGATGCCAGACAAGAAATGCCACTTTCGCCAGAAAATTTTCCAAAAACACTCAACGGAATTACTGAAATTAAAAATCAATATTCAGGTGTAATGAACTATGTTCAAAACTATGAAGTTGAGCATTTTTCCACTCAAAACCCAAATGTATATATCACCAAATATGCAGGCACTATAACCACGCAGCAAGGCAAGCCGTATAACAATAGTTATGTAGGCATCTTTACCATAGAAGGCGATAAAATTTCAAATTTTGTAGAGTATTTTAATCCCAATATTCTAGTGAACAGTTGGCCTGGACTTCAACCAGCACATTATTCAATGCACAAAGCGGGGGCCAGTACCGATAGCGGCGTACAACTTCAAGAAGTAAGCTTTAACAGTAATGGTGTGAATCTAAAGGGGCATCTCTTCTTACCGCCGAATTTTGATAAGTCAAAGCGCTATCCGGCCTCAATAGTGACCGGCAGTTGGACCAGTATTAAAGAACAAATGCCAGATGAATACGCAAGCGTAATGGCAAAAGATGGATTCATTACATTGACCTTTGATTTTACAGGATTTGGAGAAAGTGAAGGACAGCCTAGACAAGTAGAGGATCATCGATTAAAGATTGCGGATATCAAAGCTGCCGTGGACTATTTGGAAACACACCCTAATATGGCAATGGACGAGCTTTCTGCCCTAGGCGTATGCGCAAGCTCAGGATATATGGCCCACGCCACCGCCCAAGACAACCGAATCAAAAAGTTAGTCTTGGTAGCCCCTTGGTTGCACAATCCGGAAATAGCAAAGAACATTTACGACATGCGACCCGGTGGTACCGAAGGGTTGTTGCTGGCCGCTCAAGAAGCCAAGGAAAAATATGCCGAAACCGGGGAAATGAGCTATGTATTGGCCGCCAGTGAGCTTGACCCATTAAGTGCAATGTATGTACCTGAAAATGTATTTGATTATTACTTAGATCCTTCAAAAGCAGCTGGTCAATTGTATGACAATCGCTTTGCGGTAAGTAGTTGGGAACCTTGGTTAACCTTTGATGGCATTACTATAGGGCAAGAAATTTCGCAGCCCGTATTCATAGTGCATAGTGAAAGTGGCGCCGTACCCCAGGGCACCAAAGATTTCTACGAATTATTGAAAGGGGAAAAAGATATCGTCTGGTTAAATCAATTCAACCAACAACAACTTTACTTCGAAAAAGAAGCGGTAAACGCAGCAATGGATGAAGTAATAAATTACTTAAGATAAAAAACAATAACAATTAAAACATAGAAACGATGAACTATAGATTATTAGGAAATACAGGATTAAGAGTGAGTGAAATGGCCTTGGGCACAATGACGTTTGGTACCGAGGCCGGATGGGGAGCCGACAAGGAAACCAGTAAGAAAATGTACGATGCTTATAGAAAAGCAGGTGGAAACTTTATTGACACTGCCAATGAGATCTACACAGGCGGAACAAGCGAAAAATTCGTAGGTGAATTCATAAAAAGTGAGCGTGATGCCATTGTTTTGGGAACGAAGTACACAGATGCAATGCCAGGTGCCGACCCCAATATGGCCGGAAACAGTAGAAAAAGTATGATGCAATCGTTGCACCGTAGTTTAAAAAGGCTGAATACGGACTATATTGATATCTTTTGGGTACACTCATGGGATTTTATGTCACCTGTAGAAGAGATTATGCGCTCACTGGACGATATGGTAAGCCAAGGAAAAGTATTGTATCTAGGAATTTCAGATGCGCCGGCTTGGGTCATTAGCAAAGCCAATATGTATGCCCGTCAAAATGGATTGACCCCTTTTGAAGCCTCACAGATAGAATACAGTTTGATTCAACGTACCGGCGAACGTGAATTGTTACCTATGGCCAAAGATGAAGGAATGACGACCCTAGGATGGTCGCCGCTGTCTTCAGGCATCTTAACTGGTAAGTACAACACTGATGACGGTAAGGGAAATCGAAGGCTCGACGTATCAGAATTCGCGGCGCTTTCAGAACGTAATTTAGGTATTGCGGCCAAAGTAATCGAGGTGGCGGCTAAATATGACGTCAGCCCTGCCACGGTAGCGATTGGTTTCGTAAAACAACAGGGAATCGTCCCTATTTTGGGCGGAACGAAACTGAGTCATATCGAGTCTAACCTTAGGGGTGCGGATTTTACCCTTTCAGACGACGATATGAACGTGCTTAAACAAGCAAGTGCCATTGAACTTGGCTTTCCGCATGACTTTTTAAAGTCTACCCAAGCGGTGACCTATGGCGGTCAATTAGAAAATATTGTGCACAACAGACCAAATATTTATTAATGGAAACTACATCAAAAATAGCCCTTGTAACCGGTGCCAATCGTGGTATCGGTTATGCTGTGGCACAAAGTCTTTTAGAAAAAGGGATTACCGTTATTGCGACAAGTCGCAATCCAGATTCAAGTAAGAAAGACATTGATAGACTAAGTGTTTATGGCAATGTTGTCTATCATCAGTTGGATGTTACGGATACAAAAAGCATCAATCTGCTGTACGCTTTCCTGTCTACCGAACAGGCAGGCGCGGAAACGAAATTTGGAAAACTCGATATCCTGATAAATAATGCGGGAACTAATTATGATACCTATCAAAATATTGAAAATGCCAACCTTGAAGAGGTAAAAGATACCTTTGAGACCAACACCTTCGCACCTTGGCAAATGATTCAGAAGTTCCTTCCACTACTGCGCCAAAGCCGGGCTGCACGAGTAGTAAATGTATCTAGCGGTGCTGGAGCCTTGAATAGTCAAAACGGTTCCACACCCGGGTATAGCTTATCAAAACTAGCTCTTAACGGACTTACTAGGGCATTTGCAGGCCAATTAAAAAATGACGGCATTGCGGTCAATGCAGTATGTCCAGGTTGGGTGCGAACCGATATGGGTGGCAGCGGTGCCACGAAAAGCCCCAATGAAGGTGCTGAAACCATAGTTTGGGCGGCACTATTGAAAGATAGTACAATGAGCGGAAAGTTTTTTAGGGATAAGCGGGAGATCGAGTGGTAAGACCAGAGCCGAAAGGCAATTTAATGAAGGTATTGTACGAGTTTAGATGTAAGTATTCTATATATGGAATTGATTCCATTCCCCTGGTTAGATTTAATTACAATTCCAGTCTGATAATGCAAAAAAATGGTAAACGATTTTAGCAAACTGATACGGATAGGTCAGTATAAAATCGTTACGTTGAAATAATGGAAAGTAAGACTGAGGGGAGAAATGAATAGTAACCCATTATACCGGTATATTCATGAAGCAATCATCCTGACCATGGTCTTTTCATTTTGCCTTAGGGCCTAATTTCGCTAAGGGTTTAAATCGACCAGAATTCAAAATAAAGAATGATTCCGTAGACCTTTATGTCTTTGTCGTAGTAAAAGTCAACCGATAGCCCTTGATTTTAGTAGTCGTGACAACTATACCGTAGGCAAAACAACGGATAATTTATTATCTTAATGGTACTTTAAAGGCTGATTTGATCTTCGTATTCTTTTTTGCTTTGTAAGTGCTAAAGTTTCATGGGAACTGATTAAAACAATCACCTGTAAACCAAATCTTTTTAACTATGATAACCCCGCATACCATATCTGATTTGTACCATACACTAAGTATGCCTGTCGAAGAGGAAATTAACTTCACGATTTTAAGCGTTCCTGATATCCACACAGAAATTCCTTTTAAATCGCCAGTGTTAAGAGCGGAGTATTTCTCATTTATATTGACTAAGGAAGGTTCGGGGGTATATAACCTTGATGACCATAAATTCCCTTTTGGTGATCGATCCATCTATTTCACAAATCCGGGTCATGTAAAATCGTATGAGTTATTTTCCTCAAAGGAAGCACAGATCATTATGCTGACTGAAAAGTTTCTTCAAGAAAACGTACATCATGAGATATACAGTGAATTTCCTTTTCTATTGGCCGAGATTGTTCCCCCAAACGATCAGACCGCGGCAGAATTTAAAGAATTTGAACTCCTTTTCAATCAGATCAGTTTTGAGTTCAAAAACGATTCAAAGTACAAGAACAAGATTATCGGTAATATGATATTGGTATTACTCATGAAAATCAAAGAACGGTTTTGGGCCAATTACAATCCCCTTATTGAGGGTGAGCACAACTCTAGAATCGTTAAATCCTTCAAGAGAATACTGGAGTCGGAGTTCAAAAAACTTTTAGGTGAAAAACGGGGACAAATAAAACTTCAGGCCCAACACTTTGCCGAACAATTAAACCTACATCCCAATTACCTCAATGCTGTCTTAAAAAGTAAGACAGGCAGAACGTTAAGTGACTGGATATCACAACGTACCCTTCTCACATCCAAATCCCTTTTGGTCGATTCTTCTTTGTCCCTCAAAGAGATTTCCTATCTATTAGGATATAGCGAACCGACACACTTTAGCAGATTCTTCAAAAAGAACACGCAATTATCCCCCAGGGGCTTTAGGGCAGCCAACAAAAGTATGTAATCTTTGAAATTGGTCAGTTTTCGTTTGAACGGGGTTCGCTAGCAGCCTTCGTTCGTTAGCATCTTTGTATCAAATAATTACAAACAATAAAAACGAAAAAAAATGACTGATTTAAGTACGACATCAAAAAATGAATTGAATATGCCACTGGTTGGTTTTGGCACGTACCAACTATCAACCGAAGAGGCTCAATTTAGTGTAGCAGAAGCTTTGAAAGCTGGATATAGACAGATAGATTCCGCAGAGGGCTATAATAACGAAAAAGGAACCGGTAATGCCATTAAAAACTCCGGTATCTCAAGGGAAGAGATTTTTTTAACCACCAAGCTTTTTCCTGGCAACACACAATGGGGTGTTCAAGAAAAGACCTATGAATCGACTATTGCCACCCTTAAAAACCAGTTAAAGGAACTTCAAGTCGATTATGTTGACCTTTATCTCATACACGCCCCCTTGGCAACATTGCGATTGGAGCAATGGAAAGCGCTCATTGAACTAAAAAAGCAGGGATTGACCAAACATATCGGGGTATCCAACTACAATGAGGAAGCCATCAATGAAATTTTAGATGCGGGTCTAGAAAAGCCTGAACTTAATCAAATTGAATTCCATCCACTTTGCGCACAATCCGATTTGACCCAATACCTAAAAGAAAACGGTATTGCACGAACGGCCTATAGTTCCTTGGCACCGCTATCCACTTGGAGAACAGCGGAAGGGCAAGGAGGCGAAGTATTGGCTGACAAAAAAGAGGATGCACAAGCCACCTTGAAGGAAATTGCCAATCAACTGAATGTTTCAGAAGCGAAGCTTTTATTACGATGGGGATTACAAAATGGGTACAGCGTACTGACACGCAGTTCAAAACCCGAACGTATTAAAGCGAATATAGATCTATTTGATTTCAGTATTCCTGACAATCAGATGCAACAACTAAATCAGTTGAACCAAAACCAAGCTTTTGCTTGGGCGGCCAATGGTCTAAACCCTATGGAATCAGCCCCTGACTTGAAATAGACTGGTCACCGAATACCGCTGAAAAAATCGAATTAGTACTATCTAAAATCTTACACCATGGAAATAACAGGAACAACGTATCGCCCAAATACAACAGGAATAAATAAATCTGCGAAATCAATAGTCGCAAAATACATTAGCATCAATCCTTTGGGTATAGGCTTCCTGTTAAGTGGTGAAGGCAGAAGAAATAATTCAAATAGCAAGGGTGATAGCTATAAGAATACACCTTTTATGAATGAAACCATTAACATTGGTTATCTACAATCAGACCTAGTTTCAAGATGGGATTGAATATAACCTTATAAAATAATAACAAAATGAAAAATACACAGAAAATGAGTCGTCGAGAAATTTTAAAGAAGGGTACGTTAGGGGCATCAGCCCTTGCAGCTTCCACATTTATGGGAGGAAATACCTTATTGGCCCAAGAAGAAAATAGAAAAGTATTCACCTCTCAATTGGCAGCGAAGACTGCATTTATTACAGGAGGTGCCAGGGGGATTGGCCTAGCCACTGCCGAAGAGCTCGCCAAAGCCGGAATCAATATTGTCCTTTTTGATATTGCCACGGAAGATATTCCACATATAGGCTACAAATTATCCTCAGAAGATGACTTGGCAAATGCGAAGGAAAAAATAGAGTCCTTTAACGTAAAATGTTTGGCCATCAAAGGAGATGTGAGAAATCTTGAAGATCTCAAGGGCGCAATGCAACAGACGGTTTCAACATTCGGTAGTCTAGACATTGTTGTGGCAAACGCTGGAGTGACCCAAGTAGGTGCCATTGAAGCGTTTGGTCCTAAAGAAATAGAAGTTGTCTACGATATCAATGTCGCTGGTGTCATTAAGACTACCCAGGCAGCTGCTCCTTTTATGAAAAAACAGCAATCAGGTCGAATGGTTTTTCTATCTTCAGCTTTAGGTCGTATGGGCAACGAACTCTTCCCAGTCTATGCCTCCACCAAATGGGCAATTATCGGTTTTGCAAAAAGTGCCGCTTTGACCTATGGTAAAGACAACATTATGTGCAACGTGGTAGCCCCCGGATTGGTACGTACCAAATTAGCTGACAATCCTTATGTATTAGGGAAAATGATGCCCAACAACCCCGATGCGACCTTCGAAAGCGTTTCTGAAACACTTAAGCCAGGTAACCCAATACCTGTAGGGCACCTTGAGCCCGAAGACGTGGCAAAAGCAATAGCCTTTTTCACTTCTGATGCTACCAGCAAGGTCACGGGAGAAGTTTTTGATGTTAGTTATGGCTCATTATCAAGAAGTATAGCCTAGTCTCTATAATTGGGATAGCGCTTTACCATTACTGCCATTAGCATACGTTGTTGCCATTCTTGAAGATCCCAGGGCATTGAATGGTAACAACGTATTTTTTTTAATGCACGTATACACTATCGTAATAACGCTATTCTAAAAGCGAAACAATCCAGTTGGTCATCACCATATATAGTTCGAATAGAGATAAAAGCTATTCAGCCCATATAGAGCCAAATCTTCTCATCAGAAAAAATAGAATCAAAAGCTGTGAAGTAAACCCTTTTTTTATCAAGGTTCACGAATGGATATAACTCCTCATTTTTCCTTCCCTTGGTAAAATTTGCTCTTTTAACAGGAGTCCATTTGTTACTTTTAAGTTTTGAGAAATAGATAGATGATGTTTCTCCATTTTTTGTGTGGGCTGAAAAAATACATTTCATCTAAATCAGGGGCAAATGAAATACTCGAGGCATTTTTTCCTTTGATAGAAACAATTTGAGGAGCAAAGATTTCAGGTGTCAAACTAGGCGGTTTTTGTCCGAGATAAGATTCTTGTTTTGTAGTTAAATTATCCTCTTTTGAGTTCGGTTTTTTAGTAGTACAATCACCAAAAAATATTGATAATACCAGTACTGAGAATTTAACTATGTGGTTTATCACAGTTGAATTTGTTATTTAATTAAATCAAGAAATGTCGTAATGGCCTCCCAATATTCTTCTGCACCTTTTTGTCCTGTCCATAACGCTCTTGAGCCATGAAACCCATCAGATTCAGGAATAAATTGTGATTGGTTTTCTTTTAATTCTATAGTTCCCATCAAAGTAGTCAATACTGAAGCTTCTGCCTTGGATGAGGTTACCAAAAAGGGTTTATCCGCTTTTGCAAAAGCAGTACTTAAAGAGGGTGCCGCATCACCAAAATAATCACCCGGACTAAAAGCAATGATGGCTTTGACCTTTTTATTTGAAACGCCTTCAAGCAAGGCCAAACTTGATGAATATGAACTGCCCCAAACAATTATTTTTTGCTCGTATTTCTCGTTCAGAAAATCAATTGCGGCTTTGATATCTGCACGGGCATCTATCATTTCACTAGGCAATGCTTTTTCTTTGGCTCTTTCGGCAGTTATATTTGGTTTTCCAGCAAAATTTCCTCCTGAACGTTGGTCAATGACAAGGCAGTTGTAACCCATTTCGTTAAGTTTGGGCGCAATGTCTGCATATTCGATACGATTATATCCTGCTTGGTGGCAGAGCAAAATTGTTAGTTTGCCTTTGTCAACCGCATATAGATTTCCATTTATCGAAAGCCCATCGGCCGCATTAAACTCAACCTTCTTTGGCTGGTATTTATCACCTAAAGTCCCTGGATTTGGAAGCTGTACACTTTCCTTCATTTTTTTCTGGGCTTCCAATTCCATTTTAATGAGGTTTTCTATAAGCTCAATACGTGTGAATTTACCTTCATCGTCAAAATGAACGTACGATTCGCGCACGCCCAAACCAACAAAATCATACTTTATTTTTGCTTTTCCTTCTGAGCTTTCCAAAATAGCCATTGAATTCAATTTTGGTAGATTGGAAACGATATTGGCAAGTATAGCTGGTGTATTCGCAACAGGAATCGGGTCAAATTTCAATTCTGCACTTACATAATCCTTTAAAGGGGTAACCGATTTTTCAGCGAAACCCTGTTCAAATGCTGTAATTTGCTTTGAATAATCTTGGGCTATGGCATTAAGACTTATTGTTAAAGCTATGAGTAAAATCGATGTTTTCTTCGAAATATTTTGGCCTTTGATTCTTTTCGAAATGTACGGCAATAATATCAGAAATCCACCGAACAGAAAAATAAAGTTGGGCAAATCTTCCGCAACAAAATGATTGATGTTGAGAAGGTCTAACATCTTGACAAGCGTCAGCGCGCCCGCAATGATAATAAGTGTGATTCCTATCTTTTGAATTGCATTGTAGTCTTTAAATTTTGTGGAAGTTTTCATTATTGTGGTGTTTGAGATTTAGTGAAACCCAATTCTTTCTTAAGCTTGTTCCATTTCGTGGCCAGTAAAAAAATCAGTCCCGTATTAAAAAGTACTATTTCATAATACCATGGATAATGGTCCGGTATTATCGGAAAAGCAATCAGCATTATTGCCACGCCCAAGATCTTCAGAATTTTAAGTTGATACTCCTTTTTCATACGTATGGAATTTTTTGGTATTCGCACAGTATGTTACGAGATGGACTTAAGAATTACACTTTTGAGGATTTATTTTTCCTGAAGGTCTTTTAAATTGGATTTTAACTGGTTCAAATAGTTGCCAAATTTGATTTTTTGTTCAAATCGGGATAGATGAAAGAAAACCACGGCACCAATGATAATTGCAGCAAGAACCAGAAGTGCGATTTCTATTGTGCCTTCAACAAATCCCTTGCGGTTGTTCAACAAATAACTTACCCAACCGAGCGCTATGGAATTGAATGCTACGCCAGAATGGATATTGAGCTTAATAGTGCGACCCATAATGCCAATAAAGCGCTTTAAAGATTCTTTGACGGTAGCCGTACTGGTTTCAAAATAGGTTATTTCTCGAAATGCCTTAAAGTTCCAAGACAACATCGCTGCCATAAAAAGTATGACTGTTGCCAAGAAAATTCGATTGTCCATCACATCAAAAATGGCCTCATAGAAAGCAAATTTTGTCGGGTTTACAAACGAGCCTATGAGCATCACTATGCAAATGACCAAAGACAGGCTACCCAATGAAAACTTGAAATACATCACTCGTTTTATTTTGGCCAATACCGATTTTGAATCTTTTTTGATGGATTTTTCAACCACAAATCCGTCCATTCGTTCTTTTGAGATGGTGTCATCCATCACCACATCCCAAACTGATTTTAATTCCAGTAGTTCCATCTTAGTTTTTCTTTATTGTTTTTGACAATTTCGTTTTTATACGGTTCATTTTTACGCGAACATAGTTTTGTGTAATCCCTACTATATCCGCTATTTCTTCATTTGATTTTTCTTCCAAATGCAACATTACTATGGCCTTTTCAACTTTGTTCAAACCTGAAATAGCCATATGCATCAATTTTAATTTTTCATCGATAGCTTCAGATTTTTGCTCTACCGAAGCATCTTTAAATTGATTGGTCTGAAAAAAGAGTTGTTGTTTCTTCTTGGTCTTTCGTAAATCCTGAATTGCCATGTTAATGGCCACACGGTACATCCAAGTAGAAAATTTGGAATCCCCTTTAAAGGATGGGTAAGATTTTCAGAGCTGTATCAGTATTTCCTGGAATAGATCTTTCCGATGCTCTTCGTTGTCACAGTACATCCTACATACTTTATGGATGATACCCTGTGATTCTTCTATCCGTTTGGAAAATTCTATTTCATGTTGTTCGTTGCCCAATAGATTATTCTGTTTGTTTGCTCAGTAGTTTTTGCAAAGCGGTCGTCTCCTCACTCAAGGTTCCATAAAGTCTTTCTTGAAAATCGTACAGTTTTAAACTCTCGGCAAGGGTATTGTTGAGTACCAAAAATTGCCCTGAGTCTAAATTATTTCGCCAATTTGCAACTGACCGATGTTGTTTGTCGGAATATCCGTTCAAGTGCAATAAATCGGTGTTCTTTTTAAGTTCTAAATCGTAGCTTACTATGTTCTCGATAGTCTGGGTTTCATAAGTAAAATAACGTTCTTGAAGATTTTTCAATTTAAGGATGGCCTCCTTTTCATTTTTTGGAAACAAGGAAAGATTGCCTGTGGTAATAAGGTCTTCAATGGTGTAAGTACCCGTGTAGAAAGCACTCTTGGATGTGTTGACACTATCCAATCGTTCAAGCAGAATCGTTGTTTCCGGATTTTCAATATTATAGTAATCTAAATAGTAATTAATCGATTTTCGCTTTCGCGAAAGCGATTCCTTTGATTTGTTCAGATTGATGATGTCTTGTTGCAATTCTTGCATAAGACTTGTTAGGTAGGCATCTAAAAGAGCATCACGTTTTTCCGCTCGTTACTATTATTGATGGCAACCGCAATTAGGATTCCGATAACGACCAATAAGATTTCGCCTATGGCGTAAAGCAGGTATTTACCTATTCTATTCTTGCCCAAGTGTTGACGCCGTATCTTCTTGAATAACTGGATCATAGTATAGGGATTGGTTTAAGTAAGCCCTTAATATGTTAAAAAATTCAGTTAATAATTACATTTTTGGTAGAATATTTTTTCATCCTTATCTACTTTCATAAGTAGTCGTGTTTATGTGTATGTGTACAAGAAATTTGTAGTGAAGCGCTTTCTCCTGAAATGTAGCCCTTAGACTGCGCCCAGGACAGGCTTTTTTGGGGAATGAAAGGGAATGCTCAGAGTGGATTATGGATTAAATGGTACCCTAGAATAAAGATTAGCAATCCATCTTATTAATATAAAATCTCACAAATATCAATTAAGTTCTTGAAAATATCGAAATGTTGTACCTATGTTGTACCCAAACAAAAAAAGCTTCCTGTTTCCAGGAAGCTTTTCTTTCGTGCGGGCGGAGAGACTCGAACTCTCACACCTTGCGGCACTAGATCCTAAGTCTAGCGTGTCTACCAATTCCACCACGCCCGCATAGGCCAAATAATTATTGGGATGCAAATATAATTCAATTTCTGTATTGTGAAATAGCAAAATTGAATATTTCGATTTACATACTGATAATTTCCATTTCTTACCACACGTTTCGTAATTTTAAGCCACTTTTAAAATATACCATGGATACCATCAAAAACTATATCCCAGAGAATAAAGAACGTTTTTTGAATGAACTTATCGAATTGCTGAGATTGCCCTCGATAAGTGCAGATCCCGCTTATGCCAAAGATGTAATTCGAACTGCGGAGTTGGTAGAAAAGGCATTGCAGGAGGCTGGTTGTGACACTACCGAAATCTGCGAAACAAAGGGATATCCCGTGGTGTACGGCGAAAAGATTATCGACCCTAAACTTCCCACCATTTTGGTTTACGGGCATTATGATGTGCAACCCCCCGACCCGATGGATTTGTGGACCTCACCCCCTTTTGAACCAGTCATCAAAAAAACGGACCTGCATCCAGAGGGGGCTATTTTTGCCCGTGGCGCGTGTGATGACAAAGGGCAAATGTATATGCACGTGAAAGCTGCGGAGTTCATGATAAAAAACAACGAACTGCCCTGTAATGTGAAGTTTATGATAGAGGGGGAAGAAGAGGTTGGCAGCGATAGCTTGGCAGATTTTCTAGAGGATAATAAAGAAAAGTTGGCCAATGACATCATCCTTATTTCTGATACTGGCATGATTGCTAATGATGTTCCTTCCATTACTACCGGCCTTCGCGGTTTGAGTTATGTTGAAGTAGAGGTCACCGGCCCTAATAGGGACCTGCATTCCGGTATTTATGGTGGTGCCGTGCCCAACCCGATTAATGTACTCAGCAAAATGATTGCATCGTTGCATGACGAGAACAACCATATTACCATTCCTGATTTTTATGATAAGGTCGAAGTTGTTTCTGAGGCCGAACGTGCCGAAATGGCCAAAGCTCCTTTTAATTTGGAAGAGTATAAAGCGGCATTGGATATTGGCGATGTCCAAGGTGAAAAAGGATATAGTACATCAGAACGGTACTCCATTCGCCCCACCTTGGATGTAAACGGAATTTGGGGTGGTTATACCGGTGAAGGGGCGAAAACCGTAATCGCCAGCAAGGCCTATGCCAAAATCTCGATGCGTTTGGTACCCCATCAGGATCCCGATGAAATAACCGAGTTGTTCACCAAGCATTTTGAGGCCATTGCACCTAAAAGTGTAAAAGTGAAGGTGACCCCGCATCACGGTGGACTGCCTTATGTGACCAACATAGAGAGTACCGGTTATAAAGCAGCGGCCAAAGCATATGAGACTACGTTTGGCAAAACACCCATACCTGAACGCACTGGGGGGAGCATTCCGATCGTTGCCTTATTCGAACAGGTCTTGGGCAGCAAAACCATTCTAATGGGGTTCGGACTGGATAGTGATGCCATACACTCCCCTAACGAACATTTTGGGGTTTGGAATTACTTAAAAGGTATTGAGACCATTCCGTATTTCTATAAATATTTTACTGAGATGAGCTCTTAGGGGCTATGAGGGAAACGCTTTAAAAAATGGCTTTATCATGTTGTATGTTCATTGTTTTGTGTTCATTTTAATGATACTTCAATTTTTAGTAGCGGCAACAAACTTCACCATATTTTTACGAAGCCCTATTCGCTAAAAAGAATGTGACCGCAGTGCAGGGAATCAATCTGCGGTGGCATGCCATAAAAAAGGTCTTGACCCTTTAAGACAAGTTCAGCTCGGTTACCGCCCCTATCATTCCATTCGCCGGCCTTGGTCTGATAAAATATGGCCACAACATTGAAAATCGAATCTTCATTAGCAGCTAACGTCCTTTCAAAAGAAGTCGCTTGATCAAATGACGTCAGTGCTGTTACGCCATAGTTTAATGAATTTCGCTTGTAAAGATTCATGGTATCCGGAAGCACAAATAATTTCACGAAAGAATCGGGGGAATTGGGAATTGCAATGGAATCGCCAGAAAAATTGATTTTCAGTTCCAATGGATTGCCGGTTTCATTAATAACTCGGGTAAAGAATATTAAGTTACTGACATTAAAATATTTTTTTATTGGTCCCGAGTATGGCCCACCCTTTGGGAAGCTGTTCTGTATGACAACCCCATTGCTCGTCGTCTCGCTGTATATCCCTTGTGCCTTAACAAAAGAACAAATGGATAAAAAGAATACTATGGTTAGGGTACATCTCATAATTTCTGTGTTTTGCCTGCTTTTCATAATCTCAAAAATATAGGGTAAGCAAACCTTTTTAAAGTCATTACATACCTTTCTTTAATTACTTTTTGTAATTACAATAACCTCAAACTCAATCGCATCAGAAATGGTTTCATCTTTTAAACTTTTTAGTAAACTTTTAGATTGATAATTTACGTTCCATCTTGTTCTGTCAATGATAAACTTTGCCGTCATCACTGTGCTATTGTTCTGATGCCGTAATGTGGCCTCGTATACTATTGGTTTGGTTACGTTCTTGATGGTAAGATTCGCATCAATGCGTAAATTCAGACTATCAGAATAGGTTACGTTGGTCATTTCCAACCTAGCAATAGGGTATTTTTCAACATGGAAAAAATCTTCATTCTTAAGGTGCCATACCAACCCCTTATTGTACTCTCCATCCGTATTTAAAATAGAATTCATATCAATTTCAAACCGCCCCCCTGATAAAGAATCGGCATCTTTAATGAGTACCCCATTCTTAAACTTAACGGTGCCATAGTGTTCGTTAAAACTAAAAAGGTTGGAACCTGCCCACTTTATAAAACTTTTACTGGTATCAATTTGAATTTGGTTTTGTGCTTTTACCATCGTTATGGCATAAAGACCAATAAAAACTAAGAGTATGTTGTTTTTCATAATGACATTTAATTTCTTTCAAAACTATTCGAGTACCCTGTCACCCATGTCAAAAAAATGCAAAACAAATGTCAAAAGTTGTTACTCTTTGATTAATTGAATATGATTGCAATGGTATGATGAAACCCAAAATAGTAGTTCTAAGTTTTTTACCGGTCTTAGCTTTTTTTGCACTGTTCGTTTTCGAAGGTTCGCCCAAGAACCAAAATTTTCCTGAACGGGTGAAAATTGCCTTAAGGGATGCCGGTAATCGTTTACTGCTTGCAGACAATGATTCCACTTCATTGATATTGCCAGTAATCGCGTTGGATAAAAGTACTTTTGAACTATCTTTTGAAAATAGTTTGGCCATCTTACCAGATAGCTTGGTTGGCATAATCGATGATGCTCTTAAAGCTTCGAGCATACCGAGCACCTATATCGTTGAAGTTATGGAAACCAAAAGCGGAGAGACCGCTTATAGTTTTGAAAGCAAAAAAAATAAATGGGAGAACATCGTTCCCTGTATTGATCGACACCTACCCACCAATGAGTATAAAATAAAAATCATTTTCACCCATTCGCAATCAACCCTAGAATTAAAGCGGAATACACTGCTTTCACTCGTTGCCCTAGGATTCTTAGGATTAGGACTGGCCTATTGGAAAAAAGGGAAATCAAGTGTTTCCATACAGGAGGATACGCAATTTTCAAAAATTGGGGATTATCGATTTTATAAAGATCAGAACAAACTCATAAAGGGCAATACGACCATTGTATTTACTGCAAAAGAATGCGAATTATTTTCCATATTTGCCGAAGGACCCAATCAAATAATTAAGCGTGATCTTCTTATCAAAAAGGTCTGGGAAGATCATGGAATAGTCGTCGGCCGAAGTCTGGACACCTTTATTTCAAGAATAAGAAAAAAGTTTGAGGGTGACGATTCTATAAACATTGTTACGGTGCACGGAGTAGGGTACAAACTTGAGACTCCATAAGTATTTGCACGATTAAGAAAATTAAATCTAGTTGCAGTATCGCTGTAAGGGTTTAATCCTGAGCTAAAAAATCGAAAAAGTTCACCCTACAAATAAAAACTACGGCAATTTTTAATCTCTACATTTGTAGAATACAAATATTTATTCTATGTTTGTAGAACAACCCCGAACCCTCGGGGACTAATATTGTAGCATATGCAACTCTCGAAATCAGAAGAAGAACTCATGAATATTTTGTGGAAGCAGAAAAAAGCCTTCATGAAAGATTTGTTGGATGGATATAAAGATCCCAAACCAGCTACAACAACCGTAGCAACTTTGCTAAAGCGAATGACCGATAAAGGGTTTGTGGCTTATAAAAGTTTCGGTCGCTCACGTGAGTATTATCCTTTGGTCAAAAAAAAGGATTACTTCTCGAAACATGTTAACGGACTCATCAAGAACTTCTTTAATGACAGTGCAAGTCAATTTGCTTCTTTCTTTACCCAAGAAACCAATTTGAACAAGGCTGAACTTGAAGCGCTTAAAAAATTAATCGATAAGGAAATCGAAAATCTGCCTGATGGCAAGGAAGGGAAATAACCATGGAAATCTATCTTTTAAAATCCGCTGCTTGTATGGCCATCTTGTTGGCCTTTTACAAGGTATTTCTCGAAAAAGAACAGATGCATGTCTTTAAACGGTTTTTTCTTTTGGGGGCAGTGATCATAGCCTTGGTCATACCATCGCTGGTCTTTGTTGAATACATTCCCATTGCGGCTACAACCCTACAAGAACCGTTAGTCATAAATATACCGCCAAATGGGCAACCGCTTGAAGAACCCATTGCCGTAACCGATATTGACACCATCAATTGGTCGTTACTATTCTTGACCCTTTATGGGTTTGGCGTATTGGGCTTTGGTTTTCGATTTGTCAAAAACCTAACCCAAATTATTAGGCGTATTCGTATCAATCCGAAGTTAAGACAGCTTTTTAGTGTAAAGGTCTTGCTGTCGGAAAAAATGCCCCCGCATACTTTCTTTAAGTACATCTTTTTGAACAAATCCAATTTTGAGGCCGAGAATATTCCGAAAGAGGTTTTGCTACATGAAGAAACACACGCGAAGCAGCTGCATACCTTGGATGTATTATTCATAGAATTTTTACAAGTTATCCTCTGGTTCAACCCCCTAATTTTCTTGTTTAAGAAAAGCATCAAATTAAACCACGAGTTTTTAGCTGATCAAGCTGTCATAGAAAAAGGCGCACCCCAGAGCAATTATCAGAATACATTGCTCTCATACATATCAAATGAAAGTCTACAAAAATATCAGTCAATGGGCATGGCAAGTGCCCTAAATTATTCATCAATCAAAAAACGATTTATCATCATGAAAAAAAGAACATCGAAAAGAGCAGTTTTACTGCGGAGCATTTTAGTATTGCCGCTATTGGCACTTTTACTTTATGGATTTAGTGAAACCAAATTTATCGAAGTGCAAACCACCAAAACGGAAATTTCAAGCATTCCTAATTCCAAAAAAGCGAGTGTTGAACAAATTACTACATACAATTCATTGGCAAAAAAATATAATGCCATTCCAATGGGGCAAAGAATAATTCCATTAAACGAATTACGGACGTTGGAATATAGCTATGCCCAAATGACTCTCGAACAGCGCGAAAACGCCGAGCCTTTTCCTGAATGTCAAACGGCTGAACCTATTGACATTTATATTGATGGCCAGGGTAATATGCTGGTGAACGGAAAAGAGGTCACCCTTAAAGGGCTACCGGACTCCTTGTCAAAAATAAATAGCGGATTGTCTAAAAAGGCACGTGAGAAAAAAATAAGTGCCCGTATCCATGTCGAATCAACCACCGATAAAAAGATGGTCGAACAGGTCGAAGCCATGCTCATCGACTATGGGGTTGCCACCCTCAATATCGTCGGGCCAAAAAAAGGAGCGACAATCCCACAAGAAGGTGCTTCTCGAAAACTCATGTCAGAATACGACGCATTGGCCAAAAAATACAATGCTATGGACCGTAACCATATGCGGATTCTCAAAAATGACGTGGAACGTTTGGAATATCTCTATAGTCTGATGTCAGATAAACAAAAAGCCGATGCCGAGCCTTTTCCAGATTTTCCCGAACCTCCACCTGCACCAAAGGCCCTAAAACCTGCTGAAGCTCCAGCGCCAGTTCAAAGTACGAGAGTACTAAAGGGTGAAGTAAGTGCTGTTGCCCCACCAAATGCAAAGGCTCCAAAAGCAATCAAGGGGGAGGTCAATAACATTCCGGTTCCGCCCCTACCTCCAGGGCCAAAAGCACCTCTTGACCATATTATCGAAATGGTCAAAAAAGGGGCTACCTTCTTCTATGAGGATAAAAAGATTTCTTCAGACAAAGCAATAGAATTGCTTAAAAAGAATGAAAGTCTGAATATTTCAACCACAAAAAGTCGGTCTAAAAATCCGCAAGTTCGAATATCTAAAAAGCCAATTAAAATCAAAAAATCATCAGCTTCAAGAAGTTCGATTGAAACGGGAAACATCACCGTAAATGGTAAAAAACTTTTTTATAGCACGAGAAATGGAAGTACCAGTTACTTTAATGAAACAGGGAACCAGGTTGATAGGCAAGGAAGACTATTATCTGAGAATCAGAAAGAGAACCCAACTTTCTATTTTAACGGAACTAAAATTTCTTCTTCAATAGCACATCAACTATTAAAAACAAATAGGTCAATACAGGTAACGACCAAAAATTATACGGAAGATGAATATGCCATAGTATTGACCGATTTAAGCGAAGTTTCTTCTGCTCAAAATCATAATAAAAATGACAATCCAAACTCGGTTATTGACCTTACCGATATGATAGTTCAAGATGCCTTATTTTTCTACAATGATGAACCCATCTCAGCGGAAAAGGCATTGTGGCTGACCAAGAACACCTATATTGAAAGAGTAAATACCATAGGATCCAAAAAGGGAAAAACTAAGGTCTATTTATGGGAAAAAGCATGAGAATTACTTAACACCAAAGGTAGCCTTCGCCATAAATCACTGTTAAAGCCTTCAAATTGAGGGCTTTTTCTGTAACAAATCATTGGAAATTACGTTCTATAAACATTGTTAGTTCGAGCGAAGTCAAGAACCAATGAGATTTCAACTGTGCTTAAGGTGACAAAGAGAACAAATTCATCAAACCAAAACGAACACTATCATGTTACAACGATTCTTTATCTTCTGTTCAGGAGCCGACACCGATATTCTTTCAACTTGTTCAAATGGGGAACGCAATAAATATGCGGGGATAGGCGCAACCGTATTTTTTACCGCGGTTATGGCTTTTATAGCCAGTGGCTATGCATTATACACCGTTTTTGACAATATTTTCACCTCTATTTTCTTCGGATTTATCTGGGGCCTACTCATTTTCAATCTTGATCGATATATTGTATCTACGATTAAGAAAAAAGACAACTTCAAAAGTGAATTCATACAGGCTGCCCCACGAATAATTTTGGCCATCATCATTGCCATCGTTATCGCCAAACCTTTAGAGATGAAAATTTTTGAAAAGGAGATCAATCGGGTGTTGTTGGAAGAAAAAAATGCAATGACATTGGAAAATAAGGAACAATTGGCATTACAGTATACTCCGAAAATTGAGGCCATCAATCAAGAAATAGGCACTCTAAAAAATGAGATTGTTGCAAAAGAAGCTGAAACAAATGCTTTATATGATACCTACATTTCAGAAGCAGAAGGCACAGCGGGTACAGGGTTATTGGGCAAAGGCCCCGTGTATGAGGAAAAACGTGAAAAACATGACGCTTATCTTGCAGAACTACAACAATTAAAAATGACCAATGCTGAAAAAATTGCGGCATTAGAGAGCCAAATAACTACTCTAAATAAAGATTACGATCAGGCCGTATCAGGCTCACAACCCATTATAGATGGCTTTGATGGGCTCATGGCCCGTATCAATGCCTTGAATAAACTACCTTGGCTACCCTCATTTTTCATTTTCCTACTTTTTCTTGCTATTGAGACCGCACCTATTATTGCCAAACTATTGGCCCCGAAAGGGGAATACGATTATAAGGTGGAGGAAGCTGAAAGTGTTGTTGCCACATGGGTCACGCAAAAAGTAACACAACGTAAACTGCTGATGTCGACCGATGCCGTTATGAACCAAGAAATTTATGAGGATATCAAATCTGAAGAAGAACTATATCGCTACAAAAAAGAAAAGGCCGAAGAGCTATTGCGTCTACAGGCAGACTCTTTTCACAACACGCAAATAAAGGGACTTTAGGCCTTCATTTCAGCGTAAGCTTTTATCGCGATTTTAAGGCTTTCGTACCAATATGGTAGGGCAATACGATTCGACTGTTTCGTTATTTTAAAATATATAACTTCAATAGCCTTAAGCTAATGGTTCAAATGAACATGGGCAAAACTTCTATACCCTGCATCCCAATTTTGATCACGTCAGTAATTTGCCATTGATTTCTATATTCAAAAAATTTCAATTCCACCTATTTGAAGGTGCAGAAAAGGAAGCCATTTGGCTTTTCAAATAAAAAATACTAGTATTTCGTACTCTTTGCTTTGACCCTGTAAATCAATTTTCTTCTTCTCTTGATAAAAAAGGGAAATCGATGCTGGAAGAATAATGACAGGTATTCTGTTTTTTCATCTCAAAATAATATTATAATACTGCTTCCTTGATATATATATTAAAATGCGCTCCAGCTTCATTGTAGTATTCCATTTTTCCTCGTAATTGAGACACCATACCTTTGACCATTTGGAGACCAAAAGATTCTGAAGCTTCTATGTTGAAATCATCAGGAAGACCCTTACCATTATCAGAAACCTTTAAGTGATAGCCCTTTTCCCCTTCCAAATTTCTAAAGAACACTGTTACAATATGCTCGCCTTGGTGTGGTGTAAAAGCATATTTATAGGTATTGGTTATCAACTCGTTCACAATTAGCCCTAGGGGAACGGCTAAAGTCATCTTAATCTCACTATTCTCAATATCCGTCGTGAAACGGATAAGCTTGTTCATATCATTGTAAGAATTTTTTATATGTCTTATAAGATCGTCAAAATATGATGCGGTGGGCACTTTGGTAAAACTCTCTGTATTGTGTAGGTTTTGATGGATAAGCGCCATAGATTTAATGCGGTTCTTGCTCTCAAGAATAACTCTTTTAATTTTTTCATCCCCTTTGGGGATATAGGAGCCTAAAAGGCTTAAAATAATCTGGAGATTGTTCTTTACTCGATGATGAATCTCCTTGACCAAAAGCTCATTTTCAATACTCTTTTTTTCTATGGCGATTTTCTGTCTCTCAATTGTGGCTACGGCATTTTTTTCAATACGATACCTGTTATAGACAATCCCAAGAAAAAGAAAGGATACTATTCCTACTAACAAAAGGCCTATTCTGATATCTTTCTCTTTATCTGCCTTTAGTTTCTGCACCTCGTTCTGCGCAGACAACACCTCTATCTCTTTGTTTTTCTTTTCAGTTTCGTAGGCCATATCCAATTCAGCTATTCTTCCCTTCTGATCATTCATGGCAAGACTATCTTTATACTTGATGTACTTCTTATAATGTAATAGACTATTTTTATGTTCCCCTTGAAAAGAGTAAATAATGGACAGGGATTCATGATATAAGCATAATTTCGGAAGACTCATAGGTAGGTCCTTATTGCTTAGAAATATTTTTTTACCTTTTTCAAATGAATTTCCGGCTTCTTGAAATTTTTCCAATTTTAAATAAGCTTCCCCAAGACTAGTATGGGAATTTGCTATGTCTATACTATTTTCTCCTTTCTCGCTAGCCAAGAGTGCCTCTTTCAAGTAGACTGCAGCATTTGCATAATCCTTTAAATCGATATATTGATAGCCTACAGCGTTGTTAAGACTATAAAATAGTTGCTTAAAATCATATTTTTTTGCCACTTCTAAGCAAAGTAGTCCAGTATCCAATGACTCCTTAGGTTTATTTATTTTCTTTAGAGCTGTGGCTTTATACTTCAATGCAAGTATAGCATATCCATGTTCGTTTTTTTTCTCGGCAATTTTAATCATCTTGTCATAATACTGTATTGTTTTCCCGTACTCTCCCTTCATTTCATATACTCCACATAAGACCTTATAAGCCTTCAGTGCATCTCTGTTCTCAATTTTTTCTTTTTGTATGGTGTCTATTACGGGTAGTACAAGTTCTAGAGCATTAACGTAATCTTTCGCATTATACAAAGCGTTAATATTCGCAACACTTAAAGTAATCTTCAATTCTCGGTCTTCTATTGGAACTGCTATTGCTTTTTTATAATACTCCGTCGCTCTCTCTGTATTGTTCAAGCCCAAATAAGCATTCCCCAGATACCTAAAAATGAATTCTTCATTTCTTTTTGTTGATTCTCCCCGTTCAATATACTTTAATAGAGGAAGCCCTTTTTTGATAGCTTCATCATATTTTTTCCAGAGGTAGTATCCAATTAATATATTGATTTCTATCGCCTGTCTTAATTTTTTACTTTCATCGGTAGTTAATTTTTGTATGGCTTCCAATGCTTGATTGTGCTGATAGATGGACTGCTCATAATCCTTTTTTTTAATATAACTATCCCCAATAAGCTTTATGGCCCTAGCTTTCCAAAAAGTACTATCATTTAAATTTTCACTGAACTTCAATAATATATCTGCATAGAATAGGGCACTATCTACGCTGCTCTGTACGGTGTAGGGATTTGCAAGTTTGTACAAAATATTTGCGCGCGTGGAATCTGGAATCTTTTTAAGGAGGCTCAATCGCAAACTGTCTATTTTCTTGGACTCGCTTTGGCCAAAAATATGATTGATAGACAAAAGATAAATCATGACCCCAACAATTATTACGAATCGTAAATATGGTCTTTTTGCTTTTCCCATAAGGTCCTTCTTTTCAACTTTTAATTCATTTCATACGACACAAAATCAACCAACCATAGCATAATATATGACTTAAAAATATAATAAACCTGAGATGCGTGTTTAGGAAATCTTGTAAATAGCATGATTCATACCTATATTCGATTATATTTCAGTACGTAAAAGTTATCACCTTAAGAGGATGATTACCGATAATAAGTGAAGGCCAATTTCTTTGACAAATTACAAAAAGTAATCTATATCCACTGAATAGCCTTATCCTAATTCAGTAACAATACGAATATTAAAATAAACCACCTTGGCTACCCTCATTTTTCATTTTCCTACTTTTTCTTGCCATAGAGACCGCACCTATTATTGCCAAGCTATTGGCCCCGAAAGGGGAATACGATTATAAGGTGGAGGAAGCCGAAAGTGTTGTTGCCACATGGGTCACGCAAAAAGTAACACAACGTAAACTGCTGATGTCGATCGATCCCGTTATGAACCAAGAAATTTATGAGGATATCAAATCTGAAGAAGAACTTTATCGCTACAAAAAAGAAAAGGCCGAAGAGCTATTGCGTCTACAGGCAGACTCTTTTCACAATACGCAAATAAAGGGACTTTAGGCCTTCATTTCAGCGTAAGCTTTTATCGCGATTTTAAGGCTATCATGCCAGTGCGGAATTTCAATTCCGAAGGTTTGCTTGATCTTTGATTTATCAAGCACACTGAACTTAGGCCTAGCTGCCGGCGTAGGGTATTCTGAAGATAGAATTGGTTTCAGGTTTATGGTAATGCCATATTCATCAAAGATCGCCTTGGCGAAATCATACCAACTAGCCACACCTTCATTACTATAATTATAGATACCGTAATCAATGCTATGCGCTTTGATCGTCTGAATTATCATTTTCGCCAAATCTTTCGCATATGTCGGGGTACCGACCTGATCATAGACCACCGATAATTCATCACGCTCTGAACCTAAACGAACCATAGTTTTCATAAAGTTGGTATTGAACTCAGAATACAACCATGATGTTCGAATGATAAAATGCTCTTTGAGGTTATTGATAATAGCACGTTCCCCTTTGTATTTGGTATCGCCATAAAAACCGATTGGTCTGGCAATGTCCTCTTCTTTATAGGGCTCGTTAGAATAGCCGTCAAAAACGAAATCAGTTGAGATATGTATCAATACCGTTTTACTTTCATGACAACCCAATGCCAAATTCCTTGCTCCGGTAATATTTACCAAACGTGCTAAATCTGTATTTGATTCCGCTTTATCCACATTGGTAAACGCCGCACAATTGATGCAATAGGCATAGTCATTCACGATCAACTCGTGATACACCGATTCGTAGTTGGTGATATCCAATTCAGATGATGATCTAAAAACAACATTAAGGCCATTGTTTTTGTTCGCCGTTAGCGCTTTAAACGTATGGCCCAATTGACCTGAAGCCCCAGTTACAAGAATATTCATTGATTGCGTTTACCTATTTATAGTTGACCTACTACCAATTTATCAAAAGTGGGAAGCAGTTTGTCTTTCTTGGATATGATCAATTGCGAATCCTCTAAAATCCAATCAATATCAAACTCCGAATCATTGTACAAAACTCCTCCTTCAGAGGCTTTATTGTAGAAATTGTCACATTTATAGAAAAAAGTAGCAGTTTCGCTTAAAGTTACAAAACCATGTGCGCACCCCCTAGGAATAAACATTTGTTTATGATTTTCAGCGGAAAGTCTCGTTCGCACGACCTTACCAAAAGTCGGGGAATCTGGTCTGATGTCAACGGCGACATCCAAAACCTCTCCTGTAACGACCCGAACCAGTTTGGCCTGGGCATGTTCCCCATATTGAAAATGAAGCCCACGAAGAACCCCCTTTGAAGAGAAGGATTGATTGTCTTGCACAAAAGTCGTTCTAGAGCCGGTCAGGTCTTCAAACTTTTCTTGATTGTAACTTTCAAAAAAATAGCCCCTTTCATCCTCAAAAACCGTTGGTTCGAGAACGAAACATCCATCGATTTCAGTATGCTTTAATTTCATAATGCTTCCAATAAACTTTTACTATAGCCACTTTTCGTCAAAGGCTGTGCTATCTTCTTGAATTGATTCTTTGTAATATAACCCATTTTATATGCAGATGATTCAATAGCCCCAATTTTTAACCCCTGTCGTTCTTCAATCACCTGAACAAACTGTGAAGCCTGCATTAATGAGGCAAAAGTACCGGTATCGAGCCAGGCTGTACCCCTATCCATAATACTCACTTTCAATTTCCCCCGTTTGAGGTACTCTTGGTTGATATCAGTGATTTCCAATTCACCCCGCGGACTGGGTTTGATGTTTTTGGCAATCTCAACCACGTCATTATCATAAAAATAAATACCCGGAACGGCATAATTGGATTTTGGATATTTCGGTTTTTCCTCTATTGATATGACCTGTCCCCCTTCGTCGAACTCAACGACACCGTAACGTTCGGGGTCGTTTACATGATAAGCATAGATAATTCCACCATCTGGGTCATTGTTGGCCTGCAATAGGTTTTCCAAGCCTGTTCCATAAAAAATGTTATCCCCTAGAACCAGGGCAACTTTATCGTTTCCTATAAATTCTTCCCCAATGATAAAGGCTTCTGCCAAACCATTTGGTTCTGCTTGCACGGCATATTCAAATCGGCACCCATATTTTCTACCGTCACCCAATAATTTTTTGAATAGTGGTAGGTCATGTGGGGTAGATATGATCAAGATTTCCCAGATTCCAGACTCCAATAAAGTTGAAAGCGGATAATAGATCATGGGTTTATCGTACACCGGCATTAGTTGCTTGCTTACTGCCAATGTTATAGGGTGTAAGCGGGTTCCAGAGCCCCCGGCCAATATAATTCCTTTCATCTGTTTTATTTACTTTGAATTGGCTATTACGCCAAGCTTGAATTCTTTTTTTCTACATATCGGTTTAGATACCAATCTATGGTCTTTTCAATGCCGGTTTCGAAGTTTTCATCAGCTTTCCAGCCCAGATCATTTTCAATTTTCGTCGCATCTATGGCATACCTGAAATCGTGGCCAGCTCGGTCTTTGACATAGGTAATTAAATCTTCGTATGATTTTTCATCCCTTCGAGGATGTTTTTTATCCAAAATAGCACAAACGGTCTTTGCGATATAAAGGTTATTGCGTTCATTACGACCGCCTATATTATAGGTTTCCCCAGAAATTCCTTTTTCATATGCCAAGGCAATGCCTTTGCAATGATCCAATACATACAACCAATCACGAATGTTTGAACCGTCACCATAGATAGGTATGGGTTCTTTTGCCAAGGCTTTTCGAATAATGGTGGGAATCAATTTTTCATCATGTTGTTTTGGCCCGTAATTGTTTGAGCAATTTGTAGTGACCACATTCATACCGAAAGTATGGTGGTAACTTCTAACAATAAAATCAGAGGATGCTTTTGAGGCACTATATGGGCTATTAGGGGCATAGGGCGTTGTTTCCATAAACAATCCTTCCTTGCCTAAAGTACCATAAACCTCATCGGTGGATACATGATGAAAACGTGACGTTTTATATGCTTCTTTGTAAATGCCAGGACCGACCAACCAATGTTTTTTAGCAACGTCAATTAGATTGAACGTACCAATGATATTGGTCTGCATAAACGCATCGGGATTGGTAATCGAATTATCGACGTGTGATTCGGCCGCAAAATGGATAACGCCTTTGATGTCATACTGCTCGAATATTCCCTCTATCAGTTTTCTGTCACAGATATCTCCTTGAACGAATGTATACCGCTCATGCGATGCCACCTCATTTAAATTATCTAGATTACCGGCATAGGTCAATGCATCAATATTTACCAAATGGATATCAGGATGACCATTCAGAAAATAAGGCACAAAATTGGAACCTATAAAACCCGCCCCGCCGGTTATTAATATATGTGTCATGATTTCTTTCAGTTTTACACTTCTTATTTTGTAAATATAATCTTACAATTTATTTCGAATCAATTTATGTTGTGAAAGTTGGATTTTTGGTGGTACAACCCATTAAGATATACTTTTCGCCTTTAGAAAGCCAATGAATTAACATATCCATAAAACCACTACCAGTCAATTCGTATTATACCTGAAAACTTTTTCTTACTTTAGTAAGTATAGAATTATATAAATGACAGCGCAAATTACCGAAAAACCCTATATACTCGCAGTTGATGATGAGCAATTAAATCTGGAACTACTGCGCTTTATCCTAGAACGGAACAATTATGAATATAAGGGTACGAGCGATGACGATTATTTTTTTGAACTGCTGCAACAACAGGTTCCCGACCTAATTTTATTGGATGTTATCATGCCAAGAATCGAAGGTTTTGAACTCTGTCAAAAATTAAAAAGCATTCCTGAATACAAAAATATTCCCGTCATATTCTTAACCGGTAAAGTAAATATAAAAGATAAGGTAAAGGGGTTCGAAGTCGGCGGTGTTGATTATGTCACCAAACCTTTTAATGAACAAGAACTCATCGCCCGTATACAGACACACGTAGAACTTATTCGCGCTAAAAATCAAATTGAGTTACAAGCTGAAAACCTCAGACAATCGAACATTTTAAAAGATCGGATGTTCTCCATCATCGGTCATGATCTACGATCACCTTTAAGTGCTGCAAAATTAAAGATGGATTTTATCATGCGGGGCATTATTGACCCCAAGTCTGACGAGTTTCTTGATGGCACGGTATATGAGCTTTTAAAGACCATGGATGAGGCCTTGAACCTGCTCCAAAACTTGTTGGGCTGGGCAAAATCAGAAAGTGATCAAATACAGATCATACCCGAAAATCTTGATGTTTTTGATTTGGTAGAACAGACTTTCCGCTTATTGAAATTGGGCAGCGAACATAAAAAAATCAATTTGGTCAATAATGTACCAAAAGACACTATGGTCTATGCAGACATGAACACGGTCAAAACCGTTCTAAGAAACTTACTTTCGAACGCCATCAAGTTTACACCTGTTGATGGTTTGATTCAAGTAAACTCAAACACCGAGAATGGTCGTTTGACCATTGAGGTAGAAGATAACGGTCAAGGAATACCAAAAGAAGATATTGGCAAAATTCTCAACCCGAATGAGCATTTTAGCAAGCTTGGCACTGAAAAAGAACCTGGCACTGGTTTAGGATTGATACTATGTCAAAACTTTGTGCATAAGAATGGGGGAACCTTGAATATCAGAAGTGAGGTTGGTAGAGGCAGTGTTTTTTACTTTGACTTGCCCATCCATACAAAACAACTTGCTTAAGCAACGGCCTCAGTTGTGGTTCCACCCCGTTTTGCACGTTCCCAATTTACCGATTGCTTTCCTTTTAAATAACGGGCAAACCCTAAGAAAACGGATAGGTTCATAATAAAAAAGTAGTATGGAATGAACAGTACCTTAAGTCGAATCTGTTTGTTCTCTAAAAACCAACCTAAAAGGGCTGCTGCATAAAAAAGTACCTGTCCCCAAAACAATACACTAAAAATTCCAAAAGAAAATAGGCCTTCATTTTGGGCAAGAACAAAGTTCAAGGGAATCAAAAGCAATAATAACAATGGTGTCAATGTCCATCGCAGCACACGATGTGAGATATATTGAAATGATAGTGTACCGTACTTAAAAATGTTCAGAAGTGATGCCAATCGTATGACCGACTGAATTCCTCCTGCTGAAATCCTGACCTTACGTTTTAATTCTTCCTTTACATTGGCCGAAGCGCTTTCAATGGCATATGCTTCTGGATTGTATTGAATCGTTTTTCCTTTCATCGCTACCCGAAGTGAAATCATAAAGTCGTCTAAAAGTGTATCTTTTTCGACTTCTTGCCAAAGCTCGGTTCTGATGGCAAACAATTCGCCTGCCGCCCCAACCACGGAATACAGCTCTGCATCCCATTTTTTAAGTTGTGATTCATAACGCCAGTACATGCCTTCACCGGCGCCAGCAGCGCTATCCGCATCTTTTGAATAAATGCGTTTTTCTCCTGAGACGCATCCTACTTTTGGGTTTCTAAAAAGACGAACGATTTCTTTAACAGCATCTTTTCCTAAACTGGTATTACCATCAGAAAAAATGACTATTGGGGTTTTTACATATTTCATCCCCCTATTCATAGCAGCAATTTTCCCATTTCGCTCTGGCTGATGTAAAACACCTATGTTTTCATATTCTTTTAATAACTCTGGTGTACCATCATCAGAACCATCGGTCACCCATAACTGGGTTACTTTCTCTTGCGGATAATTCAAACTCTTTGAGTTCAACACTTTTTCATGTAAGTATTCTTTTTCATTATAAGCAGCTACAAACAGTGTTACTTCAGGTTCATATTCTTCATTGCCCTCAAAAGGTTTTGCCCAACCTAAAAGTCTTCGCACTTTGATAATACCGAAAAGTAAAATTCCGTACCCTAAATACGAATAAAATATGATGAACAAAGCCACCCAGAAAATTATCTTAAAAGCTTCCATAGTATACCTTATATTTTAGACCGTAACGGCCTGTTTCTTTTTTATGGATTCCCATTCACCCGTATGATGGTTAAATTGTTTGATAACCCTTGCAGGATTGCCAACCGCAACCGAATAGGGCGGAATATCTTTTGTCACCACACTGCCCGCACCGATTTGACATCGCTTACCGATAGTCACACCGGCCAGTACCACTGAATTGGCGCCTATATGGGCGTCATCTTCAATAACGGTCGGTCGCACATCCAACGCCTGATCACTTGAGTTTTTAGAACCATCGGCATAGCCATGGTTAAAACCGGAAACGAAAACATGCTGGCCCAGGCCAGACCCGTTTCCCATAGTTACGGGACCTATGACCACACTACCAATGCCCACACGTACCCTATCACCTAAAATCACATCACCTGAACCATTGTTGACGGTACAAAAAGACTCTATAGTGGTAAGCTCCCCTATCTCAAATCGTTTCCATGGAAAAACATCAATACGGCTATTTCTTCTAATCGTCGCACCCTTTCCCTTTTTATGCTTTAGCGGATTTAAAAACCAACGGACCCATAACCGCGGACGGGGGTTTCGTTTCGGAGCGATTAACCTCAACGCCAATTGCTTTGTCTTTGCATTCGATTTTATGCGATGTACTATGCCCATAACCTGATGTTTAAGCGGACTGCCGTTTTACTTTTAAAATACAATTGTAGATTTCATTTACATTGTTCTCCCAACTGTGCGACAAGCCAAACTGTTTTCTTTTTGCCTCTAGTTCTGGTGTATTTTCTGCCAAAGCTTTCTCAATGAGTTGTACATACTCTTCAGGTGTCTTTCCTAAATAGGTATATTCTTCAAAATACTCCATGGCCTTTGTAGCAGAGGCTACTGTGGGTTTACCCATTGCCAGGTACTCATCAATTTTTCTAGGATAATTGCCCATGGTGGCATCATTGATTAATTGCGGATTTATGGCAACATCAAAACCTTTGATATAATTGGGTAGTTCAGAAGCATCACGACTACCTAAAAAGTGTACATTGCTGATTTTATGTAATTCTGAGGCACCGAATTTTTCATCTTCTGGCCCGACCAAAACAATACTCCATTCAGGTCGGGATTTTGCAATATGGATTAAAATTTCAATACTCAATCTTCGACTGCTCAAAAACCCTACATACCCTATAATTGGTTTTGAGATCGCTTTTAATTCCGCTGGAACTTTTATCTCACGTATCGCATCATTGAAAAGTGAGGTATCGCAACCTTGACCCACCATATACGAATGCTCGGTAAATTGCTGGCCATATTCGGTATACAGGGTCGAATTGTTCACTACGCAATCGGCATGCTCAATTAATTTGGGCTCTAGACGTACCCCATTTTTCTTCCAATAGGGATTTTTAGTCAAATAATCACGCATGTAATACACGTAAAAAGAGGGCTTTAGAAATTCTTTGATGTATTGGCCCAAAAACATCGAACTATCATTAAAAATGATATATTCGTTGAAGTCCAATCTTTTGAGGGCATCATCAACATCAGTACAAAAACGTTTTGCATTGACCTTGTTCAGACTATCGAACAAAAACTTGTTTTTTATAAAATTGATGGATTCCGTCTGTGTTTTGGGATAGAGGTTCCAGAAGTTATCCGCTAGCTGCACCAAATCATCTTGTTGCCCTTTTTGAATACGTATTCGTTTTTTGATTTTTTCGGTGTGCCTTTCACGATATCTAGAAACCCTATCCATTGGCGGATTGACATAAAGCACCCTATTGTGTTTCGCAAACTCCGTCGCAATGTTTTTGCAATTGCTTCCAATCTCGATATCCCAAGCTTGAATGCCCATTACAATGATGTCTTTTCCCTTTATCATACCGATGTTTTATTTAGATCTTCATACACATCGTTGTAGAGTGCCAATACATTTTCGGCCATTGCCCTCCATGAAAATTTCTGGGCTCGCAAAATGCCTTTTTCTGACAGTAATGTCGCTAGCATTTGATCTTCTACCAAGGTTTTCATGGCGTTGGCAATTTCTTTCGGATTAAAGGGATCTATGATCAAGGCCGCTTCTTCTCCGGCAATTTCAGGCATTGATGAGGTATTTGATGTTATGACGGGCACCCCACAGGCCATCCCTTCTAAAATGGGAATCCCAAAACTCTCACGTAATGAAGGATATAAGAAGACCGCACATTGGCTTATGATCGCGGGCAATTCTTCATTGGGCACATAGCCCAACAAATGAATCGACTTACGCAATTCAGGTTGACCAAGGGCTACAAGAATTCTTTGTAGCTCGTCTTCATCATAATCCAACATCACCAATTGGTATTGGTTCGGATACGATTCATTGAAATGTGCAAAAGCCCTTAGCACGCCTACGGTATTCTTCTTCGGATCCGTGTTTCCTAAAAAGAAGAAATAGTTATCGGGCAACTTAAATTCAGTACTGACCGCAGTAAGTTTTTTTGTATTGGTGACTTTTTTAAAATGCTCGCCTACCCCATTATAAATGGCCTGCAACCGGTCGTCTTTAAATCCGAAATATTTATTGATACGATGTTTTTCGTAGTTGGACACCGTAATTACCTTTTTACTCTTTTTTATGACGGGAGGCACAAAATACCTGCGGTACATATTACCAAATTTTTGGTACCAGGTACCTTCTTTTTTGAAAATACTGATACTCTCTAAATAGATAATATCGTGTAAAGTGGTCACTAAAGGAACCTTTGAGAAAATTGGGCCTGTATTACTCGTGCAATGCAGAACATCACACCCTTCTTTCTTGGCCGCTCTGGGCAGTGCCCACTGTTCCCAACCGGGATAACCGAATTTTGAGGTGAGCTCAACAATCTTGAAATTCGATGCCATAGGAATACAGCCATCGTCTTCATCGGGCTTTACAAAAACCACGTACTCGTTTTTCGTATCGATTCGTTGTAGGTTTTTGATCAGCTCTAAGGCCACCATGTCCATACCGTGCTTCTTTTTTCTAAAAAGCCGTTGTCCTTCAATTCCTATTCTCATGAATTAGTATATTATTGACCGCTTAAGGTTCCGTGTTGGGTATGAATGAATTTCTTGTTTGCCCCTTTCAGCTTGAATAAAGACAGTAACATCAATACAAAAGCTTTTGGTAGGGTCAATAGGGCATTTAAAGTAGCTCTACCATAGAATTTTTTAGGTATTGCAAATACGAATGCCAGCACTGTCAACAATAAGGTCACATACCAAAACACCGAAGGAACGACCAAAAGGGATTCTGAAAAGAGTAAATCATTGCTTAGATAAACTACGGTTAAGATACCTACGAGACCAAGTAAAAGTATTCTTGGCGGTGAGACCATTTGGTAGACCTTATCGGCAAAATCAATATTGCCCTTCAACACAAGTGCTTTGATTCCGGCAATAACGTACCGCCTAAAATAGATGAATTGAGCCGACAACCATCTTTTACGCTGGTTTGAGAATACATCTGACTTTTGAACCTTCTCATCAAGAACCAAGGCATCGTGTAGGTATTCGATCTTTGTGCTGGCCTTTAATAATTTTAATTCCAATTCTTTGTCAAATCCGCCTACGGCATTTACATTGGCCATGGTCGTCTTGAAAAAATGGTAATCGAAGGCCATACCCGAGCCGATCAACGCTGAAGAAAGGCCTAAAACACGATGTCCCTTTCTAAAAATATGATTGTTTACTTCTTCACTAATGGCATCTAAAATGGCAAAGGGGGTATTGGTGTTTTTTGCGACACGATGTCCTTGAACGACTTTATAGCCTTTATTGAAGGCATCGTTTACCCGCTCAATAAAATCAAACTCCATAATATTGTCGGCATCAAGTATCAAAGCAACATGGTATTGGTCTCCGATAACGTCCATTGCCTTATTCAAGGCTTTGGATTTCGTGCTTTTCTCAAAAGATACCTCAATCAATCGAATGGGTAATTTTTTCAATTTTTGAAGGGTACTTTCTTGAAAGGAATCGGCTATGATGACCACTTCAAACAATTCTTCAGGGTAACTCTGTTCTAACGCGCGACGCGCTACCTCGACGATTACATTATCCTCTTTGTAGCCAGGAATAAGTACGGCGAACTTCCTTTTTTTATTGATAATGGTTTCCTTTTTTTTCGCAGAAAAAAGACCAAAAAAGGAAAAAACAAAAACATAGATGGATGCAAAACCAAAATAGGTCATCAAAGCAATTTCCATACCATTGATCAAATATTTTACTACATCCATCTTTGCTAATTCAAATTAAAACTATAGCCTAACCAATTCTTTTATAGACTTATCTTGTAAGGTGCTATCAAAATATGCGATGGTCTTTTCAAGACCTGTTCGCAAATCGACACTAGGTTTCCAATCCTTTAATTTTTCTTTTGCCAAAGTGATATCCGGCTTGCGTTGCATGGGATCATCAGAAGGTAAGGGCAAGTGGACAATCTTAGATTTAGACCCTGTTAAATCAATGATGTTTTGGGCAAGCTCTAACATGGTGAACTCCCCCGGATTACCAATGTTGATAGGGCCGATGAACCCATCTTCGGTATCCATCATCTTGATCATACCATCTACCAGGTCACTTACATATTGAAAACTTCTTGTCTGCGTACCATCACCAAATACGGTAATGTCCTGGCCTTGTAAAGCCTGCATGATAAAGTTAGAGACCACACGACCATCATCAGGTTCCATTCTGGGCCCATAAGTATTAAAGATTCGAATAATCTTTACCAAAACATTGTTGGATTCATGGTAATTGACGAACAATGATTCGGCACATCGTTTACCTTCATCATAACAAGAACGAATACCAATAGGGTTCACATGACCCCAATAGTTCTCAGGTTGCGGATGTACTTCAGGATCACCATAAACCTCACTGGTGGACGCCTGTAAAATTTTGGCGTTGATTCTTTTTGCCAAGCCCAACATATTGATGGCACCCAAAACGGAAGTCTTTATCGTTTTAATGGGATTGTGTTGATAATGCACCGGAGAAGCCGGGCATGCAAGATTGTAAATCTCATCAACCTCAATAAAATAGGGCATCGTCACATCATGTCGTATCAATTCAAAGTAGGGGTTGTCCATCAAGTGTATGATCTTACCCTTTCTGCCAGTAAAATAATTATCCATGCAGATCACTTCGTTCCCTTCTTTCAGAAGGCGATCACACAAATGCGATCCCACGAAGCCCGCACCACCGGTTACCAATATTCTTTTCATGTTTTTTCTTTGAAAAAGTTTATACTTGGGCAGTTGCTGTTGTATTGACTGCTTCACGCCCAATGCTGTAATAACCGAAGCCGATTTCTTCCATCTCTTCGGGATCATATATATTTCTACCGTCGAAAATGGTGTGGCCATTCATCAGCTTTTCCAAAATCCTGAAGTTCGGCATTCTAAACTCTGACCATTCGGTCACTACGATCAATGCGTCAGCATCGATACAGGCATCGTATTCATCTTTGGCATATTCAATGGTATCGCCTAAAATGCGCTCTGCCTCTTCCATAGCCACCGGATCATATGCACGTATATTTGCACCCATCGCCTTGAGTTGTTCAATAATCACTAGAGAAGGTGCTTCCCTCATATCATCGGTTTTTGGTTTAAAGGCCAAGCCCCATAGTCCAAACTGCTTCCCTTTTAGGTTTTCACCAAAGTGTTTTTTGATTTTTTCGACCAAAGTGGTCTTTTGACGGTAGTTTACGGCCTCGACAGCTTTTAAAACCTCTAGGGAATGGCCGTATTCATCTGCCGTTCTTACCAGGGCCTGAACATCTTTAGGAAAACAACTGCCTCCATAGCCCGTACCGGGATAAATAAACTTATTACCGATCCTGGTATCAGAACCGATACCCTTACGGACCAAGTCAACATTGGCACCCACCAATTCACATAAGTTGGCGATATCGTTCATGAAACTGATTTTAGTTGCTAACATGGAATTGGCAGCGTATTTGGTCATTTCAGAAGAGAAGATGTCCATAAATAATAACGGATGACCGTTCATTAAAAATGGTTTATACAAACGCTTCATTACTTTTTCAGCGCGCTTGCTTTCAATACCGACAACAATGCGGTCGGGCTTTAAAAAATCATCAACTGCACTGCCCTCTTTCAAAAACTCTGGATTGGATGCCACATCAAACGGAATCCTAATCCTACGTTTGACCAGTTCTTCTTCAACAGCGGCCTTTACCTTAAAAGAGGTACCTACGGGAACCGTACTCTTGGTAATGATGACTTTGTAGTCTTCCATATGTTGTCCAATCTCACGGGCCACACCCAATACATATTTTAAATCAGCACTACCATCTTCATCTGGCGGGGTACCGACAGCAATGAATACCGCGTCGCAATCTTTTATCGCTTTTTCCAGACTTGTCGTAAAAGAAATTCTACCTTTATCAATGTTACGTTCTAAAAGGGTATCTAAACCAGGTTCATAAATGGGCACTTCCCCATTTCGAAGCATGGCTACCTTCTTCTTATCGATATCAACACATACTACGTTGATTCCTGTTTCTGCAAAACAAGTACCGGTCACTAGACCAACATACCCCGTTCCAATTACTGCAATATTCATTTATTAAAGCTTTTTCGTTATATTTTTGTAAATATTATCTTACAATTTTAAGATTGAAAAATATTGTTGTCAAACGATATATAATCGTTGTCAATCATGGGTTTCCCCTATTTTTTTAGCGTCGGTACCAATCAAGGCTCTCTACGCCTCCTGAATTTGCCCAGTTTATAAATCGTGGGTACTGCAGGGTAATGGGAACTGATTCTGGCGGGGTGTCAAAGCCCTCATAGATATTCAGGGCCCACGGCAAATTGGTCGCCGTTTTATAATAACGCCCTATCGAAGCATCTGAAAAGTCATCTTTAGTGCCTAAGTAACCCGCCTTGCTCGTTGGTGGCAAGTCTGGAAGATGTACTTCACGCGCCCTATCGCCATTAGAGATTAAGAACGTATTGAAAGGAATCTCACCCAAAACCGATTCACTGACCGGTGAATTGAGTTCGACATTGATGTTTACGGTAGTGCCCTTTAAATCAAAAGCATCACCGACCACGAGTATCACCGCTTCGTTGGTTCCCGTACCTGTTTCGGTGCCATTTGCGGCCACGGTTTCAAAACCCCCATTCAAAATTTGGCCGTCTACACTGGCAACAATACTTGGGTCTATCGGAAGGACAAATCCGAACCCATTGTGCAAGGCTCCACCAATCTCTTCAATCGTAAAGGTGGCATCAATTGCAGTGACCATATTATCGGCGTTTGCAATCAGGTTAAAGGCATAATCCAACGCGAGATCGTTAAAGTCATAGTCGCCCTGACTTGGCCATAAATCTTCATAAACCAATTTTCCCGTTGAATTTACAGATGGCGAAAAATTGCTGAATGCCTTATTGGGATCAAAAGGAAAATCATCCAACTCATCATTGATTCCGTCACCATCAGCATCGGTCGCCGCTTGTATTTGGGCCAAATTACCTACTTGAATGGCATCTACGGGATTCGACTTTGCATAAAATACGGCATCGTTAAAATCATCGTCCGTAGGCCCATCCCTAAATAGATCTTCAAAACCCAGCAAGGTCAATTCCCTACCTTCATCATACAGAAGCACCATATGGTTTCTTCTTTCTGGGGTAGCTTCAGGATTGAAATCAGGGTTTGAATAGTACACACCATTACCATCTTGCACATCACCCCAAGCCCATCCGTTTGCGGCTAAAAACCAAGAAACGACCGTGTTTGCCGGAAATCTACCTAAGTACACACGATCACCCGGTATTAAGCCTCCCCCTGAATATTGCATGGATACATTCGGAAATATGACATAATGGGGATCTATTTCATCGGTTGATGCCGGTTCTTGACCTATAGGATGGGAGTAATAACCCAAAACATTGCGATACCCGGCCCCCTCTGATACAAAAGTTACCCAAACATCAGCTTCCTTTGTAATGATTAAACTAGTTTCTTTACCCGCTAAGTAATCGGGATTCGTTACGGGAATTCCACCTGGCACGTTTTCAGGCAGGGAAGCATTGATATCATCCAATAAGTTTTGCTCAATGACATCTTGAAAAGCAAGATTATCGGGTACGCCCCAAAAATCAAAGGTATCAATGAAAGTATAGTTGTCCACATTCCGCGATGGCAAAATCGTTCTTTTAGGGTTTATTTTAGATTTTCCCGAACTACCTTGCCGCTCATAAAAGGGCCTATAGTCAAATGCAATGGTATTCGTTTCAACAGGCAGGCGCACATTGTCAATAAGGCCAATGTAGTTAGAGAACAAGAGTAGACTGTCCGTTCTTGAACTTAAGGTAAACGCTTTCTTATAATGCCCGCCATCATCAAAAGTGCCCTTACCGATCAAAGTACTATCTTGCGCCCCTATTTTGCTGTAAAGGGTAAATACCGCACCCTTAAGGTTTGAAGGCACATCCAATTCAAGGGTTACGTCTTTACTGGTCGCATAATCGAACTCAGCTGAAACATTCAATGCATTTAGAGGGTCACTGGAGTCGACATCATCGGTGCCACCCATACTATCATCGGTTAAATTTTGGTCGAGATCATTTTCATTTACGCATCCAATAATGGCAAATGCTAAAAAGACCACATACATTAATTTAAAAGTCTTCATGGTTTTGGGGAATTTAATATTAGGTTTTAAGGATTTCACTTGATTATACAAGCGGTAAATCTTGTTGTCATATCGAGCGCAGTCAAGATGTTTTGCCAGCCTTTCGACTGCGCTCAAGGAGACAAAAACCGAATTTCAAACATTTTTCTTAGCTACTGGCATAATTACAGCTATACAGATTAGGTTTTAAGGATTTTATGGTTTGACAGGTTCCACATAACGGCTTTCCATAAAGCATTTAAATGTTGAAACTGTCTTTTAAAAAGAAAGGTCACCGTATTCTTCGGAATCGATATAAAAGTTTGGAACAATAGGCTCACAAACAGTTGAAAGGGCCTGAAATTACGTCTCGCAAAAACGATTCGATTCCGGGCGATGTAATAGGTCTTTAACGGGCTGAATTTGCCCGTTGACAACGATTCTTTATGTAGGATATATGATTTGGGCTGATAATAGATTTTGTACCCAGCGCGTTTGATCATTTCTGCCCAATCGTGCTCTTCGTAGTACAAAAAATATACTTCCGTCATCATCCCAACTTCTTCCACCACCCTTTTAGGAACCATCATTGCCGCCCCATGTATCGATTCGGTCTCCCCCGCCTTATCAAATGAGCCATCGTCTTTGTGATGATACCCAATACTGTTGTTTCGAATGGTCCATTGGTTCATAGGGGTATACCCCGCATATTGAATCAATGTGGGGTCCCAATGAAACTTGATCTTGGGGCTCACCATACCAATAGTTTCATCCTTTTGCAGCGTTTCGACCAAGGGCCCTATAAAATTTTCGGGTACTATAGTATCGTTATTGATGAAAAGTAAGTAATCGCCTTTGGCAACCTTGACACCGAGGTTATTGCCCCCGGCAAAGCCTAGATTTTCTTTACTCTTGATCAAGTTTATTTCTGGAAAATGTGACTTGAGCACATCAGGATCGTCATCGGGTGATGCATTATCCACTACAATTACCTCAACATTTTTATACGATAGAAACTGTAATGATTCCAACATCGCCAGCGTCACAGATGACTCATTGTAATTAATGGTTATGATGGAGACCAAGGGTTGATTTGCTTTCATTTGTTTGAATTTATGCTGGTACGATATCGTTTAGCTTTTCTGTTGTCGGTCCACTTTTCGGTTCGCCTTTAGCAGCCCTTATTTTTCTGTCCATTTGTGGTGCGATAAACATGAATACCATACCCGTATACATTAAAATACAAGTTGGAAACTGCCCAAATACCCCGTTGCCATAAGATGCGCCCATAATACCGAACATGCCACACACCAAAGCCGCTATTTGCCCCTTAAGCCAATCATCGCGTACTTTGAACATTACATTGTAGGCACCGGTGATGAGTACAAAAAATAAAATGAAGAGATGCAGGTATAATCCGACGATTCCCGTATCGGCCCAAATGGCGACGAACCAACTGTCAGTGGCGGTATTGGCCAAAAATGTGTTGGGGGTAAAACGTTGCCCCCAGTTACCTGTTGAACCGATACCGCCACCAAAAGGTCTTGATGCCAGATAGGTCGATAACTTCCTTTGGTTTGCCAACCGTACTTGCAACGAGGCATCATTGGGGTCAAACGCAGTTCGCATTCTACGCACCTGTGCATTATTGTTCAGTATGGTGGTATGTGCAAAAAAAACATACACCCCTATTCCCATAATGGCCCCTGCAACCAAAATAGGTATGTTTTTTCTCAAGATCAAGAACATGATTCCGCCCGCGGCAGGAACGGCGATGGCACCACGTGTACCCGAAATCAGCATGCCGTAAAGGCCGGCCAAGGAGACTATAATACAGAATATTCGGAATTTCCTGCTTTTCGCAAATAAGGCCAAAACACCAAAGACGACCCCGGCGTGACCCTGGGATGCCCCAAACTGGCCGGCATCGGAATAGAATGAGAAAATACGCAATTTACCAAAAAGCACATGGGTCAATGCGCCCCCATTATCCAGCCATTTTTGTTCAAATGGGTCAACCCCGAAAAACAGTTGTTGACAACCCTTTAAGGTTCCTAAAAAGGACATGACCCCCCAAATGATCAAAAAAATCTTTAAATCTTTTGGTTTGTTGTAAATGATAAAAAGTAGGGGCACGATCATCCATTGGTACAATGCCAAGCCGCGCATGGCGTAAAACCAGGCTTCAATACTGGCGGCTTCGGGGTTTACGGCTTGAAAAAGGGCATAACCGAACCAAATGGTCACCAATAGACTTAATTGGGATTTTGCCCGACTCCAGGGAATCTTGATCTTGAAAGCCTTAAAGAACAAGGCCAGATACATTAAGAACAGCAACCCATCAATCAGCAAACCCCAGGTCATGGGCACATATCTACCCAGGCCCAAGATTAGAAAATTTAAAACAAAAATGGTCATCAGCCCAATTTTGGGCTTAACGAATAAGACCCCTAAATAGACTACTGCCATGGGTAGGATAATTATGGCCATACCTACGACCAGTCCTTTTGAGGCTGTTAAGTGCGCGCACGCTATACAGAGCGATAGAAATATCGCAATGGGCAATGGTTCCCTAAGGTGATCCGTTCCATATGTTTTGTGAAAGGGATTCATCGGCCGATATAGGTGCTTAAATTTTTGAAAAAGAAAATTCCTTCAGGTAAAATCTGTTTTGATTCTATTTGAATCTCTTTTCTTAAAAAATAGAACCCCAGAAAAATCCCCAATAGCGTAAAGAAAACAGTACCCAACGCCACTACCACTAGGCTCTCAAATACGAATACGGCGAGTACATCGACCAAAATATTGGCCACTGTCATACATATGACTTTATAAAGGTTCAATTTGGGCCTATTTATACTATCTAACAAAACCCCGGTAAAGCGGTCAACCGGCAATAAAAGCGTATACACCGTAAATACCCTAAAAACCAATGTCAACAAGGGTAAAGAATCGGAATAGGCCTTTCCCCCTAAAATCAATATCAAGTCTTCTGCCAATACGAAACAGCCTATTGCTACCGGAACGAACAACAATGTGATCGCACCTGAGTAAGCATAGAAAACCTTTCGAACACCATCTAAATCGCCTTCAATAGCTTTTTTGGACATTCGCGGATAGGCGGTCATCGTAAAACTTCGTAAGGGAATGCCTAATAAATCGGTAAGTTTCAATGGAATTGCATACATGGCGATGCCAGTTGACCCCAAAACCGGACTTAGCCCAATTATCAAGGTATCGGCACTTTTCAGTAGGCTTGAGCCTATAAGCGTACCCATGGAGTATTTGCCAAAATTGATCAACTCCTTTTCGGTTTTTCTGTCTGCCTTGTTTAAAAAAAATAGGCCATCCCATTTTTTGAAGGTACACCACAAGCTCGAAATAAGGTTGACGGCAAGATTGACCCAAACCAGCTCCAACAGCCCTAAATGAAACCAAAATCCGTTTAAAACCAAGAAGACTACGAACAAGCCGATGTTGGCCAATCGAACCAGCATCATACGGTTAAAGTTCTGCTCCGCTTGAAACAGTGCCGAAGCATTGTTCCAACCCAAATTACAAAAGGCCAAAATGGGATACCATCTTAAAAAGAGTTCGTATCCCTGCGTTATTTGAAACTCGACAACATGTACTATCGCCATGGTCGACCAACAAAAAATCGTCAGAATTACAAGTAATATGAGGTTGATCCTACACGAGGATCCCAATAATCTTTTAAAGGCTTTTTTATCAGCGCCCGACAACAACCTAACGACGGAAGTTCGGGTCAGGCCGAATCGTAACAGGTCAAGAAACGTAGCCAATGTGATAAAAAGCACCCAATCACCAAATTGGGGTTTGCTTAGCTGCCGGGTAAGCAACATAAAACTAACAAGGCCAAGAAATGCGATAACTACATTGGTCAACAATGAGGATATGTTCTTTTCTTTTCCAATATTTTTCAGTTTACGTATCATTTTGCCACCGCTTTTTTAGTGAAGAACCTAAACTGAACGATTTGTTTTATCCATTTTCGAATCAACGACCTCTTCTTAGGAAGGTCACCCACCACCGTTTCCATTTCCAATACCTTGACCCCATTTAGTATGATAGTCGGTTCTGGACCTGTGGTCGCTTCGTTGAAAAGCGCCAAAGAATTTTTGTCCGCTTCACCCCAAGCCCTATTGGCCCTGGTAATCAAAAAAGTATAGTCCATGGTAGACGCCAACTTTACAGGGAACGGATTTTTGATGATACTGGGTAGTTCAAGGATTACGAAATCAAAATAACCAAAGTCCGTAATCGCCTTATCACCATCCAACTCTTCGACCGTCGAAATTTTGTACAGTTGATCACTCACCCCGTATAACAACTTTTGATAATACGGTCCTTCCAGATTCAAGTCATAGTCATCATAGGTTACGTGCAGCATTTTGTAGTCCAATTCACAAAGTTTGGCGATCAAGTGTTGACAGATGAACGTCTTGCCTTCCGCATCTTGGGTCGAAAAGAACATATTCACCACTGGTCTATCATCTTTCTCTTTTTTGAACTGATTTAAAATGATATTACGCGAAATAGCATTGATGGCCTTATTCTTCAGGTATTCAAAGTCTATCTTATTGCTTTTTTCATTGATTACGGGAAAAATTGAGGACACTTTCAAACCAATTTTATCTTCTGCCCTAGCTGCCGTATTCAGGTTGCCATCTAAAAACTCTAAGACCAATACCGTAAATGTGACCAAAATAAAACCGGCCATACCTGCAACGATGACCAGCAGCATACGCTTACTGGGCTTTGGGTTTATTGGAAAAAAAGGTACTTCAATGAGTTTCAAATTCGATTTCAACTCTACGTTCTGTTGGCGAAGTTTAGCTAGGCCAAGGCTATGCAACAAACTAAGGTATTCCCTTTCGGCAATATCGATCTTGCGCTCTAGTCGTTTCATGGTAGCCCCTAAAGGAGAGAAAACTTGATATAATTTTTCAAACTCAAGTCGTTTTTCATCCATGACCTTTAACTGTGCCTTTGTACCTTCAAATGCCACGGTATTCTCTAACCAATCACTTAAAATATCTGTTGAAGCAAGTGTTTTTTCGTCATAATCGGTACTGTACAACTGGTCGACGCGTTGTGAAAGGTCTGCCTCTAGTTCGGCAGCTTTTTGCTGTAACGCGACCACATCTTTTGCATTCTGCACCTGTTTTAATGAATCGGTTTCGACACCCAATGTTTTCATTGAAATCTCAAAATTCACATCGGCCAATTTGTTTCTGAGCGACAAGATCCCTTCACTTGACAACCGCTTCTTCTCATGCGTCTTTAACTTTGATTCCAATGACTTCAAAACGGCTTTCGCCGCATAGTGCGCTATATGCACTTTTTGATATTCCAATTCAAAGTGCTCTTTCTCTGATGCGATATGTTTGGTCTGTTCGTAGTAATTGATGATGTTGTGTGTTCTATTAAAATCCAACAATTCATCTTCAGCTGAACGAAGATGTTTGGTAGACGTATTGAGCTGCCCTTCAAAATACTTTACCACTGCATCTGATTGATTTACTTTGATATCGGCATTGAGCCTGACGAAAACCTCTGCAAGGATCAACAAGGTATTTTGACAAATGGCGGGATCTTCTGACTCAAATTCAATATCCACGAAATCACTACTCAATATTCTACGGACACTGATTCTACCTATGATTTTTTCAATACTGTAATCAGGATGCTTTAGATTGATCAACTCATAAATAAAATTCGAATGGTTTGATTCTTTCAACCTTTTGAAATTTTCAAAGGTCTTTTCGATATCTCCTTTTACGGAAAGTGCCTTAACATCATCTGGTACGATTTCCATAAGGTCATCGTACTTTTCCCTTGAGATAATCTTCGTGTCCACACTATCGAGTGACATATGCTGTGAAAAAAGCTTAAGACCAACCGTTTCAATCGTAGTTCTTGCCTTGATAAGGTTCAAAAGGTTGTCATAGGCCGTATTGGTTGCCCTAAAATCCAGTTTTGTATTATCGAGCTCTATTGTTGAGCCGGAAGCAATGCCAGTATAGACCCTGGCTTTTGAGTTAAATACCTTAGGCTGGTCTTGGGTAAGGTAAAACACCAACGATGCCAATAGTATGGGCACCAAGAGCAGCAAAGCGATATGCCTTAATAAAAGCCGTACAAAAAAGAGTAGGTTAAATTTCATCTTTATATCCTAAACTTAGTACCGACGATTCCCTCAAGGGCGGTAATGGCCAGCAAATATTCGGATCGTTGAAACTCAAATGTTTTCAATGATTGATTCAACATCTGCTGTAATCTGGTATATTCCGTAACATCAATCGCCCCATTTGTAAAATTTTTATCGGCATTTACAGATTGTACCTTATAGGTTTCTACTACGGAACTGGCCACTACCAACATTCGATGCGCCCTAATGACTTCATGATATTTTTGGGCCACGAACATTTCGAGTTCACGAACGGCAAATTCTTTTTCATATTTAGCACGTTCCACTTCGGCTTTTGAGGTCTTTACCTCAATCTTCCTATTGAAAATGGCGTGCAGGGGCATTTTCATCGATACCCCAAGATTGTAACGGCTTTGTTCGGTCGTAAATAAGGTCTGACTTGCATCGGGTACCCCAGCGATCTGGGCATTACTCAAATTATCGAAAACCCCATAGCCATAAGAAGCGTCCAGATAAATGCTGTTCAACCATGACCTGCCTACACTTTTGACACGACCCTCCCAGTACTTTGCATCGGCATCAAAATATTTCAACCTTGGTGAATGCTGTTTGGCCATGGATACCAAGCTATCTAAGGGCGGTAGTTTTTCAGTAATATCATTTTTCTGAAGACTTTTTGACACAAAATCATCCAATGATTGCGCAAATAATATTTGGGTGCCCAAAGCAAATAGTAATAGGGGGATAATACGTAAATGCATTCTTAAACATTTTCTTTTTGAAAAACAGCTTTGAACGTTCTTAGGATAATCCACATATCAATTAAGAAGGCATATTTGCTATTGGCATATTTTACATACTTGACATCAAGTTGTTTTCTTTCTTCGGGTGACATTTTTGAAGATCTACCACGTGCCTCTACTTGCCAAAGGCCGGTAATTCCGGCTGGGCCGTTAAAACGCTCCGTCCACTCATCGGTAGTCAACATTTCAGCTTCATAAAGGGGTAATGGCCGATTACCTACGATCGACATATCGCCTTTCAGAACATTGATCAGTTGTGGCAACTCATCAATACTGAGCTTTCTAATGATCTTGCCCACCTTGGTAATACGTGGGTCATTGTCAAATTTTACAAAAGCGCTTTTTGCGCTTTCCTTTCTTTTTTGATTATGTGCTATCTCATCTACTTCAGCATCATCACTGATAAGCACGGTACCTTGAATCTTTTTCTCACCCGCATTACTTGCGATTTGCCCTGAATCATCTTCATGCACATACTGGTTTAAATGTTCAAACTCTTTCAAGCGTTTATCTGCATCAGGGTACATTGAACGCAACTTTAAGAAATTGAATATCCTATAGCCTGTACCGACCCTTTTTGAGATATAGTACACCTTACCTTTTGATTCTAATCGAATCGCCAGAATGACAAGTAACAAAAACGGGGATGCCAGTAACAATACGGAACCTGCCAACAATAGGTCAAAGCTCCGTTTCCAGAAACCAATCTTATACTTCTTTAACTGGGCGTTACTGGATTGGATTTTCTGCTTACGTAAGTTTAGCTTTAATTCTTTTAAAAAGTCAATGCGCTCTAAAAGACGATCAAAACGAACGGGATGGGCGAAGAAATCATCAAATCCATTCTCAATGGCCAGAAGTTTTTCTTCTTTGGTCAGTTTTTTCCCCAAAAGCAAAAACGGTATTTTCTGTGCCGGATCGAACGTTTTTTCTATGTAGCGCTTAAGTTCCAACAATTCTTGCCGCGGTATACCGTGTTCACACAAAAACGCATCCACTGCATTACCCACATTGATCCACTGGCCCTTTTTGAATTCGGCATTATTGTGCAACCACTTAATGGCCTCAACCGTAGTAACGGTTGAATGTACGTTGACCCTATCGGTTTCACGATGGAACTCTTCGGCCAAACGCTTGTTGGCCCCTATGTATAATACTTGGGTTTTCTTTTGGGTTAAGACCTCCATACTAACTGCGGATTAACAGTTTGTCTACTCTTATGAGTAATTCTTCAGGATTAAATGGTTTCACCATATAATCGTCCGCTCCAAGTCGCAGACACTCCACCCTATCGGCCGAACTGTCCCTGCAGCTTAATACGATTATTGGGATATCGGAAAAAAGTCCGGTTCCCTTTATTTGTTTGATCAGTTCAAAACCATCCATTTCAGGCATTTCGAGATCTGTAATGATCAAATCAGGTATATTGCCTTCTTGCAACCATGAAATGGCCGACAAGCCATTCTCCATAGTGGTTACATTATGTGATTGTCCTAGAAACTGTGCGACCAATTCACTCAAAGACTGCTTGTCATCAACTACCAATATTTTCATAATTTCTGTTTTGTAGTATTAATAGAAACGAAAAGTAGGATTAATATTACTTTTAACGAATTGATTGTTGTCAAACAAGAGCTAAGTGTTGTAATTACAATAGATCTGTATGTAGTATTTTTCTTAATGAATTCTATCCCTCAATAACAGTGTCATGCAATTGTCTTGAAAGTAGGTTTAGATCGTTCAAATAGCTTCCGTATTCTTCTTAAGAAATAAAAGAGACAATCTGGGTATGCCAAGTATCGATTTCAACGGAATTTTAAGTACAAGACCACAAAAAAAGCACAAGATGGATCTTGTGCTTTTATAATTTTCAAGGTAATGGGTATTACACGCGATCGGAACTTAGGATGTAATCGGTCTTAGTAATATTCATTACTTCCGAAATTTCTTTGTTCTGTCTTCCTACTATGGCCAGCACTTTATGATTGGCAGCCACTTGTTTATACAATTTTTCAAAAAACAGGGCAACACTTGAATCCATAACAGTAACCTTTTCTAAACTAATTACCATTTCATCGGTTACCTCTAAAGCCGACTCAAAATAAACTTTCAAAGCCCCTAAATTCTGCGAAGTAAGCTCTCCGATCACTTCAAATATTCCTTTATCCTCTTTTATTTCCAATGCCATTTGACAGCTATTTTAGATTAAATATGTTATTTCTAATAATGTTTAGATCATTTACAAAAGATTCAACCGTTGCATAAGACTGGGCCTATTCGAACGACTTATGGGGATGACATTTCGTTCAATCAAAACACTATTGTCTTGAATATCAATAATCTTAGTATAATTTATGATGTATGACCGATGAATCTGCATAAATAGCGATTGCGGCAATTTTTCCCTGATCTTCTTTAATGTGGAATGCACCCTATAAAACGATTCGGTGGTTTTGATCTCTATATAATCGCCTTTGGCTTCGATCAATAGTATATCCTTGAATTTTAGTTTTATCAACCGCCTATCAATATTGATGTATAAATGGTCTTCTTTGGGTACTGCACCAACACCTTCGCGTTCTTCATCAGTCACTGGCGCGTATTCGGTATGTTGAAGTTTCACCATTGTTTTTTGAAAACGCCCATGGGTAATCGGTTTGACCAAATAATCTACAATAAAGGGATAACTATAAGCGGCTATCGCGAAATTCGTATCCGACGTTGTCAATACGATTCGTGGAGGGGTTTGTAAGGTTTCAATGAAATCAAACCCCGTCAACATGGGCATATGAATATCCAAAAATATAACGTCGACCTGGTGATGTGGCAAAAACTTCAATGCTTCCACGGCATTTGAAAACTGGCCAATGACTTTTAAGTCTTCACACGATTCACAAAGTTCGGCAACGATTGCCCTCGCGGTCAATTCATCGTCTATGATTATACAGTTCACTTTATGCGATTTTTAATATAAATTCCTCTACCGTTGTCAATACATCCATAAACTCATCTTTGAGTTTGGTATCACCGTACTTCAAGTCTTCTTCATATTTTATGGCCAATTTGTACGCACCGTTCAGCCCCAAAATACCTAACTTGTGCTTTATTTTGTGTACTACCTTGGCAGACTCTTCCAGTTCTTGTTCTTGAAGTAGTCTGGTGTAGTCTTTTTTTTCGTTCGGAAATTCGGCCTGTATGATGGAAAGGAATTTCTTTTCGAATTCTTCGTTCCCTCCCGCAATCTCCTTGATATAGTTCAAATTTGGTTTCTCACCCATTAGATTTTCGTTTTTATTGTAAAAAAGAATGTGGTACCCATACCTTCTTCTGAAGAAAGCCAGATATCCCCTTTGTAATAGTTGATTATTTTTTTGACCAATGCCAATCCGATTCCAGTCGCATTCGCATCATTTTCCAATTTCTTGAACATATTGAAAATACCGGCCTGTAGGTGTACCGGAATTCCCTTGCCATTATCTTTGACACTGAACAGCCATTTGTCTTCTTGTTCCGCTGCACTAATGACAATAAAGCCTTCTTTCTCTGCTTCAAGTGCCGTAACGGCATTGGTTAGTAAATTTTTAAAGAGCTGTTCTATTCTATACTTGCCCGTATATAAAATCGGTAATCTGTCCTTTATCACGATTTTAATATGATTTGGCACATAAATCGTTTGGTCAATTTCTTTGATCAATAAATTCAAATCCACTTTGGCTATTTTCTCTTCTAAAGAATCAATGGTAGCATGTTTCAGAATGCCATCTATTAAACTGTCCATTTTAGATAGATTTTGAAAAATGAGATCAAAGTTCTTCTTGTTATCATTTTCCAATTTATTCGGGGCATCTTCAAGAACCCAACTGACCAAGGAATGAATATTTCGAATTGGCGATTTCAAATCATGCGAAACCATGTGTGCATAATTGTTCAGTGATTCGTTTTGCTGCTCAAGGTTTTTAAGAAGGTGGTCTTTTTCGGCCGTAATCTCAACAATTTTATTCGTTTGATTTTCAATATTCTCCACTAATCTTTGAGGATCAAAACCAAGTGACCCACGTTCCATGGTATTCGTCTTACTTTCCATAAATGCAACAGCTTTACTCAAGGCCTCAAGTACTTTGCGCTGGCTCTCGGTCTCTATATTCAACCTTTTATTGGCCTCATAAAGTTCTTTTGAGCTCAATGATGTGGCATGCTGGATCATCTCAAGCTTATCATCATAGTCTGAATACGAATTGGCTATCGATTCAAAGAAGACATCGAGGCCCTTATGATTTTGCAGATCTTTGGGCAAATACTTTTTTATTTGACGTTCGAGCAGGGAGTGCATTTATTCGCTGAGTAATGTTAAGGTCATGGTTTGATTATGTAATTGGCATTCATTTTTGCCCGCAAAAGGGGCCATTTCCCCATAAGAGTAAAATCCGGTGATCTTAGCTTGATTGCCTATGACCTCTTTTACTTCTTCTATTTCTTCTTCAGTGCGCTGGGCCAACACTAATTTTCTCCCCACGCAACTTACCAATATGGCCAATTGAGGGCTATTTTTGCGGTTCATCATCGCAAATTCCGCCGCATTTGATGCTCCTTGCGCGATATCACCCGTGGTAGACATCATTAGTTGCACTTTTGAATTTACAGGAACATCCCCTGCTAAAATCATCGAATTTGCTTCTTCATCAATATTCAAAATAGTTCGCACCAAAGATTCCGCACCCTCATGTTCTTGAACGGTCAATGGGTATAACAATGCGGCCTTGGGCAGCTCTTTCGCTTTTTCACCCAAATAGGTCTTATAGAGATCTAAAGCTGGTTTTCCATCGATTTCGTACAGCACGTTCCCAATTGATTTGGTAATTGTCCTTTCAGGACCAAAAGAAGTCCAACCTCCATAATTCGCATACGAAACCTCCAATTGGCTTCCATAGAAACCAATGGCAATTACCTCGCCTTGTTTCGGATTTTCATTGTATGAGGTCAACGTTTTTTCAAAACGTGCCCCATCACCACATAGTCCACCAGTTATTGATGCTTTGAACTCTTCATCAGATTCCAACCCTTCAATGAGACCACTTCCATTTACAAAGCTGCCATCAGAAACAACAAACAAATGACAGAGATCTTCCTTTTCAAATTGATCTGCTATGGCCCGACCCATTTTCTTGATATCTACATAATCTGCCACGTTCTCATTGACTATTTTAAATTTCGTTTTCTCGAATTCAATAGCGGTCAATGTAATGGTCCCCTCAAAAACATTGGTCTCCAAAATTTCACCCGAAGTGGAGCCAAAAACAAGTTCCCCGTCAGGATACAGCTCACGTATCTCGTTATAAATGGTATCCAATTCGAGAATATACCGGTCTGCAAAGATCAATACCAATGGTTTTACCAATTTTTCATTTTGATGGAAGGTCCACTCACCATCTTTAGTTCTTATCGCCTGATTTACTTTCATGATTTCTTCAATGATTTATTTTTTTAAGGTGAAATAAAATATGGTTCCCCTACCTATTTCACTTTCTAACCATACCGATCCGTGATACAGGTCTATAATTTTTTTAACTATTGACAATCCGATACCCGTAGACCTTTCATTGTTACCAATGGATTGAAAAATCTTGAATATTTTTTCATGGTATTCCTTCGGTATTCCGACACCATTGTCTTTTACACTGAATTGCCAATGCGTGGGTGTTTCTTTACTTTCGATTTCGACAAGGCCTTCTTTCTTATCAATATTGACTACGGCATTGCTCAAAAAGTTTTGAAACAATTGATGGATTTTGGTTTTGTCGGCTATAATGATGGGGAGTTTACCCACTATCTTGATTTGAACATGTTCAGGTATGAATATGATTTCGGATATCTCGTTTATGACCTTATTGACATCGACTTCTTTATGATCTAAAGTATCGCTATTGACCGTTGAATATTTTAGTATGCCCGTAATCAATTTGTCCATCCCCTCTACTTTTTCGAGCATCATTTTTAAATTATACCGACCACTTTCGTCCAATTGGTCTTTATAGTCATCATACAACCATGTCGCCAAGGCGCTAACACTCCGTAATGGTGATTTTAAATCGTGTGAGACAATGTGTGCGTACTCTTGAAGTCCCTTATTGCTTTCTTCAAGCTCATTGACCAATTGTTGCTTTTGTTGCTCGAGTTCTTTTTGTTTTGTGATATCAAGATGTACCCCAATAGATCCATTTACTTTACCAAATTCATCATATTTGGGTGCCCCACTGATAAGCCAATGTCTTTTTTCGCCGTTATGTAGTTTTACCTCAATCTCGTATGAATCGGATTCATTTCTTCGTCGTTTTTCAAATTGTGCCTTGATTTTATCCAGGTTTGCCTCATCCAATCCCATCACCTTCAATACATCTTTACCCATAAGATCCTCAGCATTGATGTCAATCATCTCTGAATATCTGTTATTGACCAATAGAATCTCACCTTCTGCATTGATTTCGACCAAACCGAGGTTCATATTGGCGATGATGCTGCCGTATTTCTCTTTTTGTATCTCAAGATTCTTTCTGTAGTTCTTTCTAAGGGTCACATCACTATAGCTCCAGAGGTGCCCTTTATACACATCATCGATTATCAAAGGAATGTAATCCAATTCAAAGGTGCGGCCATCGACCAATTCAAGTTCATCGGATAGTACCAACTCTTTTTTGTTGAGTATATGGTTGATCCTCTTTATTATGTAATCGGGGTCGACGAAAAGTTCTTTGTACTTATTCAAATACTTTCTACAATCCAAACCCTTTAACTTCTGGGGAGATAGCGGAATTGCAAAAAGGTCACAGAATTTTTGATTGGTCAAGATCATTTTCCTGTTTTCATCTTCAAGCAGGATTCCGTTTTGGAAATTTCGTATCAAGGTGGTCAGCCGCTGTTCAGAGGCCCTTATCTTTTCTTCGGATATTTTATCGTTTGTAATATCCTCAATCATGGCTACCTTGTAATCAATGCCACCGTGTTCGTTACGTAAAGTGTTCACTGAGGTTTTACCGTATATAGAGGTTCCATCTTTTTTATGGAACTTTCTTATGATCGAGAACCTGTCTGATTCACCTCTTTCATTATCATCCAACAAATCCCTGTACAGGCTGACATCTTCTATGGTTGAAATGGCATCTATGCTTAGTTTCTTCAATTCTGCCTCTGTATAGCCCAAAAGCTCGATAAAGGCATTGTTCGCCTTTACGATTTTGTCTTGCTCTATCAAAAGAATACCTAGTGATGAGTTTTCAACTATAATATCTTGTTGTTGCTTTTGCTGTTCTAAAAGCTCTTTGATCTCAATCTCGCGTGTAATATCACGAATGACACCTTGTGCTGCTATCGGGCTCCCTTCTTCATCGTAGATAAGGCTGGCATTTATGTTCACAAACCGATCACCATTATGTTGTGTTCGTATTTGAACATTGTAATTTTTGAGAATACCTACCTGTAAAAGGGTTTTAAAAGATTCAGCGGTGTACTCTAAATAATCTTCGTGTACCAATTCTGATAAGGTGATGTCTTCTTTGGTATGATCGTAACCCAAAAACTCTTTTGCGCTTGTGTTCATATTGACAACCTTGGTTGTCATATCCATAACCACATAAGGGTCAATGATATTAACGAAGGCCCCGTCAATTTTTGAATCGTCTTTGCTCAGCAAGGCTTCCAATCTTCCATTGGCCTCTTTCAAGTGCAGTGAGGCATCGTATAGCTCTTTAGACTTACTTTCAAGCAAACGTTCTGCCTCTTTACGCGCTTTTTTTTCACGTGATAGTGCGCGGTGCAATATTGAGATATCCACTTTATCCATTTTGAACAATTGCAAATTGCACTTCCGTTCCGGCTTCATTCAACAGCTCATAGTCTACCGTAACGGTATTACCAAAATATTCGAAGGTCTTATTGATAAGTCCATTTGCCAGTGCATAAAGCCCTCTTGATGAGCTATAGATCATTACCAATGATGTTTCTGTTTTTTCAAGTATCTTGAAATTGGGTAGTTCTGCGTCTGGATATAATTTTTTTACGTGAATATGAATATGGTCTTCAATGGCATAAATAAGTGCCAGGGGATTTTTATAGGCACGCACCACCTCGGGGTGTGCCTTACACAATCCATCAAAAAGATAATACCCGAAAGAATATAATAAATCGTTTATCGGCATCTTTGAGGTTTCACTCAGACAAGTAAGTAAAGACACCATCTCATTAAAATCATAAGTGCCTACCGCAGTATATGCGCCTTCTGATTCAAGAGTCGAATTTTCGATAATGGAATCCACCACCTCCAATCCGAAAGTAGTTTCGACCATTTCTAAAAATTCAGTAAACACAATTCCTTTCATAATACAGAATATTATGATTTAAAAGTAAGAATTGGACTACTTTGCTAAAAAATAATGTTGTGAAATGCCAATTTTAGTTAGGCTTTGATAAGTTCACTTATCTCCCAATAATCGAATACGCGTTTTAGTTTAAACTCGTAATCCTCATATTTTAAAGGCTTTATAATATAACCGGCAATACCAATTTCAAAACACTTCAATAAATCGACCCGATTTTCTGATGTGGTCAAAATTATGGTTGGCAAATATTTGAACCGCGGATCTGCTTTTAGAACACCTAAGAATTCTATACCGCTCATTCGGGGCATATTCAAGTCAAGTAAAATGATATCGGGTAAATTACCTTCGTTTAAGATGGCTAAGGCTTCTTCACCGTTTTTGGCTTCAATAATATTGTGTTTTGATTCGAACTTTGAAATTGCACGTTGCATTTTCATTGATTCAATCATATCATCTTCTATAAACAATACATTCACGATTCAACACTTTTTACAGATTACAAAATTGCTACAAATAGAAAAAACAAAACAGTTGGGGGAGATGAATTGTATTTTACCTTCGGTTAATGGCAAAAAGGTATCGATGAAATTAGTAAAAAAATTCTTACGGAAGCAATCGATTTTCGATTAATTGACTTTATCCCGTAATTCTTGCCGAAGTTTTTTAGAAAGTTTGGAAACGACCAACTCATACGAATGATCTATCATTTTTTTTGTTATGGCGGGGTCTAGCTGTTCTATATAAATGGTATTCCAATGTTTTTTGCTCATATGATAACCCGGTATGACGATTCCATCATATTCTTCACGAAGTTCAATGGTCCACTCTGGATCACATTTCAAATTGATCTGTGCAGGCATCCTTTCCAACGACAATAAGGCAAACATTTTGTCCATGACCTTGAAGACCAAGGTATGTGCATCAAAAGGAAACGTTTCGGTAACCCCTTTTTTCGTTATGCAATACGACCTAATTTCTTCAACATTCATTGGTTTATACCATTGGAGTCATAGACGATCACCTTGTCCCATAAATCTTTGCATTCTTCGATGAATATGAGATGGGCCTCTTCGTCTTGGTAGTGCTGCTGTGCCTCTGCAGATTCAAAAGTCACAATCAGTGAATAGGTGAAAGATCCATCCACGACATCTCTGGTAGCATTTGGTGGTGTCCCGATAAAATTGGTTTTGGCGTACTTCGAGTTCTTTAAGAACTTTTTCAATGATCTTTCAAAACGTTCCCTATTGTTTTGGTTTACCGGGTCTTTGAACCAAAAGTAAACCGTGTGTGCGAATGCGGGATCAAAATTTTTCATTTCGTTATGATCTTGGGCCATCGTACTTAAACTCATACCTACAAGTAAAAATGTACAAATAATATTTCTCATCATTTTAATTTTCTAAAAATTGTTTTTCCCTATTGGTGATTTCCAGCGCAGAATAGTCAAGTTTCCACCCGATGGTCTCTACGATCTTCTCGATTAAGAGTACGGCATCCAATGCCTCTTTTTGAGCCGTTTCGACCAAACCACTTTCAGGGATTTTTTCCCTGATATGTTCTTTTGCTTTTTGGTTCAGCTGTGTAAGATCATCTGGCGAAAATGAATTGAACAATCCGTTCTTGATATCATAAAACTGAATGTCAGGTTCAATGGAGAGTATTTCAGGTTCTGGAAACGCTGCCAATATGATTTTTCTTTGTTCCTTATCTGCACTTATACGTAATTTTTTAAGATCATACCCTATCTGAGCCTTGGCATTTATAACCACCAGAGCTTTTTTCTTGCTACTTAAAATGTTCATAAACCCGTCTTTGATGTTCTCATATCGGTATATTTCGGCAAAATCCCCTTCTACCGAGACCAGTTTGCATACACTTTTGATCTTATCAAGAATTACGGTAGATTGGTGCTCGGTCAGTTCGCGCCTTCTTTTTTTCGTGAACATGCCGTAGACCCAATACATTAGTATTGCCCCTAAGATCAATCCTAAAAAAGCTTCTATCAAACTATCCATTTTTCTTGCCTATTTCACCCAAATGCGTAAACCTAAATCCTTTTTGGTACTTCAAACCATACCCGAAAATCCTATCCATAGCACAATGGGAAAATAAAATAATTCCTGTTAGTTGCAAAATAGGGGACTTCAATGAAACCCCAACCAGATAAAACAAGATCGCTAGACCCCTATGATGGAAAAGATTATAGGTGATTGCCCCTATCTTATTTCCAAAAGCATAGCCCAACATACCGATATCAGGCGCCAAGAGTAGTGCAAAAAACCACCACCAGGCCAACTCCATTTTCATAAATAAAAAAAAGCCCAGCAAAAATAACAGCGCCTCTTCTAATTTCAATATTACCTTCATGATCAAATAATTTTATACAATATTGGTCTACTTGGGCTGGCATCATTTTCAAAAGGGGCCACCTGCAAGTTCAAAAAATAAGTACCGTCTTCAATGGTATTGGCCACATAAACGAATTCGGTAATCGTTGCATTCAGGCGTAAGTTCCCTTGGGTATTCCAAAAGGCATTATGCCCCCGAAGTGCCCCTTCATCTTGTTCCCTATCCACCGATGGCAGATCGATCAATAAATGCTCCACATTTTTTTCCCTTAAAAAGATGACCGCTTCTTCTAAGAGATAGGGTGGATTCGTATGCGAATATTGCCTGCTTTTTTTTGAGTCTAGGTTTGGTAGGGTACGAATCACTACAGCCTTCCTTTTTTTATTCCCAAGGGCGTATTGCAGCTGCTTTTTCGAAACTACGAAATCATCATCCAGCTTTTCAGGCACCACGGTGACCAATTCGGCTAAGAAGAAGAATTTTCTCAGATTTTGGTTGACGGAATGGAAAGCTTCAGTGATATGACCGGCACATTCGGTATGGGTCACATGGGAATGCGGATTGAACCATATGTTATTAAAATTCACTGAAGACCCTTCTGAGACCTTACCAATAAAACCATCCTCTACATGTGGCTCAATTTTGGGGTGCCCCAAATACCATGCATTTACATCGCTGGGGGTACCCGTTATCGCGATTGATATGTCCAAAGGTTTCGAGAGATCTATTTTATAATTTCTTGAATTGTGTTTTATAGTTGCCTGCATGTTTACAAATTAAGCATAAAAAGATCTGCTGCTATACCGTCAGCCAAGAACTTTCCTTTCTTTGTGGTCAACAGGCTTTCATCGTCAATATAAAGCAAATGTTCTTGAATGTGCTTTTCGGCCTGTAGCATTAAATATTCTTCATACTTTTTGCCAAACTCGGCAGCTATTCTAGACAAAGAAACCCCCCAAATTGTTCGCAATCCTGTCATTACATATTCATTGTACTTGTCGGTTTTGGACAACATCTCAATTTCCATCGGAAGTTTTCCGTCGGTTATGGCTTTGATGTAGTTCGAATTGTTATTGATGTTCCAACCCCTTCTATCCCCGTCAAAAGAATGCGCTGAAGGCCCAATACCCAAATATTTTTTCTGCTGCCAATACGCCGAATTGTTCTTTGAAAAATACCCAGGTCTTGCAAAATTTGAAATTTCGTAACCAGCATATCCTATTGAAGTCAACGTCTCATTTAAGATATTGAAATGTTCTTGGGCAACTTCATCCCTTACTGGTGCTATCAATCCTTTTTCAACGAACTTGGCCAATGCTGTTTTAGGCTCCACGGTAAGTGCATAGCTAGAGATGTGCGGTATTTTAAATGATAAGGCTTTCTCAATATTGGACTTCCAGCGTTCATTTGACATATTGGGAATACCATAGATCAAATCGATTGAAATATTATTAAAATGCTTTTTCGCTTCGCGGATACATAACTCGGCCTCGAGGGCATTGTGTGCCCTGTTCATAAGCTTTAAATCTTCTTCGTAAAAAGATTGGATTCCGATACTTAATCGGTTTATAGGACCTTGGGCCAATTCATTGATCTTACTTTCAGAAAGGTCATCGGGGTTTGCTTCTAGCGTTATCTCTGCATCTGGCACTACCTCATAGTTTTCATAAATGGTATGGACCAGTTTTAGAATCTCAGATGTATTTAAAACGGAAGGGGTACCACCGCCAAAATAAATGGTCTCCACCACCTCTTCTGAAAACTCCGCTTTTCTGAGCACCAACTCTTTTGAAAGGGCTTCAAGCATTTCCACCTTTTTTTTCAAATTGGTCGAAAAATGAAAGTCACAATAATGGCAGGCTTGCTTGCAAAAAGGAATGTGGATGTATAGGCCCCCTCCGCCCCCAAAGGGGGAACTTTCTTCCTTACTCATAATTTTAGGCAGTTTTTCAACACTTGAAACACTACGATTTCTTTTTCCTCAGATCTACTACCGCAGTATTTTTTACTCCCCCTTTGGGGGCTGGGGGGCTATTCTGCTTTACAAAAGCCGCCCATCCCGAATACGATTTGCCCACCACAACCTTACCTTCATTATAAAAATGACAAACGGCAGCGGCCAAGCCATCGGTGCTATCCAAGTTCTTAGGCAGGGTTTTCAACCCTAACATACCCTGTAACATTTTGGCAACCTGCTCTTTACTGGCATTTCCATTACCGGTAATGGCCATTTTTATTTTCTTCGGAAGGTATTCCGTTATCGGTATTTGTCGCGACAGACCTGCGGCCATCGCAACGCCTTGGGCACGACCCAATTTGAGCATGGACTGTACATTTTTACCATAAAATGGTGCCTCTATGGCAATCTCATCAGGATGATAGGTGTCAATCAATTCAATGGTACGTTCAAAAATAAGTTTCAACTTGGTATAGGGATCATCATATTTTTTAAGTAGCAACTCGTTCATTTGAACAAATTGCATTTGTTTGTTGACCACTTTTATGATCCCAAAACCCATTATTGTGGTACCGGGATCAATCCCCAATATGATTTTCTCCGTTATCAAATTAGTTGTTTGTATTTAAAACCAGTGGTAGTCGAAATTTCATACTTACGGGAATACCCCTTTTTATTGCGGGAGCTACCGTCGTCAATTCCTTTAAACGATTTGAAACTTCTTCATTAAAATTCGGAATCAATTCATTGACCCTCTCATTTTCCCCTATTTTATGCAAGGTAATGAAACCATGCTCATCCACCTTAAAATCAATATACAGCGTCTCGTCAACCGTTTCTAAAACTTCAAATTCCGCATCTGAAAAAGCATTGGCAAAATATTGGAGCATGGTTTGTTGAAAACAGTCTCGCTGTTCATATTTGCTTACACCTTCATCACAATTCTCAAAAACCGGGTACGTATCGACATCGTTCCAATCAATGGTCATCAACTCTTTATTCACCTGATTCTCAGTGCGAACTTCCTTTGATTGGAATAGCTCGCACGAGCAAAAGAAAAATACTAAGAATAAAGGGATTACCTTTTTGATCACAGCCTAAAAGAATTTGGCTGAAATTACAATTTTTAGGATAAACAGATACAAACTAAAATACAAACCCAAACCTCAAATACAAACACAAAGTTCAAGCATAGGGATCAAATCAAAAACAAAACGGAAACAGGGCATGACCGAAGTTAAGGCCTGTACCTCGTACTTTTAGCATCAGTCTTTGCCAAAATGAATTTCCTCTTTCAGTTCAGTGATACGTTTTTGGGCACGTTCTTTCATAAAGGGCATCACCTCTTTAAAATCGGTAAGTAGTTTTTGGTAATAGCGTAATTTGACCTTTGGATCTTTATAGTATTCGTCAGCCAAAATACAGACTTGCCAGTAGTTGAAGGGATTCGCTTTATTTTCTTCCCAAGCCTTGGTATAATAGTCCAACGACTTTTTCAATTCTCCTTTTAACCTAGCAATACGCCCTAGGTCGCGATACTCTTCATCAAAACTATACCGTCGTTCTTCAATTGATCTTAAATAATAGGTTTCGGAACTATCCAACTTTTGTTCTTGAAAATAAACTTGAGCCAACCCTTTATAGGCGTCTGCTTGATAATCCAAGACCCTACCTAATTGCTTATAGGCTTCTTTGGCCTCTTTGTATCTCCACCTATTGACTAGGGAATAACCCAGTTTTTTGTAGATAAAAGGTTTTGTCTCTCCCAACTCCAATAGCCTCTCAAACAATGACGCAGCTTCTTCATATACCCCAGTCTCAAATTTGGTCAAAGCCTTTAAGTTAAGTAAGGCAACATTATTGGGGGCGGTTTTTAAGCCTAGCTCTATCGTTTTCAAGGCATTTGAAGGTTCTTCTATGCTTACATAATATTTGCCCAATAAATAGATACTACGCAAATGGGTACTGTCTAGGTCAATTGCTTTCTGAAGTGCCTCATTGCCTTTATCGTAATCAAGTGTAGCCTGCAAGGCCTTCCCTAGAAAGTAAAAGAACTCGGGATTCTGTGCAGTGGTCTCTGTAAGGTTTTTAAACAATGAAATCGATAATGTGTATTGCTTGGTTTTATCATAGAGTTTCCCCAACTCAAATTGGGCCAGTATGTTTTCTGGGTAGTTTTCCACCAAGCCTTGGTACTGGGCAATAGCCTTCTCATTTTTGTTTTGTGCCGCATAGGCCCTTGCGATTTGAAGATTGGCCTTTTCATCCCCAATTTTTGCATAGGCATTGATAGCCTTGGTATAATCGCCAATACGATAGAGGCTGTCCGCCATAGCAAAATCCAATGACTGGGCTCCGACTTTCGTCAATAAGAACCCTAAAAGGACTACTACATTTACCTGTTTCAAATCAATTTGTTGTTTTTTTAAGATTACTATCCCCTACCCTCTGACAGCACAAAGTTTACAGGTATTGAAAAAGGCACGTCGACCGATGTTCCGTCTTGTCTGCCCGGTTCCATTTTTGGCAATCTCTTTATGATACGTTCCACCTCATTTTCCAACAACTCGTGCGGACCTCGTTTTCTGATATTGGCAATCGAGCCATCTTTGGTAATCTGAAAGACAACACTTACCCTCCCTTCGATACCCTGCTCTTGGGCTTCAAGTGGATAGTTAAAGTGCTTTCTGATATGTTCTTGTATACGCTCTTGAAAACAGGCGCGTTTATCCGCTGCGTTCTCACAGCCCGGAAAAGTGGGGACTTCATCAATGGTCATAAAGGTGACCTCTGGTCCATTTTTACTTTCACTATTTTCTTCGATTACCGATTCAAGCCTAAAAACTATAGGTATTGAAAATGCGGTTCTTACCAGTTCCCCATCTTGACTACCGGCTTGCATCTGGGGTAAACGATTGATTATTCGTTCCACCTCATCCTCTAAAAGTCCATGAGGGCCTTTTTTGACAATATTCACGATGTTGCCATCAGTGTTAATTTCAAATAAGACATTGACCCTGCCTTGAATGCCCTGTGCTTGGGCTTCTTGGGGATAATTAAAATGCTTTCTGATATGGCCCTGAATATGTTCTAGGAAACAACTACGCCTGTCGGCAGCACCTTCACAGCCGGGAAAGATGGGAACTTGTTCAACGGTCGCAAAGGGTAGTACGTTTTGGGTAACATTCGATCTTAGACCAATGGCACCCTCAGCATCCTTTTCTTTGACTTCCATTTCACATGAAGTGTATACCAACATCCCCAATACCAAGGGCAACAACAATAAATATTTTAGTTGAAATACCTTTTTTGATTTTGATTTGCTTAACATGACGATTCGTTTTTTGATTAATGCTTTCTTAAAAAATTGGTTGACAAAACTGATGTTTTGGGTCTGGAAAACTTCTGACAATAACAATTGGTACTGCTGTTTTTTATCTTGCTTTGCCACTCGGGCATCAGCGATAAATTCGTGCAGTTCCGCCATTCTTGATTGGTACACATAGCTCAAAGGGTTGAACCAAAATACGATGCGCATCAATTCAAAGAACAAGAGATCTACAGAGTGGTACTGACGTATATGCACCAACTCGTGGGCCAGGATGTTCGCCTCTTTTTCTTTGGGAATATGGTCACCCATAAAAACATGCCTAAAAAAAGAAAAGGCCAGTTCACTTTGGGCGATAATTACTTTGGTGAATTGGGGATAATATTGTTTTCGACCTCGTCGTTTTAGTCCATTGATTTTTGACAATTTGATTATGAACAACAGGCTTGCAATCACAATTCCGATTCCAAAAACCCATTCATACCAAGCCAAAGAGGCCCAAAATCGGACTTCCTCCTTTACAATATCCGCTTGTGGCGAGTACCATGCATGAAACGCTGTTGGATATACGGCATATTCCGTAGGCAGGGTAGTTTTAAAAGCTTCTATTTTAATCCAAGGTGCTACCAAAGAGAAAACATAGGTTACCAGTAAGTAAGCACGATTCCATTGAAAGAAAGTCTCTTTTTTCAAAAAAAGGTCATAGACGAGCAAAAATGCCAGTTGAAACATTACTATTTCCAAAACGTAGGTAATCATCGCCCTTCTTCTTTAATGCTTTTCATAATTTCTTCCAATTCTTGTAGACTGATATCGTTTTTCTTCATAAAAAAAGAGACCATACTTTGAAAGGAACCCTGAAAATAGCCATCGACCAGTTTGTTCAAACTTTGGTTGCCGTATTCTGATTTTTTAACCAACGGAAAATAAATATGGCCCTTCCCCACTTTTTCATGATCTACAAAACCTTTATCCTCTAATATTCTAACAATCGTAGATACGGTATTGTATGCTGGCTTTGGTTCGGGCAATTGGTCGATAAGTGCGGCTACATTGGCCCTTTCAAGCTTCCAGAGTAACTGCATGACCTCTTCTTCCGCTTTTGTCAATCGCTTCATTCAACTAAGTTTTTAGTTTAAAGGATTTAAATATAATTAAAAAATTAGTTTAAACTAATTTTTTAGTTTAAAAATGTTTTGGTCACACCTTACCATATGTAACAAAAGCGGTATACATTTGTCTAACCAATAGCTAATTTAATATGGACATCGTTTTACTGATTTTGGGCTTTATATGTATACTTATTGGTGTATTGGGTAGTTTTTTGCCCGTATTGCCGGGTCCACCCCTTAGTTGGATCGGGTTATTATTGCTTTATTCTACCAAAGCGGTGCCTGACAATTGGTGGTTACTGGGTATCACGTTGTTCTTTGCATTGCTTATTACCATCATGGATTACGTCATACCCGCAATGGGTACCAAAAAGTTTGGTGGTAGCAAGGCAGGCATGTGGGGAAGTATTATCGGACTGTTCATCGGTTTATTTTTACCTATACCAGGTGGAATCATCATTGGGGCATTTTTAGGGGCCTTCATAGGGGAGCTTACCCAGAATACGGATCAAAAATCTGCTTTAATGGCTGCTTTTGGCTCATTTTTGGGATTTTTGACCGGAACCTTTATGAAGTTTTTGGTCACCGTGATTTATGCCGGACTTTTCATTTGGAAAGCCATTGAATACGGTGTTGAACTGTTCACTTTCAGTTGATTCCGGTGATAGCAGCCTTTTGATTTTGATTGGACACTATATTATTCCAACCACACCACTTTATCTTCTATAGGTTGGCGTACCCCCGCTTCCGGCGCTTCATCATAATAGCCCATATAGAAAAAACCCAAACATTTTTCCCCTTCGTTCAAATCAAAAAAGGCATCCATATATTTGATAAGTCCTGGTGAGCTCCAATAACTGCCAATACCCAATTCGGTACAGCAAAGCCACATATTTTGAACGGCCATTGCGGTTGCCGCCACCTCTTCCCATTCAGGGAGACTTTCGTTAGGGTCACGTTGCATACAGATGGCTATAACGGCAGCCGCCCTTGACGGATTATCCAATAACTTTTTGATTTTCAATTTCTTGGGTTTCGCTTCAACCTCTTGATATTTATTCGCCAAAAAAGTACCTAAGGCATCCTTCGAATTCCCTTGCAATACCTTAAAACGCCAAGGTTCCGTCTTTTTGTGGTTCGGTGCCCAATTGGCAGCCTCCAAAATCTTTTCCAACACTTCTTTTGAAATGGGTTTCCCATTATATTGGACAGGAAAGATGGAACGTCTTTTTCGTATTAATTCTAAAATCATAATTTCTTTGATAATCGACTATATGGTATTCGCTTTATGCCCTTTTTTCAAAAAAAGCAATTATGGTCCCATTAATAAAAATCTAAAATACAATACCGGAGTCAATTTTTAGGTCCCAACAATAAATCCAAGCAAGGTTTTAACACCGGGTTGCGGTTGTCTGCTTTCCAAACTACGGACAAAACCGCTCTTTGAGGTACTTCTTTCAATTCGATAAACCGAACCTCCATGTCAAATCCGTATTGTAAGGCGGTCGGTACAATGGCAATTCCCAATCCATTTTCGACCAACTTAAAGATGGTGTGCGCATGTACCGATTTATGCGAGACTTTTGGCGTAAAGCCGGCATCTTCGCAGATGCTCACCACGGTATCAAAATACAACGGACTGTACTCTTGTGAAAAAAGAATAAAGTCGTCATTTGCAAATGATGCCATGTTTTTGAAGGTAGCGGACTTCACTTTATGATCTTTAGGAAGCACCACGGAAAAGGTATCCTCAAAGACAGGCCGTAATTCAAGGGATTCGGGCACACGTCTCAGACGGACAAAACCAACATCCAATCGGTCTTTCAATAGGGCGTTAATTTGTGCGTTATTCGATAGCTCTTCGAGCGAAGTGTGCACCCCAGGATGGCTCTCTTTTAACCGGACCAACAGTTTCGGAATCACCTTTTGCATCGCAGAGCCCAAAAAGCCGATACGCAACTCTCCCAAATGACCGGCCCCAATTTGTTTTAATTGTTTTTTGGTTTGTTCTAAATGATTCAATAGAAACGCTACCTCGCCTTTCAGGTACATTCCAGCAGCAGTCAAGCGCACTTTCTTCTTATCCCTTAAGAACAACGGTGTTTCCAATACTTCTTCCAACCGTTTGATTTGGGTACTCAGACCGGGTTGTGAAATAAACAGTTTTTCTGCTGCCCTTCTAAAATGCAGTTCTTCGGCAACGGCCAAAAAATAATGCAGATGCCGTAATTCAATTTGATAATTCATAATTATCAATCATTATAAATATTAGTATTACCAGTTATCAAAAATAGGTTTTAATTTTAAGTATCCTAAAACTATATGCACTATGCCCAAGCAACTTTATTTTTTATGGGGCGAAGACCATTTGACGGCCCGTAAGGCCATCCTCATCGGTAAAGGCACTCTTAAGGCAGTGCTATCCAATACGACCAAGAAAAAAGTTCAGAAAAGTGCACAGGCAGTAGCGACCATCGTTGAAAAAGGCCAGCCGGTTTATGGCATAAATACCGGTTTCGGACCACTTTGTACCACTAAAATATCCAAAGAAGAAACAAAACTATTGCAGACCAACATTTTACAAAGCCATAGTGTTGGTGTTGGTGAACCGATAGCAGAAGATATCGCCAAACTAATGCTCATCTTAAAAGTACATGCTTTGGCAAAAGGATTTTCCGGTATTCGATTGGAAACCTTAGAGCGCATCATTTGGCATATCGAACATCATGTAATTCCCGTCGTACCATCCCAAGGTTCCGTTGGTGCTTCCGGAGATCTCGCACCACTTTCACACCTATTCTTACCCTTGCTGGGCTTGGGCAAGGTCAGTTATAAAGGTAAAACCATCACTACGGCAAATCTCTTTACACAAATGGATTTAAAGCCCCTTGCTCTCGGTGCGAAAGAAGGGCTAGCCCTTATCAACGGCACACAATTCATTGCTGCCCATGCCGTCAAAGTGGTGGCCAAACTGCGAAATTGCCTAAAACATGCCGATGTCGTCGCAGCGATGATGCTTGAAGGCCTACAAGGCTCTATGAAACCTTTTTATGAAGAACTTCACAACCAACGCCCGTTCAAAGGCAATCAACATGTGGCGGCACGCATTCGTACCTTGCTTAAAGGTTCGGAAATTTTAGAGGCCCATATCGATTGTGAACGGGTGCAAGATCCGTATTCCTTACGTTGTATACCCCAAGTTCATGGGGCCTCAAGAAATGCTTGGTTACATTTGAAAGAACTGCTCGAAATTGAACTGAACTCCGTGACCGACAATCCGATTATTATCAATGAGGAATTGACCATAAGTGGCGGTAATTTTCACGGGCAGCCTTTGGCTATGGCCTTGGATTATGCCACGGTGGCGGCAGCAGAACTTGGCAACATCTCAGACCGACGCATTTATCTGGCATTGGAGGGCAATAGTCCAGGGGTGCCCAAACTTTTAATGGAAAATACGGGAATCAATTCAGGGTACATGATCTTGCAGTATACCACAGCGGCACTTGCTAGTGAAAATAAAAGCCTTTGTTTTCCGGCGAGTGCCGATAGCATTCCCACTTCATTAGGGCAAGAAGACCATGTAAGCATGGGCAGTATCAGTGGTCGAAAGGCCCTACAGGTCTTAAATAATATTGAGAAAATTTTGGCTATCGAGTTATTGACGGCCGCACAGGCTTTTGAGTTTAGAAAGCCTTTAAAATCAGGAATGTTATTGGATGAAATACACCAATACCTTCGCACCAAAGTACCATTTGCGGCCAAAGACCGCGTTTTTTCAGATGATATTGAAGTTGCCATTGGTATCATCAAGAACTCGGGGATTATTGCCTTGGTCGACAAAACGATGCAGGACCATGACCTGAGATGGAATGCCCCTTACGAAGAGGAATTTGAACACTATTAAAATGAAGAATCTTAAATTGATAGGGCCTTTTACCCAGATACTCCCAATGACGGGCCTATCTGTAAAAGGTGCCTTGCAAGATGGCCAATTGACCGTCATTGACAATGGTGGAATTCTTGTCTCTGAAGGAAAAATAATCAAGGTTGGTAGTTTTGAGGACTTAATATCCGACACCGTTACCATAGAGCGTATTGAGGGGGAACAGGTGTGCTTACCAGGATTTGTTGATGCCCATACCCATATTTGTTTTGGTGGTAACCGAGCTAACGACTATGCCATGCGAAATGGAGGTAGATCCTATTTGGAAATCGCAAAGGCCGGAGGCGGTATTTGGGATACCGTAACCCATACTCGAAAAGCAAGTCAAGACAAATTGGTCAATGGTATTGTACAACGATGTCAAAAACACTTGGGCAATGGTGTAACCACCCTTGAAGTCAAAAGCGGATACGGTCTATCGGTAACCCAAGAACTCAAAATGCTCCGTGCCATTAAAAAAGGGAATGATACCGTCGTTCAAGACCTCATCCCCACCTGTTTGGCGGCACATATGAAGCCTAAAGATTGGGCCGGCACCCCTACAGCATATCTTGAGCATATTGCGAATGACCTGTTTCCTATACTGCACAAAGAAAACTTGACCCAACGTATTGACGCCTTTATCGAAGAAAGCGCTTTTTCAAAAGAAGGAATTCGACCTTATTTTGAAAACGCCAAACAAAATGGATTTGATATTACGGTGCATGCCGATCAATTTACTACGGGCGGAAGTCAGCTGGCGATAGAATTCAATGCGCTGAGTGCAGACCATTTAGAGGCAAGTACGTCAAAAGAAATTATGGCATTGGCCAAAAGTAATGTTGTTGCGGTTGCATTGCCTGGGGCCTCCCTAGGCTTGGGATGTAACTTCGCCCCTGCCCGTCAATTATTGGATGCGGGCGCTGCCTTGGCCATCGCTAGTGACCATAATCCCGGTTCAGCACCCATGGGTGATTTGTTGACCCAAGCCTGCGTACTGGGATCCTTTGAAAAGTTGACCAATATTGAGGTTTTGGCCGGTATCACTTTTAGGGCCGCAAAAGCTTTGAACCTAGGGGATAGGGGAAATCTGGAAGGGGGGAAATTGGCGGATTTTATATGCTTTCCCACAGGGAATTATCAAGAAATCACTTATCATCAAGGGCAATTAAAGCCTGGCAAGGTTTGGAAAAATGGAGTTAAGGTGGGTGATGGGTGATAATAACTAGAAAAATACAATACTAACAATGAGGCTCTCTTTCAAAAATGCTATAAAACAAGGAATTCCCAAAGAATTACCGCCACCAAGGCCCTATCCTAAAAATGGCAATCCTGCTCCCAAACGAAAGGATGTCTTGAGCGCACAAGAAAAAAAATTAGCGCTAAAAAATGCCTTGCGTTATTTTCCAACAGCATGGCATAGCGAATTAGCAAATGAATTTGCCAATGAACTTAAGGCCTATGGTCGCATCTATATGCATCGGTTCAAGCCGGAGTACGAAATGTATGCGAGACCCATCAATGATTACCCCGCCCAATCACGACAAGCAGCAGGTATCATGTTGATGATTCAAAACAACCTCGACCCCGCTGTAGCCCAACATCCTGAAGAACTGATTACCTATGGCGGCAATGGGGCCGTATTCCAGAACTGGGCACAGTACCTTCTGACCATGAAATACCTGTCTGAAATGACGTATGAACAAACGTTGCACATGTATTCAGGGCATCCTATGGGTTTGTTTCCTTCCTCAAAAGAGGCTCCTCGTGCGGTTGTCACTAATGGAATGATGATTCCTAATTACTCCAAACCCGATGATTGGGAAAAATTCAATGCCCTTGGGGTGACCCAATATGGACAGATGACGGCTGGCTCTTATATGTATATTGGTCCACAGGGTATTGTTCATGGCACTACCATCACCGTAATGAATGCCTTTAGAAAAGTGTTGAAGAAGAATGATACACCCTATGGAAAAATTTTCTTGACGGCCGGATTGGGAGGTATGAGCGGTGCACAACCTAAGGCGGGTACTATCGCAAAGTGTATCACCGTGTGCGCCGAAGTAAATCCTTCCGCTGCAAAAAAGCGACACGAACAAGGCTGGGTAGATGTTCTCGTAGATGATTTGGATACCTTGGTAAAATGGACCAAGAAAGCGGTAGTCAATAAAGAAGTGGTCTCCATAGCCTATATCGGAAATATAGTTGATGTTTGGGAACGTTTTTTTGAGGAAAAAATAGCAGTTCACCTAGGTTCTGACCAGACCTCATTGCACAATCCTTGGGCGGGTGGCTACTATCCAGTCGGCCTATCTTATGAAGAAGCCAATGTGCTCATGGTCGAAAATCCCAAAGCATTCAAACAAAAAGTACAGGCCTCTTTACGACGCCAGGTTGTTGCCATTAATAACCATACGGCCCAAGGGACTTACTTTTTTGATTATGGCAATGCGTTCTTGCTAGAGGCATCGAGAGCTGGTGCTAAAATCTATCAGGATAAAAATGGAAAAATGATAAGCTCCCCTTCACCTGGGGAAAGTGTCGGGGGATGGGCTTATCCCTCTTACGTTCAAGATATTCTCGGCCCGATGTGTTTTGATTATGGGTTTGGCCCATTTAGATGGGTCTGTGCTTCAGGTACCGCCAAAGATCTATCAAAGACCGACCAAATCGCTGCAACGATCTTAAATAGCATCAAAACAGAAGCACCAAATGAAATTCAACAACAACTACAAGACAACATCACATGGATCACAGAGGCGGAACAACATCAATTGGTGGTAGGTTCTCAAGCAAGGATTTTATACGCGGATGCGGAAGGTCGCATAAAAATCGCGGCTGCTTTTAACGAGGCGATTGCCAAAGGCGAAATTTCAGCACCCGTTATATTGGGTCGTGATCATCATGATGTGAGCGGTACCGATTCGCCCTATCGTGAAACGAGCAACATCTACGATGGTAGTAAATTCACCGCAGATATGGCCATTCACAATGTGATTGGCGACAGTTTTAGGGGCGCCACCTGGGTATCTATCCACAATGGTGGCGGTGTAGGCTGGGGTGAGGTCATCAATGGTGGTTTTGGAATGTTATTGGATGGCACGGAAGAAGCCCATAAAAAGCTACAAAACATGCTTTTTTATGATGTGAACAATGGTATTGCAAGACGTAGTTGGGCGAGAAATAAAGAAGCGATTTTTGCCCTTAAACGGGAAATGGAACGTACGAAAAACCTAAAAATCACTTTGCCTAATTTGGTAGATGACGCCCTTTTGGATAATTTGCTATAAGTATGCTAAATTACACACCCCCAACAAGAGCAAATTGGATTGGCAGAAATTCAAGCGAAGTGCTTTACTTGCATGAAAAAGTGCAATTGGTCCCGCTTTCAGAGCTTGAAAGCACCAAAAGTGCCTTCACTCTTTTAGGGTATGCTTGTGATGAAGGTGTTCATAGAAACCAGGGACGCATTGGGGCAAAAAATGGTCCGGATGCGATTCGAAAAATCTTGGCCAAAATGCCCAACCATTTAAACGAAACGACATCCCTAATCGATGTTGGCAATATACATTGTAACGATGGACGATTGGAAGCCACACAAAAAACACTTTTAAAGACAGTTACTGAATTGCTAAGGAAAAACAAACGCCCCATTCTTATAGGCGGTGGCCATGATATGGCTTATGGACATTATAATGGAATAAAGAACTATCTTCTTAGCAAAAAGAAAAGACCATCAATAGGTATTATCAATTTTGATGCGCATTTTGACTTGAGAAACGATGTCAACGGAGCCAGTTCAGGAACTCCTTTTTTTCAAATTGCAAATGAAAACGAACCATTTCATTATTTATGTCTGGGTATTCGAAAAGATGCCAATGATAAAGTACTTTTCAAGACTGCACAAGAATTTGAAGTTACTTTCGTAGACCGTAATACATTTCGCATTCAATTCTCAAAGGAAATCAATACTTGGATACGGGCATTCATGGAAAAAGTGGATCATATTTATGTTACCATTGACCTAGATGGTTTTTCTTCGGCATATGCCCCAGGGGTAAGTGCCCCGTCCCCGATGGGGTTTTCGCCTGATATTGTGTTGGAATCATTGGATACCATTATGGCCTCTAGCAAATTGATTAGCATTGATATTGCAGAACTGAACCCAAAATACGATCTAGATGGTCGCACTGCGAAGCTTGCTGCCAGCCTATTGCACAGTATTATACATGCCGAGTATCGTTGAACAAAAAAAGCCTCCCATAAGGAAAGCCTTTCATTGGTTTGCACTTTCTGTGCATCACCTGGTCTCAACAATGTTGAGACCCAACACAACGGTACAAAGATATAAAAGAATTTATTCTAATGCTGATTTTCCCAAATCAATGCTGCCGCACCACAAATAGCGGCCGTCTTATCTTCCATTCCGGAGGAGATAAGCTTCACCTTACCTCTATAGACTTCCAACAAAAACTCATTAAAAAATTTTTCCAAGGGTTCCAAGATCCATTTTCCGCTATTGGTCAACCCGCCCATCAAAACAAAAGCTTCAGGTTGGGTAAATGCGGTAAAATTGGCTAAAGCTTGCGCCATTATTTTAGCGGTATAATCAAATGCCTTGATGGCAATGACATCACCTTCTTCGGCAGCCTTGGTAATATCCTCACCGTGTAGGTCATTGTAAGCGATATTCCGAAATCGGCTATCGTCCATATATTTACTCTGCATATGCATTATCGTTCGTTTTAGGCCGGTTGCCGAAACATAGGCCTCCAATCCGCCCCGAACCCCAAGGCCAGTTAAACGCCCGTCACCTATAGTCATGTCGATATGGCCAAGCTCGCCTGCAAAGCCGTCGTAACCATCTATCAATTTGCCATTGGCCACAATCCCCGCTCCGAAACCGGTACCAAGGGTAATAACTATAAAATCGGTCATGTTTTGCCCACTTCCAAAGAGCATTTCGCCCAAAGCGCCCGCACTGGCATCATTCATAATACGCATGGGCATGGGCATCCTTTCCTTGAACTTTTCCAATAAAGGCACAGAACCCTTCCAAAGTAGATTAGCAGCATTTTCAATGGTGCCCCGTTTACTTGATGCATTGGGGGCCCCGATACCACATCCAATGATGTTAGGTTTAAAATCCAATTCGGCAATCAGATCATCAATACTTTGCTTTAGCTGATCAAGATAGTCGCCCAAATCAGGATACTCCTTTGTTCTGAAGAAGGTTTGCACAGGGCAATTCCCCTTATTATCGACCAATCCAATCTTGGTTTTGGTTCCGCCAATGTCAATTCCTATCGCTAAATCCATATGTTTGTTGCTATACCTTTAAAAGTAAATATTTTACCCAATAGTAGAAAATTAATGACCCATACCGGTCGGGTTAAATATAGTCGGCCTAAACCTATTGGGTTAACGTTATTAAAACTTTAATCTGAAAATATCACTGTACGCTCTGGATCAAAACCCTTGAGGTAAGCGACTTTTTTCGAGTTCTAAAATCAGTCTCTTTTTTAAAATCAAGATGGGTTATGACACCAAACGTACCCCCTATTTCTATTTTGTGAAGTAATTTCAACATGTTGACAAAGTCTCCTTCTAAAGTAAAATCATACGAAACGTATTTTGCGTCATCGCTTAGGAATAGGTGGGGTGTATTAAAGGTCTTTAATTTCAGTTGTCCTTTTTTTGATTCAGCGTTCAATGTTTTTAAAAAATTATTCTCTAAAGAAGTATCCGTCAAATTCATGGTCTGCAATATGGAATCGTAATACACCTGTTTTTTAGAAATTACTTGAAACTGCAACGAAACGTCTTTGTTCAAAAAAGCTTCTTTTTCCAATGATCTATACTGTTTGCGAAGCGTAAGGGTTTTTGATATCGCCGTAAGATAAGATATCAGAAAGAGCACAACTGCCCCGATGATCAATAGAAAAAAACGTCTTTTACTATTCATTGACCGTGATTTTTAGACTGAAAATCGAACTGTTCTTACTCTTAAAACCGAACGATATCGTTTCAACTTGCGACACCCATTCAAAATCTTCAAGTATTACGATCCAATTTGAAAAGGCTTCCGTATCGTTGGTCTCTCCTGAAATATATATTTCATTGAAATCTTGTGCAATGGCCTCGTCCTTCTTTATGGGCTTGGAAATAGGTTGATAGACCAAATTTTCCAACAATACCGAATTTGGAATACTTTGGGCTATAGCATCCATAAAGAGCGTGCTTCTCGAATTATTGTTGGTGAGAATGGCTTCGACCCTTTTTTCTTTTGCAATGAGGCTTTCTTTTAATCCTATCAATTTTTCTTTGTTGGTGTTGTTTGAATTCAACTCCACTTCCAGATCATTGGATTTTGTATAATAATGATTGAACACTAAAAAATTGGACAATAACAATACAAAGAAAAAAGCTACGATGGGCCACAACAGAACCTGAAAAGCCCTTGTGTACTTAAATTTTTCTTGTTGGGCGTTCAACACCCCGAGATAATTTTTTTTCGCACCTTGGTTCAGTAGATCAATAACGGCACCTAAACCTAGCAATTTGGTATGATCAACATGTAAACCATTGATTTCATAACCCGTTTTAGGGATTTTTCCTTTTTGAGGTTGAATAACAATGGTATCTTCAGATCTGCCTTTATCAATAACAAGTGTTTTGGTGGTGGTATGTATGGTATCCTCAACGAAATAGTCCAACAGGTTGGTCAACACCGAGAGCCCTATACTGTAGTTTACAACATGCAGTTTAGCACCTTCAAAGTTTTTTATAACAGCATCGATTTTAGCCTTTTCGACCAAAGCAAGATAGTGCTCTGCATGAAACGGGCCAATGTTATAATAAAATCGTTCTATAACGATATTCGGAAAAACCTGTTCAATTAACGCAGTATCATTGTACTTGGCTTGGGCCGATACCATTTTATGAAGGACATCGTCGGTATTATAGCATAAGCAAATAGGTGTTTTGGCATCTAACCCGTCGACCACATCTTGCCAGTCAGTAAAGGTATGGCTCGTTGAAATGAGCAACTCGGTTTTTGATCGTTTTACCAATACCACCTCATAATTAAGGGTACCGTTATGCTCGAAAACCTCTATCCCATAGATTTTAGACCCTATATTCAAATACGTTTTAAGTTGCTTGAACACTAGTATATTACGGTTGGTTTAATGAGGATGGTGAGTTTTTGTTTGCTGTCTTCCCTTCTTCTCTTGCTAAACAGCCATTTAATAACGGGTATTCTTGCCAAAAATGGCACACCGCTGCCCGAATCGTTTTTGACCTTTTCTTCCAACCCTCCTAAAACGGCGAGATCTTGGTTCTGCATTCTGATTATCGAACTAAACTCCCTAGAGGTCAGCCCTGGTGGGGCGTCTTCATCTATTCGTTCCCCGTTAAAGTCAGATTGGATGACATTGATATCCAAGGTAACCTGACCGTTGCCCGATACCAAAGGTTTTATACTCACCGCCAGTTCAGCATCAATGGGTTGAAAATTTCGAATTTCCGATGAGGTAGGTATTTGGGATCCAAAAAAGTTTTGGCTGGTCACCACATAATAGGTGGTTTCACCGATAGAGAGGTTTGCTCGATGTCCGTTCAAGGTTGACAATTTCGGGGTAGAACGAATTTTAATATTACCGTTCTGTTCCATCGCCTTTATGGTGGCGAAAAATTCGGGCACTACCTTACCGATATTAAAAGAACCGAAACCGTCAAAACCCCCGATGATCTTATTGACCGTTTTAGCCCCAAGCGTCAAATCGGTTTCTGGAAAAACACTCCCCTGCGTTCTAACTTCCTCATCACCGATTCCCCAGCTAATACCTGTTTCAACGGTTGCCGTTCTTCGAACCTCGATAAGCATCACCTCTATCAATACCACGGGTACGGGCCTATCTATTTCACCAATAAACTTTTTAAAGCGATTGATTTTTGAGGCAGGCCCGCTTACCAAAAAACTATTGAGCTCAAAGTCTACCCTAATATCAAGATCTGAGGTAACCTCATCGGGCAGAATATTAACTATGGCTTCTGCAGTTGAAGCAAAATCACTACCAAATTGCGAGCTTTGGGTATTTATACTACGTGTATTATTGAGGTTATTGCGACCAAGACCGTTTTGATTATTCCCAAAATTGCCTTGACCCTGAAAACCTCCGCCCAGATAATTGATATTACCCCCTACTGTTCTGCCCGCCGATCTGCCAAAACTATTGTTTTGCATCGGGTCTCCCAAAAGCTCAACAGAACGATGCATCATTTGCACCACCTCAAGTTTTCGAACACTTAATTGATCTTCCGTACCAAAAAAATAAATGTCATTTTCCTTTTTGAAGGTAAATGCGGATGCCCCAGAACCAATGCCTTGATTGTTCAATGCAGCGTTTGTATTTCTATTGTTTCTTACATTTTGGTTTGGTTGGTTATTGGCCTGTGCATTCTGGGTTCCAACAATCGTTGATTTGCTCTCAAATATCTTGGTGAGCAGTTCATCATAATAGATCTGTTTGGCCTTTATACTGGCATTGCCAGCTTCAGAAAGCGGAGTGGCGGTATAAATATCCAAATCAAGATCAAGACTAATGGCTTCAACAATCGTCGAAATAGGTGTGTTTTGAAAGTCGACGGTCAATATTCGCTTTATCGTATCAATCACCTGATAATTTAGATTATTACCAAAACCCCTGTTGTTTCTTCGTGAATTCAAGCTGGCCCCTTCATCAGGTGCAATTCTATCAAACAAGTAAAAGCCATCCCGAGATTTCGAATAGATCAAATTGTTCGTATTGGCCAGTTTTTCCATGGCAAGATCAAAGGGAACATCCTTTATATAAAATGTCAAGGGCATATTTTCCATTCCATTGTTGTGCAATAGGTTTTGACCAGAAACATCGATGATTTTTCTAAAGGCCTTCTCTAGATTATCATTGGTCAAATCCATGGATATGGTGTTGTTCACCCCATCAAATGAAACTTGGATTTCTTTCTCGACAATTTTTTTAGGCGGGGGAACGTATTTTTTTATGGATAGGATACTCCCCGTAAAATCAATATCCAAATCATATTCTTTACACAGAAAGACCAATAAATCGGCAACCGCCACATCAGAGAAATTATTGACGATGTTTATGCCTTGAAGACTTGGGTCAACATTCAGGTTTAGTTTGTGTACATCGGCAACCGCCAACAAAAAATTAGATAGTGAAACACTACTTATGTTGATATCCAACTTCAGGTTTTCTGATAGTCCGGCATTTTCAACTGCCAATGCTTCAAGGTTGTTCTGAATATTCAAGATCCTATTTTGCTTGACAGCAGTATCGCTTTCTTGGGCGTATCCAATACAAAGTGGTAATAGGAAAAGAAATAGTAGGATTTTCTTCATGGTTCTAGTTGGTTAGTAGGGCATATACTTCATCTATCGAGGTTACACCCTCTTTTATCATTCGCACTGCATTGTCTTGTAAGGTAATAATTTTATTATCTTTTAAGTAGGTATCTATTTCTAGCGAATTGTTCTTGATCTCTTTGGTCAGCGTGTTTGTTATAGGCAGTATTTCATAAATGGCCTTTCGCCCTTTATAACCGGTATGATGGCATTTTGGACAACCGATCGGAATGAAATGATCGGTCAATTTTTCACTCGTATTAAAATTCTTCGGCAGTAGCTGTTCTGAAATCCGTTCTTGCTTCTTGCAGTTGTCACACAATTTTCTGACCAATCTTTGGGCAACACTAAGATTAAGTGTGCTTGCAATCAAAAAAGGGGGTACCCCCATATCTATCAATCTCGAAATAGTGGACCAAGCAGAATTGGTATGTATGGTAGAAAGTACCAAGTGACCTGTCAGTGCTGCCCTAATCGCCATATTGGCCGTCTTTACGTCACGTATCTCGCCAACCATAATCACATCGGGATCTTGCCGTAGAAAGGTTCGTAACGACGTGGCAAAGTCAAGACCAATATTTTCTTTGAGCTGTACTTGATTAACACCTTCCAGTGTGTATTCAATAGGGTCTTCTATAGTCAAAATATTGGTCGTACTGTTGTTCAACAGTTTGAGTGTGGCATATAATGTCGTCGTTTTACCCGAACCGGTCGGACCAGAAATCAAGACAATACCATTGGGCTTCTTTATGCCCTCTTTATATGCGTTCAACTCAATGGTATCAAACCCCAAACCCTCTAAACTGAGATCTTGCGTATTGCGATTGAGAATACGTAACACAGTTTTTTCACCATATAAGGTTGGTAACGTTGACACCCTGATATCAAAATCGTCACCCATCGACTTTAGGCTTATGCGGCCATCTTGTGGCAATCGTTTTTCAGCAATATCCAAATTTGCCTTAATTTTAATTTTATTGATGATTATCGGATATTCTTTTCTGTCTATAACAAACTGTTCGACCAGTTTACCATCTAAACGAAACCGCACACGACATTCGTTCTCATAAGGTTCAAAATGGATATCGCTACTTCCGATTTCCTTCGCATTGATCAATATCTTATCCAAAAAATCCGCAGAGAAACTTAAGGCCTCTTTATCCTGTTTCGCGGCAATACGATAGTTGGCGGTTAAAAAGTTTTGTAACTCCTCGGCACCCACTTTTTCTAAACATAGGTCATATCCCATGATAATTTTCAACTCGCCCAATAAGGCTTCGGGGGTATGGGTGTCCGTTAAAAACAATAGCGTACCATCATTCATTTGTTTTGGTACGATACGATAGTGAAAAGCCTGTTGCGCCGTAATGCGTTGTATAAGGTCTTTAGATATTTTATAAGTGCTTTCCAACATTAAAAAGTATAAAGTGAAGGCGTTTTAATGAATACACTCAACCCCAATACGGTCAATACGAATAGGCTCATTAATCCTGCCAAGGGAACCGTCGCTACTTTACCGTATTTTTTCATAAAGGGATAGACCACTAAAGAGAACAACAACGAATTTGCAAACAAGACAACGAACGTCACCGTAGGGAAACCCATTGCGAAGGCATAAAAAAACAACAGGTCCCCCAAGCCAAAACTATGGTTCAAAAAAGGTTTTTGAATCCAAAGCTTATGAATCAAGAACAACAAGAGGACAATGCCCGTGACCAATAACATATTGAGCAAGATGAAATAGCCGAAAATCAGACTCTCATCCACATTCAAATAGTGGACAATGGCCAACGAAAATGCCAATAAAGGGAATAAGAACCAGAGTACCTCACGTTCTTTCAAATCTTGATAAAAGATACATACGAGCACCCCACAGGCAACTACTTTCAATAGGGAGCCCATTAGTCTTTTGTGATTTGCTTTGGATTGCCATTCTCATCGATTTCCCATACGTTCAGCACCCCATCGCCATCAAAATCGGTGATGGCTTCGGCCCTTGCCTTGAAAGTGGCATTGTCGGCACTCAGTATTTGATACACATAATTGGCGGTACCGTTCTCCTTTACCGTTTTCGGGGCCTCAAAATCAAGTTCATTGATATCGTTGGTGTATTTGCTGTACATGTACCGATGCGTGGTCTGGGCATTATAAATGGCCTTTAGCTGCACTTGGGCCTCAACACTTTTTGCCTTGGCAATCAAGGGCATCAGATTTGGCAGTGCAAGCAACAATAGAATGCCAATAATAGCAAGCACAATCAAAGTCTCTTGAAGGTTGATGGCCTTGACCTTTTTTTGAAAAAATGGGCTGTGTTTTTTCGACATATCAATTTACATTTTATCAACTAGCACTGGTTAAGGTATCATTTTTTGAGCTATTGAAAAAATGAAACGCTATTGTATTGCTACTTTCAAAACAAAAAAATCATAAGAGACTTCCGGCCTACCCTATGTGTAATTAATTTTTCGTTAAAAAAAAGTTAAATAAGTCTATTTGTAAATCATTTACAACTATTAAAAAAATGTTAATTCCCTGAAAAACAAAATATTCCAATCTCCCAAAATCATTGTTGTGCAAAAACCATATATTTTCTACGGTTTCCCTACAATAGTGGAGAAAAAGTTTTTCTTACTTTTAAAGAACGACCAATCAAATAATCTCTTTCTTAAAAAAATAGTTGCATTAACTTACATTTCAACAAAAGTTTTGATTTTGATGGATTTTTTTTGGTAGGTCTTGACCAACACTAATCCTTCAGAATGAAAACACCTTGTTTATCCCTTTTTCTTACATTTTTAAGTTTTAGTTCGCTTGCTTTCCCACAATCCGTTTATAACGGCTCCAACAAGCATACATTCACCACCAATCATGGAAAAATAGAAATAGGCCCTTTTAATACTTCGTGGGGGCATATCTATACCGATAGGCCGAATATCATCTTCAACAAAGATATCTACACCACTACCAATGCCTTCTCTTCTTATAACAACGACCTTATATTTAAGACCGAGGGTAATGAACGTATGCGTATCAATGATGACACGGGTAATGTGGGTATTGGAACGACGAACCCCACAGAAGAACTTGACATTAATGGCCAAGTGCAGTCAAAAGGGTTCGTTTTGGTCGATGGTACCTTTGGTTCAAATAGTGATTATACTTCGCTATATCGTGAAGATATTGCAAATGACAATTCCACGGTTAAGCTAAGGGTAGGTGATGATATTTTGGGCAGTTTTCAAATAGGATACAAGTATTGGAGCACTGGTGATTGGATATCCAGATTTTATGTCAACAACAACGGAAATGTGGGTATTGGCACGGAGGCACCTCAAGGCAAACTTCACATTTCGGCGGGTACATCAGGTGATGCGGTCTTAAGGATTGAAGCAGATACAGACAACAATAATGAGTCTGACAATCCTATAATAGAATTTAGTCAAGATGGAGATGTTGTTGGAGCTAACGTGGGCTTTTCAGAAAATTTCGGGGAAAACCTGTTCGGTATCGGAACCAAATATCCGAATACGGGTGGGTTACGGTGGGATACTTTTATCATCAATACTATAAATGGCAATGTGGGCATTGGCACTAACGCTCCAGATTCAAAACTTGCCGTCAACGGTGATATCCATGCCAAAGAAGTAAAAGTCGATTTGATAGGTTGGCCCGATTATGTCTTCAAAAAAGATTATGACCTGCCCGCACTTGAGGAAGTCGAAAAACATATCAAGGAAAAAGGGCATTTGATCAACATGCCATCTGCGAAAGAAGTGGAAGAAAATGGTGTTCAACTAGGTGAGATGAACAAATTGCTACTCGAGAAGATTGAAGAGTTGACGCTGTATACCCTGAAGCAAGAACAAAAGATTCAAGAGCTGGAACAACTAAAAAACAAAACTGCCCTTTTTCAAAACGAACTAGAACAACTTAAAAGGCAAATAACCTTACTAAACTCGAACAAGCAATGAAAACTAAATATCGAATCCTTGCCTTATTAGCCACTACTTTTTTCATAAAAAGTCATGGTCAGTGGACCTATCCCAACAGCAATACCATTAGCACTACAGATGAGGTGGTAGCTCCCGTTTTTCTTTCCAGCAATGAAATAAGGATTGCCAATTCATTCGTTGCTACAGATCCAAGCATAGGAACCATGGATAATTCCCACTATGGTATCAACCTTCATAAAACCAATGGAATTGGATTTGCGTTCAACGGCATTCATCAAATGGTTTTTAAACCCAATGGAGATACTGGTATTGGCACAGCTTCCCCACAAAGTCGATTACATGTTTCCACTGCCACATCTGGTGATGCAGTTCTGCTTATAGAAGCGGATACCAACAACAGCAATGAATCCAATAATTCTAGGATTCAACTACTTCAAGATGGAGGACTACTTGGAGCATATATAGGGTTTGAAAACACTTGGGGCGGCCCAGAACCTGATAATATCTTTAGAATAGGCACGCGTAGAAACGGTATTGATTTTTACAACAACCTTACGATAAATACCGCTACGAATTATGTCGGTGTAGGAACTGCGACTCCTACCTCTAAATTACATATCTCAACGGAGACCTCTGGTGATGCCATTTTACGAATTGAGGCTGATACCGATAATAATAATGAAAATGACAACCCAGGAATACACTTTGTTCAAGACGGGGCATTGGTTACCTATTTTGTTGAGGTCGAGGGGCAAGCCAATACCAAGTCAACAGGTACCACGGCAAATGCATTGATCATCGGTTCAGAATCATCAAATCGCGATATCCAGCTAATTAATGGCGACCAAGTTCAAATGACCGTGAAGAACTCTGGTGTTGGTATAGGTACTATAGACCCTGACGGCTATAAACTTGCCGTAAAAGGAAAAATTCGTGCTGAAGAAATAAAAGTGGAAACCGGTTGGGCAGATTATGTTTTTAAAGAAGATTACGATTTACCCACCCTCGATGAAGTCGAAAAACACATCAAAGAAAAAGGGCATCTCATCAACATACCCTCAGCCAAAGAAGTCGAAGAAAATGGTGTACAATTGGGGGAGATGAACAAGTTGTTACTAGAGAAGATTGAAGAATTGACTTTATACGTTATTGAGCTGAAAAAAGAAAATGAAGCCCAAAATATTATTATAGAAAAACTTTTAAATAATACTCAAAAATGAAAAAGCTGGTCTCATGCATTCTAATGATTGCTTCAGCCTTGGCGTTAGGCCAAAATCAATATGCAGAAACACTATCTCCAAACAATATGGCTTCAGGAGTATATTATCAAACGGGCCCTGGCAGCAACAATACATTGAACTGGTCTTATCCCTACGGCACAAAATTGACCGTTTTAGGTGTTGAACACCGAAATTTCGAACTACTAGCAACTAGCTATCCCTATGGCCAACTAAAAATAAGACAATGGGACCCAACCAACGATGTGTGGAGTGCTTGGCGAGGAATACTAACTGAAAATGATGAAGGAAAATTTAGTGCAGAAGAAGAAATTCGAATTGAAGATAAAGGAGAAGCACGGGAAAATTCCTTTCTGAGAATTTCTAGGGGAAGTGCTGGTAAAGACAGAGCCCTGGTCTCTTATGGCGATGACGGCAACTATAAATGGCATACCGGTTTACTCTATGGTGGGGGGTGGTCGACTCCTGATTTTCATATTAGTCAAGAAGAACAGTTCAGGGACGGTAACGGTAACTATTTACAAGAACCAGAATTCACGATTAAAAGTAACGGTGATGTAGGTATCGGTACAAGAACCCCTGATTCAAAATTGGCAGTCAATGGAAATATACACGCCAAAGAGGTAAAAGTAGATTTAGTTGGCTGGCCCGATTATGTCTTTAAAGAGGACTATGACCTACCTACTTTAAAAAAAGTCGAACAGCACATCAAAGAAAAAGGCCATCTCATCAATATCCCCTCGGCAAAAGAAGTGGAAGAAAATGGCGTGCAATTGGGCGAGATGAACAAACTGCTTTTGGAGAAAATAGAGGAGTTGACCCTATATATTCTAAAACAGCAGAAGGAAATCGACAAAACCAAAGACATTGAAAAAAGGCTACTAGCAGTCGAAACCCAAAATATTCAATTGTTGAAAAAGCTTATCGCAATAGAAAAATCAAAAGAATAGAATAATGAGTTTAAGAAGATTAGTATTCCTAGTATTGATGGCAACATCACTGTCATGGTCTCAAACACAACCTTTTTATAATACTACGGCTGGTAACGGTAACGGATATAGGCTCTGGGGAACAAACAATAACTATAAAATACATATGGGCAATACCGCTGAGTACAAGTACGGTCCAGTACAAGACTATAGTATTAAAACTAATATGAGCAGCGGCACCCCAAATCGAGGATGGACATGGGGGGTTGTAGGTTTAACACCGATAGCGGCCCTCAATACTTCTGGTGAGTTTCAAATTGCAGGTAATCTTTATGCAATGGATAAGATTGGTTTAGGAACAACCAACCCTCAAAATCCATTGGAAGTAAATACCAATGTATCTACCCATGCATTGTTTAAAGGGTCATTTACGGGAATTCAAGGAATTCAGGTAGAAAGGGAAGGAGGCGATAATATTAGACTGGTGGCCAACTATTCAGGATACGGAGGTGGATTGGAGTCTAGTTCTAAACTACGCTTTGCCGTAAGTGGCAACAGTATCAATACACCATCTGTAGTGATTGACCAATCAGGTAGAATGGGCGTAGGAAAAACAAACCCACAACATAGAATCGATGTTGAAGGCACCATTAATGGAGTATTACGTCATAAAAGCAATTATTTTACACTCTTCCCTTACAATTCAACCTATGATGATGGTTCGCATGCCAAAACATTTTATGATGGTAATAGAAAGCAAATTCGATTTTGGAATTCAGATACTAGCACAAATTTCACAAGATTGGAAACAGGTGGGCTTAGCATCGGATCTCCGAACCCTGTCAGTTCAACAAACGGTTTTGAAAATAAAATAGAATTTATAAACGGAGGGCATGGCGCCATTGTATTTCATCCAGGGGCAGCTGACGAATTGATGTTCGGCATGCATACAAATGGAAATTTTTATTGGGGACGAGGTCGTTCACATGCTCAAAACCCTAGTCAGTATTCTATGTATTTAAATGGTATTAATGGAGATTTAGGTATTAGAGGAAAATTAACATCAGACGAAGTTAAGGTGAAGATTGGTGGCTGGGCAGATTATGTTTTCAAGGAGAATTATGATTTGCCTACACTTGACGAAGTTGAAAAACACATCAAAGAAAAAGGCCATCTCATCAATATCCCCTCAGCAAAAGAAGTCGAAGAAAATGGCGTGCAATTAGGGGCGATGAACAAGCTGCTCTTAGAAAAGATTGAAGAGTTGACGCTTTATACGATTCAACAACAAAAAGAATTGGAGTCGCAACGAAAGAACAATCAAAAACTCAATTTGGAACTGGAGCGGATAAAAAAGACCAACCAAATAATATTAGAAAAACTTGAAACATTAAAAGATGAATGAACAAACCATGAAACAGATTCTTTTCATTTTAATGGCTGTCCTGATTACATATTCAGGCTTTTGCCAGACCCAAAATTACTATAATACGACCGCAGGCAATGGTTATGGTTTCAGGTTTTGGAATGGCAGTGAAAGCTATAAGATACACATGGGCAACACCTCTGAATATAAGTACGGTGGGGTCAATGATTACAGTATAAAGATGAATATGAACGATGATCCCGACAGAGGATGGGTTTGGGGAATAAGTGGCCAAACACCGATTGCCTCATTGAATACACAAGGTGATTTTCATTTTCAAGGCGAGCTTTATGCCAATCATGGCTGGCTAAGGGTAAAGGAGAATCGAGGTATTCTTTTTCAAGACCATGGAGGGGGTTTCTTTATGCAGGACGCTACGTGGATTCGCACTTATGGAAACAAGAGTTTTTATCATAACTCCGGAACCATGAGAACGGATGGGGTTTTCGAGGTTGGCCCTAGCGGCAATAGATTTCGGGTCATGCCAGATGGTAAAGTCGGTATTGGCACAACAAACCCGAACACAAAACTTACCGTTTCCAATGGTTCATCATCAGGTAGCCACCACTCATTTTCTGATTTAACGATTGAAGATGATGATAACACTATGGTCAATTTATTAAGTCCTTCAAACAAAGTTGGTTATTATGGTTTTTCGGATGCCGATGACTCGTATGTAGGGGGCATGCATTATGAACACAGTTTTGACAGTATGATTTTTAGGGTAAACAACCATGCCTATGACATAGTCATTGTAAATAATGGCAATGTGGGCATTGGCACTAACGCTCCAGATTCAAAACTTGCCGTCAACGGTAACATCCACGCCAAAGAGGTTAAAGTAGATTTAATTGGTTGGCCCGATTATGTCTTCAAAAAAGATTATGACCTGCCCGCACTTGAGGAAGTCGAAAAGCATATCAAAGAAAAAGGCCACCTGATCAATATCCCCTCAGCTAAAGAGGTCGAAGAAAATGGATTGCAATTGGGTGAGATGAACAAATTGTTGCTCGAAAAGATTGAGGAGTTGACACTTTACATCATTGAACAAGAAAAAAGAATAAAAATACTAGAGTCTAAATAACATACTTATGAAAAAACTTTTCTTATACACCACATTTGTAACATTGTTCCTTCAACAATCGGACATCTATGCCCAAATTGACTTCGGTACGGTACAACTCTATAATTCGGTGACCGAACAGCCCATACTCAATATTTCAGATGGGGCTACGTATTATCTTGATACTGTTGGTGACAGTTTGAACATTGTTGCAACACCACCTAATGGCGTAATAGTGGAGAGTGTGCGATTTCTAACAAGTATTAACGAAGGCAGAACAGAAAGTACGCCTCCCTACGCGTTTAATGGAGACTATTTAGGGGATTACTATAGTTGGATCACCTTGCCGAACCATATAGGGGTACCCATCAATTTTACGGTTGAATACTGGAGTGCTAATGGTGCCAATGGAACCCTTGTTGGAGATGACTCCTTTACTATTACTTTTCAAACGAACACCCCATCTAGCGGAAATAGCCCTTGGATAGTCAATGGTCAGAATATTTATTACGATTCTGGTAATGTTGGTATTGGATTACAAAATCCCAATGCCAAATTAAACCTTCTCGGAAATCTTCGAATAGATCATCAATCTTCTGCGATGCATAGTTACTCTGGTAGTGGAATCGAACTTTGGAACAACACCATTCAGCCCAACTCCCCATATATAAGTGTTCGAAGTTTTGTGGGGCAAAATAATAAACTGTTCAGCTATATAGAGATGCCCAATCAAAACTCACAGCTAAAAATAGGATCGGTTGTTGAATTCGAGACCAATGATGATTTTTCATGGGGGCTTGACAATTGGCTTAAGACAAGGTTTAAAGATGATGTTTATATGGATCGATCAAAACTGGGCATCGGCACCAGTCTCCCAGATGCACCTTTGGAAATCAAACAAGATGATGACCCTAGTGTGGATAGAGGATTGATAATATCGGAAAAGAACAATGCGCAGAAAATTTACCTACACCTGGCTGATAATGCCAACGGCGAATATGGCTACCTCTCTTTAGGGGGAGACACCCAATTAAGGGGCAATGGCCAAATCTCATATTTTGATGGTAATCTTGGCATCGGCACAACCAACCCCGGAAGCTACAAACTTGCCGTAAATGGCAATATTCGAGCCAAAGAGGTCAAAGTAGAAACGGGTTGGGCCGATTACGTCTTTAAAGAAGATTACCCCCTTCCATCACTCAAAGAGGTGGAAAAGCACATTAAGGAAAAAGGGCACCTGATTAACATTCCGTCTGCTAAGGAAGTACAAGAAAACGGTATACATCTAGGCGAGATGAACAAACTCCTCTTGGAGAAGATAGAGGAGTTGACACTTTACACGATTCAACAACAGAAAGAACTTCAAAACCAAAAAACCGTTAACCTAGGTTTAGTAGAACGTTTAGAGAAAATTGAGAAGCAATTAAGAATCCCAAATGAATAAAAACAGAAAACCAACAACTACAAGCAAACAACCAGAAACTAATTTTATGAACAAACTCGCATTACCAATTTCAATACTGGCACTTTTGGCAAGTGTATTTCTCTTTTTTTATTCACAGTCCAAATCTGATTTGGTATATGTTGATATCAATAAGCTCGTCGAGGGCTATGATCGTACAGCAAAGGAGCGAGAAGCTTTTGATAAAAAAACTACCACATTAAAAGCCAATGTAGATAGCCTAATGGTGAACTGGCAAAATGAGTTGAAAACTTACGAAAAAGAACGGTCATCAATGACCAAAAAAGAGTTGAAACTTAAACAAGAGCTGTTGCAAAACAAACAACAACAAATCAACAACTACCAACAGGCCATTCAAAAACAAATACAAGAAGAAGACCAGAAAATGACGCAAACGGTCATTAATGATATTAATGACTATGTCAAAGACTATGGCAAGCAAAAAGGGTATACGATAATATTTGGCGCCAGCGGTAGTGGTAATATTATGTATGCCGGCGATGCTTCAGACTTGACACCAATCATTTTAGAAGGACTTAATGCAGATTACAATGGAAAATAATAAGACATATTTTAAGGTGTCTGGGTTTTTATCAAAAGGTATTTTTTGTTTGGCAATACTATTCAGTACAAGTGGCTGTCAAAAAAAGTTTGATTCTGAAAAAGAACTATGGTCTTATGTCAAAGATGTAGAAAATGGCTACTCCCATGAAAAAAAGATAGGGAACCTAAAATACACGCTAACCTATCGCCCTACTGATGTGCTGGTCAAACAGACTTTGACCAACAATTATGATAAAAACACCATTGACAGTCTACGAAAAAAATATGGGGAATACCTCTATTTCAATTTAAGTATGAGTGCAAACAATCAAGAACTCTTAAATAGCAAAGCGGGCAATAAAAATAATTTTGGGGCCATGGTCAACCAATTGGCCTTTGAGATGCACAACAAAATATACCTGGTAAGCAAAAGTCGTGATACTGTGCCGTTGGCAGATTACATATACCCCCGAATGTATGGCATGTCGAACAACACCAATATACTCTTGGTTTACCCTAAAGATAGGGCCTTGTTTGAAAATGAATTCTTTCATTTTACCGTACAAGATTTAGGCTTCTTCACTGGTGAAGTGGGCTTTAAAGTACCAACAAAACCCATCTTAGAAGAACCCCGTTTAACATTTGACCAAACCCTATGATTATGAATACCAAAAGCAACAAGAAAAAAAATCTGAAAATGAAAAAGACCAAATTCTCCCACAAGACAATGGCGGTGTTTTTGACATTGGCATTCTTACCAAGCATATTACCGGTAAATATGCTTTTTGCTTCAAACAGTGGGCCTACGGCTCCAGAGGCAGCGAGTTTTGAACCTATTGATGCCACGGATATGGTCAACTTAGCTACGGGTGATTTAAGTTATGTACTACCATTAATGAACGTCCCTTCTCCCGAGGGAGGGTATCCACTATCTTTAGCTTACCATGCAGGTATTGCAATGGACCAAGAAGCTTCGTGGGTAGGTTTGGGTTGGAACTTAAATCCGGGAGCGATAAATCGATCAGTAAATGGCTATCCAGATGATTGGAATACAACAAGTTTTAACGAAATCTTATATGATGAAGGTGGTCAGCAAAACACTTATGGATTTACAATTGGTGGAACATTACCAAATGGAATTACCCTGGGAGTAAGTAAATCTTGGGGAGCAAATAGATCTTGGGGAGGCATAGTTGGCTATGCTGGTAATTCTTTCAGTTTTGGATCCAATGGTTTTGGTGTAGGTACGGGAATAGGGCCTGTTGGACTAAACGCCTCAGACAAAGGAATTTCGATTTCATATACTCCTTCAGGATATAATGCGGATACGGGAAAACCAATAAACCCTAATGGTCTAGGTATTTCTGTTTCAAAAAGTTTTGCATCAAAAGAATTTAGTGTTTCGGCAAACTCTAAAAAATTTGCCTCAGGAATATCATTGAGCTCTCAAAATGGATTATCTGGTCGAATCGCGAGTATCAGCTCCAGTAATCAAAGTTTATCATCTGCTTCGCAGGGTGATTATTATAGCAATATAATTAGCAAAGGTTTTGGTATAAATACGGGAATATTTTGGGTAAGTTATCAACATACAAGATTTGAATACTCACTCTTTAAAAACACAAGATATAAGGTAAGTGGTTCTCTAAATCCATATGCTATTATCGAAACCGACGACAATCACAACCAAAAAGTTAGTTCAATCATGGATGTAAAACAATATCATGTTGATGATTCAGATGCAGGTGTGGGTGCTAATCCGGCATTTATTAATTATGAGACTTTAACCTTTCCAAATTATGATAACTACATGGTAAATTCTCAAGGGATTTCGGGTAATTTGAGTCCTAGGTTCTTTGAGGAGGCCACATTGGTTAATAGGGGTAATGAAGATTTTAGATATTTAATAGACATGCCTAGCAACCCAAGTTCTTATAGTTTAGGTAATAAGTTACATTTCTACATGGACAACACCAATAGTTCTTCATTAAGAATACAATCTGGAAAGTTCGTGGGGCCACAAATAAATGACCCTTATACTATAACTTTTTCTAACAATAATGATGTTTTATTTAATCATGATACTGAAACAGACCCAACTTTTGCAGCTTCTTTCACGGCAGAGGGGTATTTCAAAAAAAATGGAAATAGGAAACGTGACGGAACATTTGTAGAATCTTTTACGAACAAACAGATTCTTGATGATAATACCGGTGTTTATTTTATCGAGGCAAGAGAACTAAACAGGAATAATGCAATTTATGATGATGATGCAATTGGTGCCTTTAGAGTCACGACCGTTGATGGTAAAACCTACCATTATTCCCTTCCGGTTTTACATTTTGAAAGCTTCAACAAAAATTTTAAAGAATTAAATGAGGCAGACAGCAAGTTCTTTGAGTCAAGAAGAGAGGATTCTTATGCAACCCATTGGTTGCTAACAGCAGTAACTGGACCTGATTATGTCGATTTTAATTCAAACGGACGCGTTGATAAAAATGATTATGGCTATTGGGTAGAATTTGAATATGGCAAATGGAGTGATGGCTATGTATGGAGAAGTCCGAAGTCTGGATATCATGAAATTCCAAATTCACCCAATCTTACCGGAAATGATGGTTATAAATTATTCTGGGGAAGAAAACAAGTCTATTATTTAGATAAAGTAAAAACAAGAACACATACGGCACTTTTTATAAAATCACTTCGAAATGACAACAAAAGTTCAACAATCAATGAATTTGATCAGCGTTTTAACGGATCAGGCAGTTTTGATCCCGATACCTACTCAAAAATTTACGATGACCGTGAAGTAGAAGCGTTCACAAACACGGCCGGACCATTTTACACAGATTTTGGAAGCACTTATTCTTTAGCATCGGGTATCTATTTTGGCAAAAAAAGATATGTTAAATACGTAGATGCCCCCGAGACAAGAAGTTTACGACTTGATAAGGTAATACTAGTCAAAAATGAATATGACAACATTTCTAAAAGCGCTGGCAATAACCTCATAAGTCAAGTCAATGGTAAATCTAGTTTCAATGATGGTTATTTTGATGTTTCAAACGTAATTGGTCAAGGGTTTCCAAATCTCTACTTCTCCCTAAATGAAGTCACCAGTTTCTCTTCACACTTTGAAGATCGTGTCTTGGATATCAATGACATCCAAGACAATAGTATTTTAGAAGGTAATGCTAGTAAGGTAATTCGCTTCAATTATGATTATTCATTGGCAAAAAACTCACCCAATTCCAATGCCTCAGGAGGTGGTAGACTTTCCCTTAAAAATGTGGAATTTGCAGGTAAGAAAGGGGTCTCCCTTATGCCCCCTTATGAATTTGCCTACGAACAGCCTTCGGTAAATTATAACTACACCAATCAAGATGTTTGGGGTTATGTCAACAATATTCCCGAAGCATGGAGCCTAAATGAAATCACAACTCCTGTAGGAGGTAAAATACAAATACAATACGAGTCTGACTCATTTTATGCCGAAGCCGCATATAGGGATAAAACAATACAGACCGTCAAAGATTATACTTTTTCTGCAGATGCGACCGACGGTAAATGGGAATTTGATGAAATTACCAATATTCAAAAAAATGGAGATGAACTGACCGTTTTTTTCGACACTTCCCTAGTGCCCACAAGTTTTGCAAATTCTGTAATAATTGGTACAGAATTAGATTTAGCACTTGGTTTTAAATATACCACTCAAGCTGGTCAGATTGCAGATTGGAACAAGGTAATTCCATATACTATAGTAGAAATAAATCAAAATAACTCAATTAAACTTAGGGTAAATGAATCAACGGACTTAAGCTTCCATAATCAGCTTCCGGTAGTAAACTGTCTCGCGAACTATAATTTCCCTTCAAATAATAGCTCCTGTTTGAAATGGATTTCTTTCAGTGTTACAGATGGAATATATACCGACAACGACCCAAATGGTAAATCAGGTGGTGGAATACGCGTTGCTTCGGTATCGGTAACAGATGGAATTAACACTTATAAAACAGACTATGGTTACAGAAGTCCAATGACTGATAAAATCTCGGGAATTACATCATATGAACCTTTCGAGAGAGGCAAAAATATTCCCTACATTGAAGAGTTGCCCGCACCCAATGTTATGTATGAATACGTCACCGTCATAAACCTTGACAGTCAATCAAACATGATTCAAAAAACCGTGTATCAACACGATGTTTTAAAACCATATAACCTTGACATGAATAATGGAGAAACGCACTTCAGCCTAGGTGAGGCCTTTAAAGTGGTAAAAGAACAAAGTATCGGCAACGATTTCACCTCTTTTGACAGGGTGTATAAATACACATTACACGACAAATTGGCCAGTTTAGGTAGGTTGAGATCCATTCAAACATACAACAAATACAATCAACTGATTTCTAAGACTTTAAATAAATTTAAATCTTTTTCTGATTTTGATGAGTCACAAGGGATTGTTCAAGAATCTTTTAAAACTTATGGTAGACATGGTGATTTGAACCAATCGAATCCTAATTATAACATAAGTTCATCCAGCAGAGTTGAATACCCTAGCGTGATTGAACAAACGACATTTTTGCAAAAAAACATAGAAACAACAACAAGTTTTGTGAAACACGACTTCCTTACGGGGCAAGTTCTAGAATCACATTCTTTGCTAGGTGATGGCACTGAGGTTAAACAAGAAAAAATACCCGCCTATAACTTTTACCCTTATGACGTAAGTGGTTATGCAATGGGTGGTAAAACGGATGATATCACAAATAAAAATATGCTGACTCAAGAGGCCATGAAAAAGAGTTACATTAAAAATAATAATGTATGGAACCTAGTAGGTGCCAGTATTAACACCTGGAAATCAAATAGCTATACCATTTCTAGTGGAGTTAGTCAAAATGTTTGGCACAAACATCAGAATTATGTATGGGATGGCAATATGGATAGTAACGGCCAATTTATATCCTATTCAGGCGATTATGACAACTTTAATTGGAATACCTCTTCTTCTCAATCTTCTGGCTCAGATTGGAGATTAATTTCTAAAGTTAATCAGTATGACCCTTATTCAATGGCATTAGAAATTGAAGATGTCAATGGTAATAGGGCTTCTACCAGAATGGGTGATGATCACACCAAAGTCATTGCAACGGCTAACGCCCCATTAAATGGAGCATACTATAGTGGTGCAGAGTATGTTAAACTTGGCCTGTTTGATGGTGGCATAGATGATGTAGGCCAAACCCTAGAACGTTCCCATACGGGCCGTTATGCTATAAAGGTTACCTCAGAACAAGGTTTTAAGACGACACTATCTGGTCATAATTCGGGTAAATATAAAATTTCGGTATGGGCATCAAAAGACAATTATAACAATGCTAGGGTTTATGATGGCCTCAGTCTTAAAACTTTTAATGGTGAGAAAATTATAGCAGGACAATGGGTTCTACTCAACCATTATGTAGATTTAAGTTCTTCTAACAAAACCATTTACGTAACATCTTCTTCAGGTACCACTTATTATGATGATTTTAGGATCCATCCCGCACGGTCTTCTATGACAAGTTATGTATACAACGAGTGGGATGAGTTGACGCATATTCTTGGCGCCAGTAATTTGGCAACGCAATATGTATATAACGAGGCGGGGCAACTATGTAGTACGTATGCTGAAATTGCTGACCAAAGCGGTTTGACGGGTGGATTTAAAATAATTAGCAAAAACAAACTGTATTACAAAGATGGAAACGTTGGTACTTGTAGCAACCTTACCGGTAGTATTGTTCCGAATGGAGATATTGCTTCGGTAGGTTGCACGATTAGCTTTGGTCTTACAGGTTCTGGTGGCGTAGCCAATTGGTCGGTTAATTTTGGTGACGGTACCTCGCAAAATGGCACCAACAATCCCCCGTCTTCCCTCACCCACAGCTACACTAGTTTAGGGAATAAAACGGCCACACTTATTTTAACGGATTTTAGTGGTAATAGCCAATCGTTCACAGATGTATTAACAGTGGTCCCTACCTACTACTTCACCACCAATAGTTCTAATTCAAGCAGCAAAAACTTGACTTTACATGGAGCCCCAGGAGAACCTATCACCTATAGTGCTAGTGTTGGAGGAACAAATTCAGGTTATACGGGATATGTATCGGTTAATGGAGTAGGCAGCAACTTACCCGGTTACGGCAGTGTTTCCAATGTTTCTGCCGGGGTTTTTCCTAGTTCAGGTCAAGTGAGTGCATACCTAAGTATTTCTTCCTCATCTGGCGGAAGTGCTGGAACAGTCACTTTACAAGTAAAAAAACCTGGAAATTGTGGTAATGCAACTTCTTCAGTAACTATTAATTATTAGCGTTATGAATATTGGTTATAGGATTAATAAAAGATATTTAGGTATTATGAAAAATTTATTTCACTTGTTTGTTTTGTTCACTTTTTTAATTATGAATACCGTCTACGGTCAAGACAGTTTCGAAAATTTGGGCACAGGAAGGAATTGGAGCAGTTTAGAGCGTTTCGATGTGAATGGACAGGTAAAAGGTCGAGGGGTATCATTTTTTGATATCTTAGGTCGATTACAGCAAGTCCAGAGCAAAGATTTATTGACCAATAAGATATGGACCTCCCAGACCCTATACGATTATCATGGCCGTGCAGCATTGACCACTTTGAGCGCACCGGTCGGTACAACCTTTGGGTACCGTAGTAGCTTCATGCGCGATTCGGGAAACAACACCTATAACCTAGCTGATTTTGAGGCAAACCCCGAGAACCCCAGCACGGTGGGTAATGCAGCAAATACCCTAGGCAACTATTACAGTACCGCCAATGATGACAGCGACTACCCTGGCAACAGTTATATGGACATAACGTCATATCCATTCTCACGTACTATTTTTAGCAACCTTGACCCTGGCATGCCGTTGAAGGCCATTGGGGGTAATAAGGTTAATGGGCAGTGGCCACAGCGTCATAGCTTCACCATGCGGGCGGGAGGCGAACTGGCACAGTCCGTTGCTTTCGGCGAGGCCAAATACAGTGACCCCGACTATAAACTGTTAAAGACCGTGAGCCGTGATGTGCATGGCAACGAGAATGTGGTGTTCAACGACAGTGATGGCAGGTTGTTGGCCGCGGCACGTAGTGGACCTTTAGGTAGCACCCGTACCCAAAGTATCAGTATCAATGAACAGGGTTTTGTTGATATCCATGTGCCAAAAGGCAGCAGCATGGGCTTTACGGTAACAAGCAATGGTAATTCGATCACAACCTACAATTTAATTTCAGAGACCACCGTAAGCCCCTCTACTGGTCTTGCCAATGGTTTTTATAGGGTGTCGGTAAATAATCCCGAAGAATATGATATCAATAATCCGGTTACGGTCACTTACAAAGAGAATTATTACGATTATAGCCTAAACGAATACGACAAGGTAGGCAGGCTTATTACCAATTATCAGCCATTGGGTAATTCAAAATTGACCAAGCCCAAAACAACATATCAATACAACGTACTTGGGCAATTGGTGTATTCCAAAAGTCCCGACCATGGCGAGGCTTGGTTCAAGTACCGTGAAGATGGTCAAATACGTTACTCACAGAACAGTAAACAAAAGGTGGCAAACGAAGTGTCGTATACCGACTATGATCAATTTGGTCGACCTATAGGCAGTGGTTTCGTAAATGCCAGTTTTAGCACTTTATCCGTTGATAATGGATTGCAGACACAACGTTATGATTGGACAATAACCCAGTATGATGATACCAATGAGACCTATAACCTAGGTTCCAGACAATCAAACTACCCTACTTTGAATTTTTCTGCTGGCAATGTCGCCTATACCAAGAACGAGAACAGCGAAACCTGGTACAGCTATGACATCTACGGCCGTGTAGAATGGTTGGTACAAGAGATACAAGGGCTAGGCACTAAGACGATAGATTACGAGTACGACGCTTTTACAGGTTTGGTAACCAAGGTCATCTATCAGAAAGGGGTATCGGCAGAGCAGTTCGTTCACCGATACACCTATAATGCAGTAGACCAACTCACCAAAGTAGAAACATCTACCAACAACAGTACCTTTACCACCCATGCAGAATATGAGTACTATGAGACAGGCGCATTAAAAAGAACAGAACTAGCCGGTGGCGCACAGGGCACGGACTATGTCTACAATCTGGCTGGGCAGCTAAAGGGGATAAACCACCCTAGTCTTAATAGTAGCAATGACCCTGGCGGAGATACGAACGACCTCTTTGGAATACAGGTAGATTACCATGAAGATGATTACAAGCGGAACCTTACCAACATTACCACACCAACTTACGGTACCGACCAGCTCAACGGCAACATCAAGGGCATACGATGGCGCAGTGCTATGTTTGGGAGCGAGGCAAGTTATGCTTATAGTTATGATAGGAACAACTGGATTACTGCAGCGGACTTTGGCGGAGCGGGAGCGGGTAACCTACCACCTAGCATCACCAACAGCAGTATCTATAATAGTGGCAGTAGCACCACCTTGGAAGCAAGTAACAGTATTACACTACAACCGGGCTTCCATGCACAATCAGGAAGTTACTTCAGTGCCAAATTGGGCAGCGGCAGCGGCAATGCCGATGGGGATTATGATGTATCGGGAATCGAGTACGATGCCAATGGCAATATTCAGAGCCTAAAGCGTAACAAAGATGCCACGGGCGGCAATGCGATGGACGACCTTAGCTATGCCTATAAGACGACCCCACAAGACGGCCCCAACCAACTGCTACGGGTCGATGATGCCGCCGGAGATGTCGCTGGTGCAGAAGATATCGCGGACCAGAATGGGAACAACTACAGCTATAACCAAATCGGGCAATTGACCTATAACAGTCAAGAGAACATTATTTATACGTATAATACCAATGGTCTGGTAACGGAGATAAAAAGGTACTATCAAACATTAGTGAAATTTTATTATAACGACCGCAACCAAAGGGTAAAGAAAGAGAGCTTTGATGGCAGTGGCAACCTCAACATGACCACATATTATGTAAGGGACGTAGCAGGCACTATCATGGCCATATACAATAATAGCACCCTACAAGAACAGCCTATTTATGGTAACCAACGTTTGGCAGTGTACAACAGGCAGGGCAACAGCACTACCTACCAACTTACCGACCATCTGGGCAATGTGAGGGCTATATTTCAAAAGAGTGGTAATAATACTACCAATGAAAACTACAATGATTATTACCCCTTTGGTATGCCAATGCCAGGCAGAAACTCAGTGGACGCAAACAGCTATAGGTATGCTTTTCAGGGGCAAGAAAAAGATTCTGAAACTGGTAAGGAAGCGTTCGAACTACGTTTATGGGACGGTAGGATTGGGCGGTGGTTGACTACGGATCCTTATGGTCAGTATAGTTCACCATACTTGGGGATTGGCAACAATCCAATTTCTAGAATTGATCCTGATGGTGGTTTTGACACATGGATTGGAGCCTTTTTGTATAGGTTTTTTAATGGTGGGGGTGGAGAAATTTTTGAAAATGAATCAGGACAATTTGGTATTGATAGAACAGGAGTCGAAGGAGTTGATGGAGTGGAATTAGTTTATGGTTTTGATTGGGAACGAAATTTAAATGGGAATTTTGAAGTTTTTAGCAAGCCAGATGCTACATTTGCTCAATTTGGAGCAGATCCAGCTATAGCAACTACTCTGCACTCCAATCTATCTTTAATAGTGAGTAAAAATAAATCTATTAGTAGTGTTAACCCTTCTGATTACAACTTCAGAGTTTCGTTAGGTTCTAAAAGTTCTGATCCTAGGGTAGGGAGATCAAATGGGGTTATTTCCTCATCCATAAAGATTGAATTTGACGATAGTTCTGAAACAAGAGAATTAGCAAATTCATTAGCTATACCAAAAGGACCTCAAATTATTGATGCATCTATGTTGCCTACAGCAATCACTAGTTTTAGAATAAAGAATAGTTACAATGGAAGATTAAAAATAAGTTTACATAGATTAAACTGGTTCTATAAAGGTAATGAGCCTGGAGCTCATATAGGCACAAAATTAGGGATTCCAGCAGGGATAGATCCAATTTTTGGAGGCTTATCTTTTGGTGGAAGAGTAACTTTATTTGGAGAATAATGAAAAAAATACATATTATTTTTTTTACTGTGTTTATTTTATATTCATGCAACAATAAATATTGTGATATTGAAAAAACAAACAGCATAGCTTTTAAAAATCTAAACAATTTTATTGAGGACAAAGATTTAAATACCGATAAACTGGATTTAAGTATTAGTAATTTCAACAAAGTTCTAAATTGTGATTCAACAAATACTTACGCTTTACAATATGTAGTATTAGCTCACCTCTATAAGAAAGATTTTTCAAAAGCACTATCCATTAATAAAAAAGCAATAATAAATGGTAATTTACTTCCATTTTTTATAGCGCAAAGAGGGACTATTTATGAGCTGTCCGGAAATAAAGATTCTTCAATATATTATTTCAATAAAGCGCTAAACATTCAAATTGATATGGAAAAAAAATTCCAAGACAGCTTGGAAATAAAAATACAGATTGTTAATCTATTAGATAAAATTGGAAAAAAAGATTTGGCTAAAGAAAGAATAGAAAAATATATAAAAGCAAATCCTGAAAATGATATTTTAAAATCAATTCAGCTAATGTACAAAGATTAGTTTACAAGCTGGCGCAAGCAGAACTGGGTACTAGTACAAAGATTACGCTTGAACCTTTTATAAGTAACGACATTGGGAGGGGGCTGTGGTTTTTCTGTTTCCATCCAGCTGCTGTAATAACGGGTCCCCATTGTCCCCTTAATAATCGATAACGCTAGTCTGTAATATTTGGTTCATAGCAATAGCAACAAAGAATGTTATAAATAGAGTACAAAAGTAATATGGTGATTTTTGGAAAAAATATAAGAATAAGCCTCGTTGTTTCAAGAATATTCAAGCAAGGGTACGGCTAACGCCAGTCTTCGACAGACTTTATGGCATTATTTATCAGAATTAATCTTTAATAAGAGGTGGTGTAAGTAAACGATAACATCGCTAGAAAAAGAGTAATAAATAAGAATTTTTAATAGCCAAGGTTTGAATGGTATAAAAACGAATCTTGGTACTAATTGTACTGATTGATTTTTATGCCAAGAAAAATAATTGTCGTAGCAATCACTTTTTTTATTTGTTGCTTTGGGTATACCCAACAAGAAGCCACCATTTGGTATTTTGGGGCAAGCGCTGGAATCGATTGTAATACGGGCACACCAATAGCATTAACGGATAGGGCATTGGTAACCCAAGAAGGCCGTGCGGTCACCTCTGATTTTAATAACGCCCTATTATTCCGCACCGATGGTAGCACCGTTTACTATCGTAACCATAGCCTAATATTCAATAGCAACCATCATCAAATGACAGGGCATTTTACCTTGAAACGATAATCATAAAACCCAAAAATCAAGGCCCTTGAACAAACAATTTTCGTTACTTTTAAGATAATTCTTTAAGCATGAACCCTATTCAAAAATTACTGCTATACGTTTTGGCGCTAACCATCTTAGGATGTGGGGCATACAAGGCTAAAAAACAAGAAGCACTACTGAATTTGCCCCTGATGGGAACCCTTGTTAAAACAACAGGGGATATGTCGTACAATGCGGCCGAGCAAATTGGCATACCCAAATGGACATCGTTAAAAGTGGAGGTCAAAGAATTACCGTTCAATATCGAAAGCTATACCACCTATGCACGGCATATGCACCGAGCTGCCAAGATCAACTCCATACCCTATAACGACTCGCTACGATACAAACCCAAATACATACGCTTACAGGTACAGAACAAGATTGACATCGCCCATATGCTCAATGACGATGCGCATGGGGAAATGCGGGACTATCTGAGCCTAGATCCCGACCACCGCTTGGTGACCTCAGTAGACCTAGCGTTGACCGAATTGGAAATACAGGAGTTTTTGGCCATAAACGGGGCAGCACTAAAAAAGGATAAATTGAACAACATTGTTTTGGTACTCTATATGGATGATGTGGAAAGAACCTACCAATTAAAAGATCTTCCTATTTTTGATTACGGACTAAGTGCTTTTTGTTGGGGTGAAGATCAATACCACCGATTGCGGATAGAAAATATCGTGGACGAAGATTTAAAATGCCCTAGGAATACCTATTTGAAAGCCTCAAAAATCAAATCGGACAAAGCCTATCTAAAATTCTAAAATGAAGATTGAAAAAGTTCTTTTGTATGCGATGGCCCTCTTTATCTTTTCAAGTTGTGAAGATATTTTGGAATCCCCGGACATTTCCAATGAAACCGTTGTCATTTTTGCCCCTTTAGAGGGTACGGTAGTGACCGGAAATACCGTAAACTTTAATTGGGATGCTCTAGACGAAGCAAGATTGTACCGGTTTCAACTGGCACAGCCCAATTTTGGAAATGCCCAACAGTTTCTTGCCGATAGCATTATCACAGTAGACAGCTTGGGCAATGTGGGCACGCAGATCACACAGACCTTATTCAATGGTGCATACGAATGGCGGGTACAAGCATTGAACGGGGGCTTTGAGACCGCTTTCTTCACCAATGCCTTTCAAGTAAATGGCGATGAGGATTTGGATGCTACCCCGCCCAATACCCCACAACTAGTCGCTCCTACCGATGGAACCATACAAGATGATGATCTGGTCAATTTTAGTTGGACAAGAACGGATATTTCGGGCTCGGCAGAACGCGATAGTATTTACTTTTTCTCTGATGAGAACTTAGAAACCTTGGTGGGTAGTGATATTGGGGCAAATAAAACCTATGCCGCAAATTTTTCCTCAGGCACCTTTTTCTGGCTGGTAAGGGCATTTGATGCAGCCGGCAATGAAAGTGAAAACAGTTCAACATTCAGCTTTACCATTAACTAATTGTCAAAGAATGTAAAAACATACCTGCTTTTGGGTGTAGTGCTAATGATCTGGGGTATCATTGGTGTTAAGATCTTCAGCGCCCTTTCCCCAAACGAACAAGAAAATGCCCCGATGAAAGAGGTTACTTTTACCAAAGTAACGACACTCAAAAGGGATACCTTTAGCATTGTTGCCGATTATCGAGATCCTTTTTTAGGCACCCTACCCAAGAAAAAGAGCTTGAAAAAACCTATCATCAAAAAAAAGGAAGTTCAAAAACGAAATGTCACCTACACCGGATCCATAATTGACAACAACAGTAAAAACAGCGTTTTTTTCATAGCTATTGAAGGCGAACAGGTATTACTGAAAAACGGTCAGACCCATGAGGGCGTGACCTTGCTCAAAGGAACGGCGAAAAGCATCCGGATTCGCTATAGTGGCGTCATAGAGACCATTCAATTGCAGCAATGACCAAGAACCATAAAATAAAAGCAGGTTCCTTGCAATTTGTGCTTTTTATAGGAGCTGTGATCGCAGTTTTGTTGTTGACCTTTGTATTACTCAGCCACAGTCATATTTTTTTTGCAAAAAAGAGCAACAAATTTATGGAAGTAATCGAATGCAATAGCTTTTCGGTAAAGCTCGCCCTACAACCTAACGGAAAGGCAATAGCTTCAAACAACAACAGCTACGAAAAAGATGGGATTTCGACAGAAGTCAAGAAAGGGCTTTGGGGCGTATTTGACCACTATACCGCAGTATCTTCCTTTGAAAAAATCAATTTTAGCAGTAGTGTTTTGGTAGGCTACGGTGTCGATGAAACTTTACCGGCACTATACTTAAAAGACAACCAACGACCCTTGATAGTAGCTGGCAACACCAAGATCGTTGGTAATGCCGTGCTACCGCAACAAGGGATACGGCCAGGCACTATCTCTGGTAATTCTTATTTTGGCAATAGATTGGTCCATGGTACCATAACCCAGAGTACGGCCATCCTTCCAAACTTAGAATCTGAAAAGGAGAAAAACATAAAATATTTGTGTGGGCCTTTTTCGCCAAAAAATGGGGTCGTACCACTTACCCCATCCCGAAATTCATCTTATTCGAATTCATTCTTACAACCTACAAAGTATATTACCGGTGATTATATCAACTTGACATCGGTTTCCCTGACCGGAAACATTATTGTAGTGGCAAGTCGTGAGATTCAGGTTGACGCCTCATCAAACCTACAAGACATCATACTGGCCGCCCCAACCATTTCGATAAAAAACAACACCAAAGGTACGTTTCAAGCTTTCGCCTCAAAACGTATCGAAGTTGGTAACAATTGTATCTTGAATTACCCTTCGGCCTTGGTTTTGCATGAAACGGCCACTGACCAACAACAAAACCAACCCAATCTAGCACCTCTATTTGTAGGTTCCGGTTCCATCATCAAGGGAATTCTTATCTATCAGAAGCGCTCAGAGGAAAAGATGTTCTATCCCCAAATTAAGATAAACACCAATGCGACCGTGATTGGCCAATTGCACTGCGAAAAGAATGTAGAACTCAAAGGTGAGGTAAGGGGCAGTGTGTATACCGATGGCTTTATGGCCTTGGAAAATGGCAGTATTTATCAAAACCACCTCTATAATGGCAGCATTGACTTTAATCAATTGCAAGAGCAGTTTGTCGGACTCGGTTGGAATGATACGGCAGCCCCTAAAAAAATTGCAAAGTGGTTGTACTGAAAAAAATAAAAGGGTCGACCCTGATGGAAACCATGGTGGCCACGGTCTTGATCGTCATTATCTTTATGGTCGCCAGTTTGGTCATGAATTCCCTTTTGGCAGCAAGGGCTAAAAACGATGTTCAGGCCATTACACAACACCTTAAAAAATTGGAGTATCAATATGTAAACAAAATGCTTACACTACCCTATTTTGAGGATTGGAACAACTGGCAAATCGAAGGTCTTATATTGGAACGCGAAGGGCTGGATAGCTTTGAACTGAAAGCTACAAATACCATAACCCAAAAAAAAGTGGCTACAAATCTAATCGCTGAAGAATGAAGCTGACCAAAAAAATAAAAGCGTTTACGCTCAGTGAGATGTTAGTGGTCTTATTGCTTACGGTCATTGTTGTCGGCTTGGCATTTTCCATATTAAACATAGTGCAGCAACAAATGGACCTTACCCGTAAAAATTATGAAAAAGGTACGGAACTACAACTTTTGAGACGGGCCTTATGGCGTGATTTTCGAACCTTTCAAAATAGCTTTTTCCTCGAAAACGAACAAAAGTTGGTCTTTGAAAATGAACTGGGCAGCATTCAGTACCGATTACTTAAAGACCAATTGATAAGGGAAAACGACACTTTTAATATTGAACTTGGTCAAAAACGGTTCTATTTTGATGGAACCGAGGTTCGAGAAGGGAAGATCAATGCTTTAGAACTACTTACCACAGAGGATATGGGTGGGAAAAGCATTTTTGTATACCGAGAAAATGATGCAGCTAATTATATGAACGAATAATGGGCTTTAAACTGGAACATAATGATAACGACCAAAAACAAGCCTCAGGTGGATTGTCGAACCTGCTCCAAAAAGAGATCCATCTTTTTGGTAGGTCATTCTCAAATAAAAAAAAGGAGGATTTTTATACTGAACTCGGTGTTTTACTAAAGGCCGGAATCAATCTGAAAGAAGCACTCGGTCTCATTCTGGAAGGGCAAAAAAAGGAAAAGCAACGGCAATTCATAGAGAACATTGTAGACAGCCTGATATCAGGTAAAAATCTATCTGAGACCATTGAAGGAAATACCGATTTTTCAGAATATGAGTTTTATTCCCTGAAAATTGGTGAAGAATCAGGAACATTGACCGACATTGTTACGGAACTTGGTTTGTTTTTTTCACGTAAGAACGAACAATTCAGAAACTTGATCAATGCGTTGACCTATCCCATAATCATCTTGATCACAGCCCTACTTGTGATTATTTTTATGCTACGCTTGGTAGTGCCCATGTTCGAGGATATTTTTAAACAGAATGGGGTAGATTTGCCTTGGATCACCAAACTCATCGTTGCCGCTTCCAACTTTATTAAAGATTATGGTTGGATCATCTTTTCGGTGATTTTGATATCCCTTGTATTTAGAAAATTGGTTTTTGGCCACCCATGGTTCCAAAAGAAAAAGGACTACGCCTTATTGCGGATTCCCTATGTGGGATCATTTATTAAAGCGGTGTATTTATCACAATTCACCAGGGCATTAAGCCTTTTGACCGCATCTAAAGTGCCCATGTTAACGGGAATAGGGCTTGCCAGTAAAATGATAAAATTCACCCCCTTGAAACAGGCTTTGGATGAAGTCGCCTCAAAAATCCTTCGGGGCGAAAGTTTAAGCACCGCTTTGAAACAAAATAAGTTATTTGATAGCAAAATGGTCTCTTTGGTCAAGGTTGCTGAAGAGACCAATCAAACAGAGTTTATCTTTCAACGGTTAAATCAGCAATATTCCATTGAGGTACAACAAAAATCAAAGTTGTTATCCACACTTTTAGAACCCTTTATCATTTTGATCGTTGGCGTCTTTGTAGGTGTCATTCTAGTTGCCATGTACTTGCCGATGTTTAAACTGGGCAGTGTTCTAGGGTAAGTGGTTGAAACAATTTTCTTAAAAGGCCCTTTTCTAAGGATTTAAGTTGCCATTATAGACAGCTAAATTCTGGGAAATCTGATGGATAAGACAACCGTATCATCAAACCACTATGCCCCCAGCGGCAAAATCAGCAACTTTCTAGGTAAGCACGCCCCACATCAGAAATTCGGCTAAACGCATACAATTCAAAACCCACATACGACGGTTCAGCGTTTTGCAATTTCATTTATTTATGAAAGATCACATATTTGACCCTACTTAAAAACACAAGAAAAACCGATACCTATGACACCAAGCGAGATTTTCAGTACGGCCAATATGACCGCGATGCCCATGTGGCTATTGTTAATGGCACTCCCAAAATGGAAGGTCACTAGATTCTTGATTGATTACAAAATCGTCCCCTTACTTCTGGCCATTCTTTACGTTGTTTTTATTGTTAGGGCCATACAGATTGGGGGATGGATGGATTTTGGCAGTTTGGATTCCGTAATGGCCTTGTTTACCGAAGAGAACGCCGTCTTAGCAGGATGGATCCATTATCTGGCCTTTGATCTTCTGGTAGGCATGTGGATGGTCAATCAAAATGCAAAACTAAAAATACATCGACTGCTTATGGTACCCTGCCTTTTGGGCACCTTTATGTTCGGCCCCGTGGGGTTTGCCCTTTTCATCATATTAAAAACCATCAAAAAACAACAATCATGAAGTATATCAATCAAATTTTTAAAATCCTCAAAAAAGAAAGTCCGATTCTTTATTCGATTGTGATGCTCTTCTTTAGTGGTGCAGTCGCCTGTCTTGTCGCACTGGCATTTGACGATAGGCAATTAGCGGGGATCAACGTTTGGATCAAACCCTTCAAATTCTTGATTTCCACTGCAATCTATGTAGCGACCGTTGGGTATTTGATTACTTTTTACCCCTATTCGACCCTAAAGAAAAATAGCATTCGTAATATTGTTTCGTGGACCTTATTACTTGAACTCGGCATCATCGTATACCAAGCCGCAAGGGGAGTTCCATCGCATTACAATGGCAGTACCGCTTTTGACGCGATGCTCTTCGCGGGTATGGGTATCCTTATCGGTATCAATGTCTTGATCATGGTACTTTTTATCATTGATACCATTCGATTGAAGCTCGCCTTAGGGCGACCCGTACAGTTTGCGATTTTAATAGGTTGGATCGTTGTGTTCTTTGGAAGTTGGATCGGGGGAACCATGATTTCACAAATGGCCCACAACGTAGGTGTCGCCGACGGAGGTGATGGATTGCCCCTATTGAACTGGAGTACCGTTGCAGGTGATCTGCGTATCGCCCATTTCTTCGGGTTGCATGGCATACAGCTCATTCCTTTATTCGCATTTTGGATCGGCCACAAATGGAATATCAAAAAAAGCCACCAACTGCGTTATATATTGCTATTTGGGTTGTTTTATTCCTCTTGGATCGCATTCACTTTCTATCAAGCGAAAAGTGGTATTCCGTTAATTCGTTTGTAACTTGGTCCTTGATGTTAGTACGATTCGACAAGAAAAAACGCAAACAGTGGATAGGTTTCAACGATACCTGGTTCATGGTCATCGGGGTTATCATTTTGAGTTTTGTCACCGATTACATCTTCAGCAACTCCTTTAGCAGGTATCCCTTTGGGGAGGCCATCTTACGTTGGAGTACATCGCTTTTCTTTTCTATTTTCAACTGGTCCATCATTCGAGAGATGATGATCTGGTTACGAAAAAAATACCCCTTGTTAAAGGATAATAGCAAGCGTATAGCCCTGCTTTTTCTAGCCATAGTAAGCACAGTGATTTTTGTGGATGTTATTGGGGGAAAGCTGATTTCGTGGCTCTGGAACCTCAGTTACAATCCAAGTTCACGGTCTAGGATCATTGTTCCTGTGATTATCATAAGCACCATGATCATGGCCATTTATGAAGCTATTTATTTTTACATCCGTTTAAAAAAAGCTATCCGAGAAGAAGAACGTGCAAAACAAGTCGTGATCCAGACCCAACTGGATACCCTTCGAAACCAAGCACAACCCCATTTTCTGTTCAATACGCTCAATACGCTACGCGATATCATCGAGGAAAACCCCAAGGCAGAGGCCATGGAATTTGTGGATAAAATAGCGGATGTCTACCGTTTTATTCTAGAATCGGGCAACGCCCATGTAATACCCTTGCGCGACGAATTGAAATTTGCCCGTTCGTACCTACATATCCAATCGGAACGGTTTGGCGACAACTTAAAGGTTCATTGGAATCTTACCAATGCTTTTCTTGATCATATGATTGTACCCATGAGCTTGCAACTACTCTTAGAGAATGCCATAAAACATAATACCATTTCAAAAGCAAAACCCTTATGTGTTGAAGTTGCGATTAAAGAAGAGTACTTGACGGTAACCAATCGTATACAGCCCAAATCGACCCAATTGCCCTCAACCAAATTAGGACTCAAAAATATCACGGAACGTTATGCTTTAATATCCCCCAAAGGTTTGGAAATGGAAAGAAAAGATGGCAACTTTAGGGTGGCCCTGCCTTTGTTAAGGCAAATTGATTAAAACCACGATTTTGCAGATACTTATCATAGAAGATGAACCACGCGCCGTTCGACAGTTACGCAATATGTTGAACGCCTGCAATTTTGATTATCAGGTATTGGATGTAATTGATAGCGTAGAAGATGCCATAACATGGTTTAAGACCAATGCAACCCCACAATTGGTATTTATGGACATACAATTGGCCGACGGGCTCAGTTTTGAGATCTTTCAAAAAACCCAGATTACTGCCCCCATCATTTTTACCACCGCATTTGATCAGTATGCCATTCAAGCCTTTAAGGTCAATAGCATTGACTATTTATTAAAACCCATCCGCAAAGAAGACTTAAAGCATGCCTTGGACAAATTTCAAAAAACAAACCAACCGTCCTCCTTGGCGCCTGGGATATTGAAAAAGCTTCTGGGTTCGTTGCAAACCCAAGAATATCGATCGGGAATACTGGTTAAGGATGGCAACGGGTTCGTACAAGTGCAAATGGCGGATATCGTATACTTTTATTCAGAAGACAGTATCACTTTTGCGGTTACCCAAGACAAACGATTTATCGTTGATGAAACCTTAGACCAATTATCAACCACATTGGATCCAAAGATATTTTATCAAATCAACCGCGGACAGGTGATTGCCAAGAAAGCTATTTTGAAAGTGAACCCTTACTTCAACCATCGTTTGAAACTGACGGTTTCGTCACCCAGAAATCAAGAATTTATCGTAAGCCGACCAAAGACCAAAGCGTTTAAAAATTGGCTTAACTTTTAGTTCTAAGGGTTTCCGTAAGGTTTTTAATCAAAATATTTCTGTAGCGTATGAACAGATTAAGGCCTGCCAAATAATCCGGCCGATTTGGGTTCAAAAGCACAAAATCATCAAAATTTCAACCCAAATATTTCCTTTTTAAGGGTGAAAATTCCGCTTCACCTATCTTTTTAATGTACGGGAGGTCAGGCTGTGCTTCATTTGCAGCATAATTAAACATAAAAAAACAATAATGAAAAAATTAGCAAGCCTTTTAGTAATCGCAGGAATTTTATTTTCCTGTTCAGAAGATGATTCCGATGAAATCGTCGTTACCCCTACACCGACACCTCCAGCAGGTTCGGCCAATATCGTCATCAACGAAGTAGCCTATTTAAGTGGCGAAGTGGAACTCACGAATACCGGTGATGCGGTGATGGACGTTAGTGACTACTTTTTATGCCTAGGGCCGGGCACCTATATTCAAGTGGGTGGCATCATCGCCAGTGGCGATGCCAATCTTGCTCCCGGTGCGTTTCTGGTATTGGATTATGATATGCCAAACGCGACCGGTGGCCTAGGCCTTTACCGTAATAATTCTGGCTTTGGCGATGCAGCGAATATTGCTGATTTTGTGCAATGGGGAGATGCGGGAAGCGCTCGGGAAAACGTTGCGGTTGCAGCCGGCATTTGGACGGATGGGGATTTTGTTCCGGTGTTGGGAAATGCAAATAACAGCATCGTTTTTGATGGGAATGGCAATGCCGCTTCCGACTGGGCAGAAACAGCTACAGTTACCCTTGGCGCTGCGAATATTACCACGGCCCCTGAAGCGGAAGTACGTTCCGTAGTCATCAACGAAGTGGAATACTTGGTAAATGATGAGATAGAACTTTACAATAACGGTAACGTAACGGTAGACCTTACCGATTACTGGATGTGCCTAGGCCCTGGGCAGTACTTTAGGATCGGTGACGCGGCCATGACGACTATCGTTTCCGGTTCCACCAACCTTGCCCCTGGGGAGTTCTTGGTCATCACCCCGGCCACCTTACAGGCCGCTGACGATGCAGGTGGACTTGGCCTCTATGCCAACAACGATGGTTTTGGTGACGCCTCGAATATTAGAAGCTTCGTGCAGTGGGGCGCTGCGGGCAACGCCAGGGAGAGCGTCGCCGTGGAAGCCGGTATCTGGAACGCAGGTGGTTTCGTACCAAACGTACCTTCTGGAGGCAGCATCGCGTATGACGGTGAAGGCCTTACTTCCAATGATTGGGACGGCACCGGAACAATTACCCTAGGAGAAGCCAATGTATTTACAGAAACTGAGGTACGTTCCGTAATCATCAACGAAGTGGAGTACTTGGTGAATGATGAGATAGAACTTTACAACAACGGTAACGTAACGGTAGACCTTTCAAACTATTGGATGTGCCTTGGCCCCGGGCAGTACTTTAGAATCGGTGACGCGGCCATGACCACCATTGTTTCCGGTTCCGCAAACCTTGCCCCAGGGGAGTTCTTGGTCATCACCCCGGCCACCTTACAGGCCGCAGACGATGCCGGTGGGCTTGGCCTCTATGCCAACAACGATGGTTTTGGTGACGCGGTAAACATCAGGAGCTTCGTGCAGTGGGGCGCTGCGGGCAATGCCAGGGAGAGCGTCGCCGTTGAGGCCGGTATCTGGAATGCGGGCGGTTTTGTGCCGAATGTGGCCACCGGCAGCAGTATCGCCTATGATGGTGAAGGCCTTACTTCCGATGATTGGGAAGAAGACACTACCCCAAGTTTAGGAAGTGGCAATAATTAGTATCACATCATTTTAGTTTAGTTCATTGTCTAACTCTATTTTGAAGTTGATAAAGCCCGCATAAAATGCGGGCTTTGTTTTTTTACCATTTCAGGTTTAGGAAACCCATCTATAATCCCTCTTCCTGGAATAAAAAGTGATTTTTCTTAACGGGTAATAAACCTTAATCGTATATTTTGAAAATGATTACTTGCCTATGGTATTATCATATAGAAAATGAAAAATTGGTCACCCGTTGCCAAAAAAATGTACATCCCGGAAAAACCGAAGTACATTTTCTTACCATTTTCACTCATTGACTTCCTATGTTTTTTTGTTCCGAAGGCTTACTTTCAGAAACCGGTTTCAACTATTGGGCAGTTTTACACAACATAGCCAAAAGGAAATCCTATTTTTGAGCGTATGAGGTTAAAAAAAATTCATCTGTATAGCTGTTTCTTATTTGGCTTTCTGGTGTGTATGGCACAACAATCAGAGATCGATAGTTTAGAGCAGTTGTTACAACGAAAATCCTTGACCGACACAGCAAAGATCAAGGTGCTATTGCGACTATCTGAGTTTTACGGACAAGTGGATATCAAGGAGAGCCTTTCTTACTCCAAAAAGGCTTTAAAAATGGTAGACGCTACCGAGTCAAGGCAAAACCTGTTTCATTCGTTGATCAGGGTAGGCGTCGCTTTCAGGTTGAATGCATCAAGAGACAGCGCGCTATTTTATCTGCAAAAGGCATCGGATATTGCCATTTCAAACGACAACAAAACCAATCGTTTAAGGGCCAATAAAGAATTATTGGCGCTATATCAAGAAGCCAGGTATTTAGAGGAAGCCCTGAAGTTAAGTATGGTAAACCTTGAAATGACCAAAGACGAACCAGACAGTGCAGAAAAGGGCAAGCAGTATGTTGATTTAGCCAATATTTATCGAAGAATGCGGAAATTTGAGCAAGCCATTACCAACTATGATAAGGGAATTGCCATTTATGATGATGTTGGGGACGAAGGTGGAAAAATGTCAGCGATGGCCCAAGCAGCATATGCCTATATTGGATTAGAGGAATTTGAAAAAGCAAGTAGAAACCTAATGGTATCCCTAGTATATTTTCAAAAAGTGGACCGACTGGCCAGTATTGGTGGAAACTATATTGGTCTAGGGAATATTGAAAGCGTACAAAACCAACATGACAAGGCCGTGCCTTACTATCTAAAGGCAAAGGAGCTCTTTACAAAAACCAAACATTTGGCCCTTATAAAAGATTTGGACCATAAACTATTTATAAGCTACAGTGCGTTGGGCAAGCGAGATTCGGCAAATGCTGCCTACAAACGTTATACTGCACTTAAGGATAGTTTGGATTCAAAAGAACGAAAGCGTCTTCTGGCTGAAATGAAGACCAAATTCGAGACCGAAAAAATAGAAGCGGAAAAGAATACGGCCAAAGCGGAGGCCGCACTGGCCAAGGCCAACAATCGCATCAAGAACTATCTTTTGGTCGGTTTGTTGTTTCTTCTGTTCGCAGTGGCCATTATCTATAATTATTATATCAAAAAAACGAAGGCCCAAAAAAGTGCTGAAGTGGCAGCGGTTGAACTAAAACAAGTACAGAAGCAATTGGCGCTGGAAAAACAGTATCGAGACAGCGAACTAAAGGCCCTGAAAGCACAAATGAATCCGCACTTTATCTTTAATTCCTTGAATTCTATTCAAGAATATGTGGTGTTGAACAAAAAGAAGGAGGCCAGTAGTTATCTACAAAAATTCGCTTCCTTGATCCGTTCCTATCTCGATTTCAGTGAAGTTGGTGCCGTCACCATTAGAGAGGAATATGATACCCTTTCCAAATACCTTGAATTGGAAAAACTCCGGTTTGAAGAGACCTTTTCATACGCAATGGTCATCGAGATCGGTGTGCCCAAATCAGGGAGGATACCGACCATGCTTATACAGCCTTTTGTTGAAAATGCCTTGGTACACGGGTTATTGCATAAAAAGGACCATAGAAAGCTTGACATTGTTTTTGCATTGGTCGATGAAGATAAAATCAAATGTACCATACAAGATAATGGTGTAGGGCGTGAATATACCAAAGAACTCAAAAGAAAGGTTCATGGGTCATTTGCAACAAAGGCAACCAAAGACCGTTTAGAGCTGCTCAACTATAGAAGGGACAAAAAAATAGGGATAGAAATCAATGACCTATACACCGATGGGGGGGTCGCAAACGGCACCAGGGTCGTACTGACCATTCCCCTTTTGAAAACAATTGTATGAAAGCACTTATCATAGACGACGAGGCCAAGGCCAGAAACCTTTTGCGGGTTCTGGTCACCGAGAACTGCCCAAGAATCAAAACGATCTTACAAGCGGATAGTTTGATGGGTGGTGTGGATATCATTAAAAACGAAGCGCCCAATATCGTATTCTTGGATATTGAAATGCCACGCCATTCAGGTCTTGAGATCTTGGATTTCATCAGTAGGGAGGTATCAAACTTTGAAATCATCTTTACCACCGCCTACCGAAAGTACGCATTGGAGGCCTTTCAATTGTCCGCAATCGATTATCTGCTGAAACCCATAGGACCGGAACAGGTCAAAAATGCCGTGGATAGGGCCATTGCCTTTATCGGAAAATCGACCCTCTACGACAAACTTGAAAACCTCAAGGTCTTTCTAGAAGAAAAGCGGTTTGACAAAATAGCCTTACCCGTAAGTGATGGTATTGAATTTGTCTCGTTCAACGATATTATCATGCTCAAAGCGGACAGCATGTATACCACCTTCCATATTAAGGGACACAAAGAAATGGTGGTCAGCAAGCCATTAAAGCATTTTGTGCAACCCCTGCAAAAAGTGCCGAGTTTCTATCGGCCCCACCGTTCTTTTATGATCAATCTCGTGCATTTGAGAAAGTATGTGAAGTCTGATGGGGGTTACATTGAAATGGACGAACAACTTACCGCCTCCATTTCTAGGGACAATAAAGAAGAGTTCCTGAAAATTATCCAAAACATCTAGGGTTTCCAAAAACCTTTAGAAGGGCAAGAACGGCTTAGGGCAGTTCAAAATTACGGTACAGCAATCGTCGCTTTTCAACGGCATGAGTGGGTGTAAGTTTGCTTAGGGAACTCTTATGGTACCACATTATGGTATTGTGGGAGTTTTTTATTGAAAACTAAATTTTAAAACATTAAATCCATGAAAAACTCTTTAAAAGCACTATTGGGTAGCCTAGTCTTACTTTTGGTCTTTGCCTGTAGCCAAGATGATGACAGCCCACAACCCATTGAATTGAACATTGAAGATTTTACCCTTACCGTTCCAGAAGATGTGGACCCAACATCCGTTTTGGGAACATTGGAAGCAAGCACCAGCAGGGGGGAAATCACCTTTAGCTTGACCAATGTTTCTCCTGATGGCGCACTAAAAGTGAATGCCGGTACCGGCGAACTCTCCTTTTTAGAGGCAAGCCTTATCGATTTTGAGACCAATCCGACATTTACGGCCACCGCGGTAGCGACCGTCGAGGGGCAAACGGCAACCTCAACGATCACCATAACCATTACCGATGTCGATGAGACCGTACTAACGGCACAAGACTTTGCAGTGGCTATTGATGAAAATCCCACCATTGGCCAATCCCTCGGAACAATTTCGGCAAGTACCACTTTGGGTGATTTGACATTCGCAATAACACAACAGACACCCGAAGGTGCCATGGCCATAAACGCCGAAACAGGAGAATTAACGGTGGCCAATGCCGCCTTTTTTGATTTTGAGGTCAATCCAACCCTAACAGCGGAAGTTGAAGTGACCGCTAACACAAAATCCGAGACCATTACGGCAACCATTACCCTGCAAGATGTAATGGAAACGGCACCCGGTTCCATTCCATTTATATTTAGGTGGCGTGTAAGTGACGGGGAAAGTATCCGATTACCGCGGGGGAGCGGTTTCACCTATGATTATACCGTTGATTGGGGTGATGGTACCGTAGAGTCCGTCGATGCCAACACTTCGGGCAACGCCCATGTATACACAAACGGTGGTATTTATACTGTTGAGATTACTGGATCGTATCCTTGGGCACCATTCAACAGCCAACAGCTTCAAGATGCCATAAGAAGCGTAGAGCAATGGGGTAACCTTCAATGGGAACTAATGTCCGGGATGTTCAATGGAGCCCGTGATTTTAATATCAATGCAACCGACAGTCCCGACCTTTCTTTGGTGACCGACATGTCTTTCATGTTTCAAGATTGTAGTGTGACGACACCGGATTTTAGCGGTTGGGATACGTCAAACGTGACCAATATGCAGCGCATGTTCAGAAGGGCAAACAATTTCAATGGGGATATTAGCACCTGGAACGTTTCTAATGTAACCAATATGGAAAGTATGTTTATCGATGCCAATAGTTTTAACAACGATATTTCAAATTGGAATACCGAAAAAGTAACCGATATGGAATTGATGTTTTTAGGAGCAAGGTCTTTCAATCAAGATATCAGCAGTTGGAATGTGGGGCAGGTAACCACGATGACAGGAATGTTCAGTGGTGCCCAGGTCTTCAACCAAGACCTTAACGGGTGGGATGTTTCCAATGTGGAAAGCATGGCCGTGATGTTCAGAAATGCAAGTGATTTTAATCAAAACCTTGATAATTGGGATGTGGGCAAGGTTACCAATATGCAAGGTATGTTCAGTGGTGCCGATGATTTTAACGGTAATATCAATAATTGGAACGTCGCCAATGTGACCAGTATGGCTTCCATGTTTGCTGCGGCAGGTGGGAGTGCCAAAGGAAGTGCGGCTAGCGCAACATTCAATCAAGATATCAGTGGGTGGAATGTAGAACAAGTTACTGACATGAGTCGCATGTTTGAAGGCAATGCGGAATTTAATCAGAATATCGGCTCTTGGAATGTAGGCAATGTTCAGAATATGGCCCGAATGTTTGAAAATGTATCATCATTCAACCAAGATATCGGTTCTTGGAATGTGGCGAACGTAACCAACATGAGTAGGATGTTCTTAAATGCCACGGCTTTCAATCAAAATATCAATACATGGAATGTTTCAGCCGTGACCGTGATGGATAGCATGTTCAATGGGGCCGTAACTTTTGACCAACCCCTAGATTCATGGGATGTTCAAAACGTGACCAACATGTCTTTCATGTTTAGAAATGCGAACAGCTTCAATCAAGATGTGGGCAATTGGAACGTGGCCAACGTAAACTTTTTTTCGGCTATGTTCGAAAATGCGTCCAGTTTTAACCAAAACCTAAGGAACTGGCAGTTTACTTCTTTGGCAAATCGCTCGGCCATGCAAAGCATGCTTGATAATTCTGGGTTGAGCACGTTCAATTACGACCTTTTGTTGGACAGCTTGTCCAATCAGGCTAGCAACATGCCCTTGGGTGTCGATTTCAGGGGAACGGGATTGGTATACTGTACCTCAGTTGCTGCGCATGATGCGTTGACAGGTTCCTTCAATTGGACATTTACGGATTCCATTTGCCAACAATAATTCACTATCAACTAAATGATAGGGCAACTTAAAGGTTGCCCTTGCTTAATCAAATGGCAGTAGAAATTGGGATAAGATACTGCCAAACCAAAAACACAATTTTATTTTCAGGAAAATCATGAAACATCTAAAATCAATACTTCTCAGTACCACTTTTTGTATTTGCCTATACACTACGGCCCAAGAAAATCTGTTCACGGCTATTACACCCTATGCAGATGGTAAAATGGAATTTATGACCCTTGACGAATATCGATATAAACACACGTATACGATAGCAAAAAACAAGTTTGGCAGAAATGCTGGTCTGGAAGCCAAAATAGACCATGGCGATGGCAAGATCAAAACCCAGGAATGGCGCCCCTATTTTGACGAATTGGACCATTATACCCACCCAGCGAGGTACATTTACGGCGCTGGCAATAACCAAGCCACAAGCTTCATTTTCGTTGATAAGGTGCTCTATAAGATCTGGTATTGCAGTGAAGGGTGTGAAGACTTTAAAATACAGACCATTTTGGTACCCCTCATCAAAGAGGAAAAAAAGGAGACGGCAGGCAAAGGCAAGAAAAAGAAAAAAGGCGGTTTTATGAACAAGTTGGCGGCAAAGATGGGCAAGGCCATGGGTATGAATGCCCATTACATGGCCCAGAACGATGTGGACCATAAAGCCCGTATCAAAGATTACCTTCAGGCCATGAAAGAGGTGCAGTTAGCAAATCCCTACAATGCCCAAACAAAAGCGGAATTGGCAGAATTGAAGGCAGACAAGGACAAAGAAACCGATGAAATCAACAGGGTGAACGCCGAGTATTATAATTCGGAAGAGTATAGGGAAATCCAGAAACGGGATGCCTTTTTCGCCAACAAAGCCGCTGAAGATGCGAAAACCGAAGTCACCCTAAAAAACCTTACGGGCAAAATAGTGGGTTTTGGTAATGGTACCAATATGACAGGGGGCACGGTAAATCCCGGTGCCATGGTGACCGTATCTTGTGAGGAGGACATTTACCTGTACCAAGTAGCAGGAACTACCTATAAAAAATCAAGATTGGTCAATAGTTCCGGGTCCAATTGCGAAGGGGCCGTTGACGTAAAATAAATGCTGTACAAAAGAGGGTGTATTTCCAGAACACCCTCCTTTGTTTTTTATTTCTGGCCCTCCTCAGTTTACATTTTCGCATAAGAGCATATATTGCCCAGGTGTTATCCCTTCTACAAATACATTTTGATAACCACTTCCATTGAATTGCTGGGCAAAGGTTGCATGATGAAAGCTACAGTTGCCATCCCTTCGCTTCATCACAATAACCCCTGAAATTCTTCTGCCTAACTGAACGCCTGTCAATGAATTTCGATAAATGTTCCAATCGTTTCCCATAAAATAGGCATTGATCACCGTTTCTTCCCAACCATACTGATTTGCCCAACTTTTTGCGGCAGTCAATGCCTGTTTTTCAAGTGCTAGGTTCGAAAAGCCTTTTGAGAGTAACCTCCTGTCCTTGATTTCCGCTTTTTCCTTTTGCGCATATTGTGTTTCGCGATACTGTTTTGCTTTTAATGACCAATCCTGGAGTTTGGCATCTATGGCATCCTGTGCATTTTTATTGACTAAAAGTTCACGTATTTTTTGTTGGTCTTTATGGTAATAATTGAACTTTTCTTGCTCCCCCCAAATAGATTTACCCAAATCATGGCCATGGCCATACTTGGCCCAAATGATGGATTCTGGCCCCTCGATAAACACATGTTCCCTTCTGTTGTTATGTTCACTGAATACCTTTACCCCAAGTAGTTTGCTCAACTCTTCAAAGTGATGGAACGTTGTTGACCCAATGTTCACCAACTTTTCTGAGATAGTTATTGATGACACATTCGAGGGTTGTAAAGCGGAATAGTAACGATTGTCACCTTTATCCATTTTGTCGTTGGATACTTCACCATGCATTATCCGTTTTGATAGCGTAATGGCCCATTGCTCCACAATATCCTTGGTCATGTTTTTTACTTTGGACCTTTCTTTGCTAAAGAAATTTGAATACTGGAACGTTTGCCACACACCCTCTCCCAAACCTACAAGGGGGGATTTAGGCGCTACAGCAATATAGCTGTTGCCATCATAAGGAATAACATAGATTCCTGAAACTCCATACACCTCCATCGAAGCAGCCTTGCTAGCACTGGCATTGTAAGTATACACTGCCGGCATACATTGCGCGCATGAGGCCATAGCCAAGACTTTGGTGCCATTGTTCTCACCCAATTGCAGGATCTGCTCGTTCTTTCCATCCCTACTTGGTTCCATTAAAAAGTAGTAGGATTGGGACATTAAAAGCAAGGGAAAAAGGAACAAAAGAATAAAAGATTGGATTTTAAATACTGTTTTCATGTTTTTAGTTTTCGTTAAAATCATCATTGAATGCTATCGACATTATAAAAACTGCTGGATGGACGTTGTCAGCTTCCCATGGGTATAAATTTCTAGGATGGATTATACCCATTAATTTCCCGCAGCTACAAAAAACATAAAATCGGATTCTTAGTGAAGATATTTTTGTAATCACAACGACAGCTTGTTTTACCCTCCCTTGGTTGAAAGGAAACACTACATATTGGGAAAGCATTTTGCTCAAAAAGCCCATAATCGATTGAAATGAGGTCTCACGCTGCAAGTACTAAATCCGTATCCTAAAACTTTCGTCACGCCCAAAAGTTCCACACCAAAATGCCCTATCGGATTAGTGTTGGTGCGTAGGTTCCTTTCCATTTCAGTGTCACGTTGGGCAAGCACCCTTGACCGCCCGAAGCAAAAGCATAAGTCTAGTATACCACTTGTTGTGACCAGTACCGGCGTGGTGGTCAATTGCCATTGGTTATTGACCTGTGATAGCCTATTTTTTCATTTGCCAGTCGTTATCCGTGAAGTTCGGATTGATACGGTATTGGGTATACCTCACCACGGTGTTTCCATCCTTACCTTCGGTAGTTTCCGTAAAGGGCAACAAAAGGTCAGCATCCTTTTTTAAGTTGGAATAATAGGTGATTTCACTTTTGCCATTTTTGGGCACCATAGCGGCTACCAGCACCTTATCTTTTTTGTCCACTACATATCCCATTTTATGTGTTCCCATTTGTGCCAATACCAGAAGAAGGTCATCTTTGGTTTCAACAACATCCCTAATTTTTAGTTCGTTCAAAATCAGATCTCTTAAGCCAAAAAGTCCGGTATAAAACGTCATGCGTAATTCCTCTTTACGATCTTTGGAAAGTGATGTGGTCACATTGTTTTGATGCACCCATCCTTCATTACCTTCAAGTTGTTCCACATAGTTGAAACCTGGCGATGTGGATTCCAATCGTAAATACGATCTTTCAAAATCCATCGAGACCTTAAAAGAGAGTCCTGAAAATACGATATCCGCCTCCATTGTTTTTAGTCGGTCAAGGGCCTGGCCACCATGTACAAGTTTTGCATCCCTTAAGATTTGCATTCCTTTCTGTTCCACGGATTTGACATCTCGATTCGTCACTTCCTTGGAGGTCTTGACGGTACTATTTTGAGTTGTGCTTTCTTCCTCTTCCATACCAGAGAAAAAAATCGAACCGTTGATGGCCGTCATAAAAACCCCTTCATCGCCATCATCTGGGCGGCTATAGAAAAAACTGCTTTTCGTTATGGTACCATCATCATATTTTAGTGTAAGCAAACCCTGTTCCATGGTATACTTGCCTTTTCCCGAGCTTTCGCTCCCGCTTCCGCCCCCAACATTTTTACCACTTAAGAAAACCCCACTGGAAGTACTCCGGTCAAAAGTACCGTTCTTATAAAAGTTATAGCCCTTGTTCTTTTGTGTACCCACATAGACCGAACCCGTTCCCATACCACCGGAACTGGAAGCTTTACTGAATTCATAAAATCCTTCAGGTATTGTATTGGCGATCTTCATTTTCACCATCTGGGCCCCTTTATAGAAAATCAACCTATTCCCTTTTTTACTCCGTTTAAAGAAAATGGTATCGTTTTCTTCTGCACCATCCGAATACTCCATGACAATCTTATCATTGGTTCTCTTATAACGGCCGTCAATCTTGGCTTGCCAATCAGCATCTTCCAAACGGTCGCAAAAAGTACCATCACTCCGGAACAGCACCACTAGATCGTAACTGGACATTTGTAATCCCCAAGTAAAGCCCCTTCCTCCATAAACCACATCGGTTTTTAGTTTTTGGGAATGCAAGGGATTCACAAAAAAGAACAAAAGTCCTATTGATAAAACGGAAAATACTGTAACGTTATACTTTTTCATGGAGTTGCAATTGATATGATTTTCCTTATAACCAGTTCTAATGGTGATGACTCTTTACCTTCTCAATGGATGCTATCGTAATACACCTCAATGTAATAACTTTCCTATGCAATTAAAATATCACAATGTATTATTTCAAAAAAAATTAGGACTAAACGATTGCTTCCTTGTTTCCCTCGAAAGTTGCCACAAAGGGTGTCCCTGCAAGAAGACAAACCCTGCCGCTAACCTTATTGGCAAGCTATTTTTTAATTTCTTTCCAAAAAAGCAAGCTTGTGACCTCCTGAAACTAAAAAACCCTTCACTTTCGTGAAGGGTTTTATTGCTTGCGGTCTGGACGGCCCCGAAGCTTCGAGGGAACTTTTCTTGAAAACCTTTTTTAGGTAATCCTTTGCCGGGCTGGGACTATTGGTTTAGATATGTTGATGCCAACGGGAAGATGGCTATGAGTGTATAGGAATTTTTTTAATTCAATTTGTTAGAATTATTTCTATCCCTTTAAATTTCTACTGAGCAATAAAAAACCACCTTATTTGTGTTAAAGTGTGTTAGATAACTCCCTAAATGAGAAAGTCTGCAATTTTGAAAACAAAAAAAGGCTTCGAGAAATCGAAGCCCTTTATTTACTAATCGGTTTGGACGGGACTCGAACTTTTCATTGAAATGCCCGGTATATAAGGCCTACCAAAGGGTCGTTTTTTGGACTCACCGCGCGGCTCACCTTTTAACAAAGTTTAACAATTTATGTGTTGAGTTTAATTCAAATTGAGGTTAAAACTATTCTTATTTTGAACCTCCCATAAACTTTTCTAATGCGCTTCCTCCGGGCATTGATGGGGTAGAATCATCTTTTAACAAACCTGAATCTGCTCTACTAAACAATGATTGCATAATTAAATGTCTTTCGGTTTCATCTATATTCTTCTCTTTTTTCAAAGCTAAGTATACGTAGGCCAGTTGTTCTCTTTCTTCTGCATCTCGTGTCAAGTGATAAGCACTAAACATCAGCTTTGCAAAAGTTCTTACCCCATATGCCAAGAACGAAACAAAGGTTATGAATACAATGGACCACCTAATTGCACTTCCAGTACTTTCAAAGAGCTCTTTTAAGGTGCCGTCCGAAATGAAGTACAATACTACCCCTAATGATAAGATGGCAATAACTGTAAAACCAATTAACCATCCCAGCCAGGTATTCCCTTGCCGTCTCAGTTTTTCAGCTCTTTGATTCCAATATGTAGCCGGAGCTTCTAATTTTAGTTTTTCTGTATAAAGCTTTTCTAATTCTTTAAACGCTGTTTCTGAATCATCTAAAAAAACGTTGAACTTATCTTGATTTTGCTGCTTCCAACTGTCATATTGAAATTTTCTTAACCTTAAGAGTCTTGAAAACGCATTCTCTTTTTGTTTGTATAAAACTTTTTTTTCGGAAATATGATCATCTACGTTTTTGTCATTTTGTTCAAGATTTTTTAAATATTCTGAACGGATTCTCCCTAAGGTCTTTCTTTCATTAGTTCTACGTTTAACGGCTTCAAGATCTTGTGTGTAAAATTCGCAAGCCCTTTGCCATCCTGTGAAATAATTTCGATCATTGATGTTGTATTTAAATTGTTGATTAGTAAGAAAATCATAGGCCCCATCGACTGCTCCTTTGAATTGAGAATCCAAATCAATTAAGAAAGATGTGACTTCAGAGTCTTTATTGAAAATTGCTAGACGATTGTAAACCCCTTGACCACATTGCGATTGAATATTATTCCACTTGTATTGATCGAAGTGTTTAGTTCTTGCCAATTCTTCTACAAAACTTCGAATTTGGCTAGCACATAATTCAAAATGGGTCTTTGAATTTTTCAACTTTTCAGGAAGCGATTCTAATTTGGAGAAAAAAGAGTTTTCCTTATAAAAAAATTGATAAATGATATCCAATCCTTTAAGCTCTATTTCAAAATTTGCACTAGAGTAATTGATATTTACCACTAAAGAATCTGCTTTTTCTTTTTGTTCAGAGTCCCGGATTAATTTTCTAAGTTCACTTACTTTCATTTTTGACAGCCAATACTTCCTTTTTTATTTTCTTCTATCCTATTTGATACTGTAGGGCTCAATTGACCTGACCCCTTTGTCTTAATACTTATAATAAGTAACAATAGAAATGTCCCATTGGTAAGAGATTTCAGAAACAGTTGGTATACCCTCTTTAAATACTCTTTACAAAGTAGAGCTTTTTGTGGATTTTTCTTACCAAAAATTTGCGAAGCTCTATTAATTTCACACCTTCTCAATTTTATCCATATGGGCAGTTTAGTCTCCGCGTTTATGTTTATGCGGCTTTAACGATGGTGTATTTCCAGGAGTTTTTTTGTTATCTCGTTGACGCCTATCTGGTTTCCCTGTTGATTTTGCTTTCCTTTTTGGGCCGGGTTTAATGGCCTTAGTTTTCAAAACTGTCTCCATAATTAATTAGCTTTTGTTCTCACTATTTCAAATCCGAAGTAAACATCTTACCTCTAAAGGCTTATCAAGTTGAAATTACTTTTCAAAGGAACCTTGCGTAAAAACACATTGGCTCAAAAGGTATATTGAGTTTTATAAAGTGCTTTTTTATTACCGAGAGCCCGTAAATCTTTAATCCCCATATCGTAATTACCGTATTGTATCTAGATTTGTATTGGACAAAATTGAATCTCTAGGTTCTAGAATGTATTTCTCGCAAATATGCTCTGTAACAGGCTTTAACTCTTTGCCGTTAACCGGATGTTCTCCACGATAGGTAAAAAAAGTAACTTCGTTGTCGGTCTTGTCATACCACATTTCACGTTCACATTGCAATGGCCTTTTTATTTCCTTCATTTTGAGTAAAACCATTTCATCCAATTTTCGTTCATTTTCCAATCCAGAGCATCTTATTTTTTCATAATGATCATCTACCCAAATCATGCAATTCTTTTTATAATACTTAGAGATAAAGAATGATAGTGTACCCAATAACAAGACTCCAACCACTAAACATATGGAGACCATTTTCCTGTATTTTTCTTCTTGATCACTTATCTCCTTTCGCAAACTTTTTTTTACTATTTCGCACTCAATTTTGGTCTCAAAATCTTTGAAGTCTTTATGACCTAAATATTTACAAAGAGTATTTAGAATATCATCGGTTGGAGATTGCTTTCCTCCTTCATTAAGGATATACCCCTTGTAGTATCTAGTGAACGTATTGATGTCAATACTGAATTGAAAATTTTCCATCAACTTAATAGATAGGTACTTGGCAAGTCCATGTATTGGTTTCTTCTTTGATTCCTTCTCCGCTTTTTCAAATACTAGCTCCATTAATTCTTGGACCAGTTCCTCTTTTTCAAAACTCTTTCCTTCTTCCAAAATCATCTTTTAGTTGGTTGATATTTAGCTTCCTATATGCATGTCAAATTGGTGTCGAACAAATGGGGAAAAGATGTCGAACCAATGTCTAATCAAAACTTCAGAAACTACTTTTCATTTGCATCGAACAGTTCATGCTGTGTATAGCTAACATAGCAAAATGCAAGTGATGGTTCTTGCAGGAAGACGCAATTCAGGGTTAAAAGCCGGGGGAGTAGCTTAAAGTTACTGGATTCCCTTCCACTTCCCAAACCATAGCGTACGCAAATTTTTAACGGGTCGCTGAACCCCGTGGTGAATCTAGATAAGCATCTGGACAGGGGCCCACTTTGTGAAATTTTAAAATAGAAAACGATGAGCAAGAAGCTTTTATTTTTATTTGCGCTAATGGGCAGCATAACATTATTCTCATGTACTACCGAATCTTTGACAGAAGATAAATCTTTGTATGAAACGCAAAGTACTGAAGGCGATGATGGTGATGAGGACAAAGACCCCGACAAGTAATGAATTGACCGTTTAACTAATCTTCTTTTGTTTAAATTAGAAGGGTGAAACTATTCGTTTTTCCCTTCTTTTTTTGCTTTCTGATGTTATTATCCTGTCAGAAAAAACCTGCTCATGATTTATCGCAAGAATCAGCCCCAGAAACCTCTTTTTTAGGTCAATTGGACCAACGCATAAAAAGATTGGCCAAAACACAACAATTGGATAGTGCAATCATGTTGTCAAAAGAGATGGCTATAAAAGCAAAAGATTTGGGAGATTCCATCGCTTTGGCCAAGTCGCATTTTAGATTGGGATACTACAATAAAAAACTGTTCAACCATTTAGAAGCTTTTAAAAATTATGATAAGGCACTTGTACTTTATACAGGTTTAAAAGATCAAGCACTTGCTGCGGCCATGCTCATGTCAATGGCAAATATTCAAAAGGCGATAGGTGATTTCAACGGAGCTTATATCTCTGCTACTGATGCTCTTTCCCTTCTCGAAAACGCAAGTGTAAAAGAAAAGTTTCCTGCGTACCATATTATCACAGTTTCTTTAAAAGAAGAGGGAAAAACACAACAAAGTTTGGAATGGAGTGATAGGATTAAAAAACTTTTGGAACAAAATGATGCTGTCAATATCAAGAGCCAAATCATAAATTTTGAGAATACCCGCGCCAATATCTTGATTGATTTAAATCAATATGATGAAGCGGTTACACATTTTCAAAAATTGCTTGATGATGAAAGTATTGTTGAAAACAAGAAGGTGTATGCAATGGTTTTAACCAATCTGGCTCGTGTATTATGGCTAAAAGATAGTTTTAACAATGAAAGTGAGTCGATGTTTATGAAAGGGTTGAAAATCAGAGAAGCGATAAGCGATGTTTCCGGACTTATTTCTAGCAATATCAATCTTGCCAAGTACCACCAAGAAAATTCTCCAGCTAAAGCACTGCAATTTGCGGAAGCTGCCTTAAAATATTCCGAAGCACTGAACAACCCGGTTGCTCAGTTAGAGGCATTGGACTTGCTGCTATCCATAAAATCTAAAATTGGAGCCTCTGTGACCCAAGAAGTAAATCTCTATAGTGCCAAAAATAAACACCTAAAACTGATTCAAAACAAAATCAGGGATATTTATGCGTTGACCAAATTCAATAGTGACCAACTGGAGCGTGAAAACCTGATTCTACAAGCTGAAACTGCCAAAAAGGATAAGCAAAAGGTACTGATTTTAGTAGCACTTATCATCGTTGTTCTCGTTAGTAGTATTTTCATGATTTATAAAAATGCCACCCGTAGAAGAGAACTTTTAGAGGCTTCTATTAAAACTGAGGCCAAGATTTCAAAGAAAGTCCATGATGAACTGGCCAATGATATTTCGGGGGTGCTGAACTATGTTGATTTATGGTATGGTGAAAAAGAGGAATCAAAAGAAAAAGTGCTTACGCATTTAAGTTCTTTGTACAAAAAGGCGAGAGACATTTCGATTACCCATGCCCATATTGATGTTAGAGATTATGATAAGGCTTTAAGGAATTTAATTGCCCAACATCATCCTAAAGATATGCAGGTGATAACCAGCCCAGTGAACCAAATCAATTGGAATAGTAAATCCGAAGCGAAGAAAATAGCGCTTTATAAAGGGTTACAAGAGTTGTTGGTCAACACTAAAAAGCATTCCAAAGCTACTGATATAAGCATTGTTTTTAAAAATGAAGGCAAAAAGATAATAACCATTTATACGGACAATGGCGTTGGGTTTATGGTCACCGAGAAGAAGTTAAATGGTTTGAACAATGTGGAAACACGCATGAAAGAAAGCGATGGTAGTTTTAGTTTTGAATCAAGTAAGGGCAAAGGTTTTAGAGCCCATCTAGTTATTTAATCACCTAAGCATGTTCAAAAAAGTTCTTGTTGCAGAAGACCACGGCCTTACTGGAACAGGTTTAAAAGAAAGGCTCTCATTGTTACAAATACCCGAAGTAACAGTGGTACACTATTGTGATGATGCTCTTTTAAAGAGTAAAGGTGCGGTACAGCAAAATCAACCTTTTGATCTGGTGATTACCGACCTTTCATTTAAAAACAGTTATAAAAATCGTAGAATCACCACCGGTGAAGCGTTGATTGCTGCTCTTAGGGAAATACAACCGAGTATTAAAATCATCGTATATTCGGTAGAACATCGAGTGGGCAAAATCAAAAGTCTTTTTGATTCCTATGCCATAAATGGTTTTGTAGGGAAAGATCGTGAAGATTTAAACGAGATTAACAAAGCCATACAAGAGACGTTTGAAGGAAGACAATATATTTCGCCATCACTTCAACAATCATTGCGAAGCGTAGAAAACCAACTGGAACTTGATGCTTATGACATAGAAGTACTGCAGTTGCTGTCCAAAGGCTACAAGCAAGAACAAATAGCTCAAAAATTCCAAGAAAGGAACTACCCGGCAAGTAGTCTCCGCAGCATTCAAGATCGTCTTGGTAAGCTTAAAACAATTTTTGGAGCAAAAACCCCAGTGCATCTTGTCGCACAAGCCATAGAGCGAGGGTTTATTTAATATCATCTTCCGTATAAATCTGCCAATAATTTTTTAGGATAAGGCGATGTTCGCCCCATTGCCCTTCATAAAGTAGTGTCCTGACTTGGAGGAGTTTTGGCATAGCTCAATTGAAGGGTTTATTAGTCTAGGACTTTGCGGGAAAACGCAAGGGTTTGTCTTTCGAAGGGGTTAGGTTTGGATATCCATAAATTTAAAAAACTGAACCAATGGGAAATACTGTCGGATATATCTTGATTTCTTATGACGTGAACAAGCTTCATACAAGTGTTAAGTCCGCTATGGAAAAACTTGATTACAGTGATAATTTCCAATATAAAGGGGAAACAAAAACCTATTACTTGCCTAATACTACTCTATGGCATCCACAGAAAACTTCAAATCAAGCAATTATCGATTTAAAAAACACCTGTAGAGGGTTGGGAGTAACATTGGAAAAAGCTATAGCAGTTTTAGCGAGTGAATTTAAAGCAATCTAAAGAATCAAAATATTAAATCATGGCGAAATACTATGTAAACAAAAATGCACAAGCAAATGGAGACCATGAAGTCCATAAAGAGGGATGTGTTTGGTTACCTTTAGTAGGTAACAGAATTTATTTAGGAAGTTTCACCAATTGCAAAAGTGCGGTTAGGGAAGCCAAAAAATATTATACCCAAGTTAATGGATGTTATTACTGCTCCCGCGATTGTCATACATCATAAACTTTACTAACACTATTCAAGTTTTAACCAATTGATTTCATGGAATACAAGGTAGTCCCATTTGTTGCATCAATAGATTCAAAGAAAGGTAATTCCACGCATGTTGCGGAACAGCTTGAGGGTATTATAAAACATCACTCCAATCTAGGCTGGAATTATGTTCGTTTAGAAAGTGTTTCCACTTTCGTTCTGCCCAGTAGCGGATGCTTCGGACTTGGTGCTACACCTGGATATACAACAACTAGACAGATGGTGGTGTTTAGTAAAAATTGAAATGCGTCAGATTCTTCTAATAATTATTAAGGTATACTGGTTCTTAATTCCAGAATCTAAACGCCGTTGCTGTATTTTTCGCGAGCCTTGCTCTCAACACGTTTATAAAATCACTTCTGCTAGGGGCTTTGGTCAAGGGTTTAAGGCTCTTATTTTCCGATATCAGAATTGTAGATATGGATATGAAATTTTTGAGAATCCTATTACGAATAAAATCCAACTGATTCTTCCCAATAAAGGGGTTATTGATGAAAATGAAATTGCAATAAGCTTATTAAATCAATACAAAAAGGAACTATTGGCAACTGTAAATCATTATGAAGACTGATGTGGGTTCTTTTGGCACATTACAAACTAAGATTTTACTCTTTCTAAGAGTCCTAATTTTTTTGCCTAAAATCCTTTTTCGAGCAATAATACTTCTCACAAAAGGAAAACGCCTAGAACTACATTTCTTTAAACCTGATTCCATCTATTGTGTAGATGGCACATTGAATCAGCTATCATGGAACGTGGAAAATGCAATTATTATAATTCCCGAAAATTCTTCAAAACCATACTTCGGCCCTAATGAACAAGTATTTAAGGTAGACCATAGGAAAAAACAATTCAGCCTTACCTGTTATGGAGTGGGTAATAAAATTAAGACCACTACTTCAATCAAAGTAATACAATTGGGAGTCAAGAATTTTGGTGAAACTTCACTAAAAAACCCTCCATTAAAGCTTAAAAACAATTCCTTTCGAATAGCTGAGGAAAATTTAGACCCTGCGAAGACTTTATTGAAGTCAAATCCAGTTCGTTTACAGCTCAAAGTTCCACAAAAAATAAGGACAATCACTGATGTACATATTTTAAATCAGCTTTCGAGGCTTCAAAAAGTGCAGACACTACAAGAATTAAAAGACCTAGAAAAGAAAACCAACAAAACCAATACTTATGACAAGAGACTATTATGAAAGTCCCAAACCTGGAAAAATCATGCAATGGCTTTGGAAAGCCGCAGGTTCTGACGGCTATATACTGAAAAAGAGCACCTATTCCGATCAAGTCAAATATGCGTGTTTAGGTGGAATTGTAGTGGCGACTGGGTTTATGGCAGCTTTGGCCGGGGGATATGCCATATATACCATTTTCGAACCCAAAGGTTCCGCACTGGATGGAGGTGCCCACATTCCAACCGCAATCATGTCTTGTGCTTTTGGAGTGATATGGGGTCTTATCATTTTTAATATTGACCGGTTCATTGTTGCTGCTACCGGAAAGGGAGATGGAACTGAAGCCATTACTTGGCAAGAGTTTACAAACTCTCTTCCTCGAATTATTATGGGACTAGTAATTGCCATTACCATTTCTAAGCCCATGGAAATTCGAATGTTCAAATCTGAGATTGATGCAGAACTTCATCAAGAACAATTGGAAAAACGAAAGCAATATGAAATTGCCACAAAGGCCAATTATGAAACCAGGTTTAATGTCATTGAGGCTGAGATAGATAAAATAGAAGAGGAAAGAAATAAATTGCTGGAGAGATTGACTGAAGTGGAGAGTCAATATACAGAAGAAGTTCGAATAGTAAGGCCTGGTCCAAAAGCAGCAGCTCTAAAGGAACTTATGAGTTCATTAGGTGAAAAACTAAAAACTTTCGATAAGGACAATAAAGCTGAAATGGACAGACTTACATCTGAAAAATTAAAACTAACCAAAGAACTTGATGCGGAACTTGCCAAAAACCAAGAAGTAGCTAGTGGCTTGGATGGTTTATTGGAGCGAATAAAACTAGCACATGAAATTGCTGGATTTTGGATAACATTTTTCATCACATTGCTTTTTGTCGTTATTGAGTTGACCCCAATTTTTTTCAAAATGATGCTCATTAAAAGCCCCTATGATTTTATGAGGGACAACGTTAAGGAACTCTTACGAGCGGAGGAAGGAATCCAGATTAAATACGAGTATTATAAAGATAAAAAGGGCCAGGAAAGAAATTTGGTAATTAACCATCAAGTGAAACGTAAAATTGATGAAAAAATGGCCTTAATGGCTGCTCAATCTGAACTGAGCGATTATATCATCGAAAAGTGGAAGCAACGAAAGAAAATGAGTATTGATGAAAATGTTGATGCTTTTATCTCAGAATCACAATGAGACTGAACAACACGTATCGTTTTTTGTGGAAAATAGTTGGGGAAGATGAACAGATACTTAGCCATTGTGGAAAGAAAACCCAAATGATTTTTGCGATCAGTGGTTTTTTGTTTTTTGTTTTGTTCTTTTTAGGCATTCTGTCCTATAGATACGTTTTCAACGGAATTTTTAAAATTCCAACCATTTCATGGCCTTTGGCTTTAATATGGGCCATTATCATTTTCAATATTTATAAACTAAACCTATCTACACTTTCTCCCAATAAACTAAAGTACAATACTGGATATGTAATGTCATTGTTCATCAGGATTGTCTTTATGGTTTTGGTAGGCATCACATTAATCAAGCCACTCGAAGCCCTCATCTTTAAAAGGTCACTGTCAATGGAACTTTCAAAAGTAATAGCTGAAAAGATTGAAAATAGCAGTGAAAAATCCAATAGGTACTTTGACGTCGAGATAGCCAGCGTCGAAAAAGAATTAGCTCAATTAAGTCAGCAGACCAATACAGGACGAATTTCAATGGGAAATGAAAAATTCGACTTTCTAAATGAAAAAAAACAAATGTTGTTGAATGAAAAAGAGAGAACACTATCTGAGACTCATGACCTTTTTAGTCCTTCCAATTTGTTTTTTATAGGACTTTTGGTCTTCAATACAGAAAATCCTTGGGTATGGATTTTCACCTTAGGTTTTTTGGTGATTTTTCTATTACCTCTGTTCTTGAAGTTTTCCATTTCACCAAGAAGTAAATATGCCGAGGATAGAATAACTCTACAAAGACAAATAGTCCTAGAAGAATATGGTAAGTTCAAATTATTATATCCCAATTTCCTTGGAAACTTCAGTGAATCTCAAATTGTATGGGAAGAAAATTACAAGGATGCTCCTTTTAATACACAGAGAAAGCTCTATACAATAGAGTTGGGCAAAGAGGGTGATTTCTTAAACCAAATCCATGGGCTTTAAGACTATAAAAGTTGAGAAAAAGGTTCCCAGAAAAACCTATATCCTAGGAGATTTTATAGGCAAATACTTCGGAAGCTTAAGCAGAGGACAAAACCCAATTTCCATTTCCAAAGTCTATGATATATCAATATACGAAGGGAAGATTTTCAACGTAAAAAATGAAATAGAAGATTCGGACATAATCAATGAGTCAATATATAATGGCATCCAATCGGATATACAAATTGAACAAGAAAGCTTTGAGGATGTTGCATGCTTTCCCAACAAGGGTTTATCCAGTTTTGATGGTTATAAATTAAGCATTAAAGCTCCAAAATTAGAAGATGTAAAGATTAAGGATGTGGTCAAGGAAGGGAATCAAACCTTTGGCACTCTTTTTTGCAAGGTCAACGGCTATCTTTTAGATCACAAAACAGAGGTAGAGGAAATTGAAATTGAAACTTGTGATAGTTGTGAGAAACCAATTGAAAAATGTATTTGCCACGAACCTTTGGCTATTACCGAGCCTTTGCCCCGTAAAAGGACTTTCTATCCAAGACCGAACTACAGAGACTCTTATGATTCCAACTCTGGTTGTTTCACTGTATTAGGAATCCTTATTGCTCTTGCTATTTTACTTTCCTTTGGACTTCCCGGTTTGTTTTTCCTGTTAGTTATTGGTCTTTTATATCTAATCAGTAATTCAAGCATGCTTTCTAAAATATTTTCTTGGTTGGCATACATTGCTTTGGCGGTATTTTTTTTGGTTGTTTTTTTTACAATCATTAATGATTGTTCCGATTCGAATAGAAATAGGAGTTTAAATAAAATTGAATCAAGTCCATCGCCCCCAATCTCTTATCCTCGAAAAACAACTGTTTCACCTGATGAAAAAAATGCAAAGGAGAAACCAAGGGTTAACAAAACCAATCCTGTTCCAGCAACGCCAAAACCTGTCTTAAAATTACAATCTGTATATATCTGTAATGGTAAATATTCAAAGCGCTATCATTTATCACCCTATTGTAGAGGTCTTTCAAACTGCAAGGCATCCATTTCAAGCGTATCGGTAGACAAAGCAAGATATATGGGAAGAACTCTTTGCGGTTGGGAAGATTGAGCCAAATAAATCTATAATCAACTCATATATTTATTATTTTTGAGCTGAATAAGAATTCCAATCAGCTCATGCGCTACAATTGGCAACAAAAAGACTGGCCAAATTTTCAATATCAAACTAATGATATTGAAGATATGCTCTTCGAGTTTGCAGAACGAACAGGACGTATCAGCGGGGTATTACAAGGACTTTCTGAATTGGAGCAAACAGAGGCCATTATAAATCTTATGGTTTCCGAGGCCATAAAGACTTCCGAAATTGAAGGAGAGTATTTGAGCCGAAATGATGTCATGTCCTCCATTCGAAGAAACTTAGGACTAAATCCAGAATTACCCTTGACGAAAGACAAAAGAGCGGAAGGAGTGGCTGAATTGATGTTGGCGGTACGCAATGACTTTTTAAAACCCTTGACTAGCCAAATGCTATTCGAATGGCACACCATGCTAATGAAAGGTAATACCCAAATTCAGGTAGGCCAATGGCGCACCCATCAAGAACCCATGCAAATAGTTTCTGGTGGCATGGGAAGGGAGGTCGTCCATTTTGAAGCTCCTCCATCAAAAGAAGTTCCTATTGAAATGGATGGTTTTATCCAATGGTTTAATACTTCACAAAGCAAAATCAAAAAACCTATTGTTAGAGCTTCCGTTGCACATCTCTATTTTGAAACCATACATCCCTTTGAAGATGGTAATGGTAGAGTTGGGCGAGCCGTCGCAGAGAAAGCACTTTCGCAAAGTATCGGTCGTCCCGTTCTGTTCAGTTTATCTAAATCCATTGAGGGAAACAAAAAGGCTTATTACGATGCCTTGCAAAAGGCACAGCGTTCCAACGAAATCACGAATTGGATAAATTACTTTGTCAAAACTGTTTTGGATGCCCAAATCGATGCCGAACAAGAAATCGAATTTACCCTAAAAAAGACAAAGTTTTTTGACCAGCATAAAGATGAACTGAATGAGCGTCAGCAAAAAGTAGTTCGTAGAATGTTGGATGAAGGGCACCAAAGTTTTGAGGGGGGCATGAATGCCCGAAAATATGTTTCGCTTGCGAAAACATCAAAAGCAACGGCCACAAGGGATTTGCAAGATTTGGTGGCAAAAGGAATTTTCAAACCTATCGGTGGTGGGCGAAGTACGCGATATGAAATCAATGTTTAAATTTTTATTTAAACGATTTTAAATCGGACATTTTTTTAGAATAAACTTGTTCCTCTGAATGTTCGAATATTAGATTATTGAATTGTTCAACATCATCTTTTTTTATATACTTTATACCTTCTGCTTCTTCGCTTAGTAGAATTGCTTTTTTAGGAGAAATTGGATAGAATAAATCAAAACCCTCTGGTTCGTTTAAACTTCTTGGATTGTTTTTGATATTGATTACTGGTTGGTCGCCAGTAATTAAATCTTTTGAAGTGTCATTAATTATTAATTGTATTTTGGTTCGATTATAGATCCAGTTACTTGTGATATCAATGAAAAATAGATGAAAAACCCTTGCTAACCTTTCATTGTTGAGATTAGGTGTTTGAAATCTTTCTCTTGATATATTTTCGCGCATCCTATTTGTTCGCGTGTATTGGGCGCTAACGAAAAAACTAAAAGTGTTTCTTAGTTTCGGGTCTTGAAAAAAACTAAAATCATCCTTGTAAAGATTATTCAAAAGTTCGATTGAACGGCTTTCAATTATTGAATGTATATCTTCTATTCCACAATTGACCGCGTATTCATTTCCATTTGAGAAGTTGTTGTAAAGTTTGAGTAATCTGTAGAGACTTGCTTTATTTTCTCCTGATGAATATTCAATAAATCCTTTTAAAAAATCTTGTTCATTATCTGTCAACTTTTCGGCTTTATAAAAGTATCGTTGTTGTCCTATATTTTTAAGAGAGCTCCCAAATGTCTTTCCTTCTCTTAAACAACAAATTTTACCTTGAATTGACCAGGGTTTCAAATAATTCTTCCAAACATAATGTTGTTGCTTTTTCAATAAAGTCAGCTTATTATTTAAAGTGGTTATGTATTTAAAAATGAAACACAACAAGAGTATTTGATTATTAAACATCTACGCACTAGATGTACAATAAAAATAAATAAACAGTTTGATCAACCTAAGGAATAGGTCCTGTAATATGCCCGTTTTACAGGTTGGTTTGCAAGCAACAGTTTTTCTTCAATCAAAATGTCCCATTCATAGTTTCTTTTAATTGTTTAGATAATTAGAGTTTTAATGGAAAGGTTTCTTTACCACAAATTGTAGTGTCAATGAAATTAAGGCGAGCGAAACAAGGTTTTGCGCTGCAAGTCCCAAATACTTACCCCAAAACTTTGTGCATGGATCCTGTTCGATTTTTGTAGTGTTCCGACAGATAAGCGTGAAGTAAAAATCGGATAGGGCACACTATTTGGCTTGAATAAAAGTCCCGAACCTTGGTCATTCCCCACCAGTGGTATTCCTTAGCTTCTGCTTATATTTTTTTAGTTCGTTTTCGGTGATTTCCAATTTCAGAAAAGCTTTCCCAAAACCTTTCTTAACCACTTTTGCACTGTCCAAGACATGTTGGAAATCCCGAACGGTGCGGTTCAATTTGTCAGTCAAACGTTCATAACGAATTTTGGGGACTGTGATTTCTATTTCCTTATTCTTTTTTGGGTCTTTATTGATAAGCTTCTTTTCCCTTCTAATAGGTTTCTCTTGCCTTATGCTCTCACCAAAAAGGGAAAGGAGCATGGCATTGTTGGGTCTGGTCTGGGTAATTTCGATATCACGTATAATCGCAATAGCCGCTTCGGTACGCTTGATGGATTTCTCTGTTCGTTCCCTGTTGTTTAGAATTTCCTCTAAAAGATTTTGAGCGAATTCGTCGAAAGACGTCAATCCATGCCATTCAAAAAAATCCATAATCTTCTGGAGCGTTTCGGAATGTGAAGGAGCAATTTTTTTTGAGAAATGCCGAAATCGTTTTGCTACGTGGCTTTTTAAGTTAATCGTACTGTAACTGTATTTATATTTTCCTTTTACAATCATTTTACGTCAAATTTTTTCCCTGTTTATGGGGGTTTGAAGCAAGTTTGCGCCAAACTTTACTGATATTTTTATTTTTCAATTTCTTTATCATCCCTTTATTTATGGGGCTTCCAAAGGAAAATGTATTATCGTAGCGCTGCCTTGGCACGCTACCCTCTTGCTATTCCTCTTCCCCACGAGTGGGGACTTCGGAATACCATTACTTTTAAAGTAATGGCCTCTGCTATTTTTGACAGTGGTTTTTCGGATTTTAAGAAGTCCTATCATTACTTTTTGAGGATATGGTAATGGAAGGAATCTTTGGGAAGAAAAGCTTTAAGGTCGCAATTTGCGTCCTTAGAAATATAAGTTAAATCAATCTTGGTTAGGAATCTCTTCCTTTCGTTTCTGGGCTTCCTGTTCTTCCAGTTGTGCTTTCAATACGGCCATTTCTTCCGCAATTTTACTGTCCAATACCTTGGCATAAATCTGGGTAGTTTTTAAGGAACGATGGCCCAACATTTTACTTACGGTGGAAATGGAAACCCCTTTGGACAAAGTGACCGTTGTGGCAAAAGTATGTCGTGCCAAATGGGTGGTCAGGTTCTTATTGATACCGCAAACATCAGCAATCTCTTTTAGATAGGCATTCGATTTTTGATTGGTTAATACGGGTAGGATACCCTTGCCATCCAATACATACGGATGTTCGCTATATTTTGCAATAATGGCCTCGGCTGGAGGGAGCAAAGGGATGCTGCTAATGGCCTTGGTTTTCTTTCGTGCCATCTTAATCCATCGGTAACCATCGACCCCAATAATAATGTCTTCTTCTCCCAACTGTTTTACATCGGCATAGGCCAAACCTGTATAGCAGCAGAACACAAAAATATCGCGTACCAAATCAAGACGTGGCAAAAAAGACCTTTTCTCACATAGCGTGTCCAATTCAGCTTGAGTGAGGTATTGTTTCTCTTTTGATTTCCATGAAGCCTTCCAATGAAAGAAGGGGTCTTTGGTGATCCATTCATTGGCCAAGGCAATCCGTATAATCTTTTTGAAATTGACGATGTACTTGATAGCCGTATTGTGTTCGCAGCTTCGTTTTGACTTTAAAAAGTATTCCAAGCCCGTGATGAACTTATGGTCAATCCTGCGCACCGGAATGTCATTTCTTTGATAGTTGTGTTGGATATAGGCGGATAGGTGTCCATAGGCTGCTTTATAACGTTGTAAAGTACCTTTGGTAAAACCTTTCCCCAAAAGGCTTTCCATTTCATCATTGTGATTTTGGAAGATTTCCAACACCATCCATTCCTTGCCTTCCTTTCCCAGATAGATGTTCTTGATGATGGTAGCGGAAACATCTTGATGTTCCCTTAAAAGGGTATCATGGATTTCAAAACAACGGTTTTTGACGGTATCTAAGAATCGATTGAACTTGGACACTTCAAGACCAGTACCTCTTAATCTTCCTGCTCTTGCATCCCATCGTTGTTCATCAACAGTGCGCCTTAAACTAAACTCGGCCCGCTTGCCATTGACCGTAATTCTGGCATAAACCATTACTTTTCCATCCGAATCGGACTCTCTTTTTTTAGGGTAAAAAAGGATATTTATTGCTCCATACATTGGTGACACTTTTAAATAGTCACCAGAAGGTAGTAAAACCAAATGTTAAAATTTCTTCGTAAAGATTTCTTTAACAGTCAATTACAGCGATGGCGGTGACTCTTTTAAAGGGGTGTCTAGAGGCACCGTGAGAGTCACCTTTTTTATGGTTTTATATGGTATTTTTTGGCATTAAATAAAATTAAAAAGCCTGTAAATACTTGATTTACAGGCTTATTGCGAATTCTTCAACGAATTCCAGCGGTCTGGACGGGACTACTTCAATTTTAAAACTCGTTAAAACGTAGTTTCTTGGGTATATATTGCCTATATTGGGGTTTACAAGGGTATCTAAACTCTATTTTTGTCAATTTAAATAAAAATATGTAGCCCTATTAGTTGCCCTATTTTATCAAATTTTACCTAAATAAAGTATAATGCAAGTTTCATTTCACTTAAGACAGGACAAAATCAAGAAATCAGGTCTAGTACCAATTCGGATGCTTATTTCTGCTAATGGGTTTAAATATTTTAAAGTAATCAAGGGTATAGATTGTATTAAACCACATTGGGATGATAGCAATCAACGTATTAAAACGCCAAGAAAAAATGAAGCCTACAATTATCATCTTGAATACAATAAAATCATAGATGAATCGGAAAATAGGGCTAAAACTCTTTTTAGATATATTCTCTTAAACAATATTAATCCTACTAAAGATTTCATTGTCGAAAAGATGAGCAAAGGTTTGGAGCCAATCAAATTGACAAATGATTTTTTTCCATCGTTCGATGAATTTATAGAAAAGGGTAAAAATGTTAAGGCGACTAGCACTCTTAAGAAGTATCAATCAGTACTGAATTTTTATAAGGAGTTCTCAGAAAACACCAATTTTCCTTTAACTTTTGAAACTATTAATATTCAGTTCTTTGAACGGTTCAGGGATTATTGTTTTGAAGAAAAGAACACATTGAACAACTATTTTGCCAAGTTGATTTCAATTTTAAAAACCTTTATGAATTGGTCATTTGAAAGAGGTTATCATGAAAATGTAGAATACCGAAAATTCAAGGCTTCCGAAGAAGAAATAGAAGTAATTTATCTCACTATGGATGAATTGATGGCACTTTACAAACATGATTTTCACAATGATAGATTAAAGCAGGTCAGAGACGTTTATTGTTTCGGTTGTTTTACAGGATTGAGATATTCCGATTTAAGTCAACTGAGATCATCCAATATTCTAGATGATTATTTAGTCCTTAATATTAAAAAGACCAAAACTATATCACATAAAATCCCTTTGAATAATTTTGCAAAGGAGATACTAGCCAGATATGAAGACACAATACATGAACCACTTCCAATTATATCTGATGTCAAGTTTAACAAGTATATAAAGGAGTGTTGCCGATTTGCAAAAATCACAACTCCCACTTCAATATCTCGTTGGGTTGGTCAGAAAAGAATTGATCTTACAGAACCCAAATGGAAGTTTATAACAAGTCATACAGCAAGAAAAACGTTCGTCACTAATAGCTTGGTATTGGGTATGAAAGAAATGGTTGTGAGAAATATTACGGGTCACAAAAAAGAAGCTTCCTTTAGGCGGTATGTAAAAATCGCTGAGGATTTAAAAAAACAGGAAATGGATAGCACTTGGAATAGTATTTAGATACTCCTTCAACATAAAGTTTATTCCAAATGTTAAAGACAAATGATTTCAGGTCTTATAGTTTTCAGTTTTAAAGACAGAATTGATTCTATAGTAGCTCGATTTACTCAATTGGGCTTTCTGACAAGCTGTTTCAATTGTTTCCTTCTTCACTTCATATAGAAAATTTGCATATTCATACTTATCCAAAGTTGCATTTTGAATGCCTGATGGACGACCCATTAAAAGGGTTCTCTGTTTCGGTCGTTTGATATGATTTCTTTTTTCAAGTAAGATATCGTTTTGAAACCTTCGAATGGAATCAAATACTTTAAGGAGAAAACTACCATTGAGACGAAGTGTATTGAAATGGAAATCAGATAAACTAATGTAATGAGCATTTTTATCTCTTAAGATTGATAGGATTCTGACCATTTCATTCATCGAGGCAAAAATGACTTCATTTCGATGGACAAAAATGATGTCTCCCTTTTTGGTTCTTTTCAACATTCTTCTAAGACCATCGCGGTAGTCATTTCGATTTACATATTTGTCCCTGTAAATTTTATCGCAACCGAAACCCATAAGCAATTTTATTTGTAATCGTAAATTTTTTGAGTGAAATCCACTAGCGTATCCGAATATCATTTTAGTCCCGTAAAACGTTAATTTTCGAAACTATTAAAAAAGACGGAAAATGGAACTGGAAAAGAATATTTCTAAATGATATTTGTATTGTGCCGTAAAACGGCCGTTTTAGAGTACTGTTCTTCCTCCATGGTAATCAGTCTTAATTGTTTAATTTTATTTCACAAAATGTGCGTGTATAATCTATAATTATATACACCTGCTGGCAACAAGCTGAAAGAAAAATGGAAAATGAATTACAATCCTACTTTGACTTATTTATGGAACAATTTCCTGACTTGAATCTTGAGGCAAAAAACTTCACGCTCTCTTTTTTAATCTTAGAAAAATACGATAAAAAGGAATTTCTGTTTGAAAGTGGCGAAGTACAAAAAGAAATCGGATATGTGTGCCAAGGGCTTTTGAGAAAGTATTATGTCAACGAAAATGGCAGTAAAATAACCACAGGTTTTATAAGAGAGAATTGGTATGCCACCGACTATCCTTCTTTTTTAAGGCAAACACCGTCTAAATATTTTATTGAATGTCTTGAACCTTCAATCATTATCAAAATGCCATATGAAAAACTTCAGGAAGCTTATCGAAATCATAAGGACAGCGAAATGTACGGAAGATTGATGGCAGAAAAAGTCTTAACAAGAGAAACAGACAGAGTAGAGAGCTTTTTGTTCGAAAATGCCGAAGAAAGATACTTAAACTTTATTGCCCAAAATAAGGATATCATCAATAGAATAAGCTTATCCCATTTAGCGTCCTATTTAGGAATCGAGAGACAATCATTAAGTAGAATCCGAAATAAAATCGCTAAAAACTAATTTTTGTCACATATGTGTCAGGTACACAATAGATTTATGTTGCATTTTTACTGATTGTTGTCAACAATGGCTCCTATGAAAGCTTTAGTCTTCCAATAACTATTGGAGATTTAAAGTTCAAATAGACGCTTGAAAAACTCCATAATTTATAGCAAAGTATGCAGAATGAATTAAAACCTATTTGGGGCAAGATTTTCAATTTCGATTGGAAATTCGGGCTTTTTTTAATTCTTCTAATCTGCATTCCTCGTTTTGTCTTGGTCTTATTAGGCAATGAAGCGGGGAATATGCAATATGTCGGAATAATTATGCTTATTTCAGCAATAGCTCCATTCGTGTTTTTAAGCAAATATGGTAGGAAAGGAGCAGGAATTAAAAGACCAACGAACTATGGTTGGCTAATCATTGCCTTTGCAATTGGTGTTATATTTAGCGTTTTGCTTTATTTCTTAGGAGAAATGCTTTATGGCAACTCTTATGAAAATTGGTACAACTATATTGGAAAATCTTATAACATTCCAGAAGGAATAGACCAACAAAACAAACTTAATTTGTTCTACATAAACGCATTAATCGGAATGACGTTTAGCCCGATTGGAGAAGAACTTTTTTTCAGAGGAATAGTTCATTCAAGCTTTGCAAATTCCCTGGGAGACAAAACAGCGTCTTTAGTTGATAGCTCTGCATTTGCCATTGTACATATTTCCCACTTTGGACTAATATTTATCAATCAGGAATGGAAATTCTTGTTAACACCAACTCTGATATGGGTTCTAAGTATGTTTTGTGTCGGTATATTGTTCTATATATGTCGAAAACGTTCAGGCTCTATTTTAGGGGCAATAATATGTCATGCAGCATTTAATTTAGGAATGACTTATTGTATCTTTTATCAAATGAACTGAATAAAAACTATCGCTAATACAAACTCATTTGAAAAGCCTAATTTAGTTCTTTGGAGGATTTTCTAAAATAGTTCGATTAAAAGAACCAATAAAAGGACTTTCTCAACTTCTTAAATAAGTTCGATTAACTAGCCGATTTACAGAACCGACTATTCTTTTCTTAAACTTTTTAAAGGTTGAATCAAAGCAGCACCAATAGATTGATAACTGATAGTTAAAACTGCTATAATCAGAGCAGCTAAAGCTGCACCTGCAAATACCTCCCATCCAATATTGATCCGATACGCGAAATCCTCAAGCCAACGATTCATCATATACCATCCTAGTGGCACAGCAATGGCGATAGAAACCAAAACTAGTTTCAAAAAGTCCCACGTTAACAATCTATAGATACTACGAAACGGGGCACCCAATACAATTCTAATACTAATTTCTTTTTTTCTTTGCTCCACCATAAAAGCGGAGAGGGCAAAAAGACCTAAACAGGCGACTATAATCGCAAACAAAGAAAAGCTATTGAATATGGAACCCATACGCTGAACATCCTCGTGCATTTGAGCAAATTTTTGATTTAAGAAACCATAACTAATGGATTGGTTCGGAACATTCCTATCCCATATTGCTGTAATAGATGATAAAACTCCATTCATATCCTCAGTTCTAATCTTAATAGCTAAAGTATTTGGAGAGTTCCCGATAGAAATGGCTAAAGGTGTAATATCTTCTTTTAAGGATTTAAAATGAAAGTCTTCTATGACCCCTACTATTGTATATTGTTGATAATTATTGTCAATCTCTTTTCCTAAAGGATTTGCAAGACCTAGGTCATTAACCATTTTTTGATTAACTATAACTGAATTGACCGAATCCATAGCAAATTCCTTTGAAAAATTACGTCCTTCCACTATCGTCATGCCCAAGGTATTGACATAATCATAGTCAACCTCCCACGTTTGGCTTAGAACACCCTCGTTTTCACTTCCTTCACCAATATTCTTAAAAGTGGTCTGGTTTCTTCTAGAACCATCCACAGGGAGAAAATCACTTTTGGAAACGGCCTCAACTTGGGGTAATTGCAATAACTGTTGTTTAAAATTATCTATTTTGTTACCCAATATGCTCGTACTTTCCAATATTATCACTTGATCCTTATCATAACCTAGTTCTTTGTTCAATATAAAATCCATCTGATTAAATATGACAATTGTTCCAATTATTAAAATTACGGACGTAGTAAATTGAAAAACAACAAGACCACTTCTAAATTTGCCACTTTTGCCACTAGTACTCGGACTTCCCTTGAGAACACTTGCAGGTCGAAACGCGGATAGATAAAAAGCAGGGTAAAGACCGGCAATTAAACCAATAGTTAAAGAGCAGATTAAAACGGTAGGGAAGAACCACCAATCCGCCCAGGGTATTTCAAGGTTTTTAGCAGCAATAGAGTTGAAAGCGGGAAGTAGTCCCCATGCCAACAAAATACCGAACATGAAAGATATCACACTGAATAGAACAGATTCTGTAAGAAACTGGGAAATGAGATTACTTTTAAAAGCGCCTATCGTCTTTCTTAGTCCGACTTCTTTTGCTCTATTTGCTGATTTCGCTGTTGACAGATTGATAAAATTTATGCACGCTAATAATAAAATAAATACCGCGACTGCAGCAAAAAGCCAAACAAACCGTAAGTCCCCATGTTTGAGTCCATCTTGCATTTCAATGTCGGATTTTAAGTGAATATCGCTTATCGGCTGCAACTTATATTCAATTGTTTTCAACACTTCTATGAAAGAAGCGTCCCTGCCTCTTTGAATCTGTGCTGGTATTACATATTTTTCTAAAATAGATTGCATTTTAGTTTGCAACTGGGTAACGCTACTGTTATCGTCCAGACTCAGGTAGGTAAAGTAATTTGTACTGGTCCAGCTTATGTTGGAGTCATCGATAGGCAATATAAAATCAAAATTTAGATGTGAATTGGTTGGAAAATCTTCCATTACTCCTGCAATCGTATAAGGATTGGAGGAATTATCATCTAATATCAAATTCTTTCCCAACGCATCTCCGTTTGGAAAATACTTGTCCGCTTTTGATTCAGAGATTACAATATTCCTAGGACTTAATAAAACTTCACTTTCGGAACCCTGTATTAAGGGTATGTCCAAAATTTCAAAAATACCTTGGTCGCCAATCAAGAAACCTTCCTCAAATATGTTTTGAGAATCCCCAGATTTTCTAAATGCCCGTTTACCCCCGGACGAAAGTTGGGAACCATATACTTTACCGGCATTTTGGACTTCCGGAAAATCTGTTTTAAGAGTTTCAGCAAACAGTAGAGGGAAATGGGTACTTTTTTTTGTTTCTCCTTCTATTTCCACTTCAAGAACGACCCTATATATATTATCCGCATTTTTATAATGTTTATCATAGCTCAATTCATCCTTGATAAACAATGCGATGAGAAGACAAGCTGCGATACCAAGGGCAAAACCACCCACTTTAATCACTGTAAGGAGTTTCTCTTTTTTTATACTTCGCCAAGCTACTTTAAGATGATTTTTGAACATAATACTTTTGTTTGATTGATGAAGTTCTACAGTGGGTTCCCAAATGTTCCAAATCTGTTAGAATAAGTTCGGAGGGTAGAACTTTAATTATCATGTACTATAAATATGCCATGATTACATTTACCTTATTATCAGATACTTAAGAACTAAATCTATAAAAGAAGGTTTTGAAACTGTCTAAAAACTATACAGTGAACGTCTAATAATTTGACACCAAGATTTGAATCATATAAAAAGTAGAAAAAGTTTAGCTCCGTAAAACCAACCTTTTTCGGTACTAAAAAGACTATTGATTCCTAAATCAATTTATTTAACAATTATTATTTTGATTTAGGTCTATTAATAGACACTAGTAAGTCAAGTTGCCGTTTTATCTAGCCACGAAGTTGCTAGTCCTTGTTGAACTCAAAAAATTCCTTTGGTTCTACTTCCAAGGCTTTGGAAAGTTCCAAAATTGTAGAAAGCTGTATATTGACTTGACCCTTTTCGATTTTTGATATGTCGCTATAATCAATATCGCACATAGTGGACATCTTACGGTAGCTTAGTTCTTTAGATTTGCGAAGTTGCTGCAATCTTTTTCCGAACGCCCTTAAAAAATCCATTTCGTCCATCTACGCAAGTTGCGCAGATTACTAAAAATTAATGTGGGCTTTAAAACCCACAAAAATATTTTTAATTTGTAAAGGTTTTACTACTTTTACAACACACGCTTAATCATTAAGCAGCCCATCATATGACCCTCTACGATTTTCTCATGTTGGACACCAAAGAGCAAATGACCAAAGTCATGGTAAATGGCAATTTGGTAACACATCTTCACAATGGAACCAGTTCCTTTGCGCTATATGCCCTAAATACGTTTTTTGTTGAATTGGAATACCTGAAAGAACCGCAATGGAGTAAGCAAGAATCCGTTGTTTTACGAAAACATATATTCAAATCCGGTGTACGCATGGAAAAATATATCGGAAAGATTTAGCGGTCAAGGCTCCCTTTTTCTTCAAGTGCCTTCATCATTTTATATACCCGATTGTACATGTGTTCCTTACTTTTTTTATTGTCTAGAATCCGCCTTGTATCATGGAAATCGTAGGTATATGTTGCAGCGAATTCCTCTATATCATCAATTTTGAAATCAATATATTTCTGAAGTATGTCACTAACATTAGCAACGTAGATTTTATCTTCGTTAAAAGCGTCGAAAAGCTTCCAAAGCTTTTCTTTGGAGTGAAAATGTAATCTAATTGCCCACCTCAGAACTCGCATGATTCGATTTGGATTTTTTGAGGTTCAATTTATTTCTGTGGTCAAGGATATAGTAAACCAGCACCCCAAGGGATGTTACTATCGTTATTATAAATTTTGTGTTTACATCATTAAAAGGCCCCTGTCTGGCATTGAACAATATTACGGCCAAAGTATAACCGCTAAGTACTACCGGAACAAGCAGGGCAATACGGTAAAATTTCCCTTTTGCATCCATCATCCAACCAAGAAAACCGACATGGGCGAACAAGTGAATCATGATGGTATATAGAAAAACACGATAGGAACTGAACCCAAGTATCTTCCCGTCGCTACCAGTAAGAAAAGATTCCACACCAATAACGGGAACGTTGGGCTTTACGCCCGACCTATCAGCAACCAAGTCATGAAAATAAGGTAGGGTCGATACCACAATGATACCGACCACTACCACTAACTCATACAACGTCGTCTTCCGTAATTTCATCTCTTTCGATGGACTGCTCGTACAGCTCGTCCTGTTCTGCAATATCACTCTTTGTACAAGAAGTTGATAATCCAATTGTAAACAATACGGCCACTGCAAAAATCAATTTTTGTGCTTTCATAACTAAATAAATTATAGGGTTAATAATTACCCAAATTTACCTAGCTCTTTTGCTTTTTTGACCTTACATCACTTTTATTTCTCCAACTTCTATTAACATTATTTAACGTAGATTCCTACTTAATATAATTTTAAATCTGTCACTAAAGTACAACAAAGGACACTCAAAGTGTGCTTTTTTAATCCATTTTTTGATGAAACGCACAATTCTATGGACAATATATGTAGTATTAATAGAATTCAAAACAGGAACAATGGAAGGTTTGTTTTATAAACCCAAAAAAATTGAAAAACCTCTTTTTGCTGTAGAAAAATGAGGTTAACATTAAATTAATTCTGATTGCCAAAGTTTAAAGATTTATATTGTTTTAGCCTATATTTCTTCCAGTTTCTTGTGAATTTTGAATGCTTAGAATTGGTTGTATCTATTCCATGTGGAAAGCAATAAGAACAGCCGCCCATTTTATCCACATTTTTGATTCTGGAAATTCTTACGCTGGATATTTTCTTTGGGAAATCTATCAATCCTTTTTCGTTCAGACCAAAAGCCTTTCCGAATTTTTTTTGACTTTTCACCATTACTATGTTTTAAGTTAATACTTAAAACATGGAGCCTTTATAAATTAATGCGAGTACCATTTTATTTTTTTATAAATATAGTAAAATCAAAATTCGAGGGCAACACCCTATATTTGAAGATAATCCCCAACCGTAAAAGATGCTTTGGAAATGAAAAATGAAGTACAAAAAAGAATACTGGAATATTGGGTTCAGGGTAATTTTTGAGATAGCACCGCATGTAAAGAATACATTGACTTTCGCCGCCCATCCATACGAGCAGATGATGGATACAGAACTGAACAGCAAACCCGATGCTTTCTTGGTGCAGGGCAGGGTCGTTGCAGGAGAGAAACTAGAAGTAGGATTCAGGGCGTTTACGATGGAAATGACCCCGGATTTCCATAGACGTTTAGGGGAGCTGTACGAAGTGGTCAAGACCGAGTACAGAAATACGATATTTAAAAAGGTTTAGGGCATCGGACGGGGTTTGGTTTCGATTATTTTCAAAGGTATTAAGCTTTTTAACTATTCCGGTAGCATTGGCTTCCTCATACAAAACACGCTAAAAACTGCATTCAATGCATTTACACACTATCCCTGATGCATCTGGCCATGTTCCTGCGGAAGTTGAAAATTAATCCGTCTCTAAGACACACCGAGTGTCCCGCAAGGCTTAGATACCTTTGGAAGTCTTGCGGTCTCCTTAATTTCCAACATCCTCGAAACCGCGCACAAGAGCAAAACGTTTCTCCGTTCCCTTCCGTGGGACCACTTCTGCACAGCTTCATCCAGTAGGTCGCGGATCCTCACGGGGGAACTCCGAAAGTTATGCACTTGCCTTGCCCTTGCTTAGATTTGTCAACTTATTACTATCTTGAAAGAACTAAAACTTATTGTACAGTTTTATGATAAAAAAATACAAAATAGTATCTGATAAAGTGGATATAATACTTGAAGAGGCAGCAAGTTATCAGAGTATTGAAACTGTACGAAAGGAATTTGTTGAAAATGAAGGGAACACCGATACCTATGTTAAAATATTTGAAGACGAGAATGAGAAAATCATAGAGTTTAGACCAATCTCTGAGCTATCAGAAGATTATTTTTTGAATTTTATTGAAAGTAAAGAATTCGGAATTATTCCTGAAACCCAAGGATTTCTTACGAGTTTAAAAACCCAATCCCCTTTTGAAAGGATTTTGTTGATTTTGGCACATATTGTCAAACTAAATGAACCCAGAAAGCTGTATCATAAAGCACACGCCTTGATTATCGAAGAAATCAATTATAGAATCCATACCAAACAAAAATATTATAACAAAAAGTTCCAGCATGTCAATTTAGAAGAATCCATAAATATATGTGAGGCATTTATAAGAGGTTATTTCTTTGATATCAACGTTGAACTACAATCGTCAATACAATTGTTCAAGAGCATGAACCTATTGAATAGTGTGGAGTACCTCGTCGATTCCAATCTGAGCGTAATAAACCAGAACGATGATTGTTTAATGTTATCACCAATTCTTTTCAATTATGAACAATGGAAAAAATTATTGAGCAGGGAATTGATGTTAATTGACCACTCTAAGTTAGTAAAAGGATATGCACAAAAGTTTATTGCCTTAATAAAGGAACTTGAGAACCGTTTAAATTATAACCGTTTCCCTTTAATTGAAAACTATTTTAGTGGTTATTCAATTGATGATGGAGAATACTATAAATCTACGTACAACGCTTATTATGGTATTGAAGGATACACGAATAAAATATCCGATTATTCAGACTTTATTTCTGGTCTACCACTCGACAATATTGAAAAATTAAATCAGAAGAATCTTGCCTCAAGAATTGTTGAAGATGAAAAAAGAAAAGAAGTAATCCTTCAGAAATTAAAAAACTCTAAGATTCGGATTTTAAGAAATATAAGTCATGTAAAGAAAGGGTTCAAGTACTTGCTTAAAAAATCGAATTTAGATTTAAGTTCCGAAATAATTGATAGCTCTGCGAACCAACTAATAATTGAATTGTTCCATACTTCGACGGAAAAAGTAGGTCAACCGATTCCCGATACGGTGAACTTAAGCAATCAAACTATGCTTGAGTTTTTACTATTGCTCGAAAAACATGAATATATAAAGTATAACCCAAAGGTTTCCATACCTAAGATTATAGCCAATAATTGTTCATTAAAAAGTAAGGGTATGACTCAAAGTAATCTTTACCATATCCTAAAAAAACTATCCTACAATCCCGATAACATTCAAAGCATTAAGCTATCATTTCAAGGTTTGACAAGCGAGATTGCTCTCTTGAATGAAATGAAAAATTAGAATCTTCATTTTTTGATTAAATCTTTTTAAAAATTCAACATACTTGTTATCAATTAATTGTGGTCTTCAAGATTAGAATATACCTCATTCCAATTTCTGGTGACCCAACTTTTATTGAGTTTAGCTCCAAGTTAAACTTAAATGAATTAGCATGGGTAACGTACTGTTTTACACGCACAATAAGGAAGATTTAAAGCGCATCGTGAAAATGGTGGTCGAAGAGATTCGTAAGACCGAACATATCAACGATGATGGTATCAATGTCAAGGAAGATAGGTTGACCCAAAGAGAGGCAGCTGCCTTTTTAGGTATATCCATAACAAGCCTGATTTCATGGAAGAAAAAAGGCAAAGTCCCTTACTACCAAATAGGCCGCTCTATTTTCTTTTCCAAATCAGAACTTTTAAAACTAGCGCGTAAAAACCGTGAAGTCCTAATTGCTAGTCGCAAATAACAATATCCGTTCAATTGTTAACACATATTACCATGGAAAATAGTTTAGGTCGGAATTTGAAAGTACATATTAAAACCGAGGATGAAATTATGTTGAAACAAGCGCATGAAAAAGCAAAGGAACTACAGACAGCGCAATTTAAAAAGTTGCTATGGACATTTGGTAAGACATACTTTAATAGAATGGATAGGCCATTTATTGTTGATAAGGATAATCGACAATTTTTGGATGTTATCAGCCAATATTTTTCAAACAATCCTTCGTTTGAGAAAGCTACTGGCGGAGAGTTAAGGAAGGGGCTTTTGGTTTATGGGCCATGCGGAACAGGCAAGAGTTCGGTTTTTGATATTATAGGAAGCATCGGCAAACATTATCAGCATAAAAGTTTATGGTTTAGGAATGTTTCAGTTCATACCGTGGTGTCCGAATTTAATTCATTGGGAGAGAAAGTAATTGAAAAGTACAGCAAGGGAACTGTTCATTTTGAAGATTTGGGAACAGAAAAAATTGCTCAGTCTTGGGGAATAAAAGAGAATCTTTTCGAGAGGCTTTTGCAAATAAGGTATAACATTTTTAAGGAGAATGGTACAAAGACATATATAACAACCAACCTTTCAACAAGGTCTTTAGAAGCTATGTACGGTGCTCAGGTTTACGATAGAATTTTTGAGATGTTCAATTTCATTGAACTAGGTGGAGGAAGTAGACGGCGGTAGGTCTTGAAAAGAGCAAGTCGGACAGGGGCGATGCCCCTATCTCCGACTTGCCCTGCGGGGCCAAAACCCCAATAAAAATTGGGGTTTGAAGAACTTTTAAGATTATAACTATTTATAACCAGAATATAATCCGACTTGTAACTAATTGAATACCAAAGTGTACAGTTATAAAATGAAAAAGAAAAGCATCATAATATCAGAAAGAAGCCATAAGGATATGAAGCAGCTTTCACTAACCTACGGAAGTCCTATCGGAGCTTTGACAGAGGCTATGATAAGGTATTTTAAACGTACCGGAATAAATCCAAAGGATGCAATAAACGAAAACCCATCGACAATGATAAAGATACTTGATAAAAGAATAGTGTCATTTCTTAAAGTCCAGGAAAGGGATATTCTCAAACCTCTGAAAGATGAAGTTTATATGAACAGCAAAAACCAAAAATTAGAATTAGTTGAGCTAACCAATAGCCTTAAAGATGTACTAGGAAAAATAAATGATGCGGACAAAAACCGAACGCTTTTAGTGAAAGGCGAATTAACGAAACATAAAGACTGCCTTATTGAAATAGCATCTTTTCTAGATGGCAGGGGCAAATCTGGACTAAACCAAAGAATAAAGGAAATATTCAATTAATGCCGATAAGCAAACCACATAGCAGTTTGGCCTCGAACAACACAGGAAGCTCATCGAGCTTAGTGGAATACTTGGATAAGGAAAACCAAGAACTTGAAAAAATGGCATTATCCGAAACAAATCGGGAAAGAGAAATCGATATGAGAAATAGACAACAGCAGTTTTTCAATGCCTATTCCGACAATATAAGGGGTTTTGAAGTAAAGGAAAAGATTGATGCGAATATCTCCAAACTCGGTAAACAAGATGCAAAGTTTTTTTCACCGACAATCAATTTTAGCAAAAATGAATTGAAGCATTTGGCGGATAAGGCAACTAGCGGAAAGCCAATACAAAATACTTGGCAGATGAACAGGGAAGAATTTGAACGCTACAATAATTATTTAAAAGATTATTCAAGAAAAGTCATGGACAATTATGCCGGAAATTTTGGTAGACAAAACAAGGGACTGGAAAGCGGAAATGACTTGGTGTATTATGCTAAAATAGAGCATACTAGAAAATACAAGGGAACGGATGCCGAAGTGATAAATGGGAAAAAGAAATCGGGAGATAAGAAAAAGGGGCTTCAATCCCATGTACATGTCATTGTCAGCCGAAAGGACAAAACCCAGAAGATGAAATTAAGCCCTTTATCGAATGAAAAATCCAAGCAAAGGACTATTGGGAACAATACATACAAAGTAGGTTTTGACAGAAAGGCTTGGATAACAAATAATGAAAAAACCTTTGACAATTCCTTTGGGTACAAAAGAAATGAACTAGAAAAATTCGAGAATCAAAATACACTCAAAAATGGCACGGCCATGGAAAAGGATAAACTGCAATCTAGATTATCGAATGTTAAAAATAAAGAACAGTCAAATGATAAATCACTAGGGTTATGATAGCGTCAATGATATTCAAATTTCTTAAGTATTACTTCTATGCAGTATTGGCAATTTTTCCAATTGGCTGTTTTGCGATGGGGATTGTTTCAATTTTTTATAGCACCGATTTCGGAATGAATACCAAATTGGATTTCGAAACTACGCTTCATACAAGAGAATTCCTAATGAATTCTGGATTAGGAATTTACTTTACAATCAACCCAATTTTATTATATATAGTACTATACAGATTCACAAAACGTTGGTCAAAGGCTTTTCTTTTCTTGAGTGTTGGAACGTTCTTGCAAATGACGGCGGTAAACTTGCTATTCTCCTTAAACATATATGAACTGCAATACGATATTGAACAGATTTACCTTATAATGGATGTTTTAATAGCTTGCCAAATAGTGATGTCCATATTGATTTCTAGAAAATCAAACAAAAAACTTTCTGCACATAAAAAAATAAGATTATGCAAAGAAGGTATAGTGTTTGACGCAAGACCATCTAAAATTTATTTAAACAATCCAATGCGCGGCATATATATTCAAGGGGGTGCTGGTTCTGGGAAATCAGAAAGCCTTTTTAAGCCAATCATAAAAAATGCAGTAAAAAAGTCGATTACGGGAATATTGTACGACTTTAAAAGTACAGAACTAACAAAATACTATTATCACCACCAACAAAAGGGAGAGCAGAATTTAGACGTTTATTTTTTGGATTTTTTAAATCCATTGAAAAGTCATAGATTAAATCCATTAGCCCCAGAATACCTCTTGAAAGCTCCTTATGCGTTCGAATATAGCGAAGTGATAATCAATAATCTTTTGCCAGAAACAATTAAGGAACGGAAATATTGGGATAGGGATGCTCAAAGTATTTTGACTGGCATAATTTGGTTTATTAAAAAGCATCATCCAAAACAATGTAGCTTACCACATATAATAAGCTTGGTTTTAGAAGCTGATACGCAACAATTGCTTGATAAAGTTAGTTCAGACCCTGAAACGGCTGGCATGGTTGTAAGTCTTAGACAGGCCATGAATAGAGGGGCTGAAAAACAAGTAGCCGGCGTCATATCAACGTTGCAGACCGCCCTTTCCAGATTGAACAACCCTGAAATATTCTGGTTATTATCCGGTAACGATTTGAACTTAGATCTGAATAACCCTGAATCGCCAAAATTTTTATGTATCGGTAATGATAGTTCCTTGCCCCAAACGTATTCCCCTGCAATCTCATTAATTATTTCGGTGGCAGCCAAGTTGATGAACAAACCGGACAAATTACCAAGTACAATTATACTTGACGAAGCTCCCACGCTATATATTCCAAATTTTGAACAGTTGCCCGCTACGGGTAGAAGCAACAAAATTTCAACAGTATTCGGTACACAGGATTATAGTCAGATTGTCGAAAAATACGGAAGCGATAAGGCGCAGGTAATTATAGCCAATCTGGGTAATCAATTCTATGGACGAACATCGAATACCAAAACCGCTGAAATAATCCAATCCGTTTTTAGCAAAGAAGATAAAATGTATTGGTTGTCCAATAAGAGTACTGGCACTTCAGGGCAAATTGTTCACCTAAATTCAAACGATAGTCGAGGAAAAAGCCAAAGCATACAAGAACGGGAGCGATTAAAAGTCAATCAAATTTTAAAAGCTGATACTGGTCAGTTTTATGGCATTGTCGCAGAAGGAAGCCCTAGAGAGTTCATTGGTCATAGGTTCAAATACGACAAATCAAAAATTGACATTCCAGAAAATTTAAGATCCATGCCAGAAGTAAATTTTGATGAAATAATTAAAAATTATCATAAGATAATTGCTGAAGCTCAGAATATTATCAAACCGAAAGTAGTTAATACATTGCTAGATATTTGATGGGATATGATTATTTTTTTCCAAAAAAAAGAAACCATGGAAACTACAATTTATCTATTTCTAAATAGTAAGAATGAAATTATCTATGTTGGTAAAACAGAAAACTTTGTGCAACAAAGAATAGCATGCCATCATAAAGGTAAAATGGTATTCTATGAAACTTCTCAGATTATCTTTTCTAAATGGAGCTACAATGCAGAAGATTTATTTATAAAGCTTTTCAAGCCGAAACATAATCGCGATGTGAAGTTTACGAACAAGAAATTTGACAAGTCTTTTATTGAAGATTTAACTCTTTCAGAGTGGTTCAAATTTCCCGACAAATCCAACAAAATATTTAGAATTGATGGAATCAACTTTGAATACTATATTCTTTTCAGACTTATGTCAAAAATACATAAATGCGATATGAATTTTACTTATGAAACTCTAGTAAATATTGCTTTGTCAAATCTATTCATTGAAGAAAATGAAGCTGGATGGGAAGGTCAAAAAAGCATTTTAGTAAAACATCTTAATCAGCAATCAAGTAAGCTTATTTAACCTCGATTATATTCAATCCATGAATTTTTCCCTAATTTTAAAGGAATAGATTCTAAATTAAATACTTATGGCCAATAAGCGTACAACTTTTTGGGATAATACAATAATCCCAAAAATAATGCTAGTGATTTCTTTATTCATGATAGTTTTCTCTGCCGTTTTTATTCTAAAAAAGTCCAACCAAAAAGAGCAAAAACTTGTCGATAAAGTTGAAAGTTTAGAGGTTAGACTTAGCCTAATTGAAAGTAAGCAAAAATAGTTCTCATTATGATCATATAGTAGGTGCCATTCACATACATATAGCCATAGAAAACAAAGAATAAATTTTATGCAAGCCGAAAATGAATTACGCAGATGAAGCTTATTGTGCAAATTGTGGATTGGAAAGGATGGGCATTCTCGATTCAACGCTTAAATTCAAACAATGGCATTTCAAACAATGCTTAGATGAAAAAGACATGCCATTTTATGATTTTTGGCAAATAATTCCAAGTAAGCACAATAAAAACCAAAAAGTACCTACCAATAGAATTGTTGGCACAAGGCATCCCGATTACCACAGTAAGATGTGGTTAGAAGTTTTAGGATGCCTAAAACGATTTGAAGCCAGAAATTGGGATAGCTCTACATTTGCCAAGAAATACAATGATGGGGGTATCTCCTTTTCAAAATACGATGATAAGTACTTCATAACAGGCGGAAATCACAGAGCCACGATTGCCAAGTTTTTTGAACTAGAATATCTTGAAGTACCAGTTACCGAATATTACCTTGATAAAGAATTCTATGGCTTGTATAGGGTGGTTTCCGATTTGAATATGCAACCTAAATTACGCTATTATTCAAGAAGTTCTGACTGGATTTTGTGGGTCTATGGAAGACCTGTATACTTTGAAAACTTCAATATGACGAGTAATTTTTTGAAATATTATTTAGAAATCGAAGTAAACTACAAAACCTTACTCAAAAATAAATTGAACTCCTTCTTGCCGAAAAAAGAGGAGTCCTATCATATTAGAAATATCGAACAATTAGCATCTTTAAAAGATGTCATTATTTTGCATAAGCTAAAGTTGTCTAATTCCTGTCCAGAAAATCTTCGTTAAGTACTGGTTATCATCCTAGAAATCATGTCTGTTTTAAATCTAGGTTAATGATCTAACTCTTGGTACGGTGGTATCATTCTATGGGAACAAAAGGATAAAAACCATTAATACTCGTGTTTTTGCTTCTCGTCTAATATTTCTCCTAGCTCTATATGAATTTCCTTTTTGGCCTCTAGATAGGATAACTCCACTACTACACTAGCATCATCAAAAGAGCAGTATCCGTTTCCAAAAATCCATCTTTTATATTTTTTTCTTAGCCCATCACTTTTCTCTATTTTTCTTTCAAGGTGTTCGTAAAGAGTGCTATCCAAGGAAATGCAATCACCTATCCTCGGTACATAGGGCATTTCGATAGTGAAAGTTATGGCATTGTCCATAAAGTCCTCAAAACATGGAAAATGAATATGTATTTGGTGCATAAGTGCAAAAAAGATTATTATACAATTGAGACGGCAGCTATTATCTATTTAGGAAAAACCTTATAAATATCGCTGCGCTTCAAAAAACGGGCGATTTCTACGTAGTCGGATTCTTTATAAATACCCATTCTGTAATCACCTATTCTGATGCGGTAGGCAATAGAATAACCCTTCATCTTTTTAACATTCTTCAAATCTTCCAACGAATCAACTGATTTTATTTCTAGAATTAGTTGTTCGACTTTCAGGGCTAACTTAGGGTCTTTGATTTTCTTAATGTCTTTAAGAAAGGTCTTTAAGTATACTATCTTCATCGTTTACGCTGCAATTCCTTCATTATTTCATCTTCGCTGACAGTTTCGCTTCTGTCAGCCTGTTGCATTAGTAATAGTAGCCCCAAATCCTCTTTTTCTTCATCTGTCATTTTGCCCAAACGCTCTTTCTCTTTTTGTTCTATAAAGTAGGAAACCGCTCTTTCCATCAAACCCTTTACAGTCATACCTTCAAAGGCAGAAAGTATTTTTAACTTGGTCAACGTGGTTTCGTCAATGTCAATGTTCTTTCTCATGGCATAAATTTAAATCATAAATGTACAAAAAATATACCATATACACCATATATACGTGCAAGCTTGATACTTAAAAGTGTTTTGAATAATACAAACTATTTATTTTCACTAGACACTAAAAGGATACTTCCCAACATACTAGTTTAGGTCATCTAGCCGACATTTAAGTAAAATGTTTTCAAATTGAAGCTTATACAACCATATTTCATCAACCCTTATCCAGTATTTCTATTTTGACTTGCAAGCTCCAAATTTTGAATGAAACACCAAATGAAAGTATTTGGCTTATTCAGTCAAAATTCGGGTAACGCTCGCCATCAAAATAGAAAAACTATGGAACGAGCAAGAGAAATCAAAATTAGCTACAAAGGCAATCGTAAAAACAATCAAAAATTAAAAATCAAGTCATCCGAGGATGCCAACCGAATCATCTATGACTTTTGGGACAAAGACCATATCGAACTTCATGAGTCTTTCAAGGTTGTATATCTGAACAACAACAATGTCGTCAAAGGAATTTGTACCATGTCTATTGGAGGTATAACCAGTACCGCAGTAGATATAAGATTGATATTTGCAACCGCCTTAAAAACACTCTCTACCGCAATTATTCTTACCCATAATCATCCCAGTGGAGTGGTTATACCAAGTGAAGCTGACAAGCAATTGACTCGGAAAATTGTAAAAGCAGGTAAATTTCTCGATATTTTGGTTCTCGATCATATCATAGTGACCCCACACCAATCCTATTTTAGTTTTTCGGATGAAAGATTAATTCTTAACGATTAATTCCTTACTTTAATTCGTAGTAATATTGAAGAATTTATCTATGACTAGCAATGTTCTAAATCTGACCTCTCAAACCGTAAACCTTATAAAAGGATCTAGAGATTTGACATCTGATGAGGTTCCACTAAAAATGCTTAATGCAATGTTTCAAATTTCGGATATAGACCATTTAGTAGATTTTACCGAGATGGATGCTGTTGAATATTTTCTTATAATCTACTCTCATTCTCTTGGAAATGACGGTATAATGGATTTAACAATTGGTGCTGAAAAGTTAAATACTTTGATTAGATGTTGGAATTACATGTTGGGTATAGAACTTTTGAGGAGAGAAAACATCGTTAAGGTACAGCCATGTAAAATCTTTGACTTTCATGGTATGCTTGAAAATCAAGTTACGCTTGAAGTTCCAAAAACTATTATACAGTCATTTTTAAACTAGGCAAACGGAAAATCGCCAATGAGAATGGTTTGCTGCACTGCTGCACATCACAAATGAAAAGCTTAGCTTATTCATCTGCGGAAAATTTTCAGTAAGTCCAAGTTTTCCTTACCTCAAATCTTTCCTTGTTTCATTGCGCTAACTTTCCGTACTTTACTCTAATCCCGTATTTAACCTAGAAAATGAAACTTATGGATTTAGAAAAAATTCTCAAACTTAGCACCGAAGAACGCTTGGATTTGATTGAAAAAATATGGGATTCTATAGAAACAGATTCAATTCAATTAAGCCAAGCCCAAAAGGAAGAACTGGATAATAGGCTCGAACGACATAAATCAGGTAAAGCCAAGTACTATACTTGGGAAGAAGTGAAGATTAAATTAGACCAAAAACGAAAAAAGTGAGAAAAACTCTAAAGTATCTAGTGGTGTATGAGAAATCAGCTGATGGTTTTGGTGCTTATGTTCCAGATTTGCCAGGTTGTACCTCGGCTGGCAAAAGTCGAGATGAAATTGAATCCAATATCATAGAAGCGATAACTTTGCATCTTGAAATCATGCAAGATGAAGGGCTGCCTATACCGCAGCCTAATTCGGATTCACAAATGGTCGTAATTACGTAGCTAGTACTTATATCCAAGCAATAAACAATTTGTTAAAGATGACGTTCTGCGATGGACATTGAACAATTTCATATTATAAATTAAGTCCAACTAAATTAATAATGCCATGGGTGAGCAAGGAAAAATTATAGATAGGGTTAGCAACACAAATTGGTATTGAAACATTGCTTACTATTAGGAAAGTTATTAGTTGAATCCGATTTGGAGAAATAGTTAGATTGTTTCCGTTGCGCTCAAAACGTAATACTAAATCCGGATACAATGAATTTGTAAATTTTTATTATTTTTATATAGGAATAGCCCGCCATTAGAAAGAATCGTATTTATACGCAAATGGGAATTTTTTAGCATCATTTAGTAATAGTTTTTAGGATTTGAGATTTATTTCTTTCTATCTCATGGATAAATCCACTCATCTTAAAATCTATTAATTATGACTGAATTAGATTACCTAACCAAAGATGCTTTTCTTGAATTCAAAAAGCTTTATCCTCAAATCCCCAAGACTGAAATGTTAAAAGTCATGTCCAAAGCACTTGGTTACAAAAGCTTTGGGCATTTGAAACGAGAATTTAATATTGATTCGAACGGTAATTTTCTTAATAAAAAAAATGAAGATTATACAGATTGGCCCTTAGATGTTTCTCACTATGGTTTTTTATTCAATGAATTTATGCTCATGAAGCATTTAAAAATCGATTACAAAGATGCTCTTGAACTTAAAATATCCCTAGATAATCACCATATTTTTCATAACAGTAATGATGGCAATATTAATTATTGCGATTTAAATATAATTGAAGAAGGGTTAGAAAAATTGATGAATGAAGAATACTTTCGTCTTATGGCAGATTGGCCTATTAGGTTTTATTGTAGAAGGGAAAAGAATTGTGCCATAAGTTATAGGACAGACACTAAGACTGGAAGTTTTATTTGGTTTGATAGTTTTAGTCTTGTATATCATAAGATTTTTGGAGACAAGCTATTTTTATTTGTAGAATCTCTTTTCAGACTTTTTCTATCATTTGATAATGTGGTTTTTCTTGAAAATTTACATACTTCAATGATGAAATATAATAAACCTCTCTATAAGTTCTTTATAAAAAACTTTAGTTATCTGGAGGTTGAAACGAGTACCAACAGATTTCATGGAAAAGCTTTGTTTTTCAATAGTTCAAGAAATGACTTTGTGCCTGAGGCACCAATTCCTATAAATAGGTTTGAGTAATCATTGAACAATATCAGAGTTAAGATTTATTGAACTTAAAATGGATTATAACTTACAATAGGCAATTGTAGGTTCATGTTGTGAACACTCTTTTGGTATATTTCTTTGATAAAGACTGTACAATTAATTTGTCTAAAAAATAATCCAACCTAAGAATTTAAAAAATGGAAATAAAGATTATTAGAAATCAAAAACAATATGAAGTTTACTTAAAGCGGTTAAAAAATATTTTCGATGCTCAGAAGGGATCTCCTGAACTTGAAGAATTCGATTTGCTGTCTATGGTATTAGAAAAATATGAGGAAGAAAATTTTCCAATAGAAAATTGCCATCCACTGGATGCAATCCGTTTCATGATGGCTCAAAACGAAATAGATGAATCTAGGCTTGCACAATTTTAAACAATGTAAAAATTTTTGAAATTTTAAATGGTACTAGTAAGCTAGATTTGAAGGATATTCGGTCAATTAATAAACATTTAAGAATACCCGCAGAAATTTTAATTCAAGAATATTAATCTCTACTTATATCTAACCCGCAGAAGAAGTATTGGAAAAAGTACTGTTTTAGAGAATAAAAATGTATTAGTAGCCCTAATAGTAGCCCCTAAAATAAATAAACCTCTCTAAATCAAATACTTAGAGAGGTTATAAGCGGTCTGGACGGGACTCGAACCCGCGACCCCCTGCGTGACAGGCAGGTATTCTAACCAACTGAACTACCAGACCTCGCTTTTAGCGGATGCAAATATACATTCCCTTTTTGGTTAAACAAATATTTTTTACTGCAAAATTCGATTAAGCGAATTTTTGACGCTCGACCATAAAGGTATTGAGCACATGGGAAAAGTCATCCCCAACATCTACCCCAACATACTTGATCTTGTATTGGGCGCATTTCAGTTTTAAATCGCCAATGTAAGCGCCTACTTTAGTTGTGTAGGCCTCTTTGATGTTATCGGCATAAACATCAATATGTTCGCCGGTTTCCACATCTAGAAATCGTTTTGGGGCATTGTCAAAATCAAAATGTAGTTCACGTGCAGTGTCGATCAAATGAAAAAGCACCACCTCATGCTTATTGTACTTTAAATGCCGTAGGGCCTCAAACAGTTTTTGTGCTTCGACCTCGGTCTGAAACATGTCTGAAAACAAGAAAATCAAACTGCGCCGATGTATCTTTTCCGCTATTTGATGCAAGTAATGATAGGTTCTGGTCTGTTTTGAGGGATTATGGTTCTGAGCAACGGAATTCAATCGATCAAACAACATTTGAAAGTGACGCTCACTACTTTTCTCATTGCTATGGAAATCATAGGCATCGGAATAAATGCTCAATCCCACAGCATCGCGTTGTCGTTTCAGGATACCCATAATTGCCGCAATCGACAGCACACCGAAGCCAATCTTATTGAGGTTGTCAATATTCAATTGCCTTATTTTAGGATAGTACATTGAAGCGGAGTTGTCCAATATCATATGACAGCGCAGGTTCGTCTCCTCTTCATAACGCTTGGTGTATAGTTTATCGGTTTTGGCAAAGAGCTTCCAGTCAATATGTTTGGTACTCTCACCGGTATTGTAAATTTTATGTTCTGCAAACTCTGCCGAAAAACCGTGAAACGGACTTTTATGGATACCACTGATAAAGCCTTCCACAACTTGATTGGCCAAAAGTTCCAAATTCGAAAAAAGCCTCGAATCGTTAAGTGCTGACTTGACATCCATTTCAAAGCCTAATTTAAAAGAAAAAGGCCTGTATGAACAGGCCTTTTATAAACTTTAACTATTACTATGAATTACAATGCAGCATCAATGGCATCAGTGTACACCTTTTTAGGGGAGACACCAACTTGGCGATTTATGATTTCCCCATTCTTAAAGACCAACACGGTCGGTATATTGCGAACACCATATTTCGCCGCAAATTGTTGGTTCGCATCCACATCGACCTTACCAACTACTGCTTTACCTTCGTATTCAGTACTTACTTCATCAATGATAGGACCTACCATTCTACATGGACCGCACCATGCTGCCCAAAAATCGACTACTACCGGTTTATCGCTCTTTAAAACAACTTCATCAAAAGTTGCATCTGTTATTTCTAGTGCCATATGTATTAATTTTTCTGTTACACAAAGTTAGTCAATAATACAGGCGTTTCCTTACGTACTTTATATTCATTTTGATTATCAGGCCATTGCCAAAAACTATAACCAAAAAGCAATATCCTATAAATAGCATTGCTTTAATTTAATTTGTAATGCACCTCTTGTTCTTCTAAAGTGTGCAGTAGCTCACTGGTGATATTTACTTTCTGCTTGCGACTTGACAAGTTCAATTTTATCTCTTCTTCCATCTCATACACCACAAAATTAAGGGGATGGTTTCCCTTATAGGAACGTAGGGTATCTTTTAAGGCATGGATACGCTTTTCATGTAGTGCCGCTATATTGAGTTTTATGGTCAGCTTTTTGGCATAGCCTTCCATAACATCTTGCAATAGCATAAAACTATTGAACTGCATTCGAGGATCACCCTTTTTGCCGGTTTCACGATTGACCCAACCTTCTCGAATGAATATTTTGATAAAGGCAAAGGAATTGATCATCAAGAAATGACGGAACTTTAAATACTCCTCACCAAAAATCCGAAATTCAAAAGAGTCCGTGTAGTCCTCCATGGTAAACGCGGCCCACCCTTTTCCGTTTTTTGAAATACGATGCTGCACATCGGTAATCACCCCTGCCACCGACAGTTCCCTATTCACGTAATTCGCCATTTCATTTAAATGCGAGATACTGGCATTACAAAAGGCATTTATCTCTGTCTTGAAGTCATCAAGCGGGTGACCGGAAATATAAATACCGACCACTTCTTTCTCGCGCCGCAATTTTTCCATAGTACCCCATTCCTCACAGGGTGGCACTACTGGTTCTGGTATCTGTGCCTCACTGATTCCCCCGAACATGTCCATCTGCGAAGAATTTTTATTCTCTTGGTATTTTGCCGCGGATTTAATGACTTTCTCCAAAAATGAAATACCATCGCCATCATCATGAAAATATTGCGCCCTGTGGGTACCTCCGAACGAATCAAACCCCCCAGCCACGGCAAGGTTCTCAAAGGCCTTTTTGTTGGCAGCCCGTAAATCCACACGTTTGGCCAAATCAAAAACCGATTGAAAATTGCCCTCTTCCTTTCGATTGGCCACTATCGTCTCCACTGCGGAACGCCCTACCCCTTTGATAGCCCCCATACCAAAACGGACCGCCCCTTTTTTGTTGACGGCAAACTTGTAGTACGATTCGTTGACATCTGGCCCTAGAACATCAAGACCCATGCGTTTGCACTCTTCCATAAAGAAGGTCACCTGTTTGATGTCATTCATATTATTGCTCAAAACCGCCGCCATGTATTCGGCAGGATAATGGGCTTTTAAATAAGCCGTTTGATAAGCAATATAGGCATAGCAGGTTGAATGGCTTTTATTGAAGGCATAGGCCGCAAAAGCTTCCCAATCTTTCCATATCTTTTCTAAGATTTCCCTTGGATGACCGTTCTTTTCACCTCCATCCAAAAATTGGGGTTTCAGTTTTTGAAGCAATGCGAATATCTTCTTCCCCATGGCCTTACGTAAAACGTCAGCATCACCTTTTGAGAAACCCGCCAATTTTTGTGACAGCAACATCACCTGCTCTTGATAGACCGTGATACCATAAGTCTCTTGAAGATATTCTTCCATTTCAGGAAGGTCATAAGCAATCTCTTCAATACCATGCTTACGTGCAATAAAACTCGGAATATATTCCATTGGCCCAGGGCGGTAGAGTGCGTTCATGGCAATGAGATCATCAAAAACCGAAGGTTTGAGGTCCTTCATATGTTTTTGCATGCCTGGCGATTCATATTGAAATATACCCACGGTATCACCCCTTTGAAAAAGTTCATACGTCTTTTCGTCATCCAACGGAAAATCGTCGGGCACCAAATCAATTCCGTGTTTAGCCTTAACAATTTTGACGGTATCTTTAATAAGGGTAAGGGTTTTTAATCCTAAAAAATCCATCTTCAATAATCCGGCACTTTCCACAACAGAGTTGTCAAACTGCGTGACATACAGATCAGAATCTTTGGCGGTAGCCACAGGAACAAAATTCGTGATGTCATCTGGGGTAATGATAACCCCGCAGGCATGTATACCGGTATTACGGACAGAACCTTCTAAGGTTCGGGCCATTTTTAGGGTTTGCCCCTCTAAATCATCCCCTTCGGAAATATTGAGCAATTGATGCACTTTCTCTAAATCTTCTGACCGGAATTTCTTCTTTAAGTCTGCCTCTGACTGCCCAAAGATCTTACCCAGTTTAGACATGGTCGGTATCAATTTCGCAATGCGATCGGCATCCCCTAAAGGTAAATCCAATACCCGGGCGGTATCACGAATTGAGGATTTTGCGGCCATTGTACCATAGGTGATGATCTGGGCCACTTGATTGGCACCATACTTATTGATAACATAGTCCATAACCCTGCCCCTGCCTTCATCATCAAAATCAATATCAATATCGGGCATGGATACCCGATCCGGATTTAAGAACCGCTCAAAAAGCAAATCATATTTGAGCGGGTCTATATTGGTAATGGTCAGGCAATAGGCCACTACTGAACCTGCAGCCGAGCCCCGACCAGGACCTACGGATACGCCCATATTTCTTGCCTCTCGAATAAAATCCTCAACGATCAAAAAATATCCGGGGTAACCGGAATTTTCAATGGTCTTCAGCTCAAAATCAATGCGCTCCGTAATTTCCATGGTAATTTCACCATAGCGCTTTTTCGCCCCTTCATACGTGATATGGCGCAAGTAGGCATTCTCTCCCCTTTTTCCACCATCTTGGTCGTCTTCAGCGACTTTAAACTCTTCTGGAATATCAAATTTTGGCAAGAGCACGTCACGAGCCAATTCAAAAGGTTCTATTTTGTCGACAATTTCTTGAACGTTCAAAATGGCTTCCGGTATATCCTTAAAGAGCTCCTTCATCTCATCTGGAGACTTAAAATAGTATTCTTGATTGGGCAGCCCATAGCGATAGCCGCGACCACGACCGATAGGTGTCGTCTGTTTTTCACCGTCTTTTACACAAAGTAGGATATCGTGGGCCTCAGCGTCTTCTTTAGCGCAATAATAGGTATTGTTCGTAGCCACCAATTTTACCTGATGTTTTTCACTAAACGCCACTAAGACCTTATTGACCCGATCTTCATCTTCTTGACCATGCCGCATCAACTCTAGGTACAGGTCGTCACCAAACACTTCTTTCCACCAAAGCAATGCTTCTTCGGCTTGTTTTTCGCCGACATTCAGTACTTTACCGGGCACTTCTCCGTAGAGATTGCCCGTTAATACGATAATATCCTCTTTGTACTGTTGAATTATTTTTCTGTCAATTCTAGGCACATAATAAAATCCGTCCGTATATGCGATGGAAGACATTTTGGCCAGATTGTGGTACCCCTTTTTGTTCTTTGCCAGTAATACGATTTGGTAACCATAATCTTTCACATTTTTGTTGGTATGGTCTTCACAAACAAAAAACTCACAGCCAATAAGTGGTATGATTTCTTTCGCTACCGGTGATTCCCCCTTCTCAACAGCCTCTTTATTTTTTGCCTTAACCGATTTATTGTGGGCACTGACCTCTTTTACAAAATGAAAGGCCCCCATCATATTGGCATGATCTGTTAAGGCTACGGCAGGCATTTGATGCTCCACTGCCGAATTCACCAATGACTTGATATTAATCGTAGACTGTAAGACCGAAAATTGGGAATGGTTGTGAAGGTGCGCAAAAGGGGCGTCTTCCAACGATTTGATATTCGCATTGATTTCTTCTTCAGAAACCCCACCGGTATCTTTTTCCCAAAGGGCATCCGCAATCTTTTTTGAAGCCTTTTTGAGGTTGATATGCTTTAGACCAATAAGCTCAATCTCTTGCGGATTCGCTTCTGAAAAATTCTCGAAATAATCAGAAGGAACATCCAATTGTTCCAGGGTATACTGTTTTCTGCGGATGAGTTCTAAAAAGCAGCGTGTAGTCGCCTCTACATCGGCAGTTGCATTATGTGCCTCGGCAAAAGGTTGCTTGAACAGGTACTCATGAAGCTCTGTTAAGGTCGGTAGTTTGAACTTTCCGCCCCGACCCCCGGGAATTTGGCATAATTGTGCCGTATGCTCGGTACAGGTGTCTAAAACGGGTAATTCTTGTAATGGATTTTCAATACCCAATCGGTAAAACTCCGCCCCCATAATATTGACATCAAAACCTACATTTTGACCCACAATAAATTTGGTCTGGGCCATAGCGGTATTGAACTTTTCAAGCACTTCACCCAACGGCACGCCTTTTTGCTCTGCTAAAGCGGTGGAGATGCCGTGAATTTGTTCTGCTTCATAGGGTATATTAAAGCCTTCGGGCTGCACCAAATAATCTTGTTGGTCGACCAAGTTACCCATATCATCATGCAATTGCCAGGCAATCTGAATACATCGTGGCCAGTTATCGGTATCGGCAATGGGTGCGTCCCAACGTTTGGGAAGACCTGTGGTTTCCGTATCAAATATGAGGTACATAGCGTCCAATTAGATTGAAGTCCATTTTAATCTGGGTAAGGCATCATGCACCCAATCCGAGTATATGAAATTGTCGACTTCGATTTTAAGTAAAGGATAAAATTAGCTAAAATAGCTGCAGTTAAAAAGTAGATTTATCCCACATTATCAACAATAAAAAAGCAGCGCCATGGCGCTGCTTTTCATCATCAATCAATCAAACTGACTTTTAGGATACTGCTGTTTCATATAGTTCTGCAGTCTCCAATGTTTCTCGTATTGCGTTTCGTTGCTTCATCAACAAACTTTCCGTTGAGGGTGGCAATATGAAATCTTTATCATTTATAATGTCATTATAGGTCTCGATGGCCTCGTTTTCCCCACGCTTCACTTCTTTTAGCATGGCCTCTTCATTGTTGGTAGTGAATAATGATTTAAAATTGATCCATGACCTATGTAATGTGGCCTTGGTACTGCCCCCTTTATCTGGCGACTGGCCATAAGCACTAATTTCATCTTTCAATTCATGGCCGAAATCATAACGTTGCTTGGCCCTTTTTTCAAAAAATTCCTTTATAACCGGATTCTCTACTTTTTCAGCAACTTGCTGAAAACCTTTTTCGGCATCGTAGGTTCTTTCCAATAATTCATTCAATTTGTTTGACATTTCTACGGTGTACTTCATTCTGTTCTACTTCATTTTAATTTAATCGTTATTGTCTCTCAATAACTTACACTACTTAATATATAGTTATTTTTCAGAAAGTCAAGTATTTACAATGGTTTAATATGAGTTTAACATCAAATAGGGTAAGTGTTAAAGCTATTTAACTTTCTACACCCAGAATAGTGGTAATTTCTAAAATAAATGTATTTTTGCATCCGCTTTTCGATGAAAGAGCTGATAATGAATTAATAATCCGGGTCGGGCACCCTACAAAATTAATGTGATATGCCAGTAAAAATTAGATTGCAACGCCACGGTAAAAAAGGAAAACCATTCTATTGGATCGTTGCTGCAGATTCCCGAGCAAAAAGGGACGGTAAATTTTTGGAGAAGTTGGGAACTTATAACCCTAACACCAATCCTGCAACAATCAACTTGAACATTGATGGATCCGTTCAGTGGTTGAACAACGGTGCACAACCCACCGATACCGCTAGGGCAATTCTTTCGTACAAAGGAGTTTTATTGAAGCATCACCTTTTGGGAGGTGTTCGCAAAGGCGCTTTGACCGAAGAACAAGCAGAAGAAAAATTCAATGCATGGATTGCTGAAAAAGAAGCTGCCGTTCAAGCTAAAAAAGATGGTTTGAGCAAAGCTGATGCAGAAGCTAGGGCCAAGGCTTTAGAAGCCGAGAAGGAAGTTAGCAACAAACGTGCCGCTGCCGCTTTACCGGAAGTAGAAGAAGAAGTTGTTGAAGAAAGTGCGCCAGTAGTAGAAGAAGCAAATGCTGAAACGGCAGAAGCTCCTGAAGCAGCAGCAGAAGTGAAAGAAGAAGTTGCCGAGCCAGAAGCTAAGGTCGAAGAGGCTGCACCTGCTGAAGAAGCTAGCAAAGAAAAAGAGTAAACAATTTTTACGATGCGCAGGGAAGATTGTTTCTACCTCGGCAAAATCGTTTCAAAATATAGTTTCAAAGGAGAGGTTTTAGTAAAATTAGATACGGACCAACCTGAGATTTACGAAAAAATGGAATCAGTTTTTGTTTCAATAGGAAACAATCTGGTTCCATTTTTTATTGATAGGTGTCGATTGCACAAGTCCAACTTATTGCGAATTGATTTTCAGGAAGTCAAAGATGAAGCAGCCGCCAACCGAATACTAGGTGCCCAACTATATCTTCCCCTAAACATGCTCCCGCCCCTAACCGGAAACAAGTTTTATTTTCACGAGGTCATTGGCTTTACGGTACAAGACCAAATCCATGGTGATATTGGTATCATTGAAGCGGTTAACGATTCTGCTTCTCAAGTACTCTTTGAAGTCAAAAATGGGGATAAGGAGTTATTAATTCCTGTTACAGATGATATTGTCACTAAGGTAGATAGGGATGTGAAAACCGTACATGTAAACACTCCTGACGGACTGGTTGACCTATATTTGGGTTAGAAAAAAGGATATCATGGACAACAACGATTTTTTCACACTGTTCACACCTGATTCAGAAGCATTAAAAATCGGCTTGATTCTGAGGGATTTGCTGTTTTCATCATTTTCTGATATCGAAGAAACTATCTCAGGAGGGGCAAAAGTCAAATTGGCCCTTTATAGTAGAGGTGGAAAAAATAATGTGTTATGTGGTATTCAGCAAAGCAAAGATGGATCATGTATGCTATATGTGCACCATATCGATTCCATTTCACATGAAAGATTAAAATTCAGCGGAAGCGGTAAACATGCGAAACGAATTAAGTTTTCTGACGCGTCCCAAATTCTTGCTGACGACATCATTTGGCTGTTTCAGCTTGTAGAAAAGAATGCACCTTATTGATTCTTGGTGATATGTCTGAACCATTCAAATTCAAACAATTTACAATCCATCAAGACCGCTGTGCCATGAAAGTCGGTACGGATGGGGTGCTTTTGGGCGCTTGGACTTCTTTGGAAAATAATCCACACTCTATTCTTGATATTGGCTCGGGAACAGGTTTGATTGCCCTTCAATTGGCCCAACGTTCCGCGGCACAAACTATTGACGCTATAGAGTTGGATGAAAATGCCTACGAGCAATGTGTCGGCAATTTTGAAGCTTCTGACTGGAGTGACCGATTGTTTTGTTACCATGCCAGTCTGCAAGAGTATGTTGAGGAACTCGATGATACCTACGATTTAATTGTCTCTAATCCCCCATTTTACACCGAAGACTTCGGCTGCGTTAGTGGCACACGAGCAATGGCTCGACAAGAGCATTCCTTGCCCTTTGAAGAATTGATCTCATCAGTCGCAAAACTTCTATCGGACCAAGGTGAGTTCGCCCTGATCATCCCCCATAAAGAAGAAGAAAATATCATACGCCTCGCTGGTCAATTCGATTTGTTACCCAAAAAAATCATGCGGGTAAAGGGTAACCCGACTTCGGCAACAAAACGCAGTCTACTACAATTTTCATTCACGGCACAAGAGCTGAAAATGGAAGAATTGGTGATTGAAATTGGTCGTCATGAATACACGCCAGAGTATCAAGAATTAACCCAAGTCTTCTACTTAAAAATGTAACGATCACCATACAAAATGTTAGTTTTGCTTAGTACCTTTATAAAAATTTCAGTGCATGAAACCCGACTTATTTGAAGCTCCTGACTATTACAACCTTGATGACCTTCTTTCTGAAGAACACGAATTAGTTCGAGATGCCGCCCGACAATGGGTAAAGCGTGATATTTCGCCTATTATTGAAGAATATGCCCAGAAAGCGGAATTCCCCAAACAGATTATTGGAGGGCTCGCGGAAATCGGGGCTTTCGGTCCTTATATTCCTGAGGAATATGGTGGGGCCGGATTAGACCAGATAAGCTATGGATTGATCATGCAAGAAATCGAACGTGGTGATAGTGGGGTTCGCTCCACTGCCTCGGTGCAGTCGTCTTTGGTCATGTATCCTATTTTCACTTATGGTACCGAAGCACAAAGGAAAAAGTACTTGCCCAAACTAGCAACAGGGGAATGGATGGGCTGTTTCGGCCTTACTGAACCGAACCATGGTTCCAATCCCAGTGGTATGGAAACCAAATACAAAGACATGGGGGGCCATTACCTGTTGAACGGTGCCAAGCTTTGGATATCGAACTCCCCTTTTGCCGATATCGCCGTAGTGTGGGCAAAAAATGAAGAAGGTCGCATTCATGGGTTAATCGTTGAACGTGACATGGAAGGCTTCTCTACGCCTGAAACCCATAACAAATGGTCATTGCGAGCTTCAGCTACGGGAGAACTCATTTTTGACAATGTTAAGGTGCCCAAAGAGAATTTATTGCCCAACAAGACAGGTCTTGGGGCCCCCTTGGGTTGTTTGGACTCTGCCCGTTATGGAATCGCATGGGGAGCTATTGGGGCCGCCATGGATTGTTATGACACTGCTTTGCGCTATGCCAAAGAACGTATTCAATTTGGCAAACCCATCGCCGCTACCCAATTACAGCAAAAGAAACTCGCTGAAATGATCACTGAAATCACCAAAGCCCAGCTACTGGCCTTCCGTTTAGGACAATTAAAAAATGAGGGGCGGGCGACAACGGCACAGATATCCATGGCAAAACGCAACAATGTTGAAATGGCGATTAAAATTGCCCGTGAGGCACGTCAAGTTTTGGGTGGAATGGGCATCACGGGTGAATACAGCATAATGCGCCATATGATGAATTTGGAAAGTGTGATCACCTATGAAGGCACCCATGATATCCACTTATTGATTACAGGAGCGGATATTACGGGACATCCTGCTTTTAAATAGGATTGGGTATTCCCATTTTGCGCAATCAAGCTTTCATTTTTATTGGAATTATATTTTTCCCTTGTATTTTTAGAAGGATTTCCATCCCTATAAATCAATAACCTATGACCGATACTGCCAGAAGAAGTTTTTTGAAACGCTTGGGTCAGGGGGCTGTTGGTTCCATGACATTACCTGTATTCAGTACTACGTTGAACGACCATTGGCAAACTATTGGATTGAATGCTACTGATAACGAAACGGAGGAGTATTGGCATTTGGTGAAATCACAGTTCAACCTAGCAGAAGGGTTGCATTATTTCAACAATGCCTCTTTAGGGGCCTCTTCAACTCATATTCAACAAGCAACAAACCACTTTAGATCTACCTTGGATGGTTTCCCATCGAAATATATGTGGGGCGCATGGGAAGAAGAAAAAGAACGGGTGCGGGAAAAAACGGCCAATCTATTCTCGGTGACCACGGAGGAAATCGCACTTATCCACAATACCACTGAGGGAATGAACCTTATTGCGCGAAGCTTTGACCTGCAACCGGGCGATGAAGTCATTCTGGCCGATCACGAACATGCCAGCGGTAGAATTCCCTGGGAAGTATGGCAAGAGAAGAAAGGAATAAAATTGGTGCGACCAGAGTTGCCCATACGACCCAAAAGTGTTGCCGAACTTGCGACGATATATGAAAATGCCATAACCCCCAAAACAAAAATTATTTCAATGTGCCATATGGTGAATACCAATGGCATGATCTTACCCGTACAAGAGGTTTCTAAAATGGCCCATGAAAAAGGAATCTTGGTAGCTGTTGATGGGGCGCAAACTGCTGGAATGTTCACCATAAACCTTAAAGAGCTTGGATGTGATTTTTATACGGCCAGTTCGCACAAATGGTTATTTTCCCCTAAAGGTGTTGGTGTTTTCTATGCAAGAAAAGAAAGTCAACACTATCTAAAACCCTTGATGGTCGCCCGTGGGCATACCGATAAAAGCATACGCCGCTTAGAAAATTACAATACCCGTAACCTCCCCGAAGTTTTAGGCCTTGGTGCGGCTATTGACTTTCACAACACTATAGGGGCATCGCGAATTCATCGACGATCTTTCGAATTGAAAGCATACTTTCGCTCTAAACTTGCGGGCAATCCAAAGCTGATCATTAAGAGTCCGGCCCTAGATGCACTTTCAGCGGCGATTCAAGTGGTAGAGGTCAAAGGCAAAGACGTCAAGAACGTAAAACAAAAACTTTGGGAAGACTATGGTATTGACTGTAGGCCTATGACAAGCCACAATTTAAACGCACTGCGTCTATCGTTTGCCATTCATATTACCAAAAAAGATATTGACTATTTGGTCAAAGCATTAAATGCATTGGCCGCATGATAAAGATTCCATAGCACCCCAACTACCGACAATAAGCGATCATTTGTGCTTGATTACATAGTTCTTTAGCTTCACCACATAATTTAAGGACTTCACATCATTTCTTTCGCGACATGACCAATCAGGCCTACATTTACTATGTAATAATTCAGAAAGTAAATTTTTTCATTTTCATATAGTGTTCTCGTAAAAGGGTCTTGTGTAAAAGCAAGACCTTTTTTAGTTAGTAAAAATCCTATTTTAAACCTGTTCGCCTTTTAAACCTGTTCGCCCTTCAGCAAAATCTTTTTATTTGATTACTTTTCTACTGGTTTTCATTTCGGCATATCTTGGGTCTTGTACGTATGCTTCTTTTCGCATTTTAGAAACCTCAATACTCAAAAAGCCAAATTCACTCACGACCTTGCCGTAAAAACGATAGATACCTTTTCCCTTGAATTTATATTTTGCGGCTACAGGGGGAAACAATACCGTATCAAATACTTCACCGTATTGGTCTAATAAAGTTGCAAAATGCATTCGATGCCCTTTGTGGGTATTCGTATTTTTAACCGTAATGAGATAACCATAAATATCAATGCGTTTGTTAAGGTAACGCTCTAAATCTCGCTGACCATTTTTACTTTTCGCACGTTCTTGCAATAGTTCGAAAGGATTACAAAGTGGAAAACCCAATAGTTCCCACTGTTCAAAAGCAGTTTCAAGTAGCGTCGTATCCAACTTAGGGATTTTAAACTTGTGATGCTTGGGGGGAAATAATTTTGGGTGATCGACACGCTTGGCTTTTCCTAATATCAGATGGGCCTTCCAGAGTAATTCGTGTTTATTGACCCCTGTAAAACGAAAGGCATCGATACGAATCAAAATACTGATTTGCTCTATTGAAATGATGGTTCGGTCCATAAAATTTTCTAGAGAGGTAAACTTTCCATTCGTTTGTCGCTCTTTGAGGATACGCTCCATCACACGATCTTCGAGATCACGTAGGTACAACATCCCCAAAAAAATATGTTTCCCATAAATGACGTTTAACCTATGACTTTGATTGATACAGGGTGAATGAACGGTCGCCCCCAACATTCGGGCATCATGCACATAAAATTCAGGATGGTAAAAGCCACCTCCATTGTTCAGTACCGCTACCATATATTCTAAGGGAAAGTAGGCCCTTAAGAAGAGGCTTTGATAACTTTCAACGGCATATGAAGCCGAATGTCCTTTGGCAAAAGCATAGCCTGCAAAACTTGCCACCTGCTCCCATACCTCATCAACTGTTTTTTGAGGAATGCCCTTTTTCAAACAATTATTACGGAATTTACCTTTCGCTTTTTCAAATTCTTCACGTGAACGGAACTTACCACTCATTCCGCGTCGCAATACGTCGGCCTCGCCAAGGGTCAGATCGGCAAAATAATGCGCCACCTTGATGACATCTTCTTGATAGACCATTACCCCATAGGTTTCAGGCATAATGTCTAACATTACAGGGTGTGCCTTTTCTTTTGCCCTGCCTGGATTTCGATGCCTCAAAATATACTCCCGCATCATACCGCTTTTAGCAACCCCTGGCCGAATAATGGAACTAGCGGCGACCAAGCCTAAATAGTTATCCACCTCCAACTTTTTGAGCAGCATGCGCATGGCCGGTGATTCTACATAAAAGCAACCCATGCATTGTGCGGTTTTTATCAGATTATTGATGACGGAATCTTTATAAAATTCAGAAACATCGTGAATGTCAAAATTTGCTTTTTCGGGTTGATTTTGCTTCACAATGGCTATGGTATCCTTTATTTTTCCCAATCCCCGTTGTGCTAAAATATCGAACTTGAAAAGCCCTACATCTTCGGCAATGACCATATCAAAATGTGCCGTGGCAAAACCTTTGGGCGGCATGAAGGTTGCCGAAAAGCATTGCAAAGGCTTCTCACTGATAAGTATTCCACTTGCGTGCACGCTCACGTAGTTCGGAAAGCCTTCTATCAATCGCCCATATTTGAGTACTAGCTTGGCCATACTATCCACTTTAGAAGAAGCAAGGCCACCATTGCCCAAGGCATCTATCTCATCTTTGGGCAGTCCGAATACTTTACCCAATTCACGCACCACCCCTTTATATTTAAAGGTTACATAGGTGCCTACAAGGGCAACATGATCAAAACGATCAAAGATGTACCGTGTCATTTCTTCACGGTCGCGCCATGAGAAATCAATATCAAAATCGGGCGGATTGGCACGGTATAGATTGATAAAGCGTTCAAAATAAAGATCAAGGTGAATGGGATCTACATCAGTGATGTATAATAGATAGGCTATAATGCTATTGGCCCCACTACCACGCCCCACGTAATAGAAACCCCGGCTTTTTGCATAGGATACGATGTCCCAATTAATTAAAAAATAAGATACGAAACCTTTCTGTTTTATAAGATCCATTTCTTTTATGAATCGTCTTTTTATAGCCCAAGAGATTTTTCTTCCATACCGTTTGGGCAATCCTTCAACACATAGTCTTTTTAAGAGTGCCTCATCTTCTTTCTTGTTGCCCGTGTAATAGTTTAAGTTTTGGGCTTTGCGCTCTTTTGAAAAATCAAATCGTATGGAACATTGAGCAAGTAGTTTCTCCGTATTTTCCAGAATATGGGGGTATTCTGAAAAAGCCTTGGTGAGATCTTCAAAACTATACATTTTTTCTTCTTCTTTTGCCGTCTCGGCTTCATTCAACTTGCTCAATAAAACATTATTGTCAATAGCCCTTAGTAGTCGGTGCGCATTAAAATCACGCTTGTTTCTAAAGGTCACCGGTTGCTGTACTACCAATTTATCGCGAAAGTCTTTTAATCGGGAAAAAGGAAGTCTACGCAAATCCTTGATGGAAATACCGATATACTCATGATCAAAAAATTCATCCTTTTCATTCAGAAGTACTTTTTCAAAGGGATAGACCACAAAAACATCTTTAAACTTCGGTGCTTGTCGAGAAATTTCAATACCATTATGAAGGTGGTGCGATAAAAACCCGTTTAGCTCTTGATAACCTGAATTATTTTTAGCGATTCCTACAAAGCAGGGGTCAACCCCATTTCTTAAATCAATACCTAAAATGGGTTTGATATCATATTTAGGGGCTTCACGCACAAAATTCAAACAGGCAGAGGTATTGTTGATATCGGTCAGCACCAATTGCTTTATGCGATTTTCATGAGCCAACCGCAAGAGGTCATGCTCAGAGAACGTTCCGAAGCGAAGACTATAATATGTATGACAATTCAAATACAAATTCAAGTTCAAGTTCAAGTTCAAGTTCAAGCTCAAAATTGCTCGATGCCCGGTGTTCGATGCTTTATGTTTTTGGTTTGATTTAATATAAACGTTTAGACTTCATGCCCTGCACTATATACTTTGGCTAATAATTTTGAGGCTTTTCCATGTTTCATATTTCGTTCCCCCTTTGGGGGTTAGGGGGCCTATTGTTTTCGATGCGCCAATACTATAGGCGGTTGTCCATTAAAAGGATTTTGCATTCTACCTATCGTTCTTGCTCCCATTGCCGAGGCACGGATCACGGCTCGATCACCGAATCGGTTACGCACCTTGTCCATCGCCTGATATAACCGTAACGCTTCTTCAGTGTCATCAAACAAATTGATCTGGTAATTACCAGAAACCAGATGAGTGAATCGAATGCCCACCAGACGCACCAACATTCGCTTGTTGTACACTGAATCGAACAGTTCCATAATTTTCGGAATAAGGATATGATCGGCACTGGTATAGGGAATACGCTTTTGTTTGGTATAAGTGTTAAAATCAGAGTATCGGATTTTTACCGCAATACAGGCCGTAAGTTTCGCTCCGCGACGTAGTTGGTAGGCTAAATTCTCAGCCATGGCCACAATGATTCCCTTAAGCTTTACCACATCGATGGTGTCGCGATCAAAAGTGCGTTCATTTGAGATAGACTTACGCTCATGAAAGGGAATGACAGGTGTATTGTCCATTCCGTTGGCCCTTTTCCAGATGACTCGACCATTTGCCCCCAACACCCGCTGCATAATATCCATGGGCATTTCTTGAATCGTCTTTACTTGTCGAATACCCAAATTTCTAAGTGTTTGGTACGTTTTATCACCCACCATAGGTATCTTTTTGACCGAGAGTGGTGCCAAGAAAGGCTTCTCCAAACCAAAATCAATTTTGAGTTGATTATTTGGTTTGGCCTCGTTGGTCGCCACTTTTGAAACGACTTTATTTACTGAAAGTCCGAATGAAATTGGCATTCCGGTTTCTTTGATGATTTTTTGCCGTAGCTCAGTTGCATATTTATAAGAACCAAAGAATTTGTCCATTCCCGATAAATCGGCATAAAACTCATCAATACTGGACTTTTCAAATAAGGGCACCGCCTCTTTAATGATCTCGGTAACCTCATCGGAAACTTTACTATACGTACCTGCATTACCCTTAATGACCTTTGCCTCAGGACAAAGTTCCTTGGCCATTTTCATGGGCATACCTGAATGGATTCCATAATCACGGGTCTCATAACTACAGGCAGCCACAACACCACGATCGGTAATGCCTCCGACCAATAAGGGTTTGCCCTGTAATTCGGGATTGATACGCCGCTCTACGGAAACAAAAAAGGTGTCGAGGTCAAGATGTAAGATGGTCTTGTTCATAGCTATCTGAATAAGACCCTGACACTTCGTTCAGGGTTAGTTCAATCGACTGTTCTGCCTTCGTCAACTTGGCAAAACAGAATTTCACTAAAAAGGATAGCTAATTTATGGATTATTTCCTATTATTTGGATTATTTCCATAATTTATAACTAAAAAATCCAAATACTACTCTTAGGTTTTTTTGGCACTTAAGAAAGAACGGTATCAATTAAAAAAATAAATTTTTGATTTTAGTATTAGGTACTAGTCTGGCGAAGACACTTCTAGTCTCGATATTGAAAAATTTCCCGAGTCATCTTTTGAAATCACCTCAATCCCATAATCGGTACTTAATGTAAAAGATATCGGGGCTATTTCAGTTGAGGTCAAATCAAGTGATTCAAAAATCGATTCCCCCTCTTCGAAGACCCTTACATCATAGGTCAAAGAATCACCGTCTTCATCACTACCCACCCAAGAAACGGCCATCTCCGACGTTACTTCATCAAACACAACCATAATCTCAGCCGTATATGGAGCAAAATTCCCTATGGGTGTACCTGGGGTAGTAAACGAATAACTGTCCCCTGCGGTCTGGCCATCTTCATTTACGGATGTCACTGACCAAGAGTAAGTCTTGCCCCTATCCAATTCCACATTAGCGGTTAAGCTGCTAAACGAATTATTGAAAACCTGATTGTTTCCCTCTAAAACGGCCAATACATAACTATCGGCAAACTGGGCGGCATTCCAAGTAAACAGAACCGATACTTTGGAATCATCACTAGCCACCTCCTCGTAATCGGAACAGGGCTCTCCATTAGCAGGTAACGTACCAATAGCTTTAGCTGGAGGTGTTTCATTTTGAATCGGAGGCTCTTCTGGGCCTTCATTACCGTCACCATCTCCTCCATCACTACAAGAAACGAACAACATTGATATCAAAAAAATCAATACAGGAACTTCTATTTTGAGAAACTTTTTCATCGCTTAATGATTTTAACGGTTTTTACATTCTCGCCTTCCACTAAATTGACCAAGTACAAACCCAATGGCAAAGTGCTTATATCGACATTTGCTTTTTGATTGGAAAATTCCAGGGGCCTCAAGGGTCTTACCATCCTACCCTCCAACCCATAGATAACAAGTTCTACATTTTTTGAGGCGCTTAATACACTAAAATAATCCGATGTTATCGTGGGGAAAACAGAAATGGAATCATCCACAAAGAAGCTGTCCTCTATTTTACCTTGACAATCATTCTCTCCTGAAATAATGATTTCGGTTTCGCCATCCAACTTTTCAAGAAATATGATTTGTTCCCCACTATCTTCAAATCGGAAGTTTTGGGTTTCTCCATTGATGGACACCTTATAGTCTTTGCTTCCTGAGACAGTATACGAAACCGTTCTGGCCTTTGTATCCAAAAATTCCCTTTTTCCGCTAACCGATTCCAATGTGTTTACCATTACCCCAAAGGTGCGATCAAACAAAATCTCGGGAATCGATATGGTAACGGTATACGACCCAACTGGCAAATCATTAATTTCAAATTCAGTTTCAGAAGGTACATCATCAAATTGATCGGTAGTTCCCTCCCCTTCAAATGAAATATCAAGTAGGTATCCTGAAGAGTTCATGCTTATCTTTATGGAACCATCGGAGCTATCCACACAGCTGGGGGTCAATGCCAAAACCTGAATAGCATCATTTGCTATAATATCGCACCCATTCTCATTGACAGTAGCCCCAGGAGCTGAATCCAGACAGGTATCCTTGTGGTCCAGAACACCATCCGCATCATTGTCCTCATTACATAAAGGAGCCTCCCCCGCGTCCAGAATCGTCCAACCGTAGGTGTCTATGATGGACTGCCTAGCTTCGGCAGCTTCGCAATATTGGCTATCCCCTGCATCAAAGACTATATTGTTTTGTAAGCTGGCTAAAGAAGACCATCCTTGAAGTGTGGCATCGTAATTCCCTAAAGACAAGCCAACATCGGTTAACATGTTTGACATATCAGTTACATTCCCGATGTTCCAACTACCCAAATTTTGATTAAAAACATCTGCTCTTCGAAACATAGATTGCATTTCCGTCACATTGGATACATCCCAGTTTCCAATATTCTGATTGAAAGATAGTGCTCCATTAAACATAAAATCCATATGCACAACACTAGAGACGTCCCAGCTGCTAACATCCTGATTAAACGAAGAGGCTCCATTGAACATAAAACCCATATTCTGAACATTGGAAACATCCCAATTGGAAATATCTTGGTTGAAGGCTGTAGCTTCTTGAAATACTGCTGTCATATCCTCAACATTAGATACATTCCAGTTTCCGACATCTTGGTTAAATAGTATGGCATCGCTTAACATATTGGACATAAAAACGACATTACCCATATCCCAATTTCCGATATCTTGATTAAATGAGTATGCATTTTGAAAGAGTGATGTCATAATTTCTACGTTTGAGACATCCCAACCTCCAATATCTTGGTTAAACGAGGTGGCAGTTTGAAACATCGCTTGAATACTTCTAACATTAGCTAAGTTCCAACCGCTTATATCCTGATTAAAATTTTCTGCCCCAGCGAATAAACTATCCATCCAAATAACATTGGAGACATCCCAATCACCAATATCTTGATTAAATAAGGTGGCACCTTGGAACATACTTGAAATTAGCCTAATAGAACTTAAATCCCAACTACCCATACTTGGATTTGCTACCAAAGAAGAACAATATCTAAACATACCTCGAATGTTGTCAGTACTCTGTAAGTCTGGAATATCCTGAGCTAAAACATCTAAATTTTGACACCCTAGGAAAGCATTTTCAAAAGAGGACCATTGAATGGTGCCCCATTGACGAACGTCTAGAATCTTGTTATTGTCATCTAACCCATTAATTAATAGCTCACCTTCGTCATTGACATCCAATTCCGCTTCAAAATAAATTCTAGGAAAATCCCCCGAAATAGAAACTTGATAAGTACCTGCCGTTGTATAAGTATGGGTAATTTCTCCGGTTACGTTAGAATCTGAACTACCATCACCCCAATCCACAAAATAGTCATAGGTCTCACCAGGAAGTGTGGGAATAGTGATTTGATTATCGTCCGAGACTCCGGGGTTATCCGTTTTCCAAGTAGTAATAAAAAAACATTCGGTATTGGGTCCACCATCAGAAATTGACCAGTTGTAGGTGTCTAAAATCAATTGTCGTGCTTCGGCAGAAGCACAGTAGTGACTGTTTCCAGCATCAAAAGCGATACCACTTTGAAGATTGGGCAAACCGGCCCAGCCCTCCAATAGACTATCATAGTTGGCAGTCGACAAGGAGACATCGAACAACATAGATGTCATGTCGGTAACATTGGAAACATCCCAACTTCCCAAGTCTTGGTCAAATAAGGTGGCACCGGCCAGCATACCTGCCATATCCGTTACGTTTGAGACATTCCATCTCGAAATATCCTGATTAAATACCGAAACACCATTGAACATATTACCCATGGCAATCACGTTCGAAACATTCCATGAAGAGATATCCCCGTTAAAATCTGTCGCATTTTCAAACATAAAGGCCATATTGGTCACATTGGAAACATCCCAAGTATTCAAATCTTGATTAAAAGATGTGGCCAGACCAAACATAGATCCCATTTCTGTCACGTTCGACACATTCCAACCAGAAATATCTTGGTTAAAGGCCCTTGCATCTGTAAACATATTGGACATATTGGTAACCGACGACACGTCCCAAGTGGTGATATCTCCATTGAAATCACTTGCCAGAAAGAACATGCCAAACATATTAGTAACATTTGAAGTATTCCAAGTGTCCAAATCTTGATTAAACGATTCAGCACCTCGAAACATGGAAAACATGTCCGTTACCTTCGAAACATCCCAAGAATTTAGACTTTGATTAAAAGTTTTGGCATCAACAAACATGGCCAGCATGTTCGTAACATTACCAACATCCCATTTTCCAATATCTTGATTGAACGATTCCGCCCTTACAAACATGGCAACCATTCGTTCCACATTACCCATATCCCAATCTGAAATATCTTGGTTGAATAACGGACAGTCCTCAAACATACTGGAAGTATCAGTTATAGTACTGGTTTGCCATAAGCCAATGCTCTCATTCCCTACAAGCGAGGTGCAGCCATCAAACATACCCGTAAGATTATCCACATTAGATAGATCAGGAATGTCAATGGCAACAAGGTCCAAATTGACGCAACCAGTAAAAGAAGCAAATAATGAAGTCCATGCGATACTCCCCCATTGATCAATGGAAACGATTTTCTCATTATCTCCAGCGCCATTAAAACTCAGACCCTGCAAATTTCCTGTTATACTTACCTGATAGGTTCCAGGTATGCTGTAGGTATGCGTAATCCCTGCATTTACATTGGTATCGTTGGTACCGTCTCCCCAGTCAATAGTAATCTGATCTCCAGATATAATGGGAATAGTGATTTGATCATCTTCCGAAACTCCCGGATTATCCGTTTTCCAGGTGGTTATAAATGGGCAATCACTTTTTCCGGCGTCCGTTATGTTCCAGCCATATTCATTGATTAATTGCAGTCTTGAAGATTCTCCGGAACAATAGGTGCTATTTCCTGCACTAAACGGAACATTACTTTGTAGGTTGGAAAGACTCGCCCAGCTAATAAGTAAATTATCATAGTTTGCTTGGGACAATCCTGCATCCTTGAACATATCTTCCATGGTAGTCACGACCGAGACATTCCATCCACTCAGGTTTTGATTGAATGAACTTGCTCTTTCGAACATCGAAGCCATGCTTTCAACCTTAGAAACATTCCAATTACCTAAATCTTGATTGAAAACAGAACAACTATAGAAAGTCCCCACCATAGATACTACATCACTAACATCCCAACTGCTTATATCTTGATTGAATGCAAAAGCCTCAAAAAACATTGAATTTATTGATTTAACATTAGCAATATTCCAATTACCTAACGGCTGATTAAAAGAACTGGCACCAGAAAAAATTCCCCATAGCGTGCGAACTGAACTCATGTTCCAATTGTTTAAAGGCTGATTAAAAGAACTGGCATTACCGAACATCAATTCCATTTCTTCAACATTACCTACATCCCATGTACCGATAGGTTGATTAAAATTTGTAGCACGATAGAACATGGCTTTCATGTCTTTAATATTACTTACATCCCAGTCGCCAATTGATGAATTGCCAATTAAAGAGGTACAGCGACTAAACATCTCTAAAGTGGAAGTTACCATTGATAAATCTGGAATATCTGTTGCAAGAATATCTAAATTTGTACAACCATGAAAGGCATCAGCCATTCTTGTCCATTGTATAGAACCCCATTGATTAATTTCAATTATCTTATCTTTATCACCATTTGAATCATTGTTGAAATAAATACGTGGGAATTCTCCGGTAATCGCAACTTGATACGTTCCTGGAACGGCATATGTGTGCAGAATATTTCCATTGACATTGGAATCCGAACTACCATCACCCCAATCAACGGTATAATCATACGTTTCTCCGGTAAATGTTGGAATTATAATCTGATTATCCTCAGAAATACCTGGGTTGTCCGTTTTCCAGGTAGTTATAAAAGCTTGCGAAAAAACATTGGCAAAAGATAATAAGAAGGCTAGGGGAAGGTACTTTTTTATCATATAAAAAGTTTATGCCCCTAAAATAACCATAAATGTTAACTAAGATCACAATACGTTCGATAAACAGAACATATTGACGGCATAACTTAAAGATAAAAATCTTACTTTACCAAAAGACCAAGATTACAATAAAATAAAAAAGCCCCAACATAAGTTAAGGCCTTTAGTACTCGAGGTGGGAATCGAACCCACACTCCCGAAAGAACTGGATTTTGAATCCAGCGCGTCTACCAGTTCCGCCACTCGAGCATTCAAATTTTGAAACGGACTGCAAAGCTAAAAAATAATTTCATTTCGAAAACTAAAATTCACAGAATTATCCTTTAACAACCCAGATTAATTTTTAAATTTGCACCTCGCAAAAAAAATCGGATTTAAAAGCCTAGAGTAGAATGCCATACCAAGTTCCAGAACCTAAGATTTTCGCGTGTACCCAGAGCACCGCCCTTGGTAAGAAAATTGCGGATGCTTATGGTGCCGAATTGGGCAAAATCCATTTTTCACGATATAGCGACGGTGAGTTTCAACCTTCTTTTGAAGAATCCATTAGGGGCGCACGTATCTTTATTATAGGATCGACCAACCCCAGTTCAGAAAACTTAATGGAAATGTTGTTGATGCTAGATGCCGCCAAGAGGGCCTCTGCTAGACATATTACGGCAGTAATGCCCTATTTTGGCTGGGCAAGGCAAGACCGAAAAGACAAGCCAAGGGTGCCGATTGCGGCAAAATTGATTGCCAAAATGCTGGAAACCGCTGGTGCCACAAGAATCATTACGATGGATCTGCACGCAGACCAAATTCAAGGGTTTTTCGAAAAGCCGGTGGATCATCTGTTTGCTTCCACACTGTTCTTACCCTATCTAAAAGAACTAGGCCTTGATAACCTTTGCGTCGCCTCACCGGATATGGGTGGTTCGAAAAGGGCCTATGCCTACTCTAAAGCCTTGGAGTCGGATGTTGTCATTTGTTACAAACAACGTGCAAAAGCGAATGTAATCTCGCATATGGAGCTTATCGGGGAGGTAACAGGCAAAAACGTCGTTTTGGTCGATGATATGGTTGATACTGCCGGAACCCTCACGAAGGCCGCAGATTTAATGATGGAACGAGGTGCCTTGAGCGTACGGGCAATAACGACACACGGATTATTGTCAGGCAACGCTTATGAAAAAATAGAAAAATCACAATTGAAAGAATTGATCATTACCGATTCCATTCCAATTGAGGTCAAAAGTGATAAGGTAAAGGTATTGAGTTGTGCGAATTTATTTGCCGATGTGATGCACAGGGTGCACCACAACACCTCAATATCGTCTAAATTTTTAATGTAGCTTCGGCTACGCTCAGCTACCGTGGCCATGAAAGTGCCACACCAGACCGAGCAAAAAGTGAATTATTAATTTTTAATATTTATAATGAAGTCAATTACAATCAAAGGATCCCAAAGAGAAAGCGTGGGCAAGGTTTCGACCAAAGCCTTACGTAATGCTGGAAAGGTCCCTTGCGTACTATACGGAGGGGAAAAACCATTGCACTTTTCAGCCGATGAACTATCGTTCAAAGATTTAGTGTACACCCCCAACGCGTATACCGCGGTAATTGAGTTGGAGAATGGGGAAAAATTCGATGCCGTATTGCAAGACATCCAATTTCACCCTGTGACCGATAAGATCCTGCACATCGATTTTTATCAATTATTCGAAGACAAACCGGTGACCATGAACATTCCCGTTCGTTTAGAGGGGAACTCACCAGGGGTACGAAATGGTGGTCGTTTACTTTTCAGAAAACGAAAACTTACCATTAAAGCCCTGCCCGCTTTACTTCCAGATTTTATCACTGTTGATATTTCTAAACTAAAAATTGGCGGAACGATTGCGGTAGAAACCTTATTGAACGATGATTTCAATATACTTCACCCTGACAGTACTGCAGTTGTTCAGGTAAAAGCATCTAGAAATGCCGTACTTGATGACGATGACGAAGAGGAAGAAGGTGATGATGCCCCAGCTGCTGAAGGTGCTGAGGCAAATGCCCCTGAGAGTGCTGAATAATTAGCAACCAATATTTAAAAGCATCCCTGATCGAATTGTAAAATTTGATTTCGGATGCTTTTGTATTTTTGGCCAAATCAATTGACAATGTTTGCTTGGTTAAAGTCTTTATGGAGTACAAATACACCTATACTTTCTGAAATAGACATCATGAAAAAGTTTTTGATCGTTGGGTTGGGCAATATTGGTGAAAAATACCACAACACCCGTCATAACATAGGTTTCAAAATTTTAGACAGGCTCGCCGAAGAGGAAGGGTTACACTTTGAAGATGCTAAATTAGGTGCTATCACTACGTTCAAGTTCAAAGGAAAGAGTGCCTTATGCCTAAAGCCATCAACATTCATGAATTTAAGCGGTAAGGCCGTGCGTTATTGGATGGAAAAAGAGAACATTGCCTTAGACAATGTATTGGTCATTACCGATGATATCAACCTGCCATTCGGAACTATTCGCTTAAAAGGAAAGGGAAGCGATGGCGGCCACAATGGGCTAAAGGATATTCAAAATACGCTTCAGACGGCTACCTACAATAGGTTCCGATTTGGTGTTGGGGCCGACTTTAGCAAAGGCCGTCAGGTAGACTATGTACTGGGGGAATGGAATGGGGAAGAAAGCTCAAAACTACCCGAAAGGTTAGAAAAATCAACGGCTTTAATACGTTCGTTTATGTTCGCTGGTACAAAAAACACCATGAACCAGTTCAACGGCACCTAGGTTTAAAGTGTTTTAAAATCGAAAACACCTGAATCTGAAACATTCCCTTCGCTATCCGTTGTGATTACTTTCCAGTAATAAATGGTTCCTGAAGTGAGCACGACCGAAGCTTGTTGGGTTGTGGCATCTGTTGACATCAATAAACTTTCTGGAGGGTTCTGTTCAGAAAAATAGAGCTCAAAAGTTTCAATATCATCTTCAACATCGGCCCCCATCCATCTTAAAACAACTTCATTGACATCGTTCGCCGATATGGTGGCCCCAGGTTTTGGCGATATGATTTGAGCGGGAAAAGGTGCATAGGTCACCTGTGCCCCTGCGTTGTAAAACAACCAATTTTCACTTGTGGCCGTTTCATCTGAATTTGAATTGACCGATAGCACCGACCATGAGAAAGGAGCTCCTTTTTCCAATGACAAACTTGCGGTAGTTGCGGCCGTAGTTATCGCTTGGGGTATGTTGGTATTTAGGTTGAGTACTGTCAATGTATATAAATCGGTATTGTTTGCGGGCATCCATTCAAAAGTTACCTGGCTCAATTGTGCGTTGACATCAACACCAGTCGTACATTCGGAATCTTGAAGTGGAAAAACCAAAAGTGCCCCTTCTGGTGATGGTGGGGGACCATCATCACTGCCACATGAAAAACATAAAACAACCAAAAATATCATAAAAGCCTTTGTCATCGTTTTATCAATTTAAAGGTTTGACTTTCCCCATTTAAGTTGATCACGGCAATGTAAATTCCTTTAGATAGACTAGAAACATCTATGTCAAACCCGCTATTGACGCTTTCATGGACTTCATTAATGACCAACTGCCCGCTTATCGTAAACAATTCGAAAGCTATCCGACTTTCATTTTTGTTCGTTTCAATCGAAATATAGTCCATCATAGGGTTAGGGTAAACCATGATATCGCCACCAACAAATAATCGCTCTTCATAAGTGCCTTGACATGGCAAAGAAGAATAAACCTTTAAATTGTTATGGCCCTCTTTTAAATCAACCAACAACTCATTATCATCCGTTTGTATCACAATTCCATCCAAGTCAATAGTGTATAAATCGGCACCGGCCATTTGTAGTAGAACCTGATTCGATCCTGCCAACAATGTGCTCGTAACCATTAACACTTCAGGCTCCGTAATAATAAGCTCAAAACAATTTTCACGATAATCAAGCACTCCATCGGTGCCTGAAAGGCATAACTGATATTGCCCTGCCATTAGGCCTTCAAATGAATTGGAACCTGTAAAATCCATTGAGGAATCAAGACCATTGCCAACCAAAGTTGCGGAATAGGTAATCGAGGTGTCAACTGCGTCTATGATGATGGCACCATCGTTGCTTTGCCTACAACTTTCACTTTGAATCTCGAGGGTATAGCTGTTGGCCGGCAAATCATTCAAAGCACATCCCGACGTATCAACAGGCACTCCTTTCGGTGTACCCAAACATAAATCATCGCCATCATCAAAAACCCCATCTTCATCGGCATCAGGTCTGAAAACACCTTCCACACATACTTCTAACGAGAAAGCATCAAGGGCGCCCCCGTCTGAGGCAGCCGTATCTTCAATAGTCAAAATCCAATCCCCTAGAATGGATTCCCCTTGAAATGAGGCCAGACTACCCAATGGAGTAATCGTGCCTTGAATCGCCGGATTTCCCGAACAGCTTATGGGCACTCCGTTATCATCAAAAACGGCATTCAGGTTATTCGAACTTCCACAGGTTTTTGAAATTAGGGTTACCGTAGTTCCCGATGGTGAAGTCAGGCTTACGATCAAATCTTCCAAATAGGTATGTGATAGCTCTAAATTGACCTTCATATCAAAAACCTTTAAGTCTTCTGCAAAACTTAGTGTAGAAGTAATTGTAGAAGGATCTTCTGCACTAATTTCTAAGGGTAATCCATTACTATCAACCACCTTGCAGGTGACCACAGCTGTTGTAAACGTGGCGGTTTGGCCAAAAGCACCTTCTCCACATTGATTATTTGGACGCACTCTCCAATAATACGTTGTTTCAGAAATCAAGTTTGAACTTTGATAACTGTTGAATATGGTATTCGCTGATTCAATAATCGCAGCAAACGAAGCGTCAGTAGCAATTTCAATATCATAATTTGTGGCATTGGCATCACCCGTCCATAAAAATTCTGGATTCACACTGGTCCCAACCGCCTCATTAGAAGGTGAAACCAAAGCCAATTCCTCAAAATCAGCATCGTATACATTTAGTTCGAGTATTGTACTAACACTACCACTTGATGAAGTGGCGATTACTTCAATCGGATAACTGCCAACAGTCAAGTTAGAAGTATCGCTAATGCTTAAGTCTACATTGGTTTCATTGACACTCGCCATACTCGGCAAAAACGTGGCACTCAATCCATCTGGTAGATTGGCGCTAAAGCTAACCGTACCCATAAAACCGTTATATGTCTCAAAAATAAAGGGTATGGTCAATGCGTCAGGTTTACAAATGGCATAGGTCAATGCATTAAAATTGAGCACGAAATCAGAAGCTTCAATCGTAAAATCTGATGCATTGACCGCAAAGAATATGTTATCACTGGCTTTCACCATCAGTCTAGCTGTATTTGAAGCCTCACCTGGCAACTGTACTTTTGCAAAACCGGTATTTGGAACGTTGTCGGCAATAAGAAATGGAAACGTTTCGCCTCCGTTAGTGGACAAATAGATGTCAACCGCAGCGGCATTTATAGGAGCTGTATTTGTATTCGCAACATCCCAAGTAATTTCTTGTATACTCCCAGCTTCATATATCGTATTGGTAGTTTGTGAGGTCACTACAAATGGCCCTGAATTATTACTGACATTAACCTTGACGAAATCTGAGACTACCTGTCCCCCACCAGTAGCATTATCACGTACCGTTAACGCAAAATTAAGTTCCCTTTCAATAGTTGAAACCGTCTCCCAAGTGCCATTTACTTCGGGTTCCGTTTCCACCAACTGCCCACTTACGACCCTCGAAAGCCTAGGAAAGTACCTACTAGGATTCGTAGTGGGCGTCAACGATCTAAAATTGGCTCCAGTGGCATTGTCCGGACCAAAAGTATCCCTAGTCACCACACCATCATCTATTTGTTCCCAGTTGTAGGTCAGTATATCACCATTATCGGCATCACTAGCATTACCGGTAAGCACGAAAGCCGTACCTTTTGGAATAGTGAAATCCCCTAATGGAATTAGCACGGGAGGTGTGTTTAAGAGCGCCGAAGTTTGGGCACAGGAGACCGTTTGTAAATAATCACTAATCTGTTCAATACTGTTATAGTGAAAATAATCGTCCCCGTTGGGGGCTACATTATTTCCCTCAACGATACCGGCATAACCCATTATGGTCGTACCACTTGCAGGTTCAGCCTGAACCCCGGTACCTTCAGACTCAAAAGACCATGTATGGTTGGCCCCAAATTGATGCCCTAATTCATGCGCCACATAATCTAAGTCAAACAGATCACCTTCAGGTTCCAAAGCAGACGAGAAAGCACTTCCCTTTCTATTGTCAAAGCATACAGAACCTATAAACCCTGCATTGCCATTATCGTTATCATCATGAAACAAGTGCCCCACATCATAATTCGTTTCCCCGATTATTGACGTAAGCGTACTTTGCACCTCGGCATTTAAGTTTGAACCGTACGGATCGGTTTCTTCGTCTGTAAAAATGAGTAGATCATTATTGGGTATCAACTCTAGGGTAACCCCTAAATCCGTCTCGAAAACCTCATTTACGCGAGTCAATGTTGCATTAATGGCCGCCAAGGCATCTGCCACCGTCCCTCCATGATGATCCGTGTACTCCCCCGTAGCCGAAACGGCGATTCTAAATTTTCGTAAGGTTTGGTCATCGATAAGGTTTTGGGAAACTTTTGAAGGGTTTGCATTACCCAGGGCTTCGGTTTTACACTCAAAACCAACCTTAGAAGTTGAAGTACGTTGCCTGAAAACCTGGTATACATCACCGGTATGCGATTGTTTTTCAATGAACGAGGTTTTTCCTGTCGCCAAATCGACGAGCATGACCTGAAGCCCATTATGTGAAAAACTAAATCGGGCTTTTACACTACGTCCCTTGTTCCACCCCGTAAAGGACTTTATCTGAGGATATTTTTTACATAGTTCAGGATGAAGCACAGGAGTTTCCGCAATATAAAAAGCATCAAAACCCCCTGTCACTTTGGGTAAATACACAGGGGTATTTTCATCTTCAATAGAACCCAAAAGCGCCAAGTTGAAAGCTTGAAATTCTAGCTTTAAGAGTTGATGGTTTTTTGAACTTGTATAGGAAGCGGATTGTGAAGCCGAAAGAAGGGGTTTCCAATATTCCTTTTGGGAGAATCCGTAAAACCAGCTAAAAAATATGGTAATTGATAAAACAAGACGTAATTTAGCTTTCATCCAAAAAAAGGGGGCTATCTATATTCAAAAGTAAGCCTTTTTTATTTTTTTATGCAGTGGAAACAATCCAAGGAATCTCTCAGTTCAATTCACCGGAAAAAACAATCTTAACGATTGGAACCTTTGATGGTGTTCACATCGGACACCGCAGTATCCTAAATCGTCTCATAAATGATGCCAAAATTTCAAAGTCCAAATCCGCCGTATTGACTTTTTTTCCGCATCCGCGGATGGTACTTCAAAAAGATACCGATATCAAGATGCTGAATACGATGGGTGAGAAAAAACAGGTCTTGGCCGATTTAGGGTTGGATTATCTAATCGTGCACCCTTTTACAAAAGAATTTTCAAGACTTTCCGCACTTGAGTTTGTGAGGGACATTCTGGTGGGTCAACTTAAGGTCAGAAAAATAATCATCGGGTATGACCATAGATTCGGTCGAAACCGAAATGCCAATATCAATGACCTCACCAGTTTTGGCAACACCTTTGATTTCGATGTCGAAGAGATACCGGTACAAGAAATTGACCAGGTATCCATAAGCTCGACCAAAGTTCGAAAAGCATTGCTAAATGGCGCTGTCGAAACCGCAAACAACTACCTGGGCTATCCGTTTATGTTAACGGGTGTCATTAAAAAGGGAAAAGGACTCGGACGACAAATCGGATTTCCGACCGCCAATCTGCATATTGAAGAAGACTATAAACTGATTCCTAAAAATGGGGTTTATGTCATTAAGGGCTTTTTTAACGATCAACTTGTTTACGGCATGATGAACATCGGCTTTAACCCTACGGTAAATGGGAAGGAAAAAAGCCTTGAAATCCACTTTTTTGATTTTAATGAAGACCTTTATGAAAGACAGATACAGGTAATGCTTATCAAAAGAATACGGGAAGAGCATAAATTTGAATCTGTGGAATTGCTACGGGAACAGCTTGAAAAGGATAAGGAAAACTCGTTACGGTTAATATCTTAAAACGTGGTGAACCAATTTTTGTTTAAAAAAATAGACAATGCCCAACTCATTGTGTTTCGGGTTTTCTACGGAGTTTTAATCTGTGCGGAAGCTTTCGGCGCCATTGCTACGGGTTGGGTTCGAAGAACCTTTATAGAGCCCCGGTTCACTTTTAGTTTTATCGGTTTTGAATGGCTACAACCGCTACCCGGAAACGGGATGTATTTCTATTTCGTACTCATGGGTATTTTTGGCATATTCATCACCTTGGGTTTTAAATACCGTTTTAGCGCTTTCGCATTTGCCTTTATGTGGGCCGGAGCCTATCTCATGCAGAAAACCTCATATAACAACCACTACTACCTTTTGATGTTACTTGCTTTTATCATGGGTTTTTTACCGGCACACAAGAGTCACTCAGTAGACGCCCATTACAATACAGGTCTAAAGGCCCATCAAATGTTCAATTATGTTAGGTGGATCATCATTTTGCAATTGTTCATCGTCTATACCTACGCCTCTGTCGCCAAACTATACGGTGATTGGCTCGATTTGAGCATTATCGAGATTTTGATGCGAAGCAAGAAAGACTATTTTTTGATCGGGGAATTTTTGCAGCAAAAATGGGTACATCAGATGATCGGTGTTTTTGGTATTTTATTTGATCTCTTGGTCGTACCGGCCCTTTTATGGAAGCCTACCCGAAAAGTAGCTTTTGCCTTATCGATATTCTTTCATTTATTTAACAGTATTGTTTTTCAAATCGGAATTTTCCCTTATTTGTCCCTAGCGTTTTGTGTCTTCTTTTTTAATCCACAGACGATTCGAAATATTTTTTTAAAACCCAAAAGGGTTCCCGTTTCAGAAAACCTAAAATTGCCAAAAAACCATAACTGGATTTTAATCGCACTTGGCGCCTATTTCATAATACAATTGCTATTACCATTGCGTCATCACACCTTCAACAGTGATGTGCTTTGGACTGAAGAAGGCCATCGATTAAGCTGGCGTATGATGCTTAGAAGCAGGTCTGGCACCATTAGTTATCGTATTGTCAACCATCGGAACAATGCTGAGTCCATTGTAAATTTAAATGACTACTTGACCAAGAAACAAAGGCGAAAAGTGGCATGTTACCCTGATTTTGCATGGCAATTTGCGCAATATTTGAAAAAAGAATATAACGAGAAGGGAGAAAACATCAGTATTTTTGTCAATTCGAGGGTTAAGGTAAACCAAGGAAAGTACCATACCTTTATTGACCCTAATGTGGACTTGGCTGCCGTGCCTTGGAAACATTTCTCACACAATGAATGGATTTTACCCCGAGATTAGAACATAAACATTGTCGCTTCACCTGCAAAAAATTAAATTTGCCACGCTAAATAAACGCTATGCTCCAATTACAAAAGATACGAGAGAACAAAGATGCTTATAGCAATGCCCTGAAAAAGCGGAACATTGATGCAACCGGGGTGCTGAATAGCGTTATAAAACTAGACGAAGAAAGGCGTGCCATTCAAACGGAACTTGATGCTACTTTGGCAGAATTAAACAAACACTCTAAAGAAATCGGAATGCTTTTCAAATCGGGGCAGATAAAAGAAGCAAATGATTTGAAGGCAAAAACCCCTAGCCTGAAGGAAGCCTCTAAAAAATTAGGGGATGATTTGGACCAAACTTCCAAAGACCTGCAAGAATTACTTTTCCAAATCCCCAATGTCCCCCATGAATCCGTTCCGTCGGGCAATTCAGATGAAGACAATGAAGAAGTGTTTCGTGAGGGCACTATTCCTGAACTAACGAAACAGGCCCTACCCCACTGGGAGTTGGCGAAAAAATACGACATCATAGACTTCGAGTTGGGCGTAAAAATAGCTGGATCGGGTTTTCCTGTTTATAAAGGAAAAGGTGCAAGATTACAACGTGCGTTAATTGCTTATTTTCTTGATAAAAATACAGCTGCGGGGTATACCGAAATTCAAGTACCGCATTTGGTCAACGAAACCTCGGGGTATGGCACCGGACAGTTACCAGACAAAGAAGGTCAGATGTACCATGTACAAGCCGATAACCTGTACTTAATTCCTACGGCAGAAGTACCGGTAACCAACATCTTTCGTGACGAAATAATAGCAAAAGGGAAATTCCCCATTAAATATACCGGATACACACCTTGTTTTAGACGAGAAGCTGGCAGCTATGGGGCACATGTTCGAGGCCTGAACCGTCTGCATCAGTTTGATAAAGTAGAAATTGTTCGTGTAGAGCAACCTGAAACATCATATCAAGCCCTTGATGAAATGGTTGAACATGTCAAAAACATACTTCGAGAATTGAAACTACCGTATCGCATCCTCCGTTTATGTGGTGGCGACTTGGGTTTCACCGCTGCCTTGACTTATGACTTTGAGGTATTTTCCACGGCCCAAGACCGGTGGTTGGAAATTAGTTCGGTATCCAACTTTGAGACCTATCAGGCAAATCGTTTAAAACTTCGGTTCAAAGATGAGAATGGTAAAAGTCAATTGGCACATACCTTAAACGGCAGCTCATTGGCGCTACCACGCGTTTTGGCCGGTATTTTAGAAAATTACCAAACCGATGAAGGAATTCAAATACCCGAAGTACTAGTGCCCTACTGTGGATTCGACAAAATCAACTAAGCTCAATTTCTGATTCGGTTAACATAATTTAAGGGGTCGGTACGTTATCTTTAGACCATGCGAAGCATTTGTTCTATTTTTTTCTTCCTCTTTTTTTTGGTGGTGTCGGCACAACAAGATTTTTTGGCCAAACAATATTTTAATGATGGGGAGTTTGAAAAAGCAGTGGTTTTCTATGAGAAACTGGTCGAAAACAATCCGAGAAGAACCGATTATGCAGAAGGGCTTGTTGCCTGTTACCAGCAATTGGAACAATATGAAAAAGCAGAATCATTTCTTTTAAATAAAATCAAAGGGGGCAGCGCTTTCCCCACTTTTCTAATAGAATTAGGCTATAATTACAAACTTCAGGGCCTTCCGGAAAAATCCGGGGAATTTTTTGAAAAAGCCATTCAAAGAATTGATGAGAATCCTAATTTCGGCTATAGCATCGGATATCGCTTTCAAAAATACGCACTACTTGATGAGGCAATTGCCGCTTACACCAGGGCCATGTCGTTAAAACCGGATCTGAACTACGATTTTCAACTGGCACGCATCTATGGGGAACAAGGTGATATTGAAAAAATGTACCGATCTTATCTTAAGTTGATCTATGAGGGTAAATCATCTCGCAACAATGTGCTTCGAAATATAGATGATTTCATCTCTGAAGATCCAACCGACATCAACAATGTTAAACTTCGAAAAATACTCTTGCAGAATGCACAGAAGAATCCTAATATCATCTGGAATGAGCTGTTAAGCTGGCTTTTCGTGAAACAAAAACAATACAAGAGTGCCCTCGCACAAGAAAAAGCCATTTACAAACGAACTGAAGGTGCCTCATTGAACCGCTTAAAGAATCTTGGCGAGATCGCACAAGAGAACAAGGCACTCGAAACCGCTGTAGACTCATTTGAATTTATTGTCGAGAATTCAAACGAAGCCACGACCACACTGAACGCAGAATTAAGTTTGATAGATATCAAGTTATTGAATGCCGACACAAAAGCATTGAATGCCGTAGAAAAACGATTCGAATCTTTACTTGAAAACTACGGTTATGACCCACAGACCCTGCAGCTTCAGATTGCGTATGCTAATTTTCTAACGTTTCAAAGAGAAAATCCAGAGCCTGCCATAGAGATGTTGAAAAAGGGACTTGAACAACCTTTGGGTAGATTCGGAAAAGCCTACATAAAATTGGCTTTAGGTAATATTCTGGTCTTTGACCAACGTTTTAATGAAGCTTTGATTTATTTCTCGCAAATTCAGAAAAGCCTTAAAAACGATGTTTTAGGACAGGATGCCCGATTCAAGGTTGCCCAGACCAGTTTTTATAAAGGTGACTTCGATTGGGCTTTGACCCAACTAAAGGTTTTGAGGGGTTCCACCTCTCAATTGATCGCAAATGACGCCATGCAGTTGAGTTTATTGATTTCTGATAATTCTTTGGAGGATTCAACACAGACCGCATTGAAAAAATATGCAAGGGCAGACCTACTGGCCTACCAGAAGAAAACCCAACAGGCCATCACCGTATTAGAGGATATTCTTAAAAATCACAAAGGTGAAAAAATTGAGGATGAAGCACTGTTGAGGCAAGGCAAGATTTATGAGCAAATTGAGAACTTCGAAGGCGCCCAATTCAATTATCAAAAAATAGTGGAATTTTATAGTGATGGTATTCTCGCGGATGATGCCCATTATGCCCTTGGCACATTGTACGAGAAGCATTTCGATGATCCTGAAAAGGCGAAAAGCCATTATGAGAAAATAATATACGATTACCAAGACAGCTATTATTTTCCACAGGCACGTAAAAATTTCAGAAGGCTACGAGGTGATCTAATCAATTAACGGCTCAGACGATACGCAAAACACCCAGTTCGAAAGAGATGGGTTATCTTTACCGACATTTAAACCAAAATGTATGATCATCTACAATGTCACCATTAACATTGATGAATCGGTTCATGAAGATTGGCTTCAATGGATGAAATGTGAACATATTCCGGATATGCTCTCCACAAAAAAATTTACAGGGGCCAAAATCTGTAAGGTGTTGGTTGAAGAAGAAATGGGTGGTCTGACCTATGCCGTTCAATATCGGGTCAAAGATCGTGAGACCCTTAATTTATACTATAAAGAAGATGCAGATAGAATGCAATCGGCCGGGCTTCGTCTTTTTGCCGATAAATTTGTAGCTTTCAGAACAGAATTAGAAATCATTAGTGAACAATAACCTTGAGAACAACACATAAACTTTTTTCATACGGAAGATTACAGGAACATGAGGTACAACAGGCGGTTTTGAATAGAAAACTCAAAGGAACCAAAGATATATTGGTCGGTTTTAAAAAGTTCGAGAAACAAACAACGGATCAACACCCTATAATTGAACCTACCAACGATGTAAAAGACGCTGTAAAAGGGGTACTTTACCCAATTTCAAATCTCGACCTGTACAAAATTGATTCTTATAGATCGTTGAATTACGCACGCAAACTGGTCACCCTTAAATCAGGTACAAAAGCTTGGGCATACCTGCCACATGTGAATTGATCGTGCTATCTTGCGACTAAAAGAGGGCATGCCTAAGAAAGGAAAGCAGCGAAACGTTTTCTACGAAAAAAAGGGAACTAAAAACAGGCGTGGCGATTCACCGGTTCAAGCAAAAAAACATCTTGGCCAACATTTTTTGAAAGACCAGGACATCGCCAAAAAAATCGCTGGCACCCTCTCTTTGAAAGGGTATACCAATGTTCTCGAGATCGGCCCTGGCACGGGCGTGTTGACCAAATATCTTTTATTGCGCGGAATTCATTTGGTAGCGATGGATTTAGATGAAGAGTCCATCGTATATTTAAATCATAGTTTTCTTCTTGAACATCCAAAAGTCTTGAAGAACGATGAAAGCCTTAGGGTTATTGAGGCTGATTTTTTAACGTTCGATTTTTCAAAACTATTTTTTGACCAACAGTTTGCCATAACGGGCAATTTTCCTTACAATATTTCTACACAGATCGTTTTTAAAATGCTCGACTTGCGCGAACGGATTCCTGAATTTTCAGGTATGTTTCAAAAAGAGGTCGCACAACGCATTTGCGAAAAAGAGGGAACCAAGACTTACGGAATACTTTCTGTTCTGGTTCAGGCCTTCTATGATGCAGAATACCTGTTCACCGTGCATCCGCAGGTATTCGACCCGCCACCGAAAGTTCAATCTGGGGTACTGCGCTTGACCCGAAAAAAAGATTTTCATTTAGATTGTGACGAACAGTTGTTGTTCAAAGTGGTGAAGGCGGCATTCAACCAAAGACGAAAAACACTTCGTAACAGCCTCAAAACCTTTAATCTTTCAGATAATCTTAAAGAAGATGCTATATTTGACCGTCGACCAGAGCAAATGGCGGTTGCAGATTTTATAGCCCTCACAAAGAAGATTTCAAATGACTCCATTTAAACTTACCGATGAGCTCGTAGAACGGATACGATCGCTAATTGAAAATCAAGACGATGAGCAATTGCGTTCGCTCATGAAAGAGTTTCATTATGCCGATATAGCGGAAATCACCAATGAACTTAAAGGAGACGAGGCTACCTATCTTATCAAACTCTTAGATAGCGAAAAAACGTCCGATATTCTTACGGAGCTTGATGAGGACATCCGTGAAGAAATTCTGAACAATCTCTCCCCTAAAGAGATTGCCAGTGAAATTGAAGAGCTGGATACTGACGATGCCGCTGATATTGTTGGTGAGCTACCAAAAGAGATCGTTAACGAGGTCATCTCAGAAATTGAAGATCGTGAACATGCAAAGTATATTGTAGACCTCTTACGTTATGACGATGATTCCGCTGGGGGATTAATGGCCAAAGAGCTGGTCAAAGTCTATGAAAATTGGACGGTTACCAAATGTGTACGCGAAATGAGGGCACAGGCCGAAAACGTAACCCGTGTCCATTCCATTTATGTGGTTGATACCGAAGAGCGCCTGATAGGCAGGCTCTCTTTAAAAGATTTGTTGACCGTATCCACTGAAACACACATTCGGGAAATTTACATTCCAAAAGTTGATTCGGTCAATGTAAATGAAAAGCCTGAAGAAGTGGCCAAAATTATGTCAAAGTATGATTTAGAGGCTATTCCGGTAATAGATGAAATTGGGCGTTTAGTGGGTCGTATTACCATTGACGACATTGTGGATGTCATTCGGGAAGAGGCCGATAAAGATTACCAATTGGCCGCTGGTATCTCTCAAGATGTTGAGGCGGATGATAGTATTTGGGAGTTGACAAGGGCACGCCTCCCCTGGCTCATCTTAGGGTTATTCGGTGGTGCCGCCGCTGCGTATATTATGGGCGGTTTTGAAGAAATGTTCAGCAAGTATACTACGTTGTTTCTTTTTACACCATTGATCGCCGCTATGGCTGGTAATGTAGGGGTGCAATCAAGTGCCATTATTGTTCAGGGTTTGGCAAACGACGACTTAAAAGGGAGCATTGGCAGTCGGTTGATCAAAGAAATACTGTTAGCGCTATTGAACGGGGTCATATTGGCCGCGATCTTGCTACTCTTTACCTGGATTTGGAAAGGGGATTTTATGATTGCCCTGGCCATCTCCATATCATTGATAGCCGTAATCGTAGTGGCGGGATTTGTAGGTACGTTCACACCGCTATTTTTACATAAAAGGGGGGTAGATCCCGCAATAGCAACAGGGCCTTTTATCACCACTAGTAATGATATTTTTGGTATTTTAATTTACTTTTTAATTGCTAAACTGATTTTAGGAATCTAACATAAGAATGTACCTACCTTCAATTGGCTAACTGTAAGCACCACCATGAAAGCTATCAACCTGAAAGAAAAACATCGTTTATTTTCCAAACAGTGGCACCCCCACCAAATTGCCACCGTAGATGACATGCAAGTCATTTTGGCCAAGATAAAAGGGGAATTCGTATGGCATGCCCACGAAAATGAAGATGAACTCTTTCAAGTTTTAAAGGGAACCCTCTACATGAAATTTAGGGACCGCACCGAAGTAGTCAATGAAGGGGAGCTAATTGTGGTACCCAAGGGTGTGGAACATTGCCCTTCAACCAAAGATGATGAAGAAGTACATTTATTGTTGTTTGAAAAACAGAATACCGCCCATACAGGCGAAGTGCAGCATGAAATGACCCAGACCCATTACCCTAAAATCTAGTTACACCAAACCGATTCTTAGTTAGAGATTGTAAAAACCAACGACTAAAAACATATGAAAATACTTCATGTAGATACCAATCACCCCCTACTCTTGGATCAATTTAGGGAGCTCGGCTTTGAGAACGATGAGGATTACACCTCATCAAAAGAACAAATTCTAGAGAAAATCCATGTATACGATGGGTTGGTCATTAGAAGCAGATTTCCCATAGATCGTATTTTTTTGGATAAAGCAACGAATCTAAAGTTTATTGGTAGGGTTGGTGCCGGACTTGAAAATATCGACATCGACTATGCCAAAGAGAAAGGTGTTTTTTTAGCCTCTGCCCCAGAAGGCAACCGCAATGCAGTTGGGGAACATGCCTTGGGTATGCTATTGAGTCTATTCAATAAGTTGAACAAGGCACATAAAGAAGTGCGAAAAGGAAAGTGGGACAGGGAAGGAAATCGAGGTACGGAGTTGAATGGAAAAACCGTGGGCATCATTGGCTATGGCAACATGGGAAAAGCCTTTGCGAAAAAGCTTCGGGGTTTTGAAACAGAGGTGATCTGTTATGACCTTATTGGCGGTGTCGGCGATGATAATGCACGGCAAGTAGGTGTTCTTGAATTACAACAAAAATCAGATGTTATCAGTTTACATGTGCCACAAACAGATGTAACTACTGGCATGGTAAATACTGAATTTATCAATGGCTTTCAAAAACCATTTTGGCTTTTGAATACCGCACGGGGCAAATGTGTGGTCACGGATGATTTGGTAGAAGCCCTAAAATCAGGTCAAATCTTGGGTGCGGGGCTGGATGTGCTCGAATATGAAAAAAAGTCGTTTGAAACCATGTTCACCAAAAAGCCAAAAGCCTTCAAATACCTTCGCAAAGCGAAAAATGTACTGTTGACACCACATGTGGCGGGATGGACCGTTGAAAGCCATGAAAAACTGGCCCAAACCATCGTAAATAAGGTGAAAGCTAATTTTTGTTAACTTTATTGGCCAACCAAGACCAAAAAGTTATGACTATTGACGCGAACACGGTAGACGAATACATCTCAAAACTACCCGAAGAAAGAAAAACAGCGGTCAATAAATTGAGGGAAACAGTTAAAATCAACCTCCCTGCGGGGTTTCAAGAACGTATCAGCTATAAAATGATAGGGTACGTTGTTCCACATGAGGTATATCCCGATGGATACCATTGCGATCCCAAGCTGCCCTTGCCCTTCATCAATATCGCTTCGCAAAAGAACTTTGTGGCACTTTATCACTCTGGCATCTATGCGAATCCTGATTTACATGATTGGTTCGTCACCGAATATCCAAAGCATGTAAAAACGAAATTGGATATGGGAAAAAGTTGTGTTCGATTCAAAAAAGTCGAAACCATCCCTTATGATTTGATAGCGGAGTTATGCCAAAAAATGACGCCAGAAGATTGGATCACTTTGTACGAGAAAAATGTAAAACGATGAAAAAAAGGGTAACGGGACTCGGTGGGTTCTTTTTCAAAACCAAAAATCCTGATAAGATCAAAGACTGGTACAAAACCCATCTCGGATTAAATACGGACCGATACGGATGTACTTTTTGGTGGAAGGATAAAGAGGGAAACGATTGTTCTACACAGTGGAGCCCTATGAACGAGGATACGGGCTATTTTCAACCCAGTGAAAAACAGTTTATGATGAATTTTCGAGTGGAGAACTTGAAAGAATTACTGGTTGCACTGAGAAAAGAGGGAGTCACCATTGTTGGTGAAATTGAAGAATACGAATATGGTAAATTTGGCTGGATCTTAGACCCAGAAGGCAACAAATTGGAACTTTGGGAACCTGTTGATAAAGCATTTTTATAACAATCGAATATTTTATTACATTTAAACTTCAATTAACCAACAAATTAGAATTATGTCTGAAGAAAAAAAAGATTTAGGGGATAAGGCTGAAGAAGCTTTTGACAAGGCCAAAGACGCAGCAAAAGAAGTTGCCGATGATGCCAAAGAAGCTGCAAAAGATTTCAAGGAAGATGCCAAAGAGGTATTCAGTAAAGACAATCCCGATAGCGGTAAGACCGTAGCGATAATAGCGCATCTCACCCTGATCGGGTGGATAATCGCACTCGTTATGAATAATGGAAATAAAACGGAAGTTGGCTCTTTCTATATCAGACAAGTTTTGGGTATCATGCTACTGGGGTTTGTATTGGGGTTAATACCCGTGATCAATTTAATCGCGTGGATTTTTCCGTTTATCTTATGGGTTATGAGTTTGGTATTTTCATTTAGTGGTGAACAGAAAAAAGTATTCTTGGTAGGGGACTACTTTCAAGATTGGTTTAAATCACTATAATATATACAAAAGGTCAGAAATTTTATCCTGGCCTTTTTTAATTTCATTTATCATCGTAATATTGCAATATATAAATATTTGATATGGGCATTACAAAAACACAGATATTTAACCAAGATCAAAACCGAATGGCCATTATTTTCAAGGCATTGGCCAACCCAGCACGTATTGCGATTCTCGAATACATTAGCAAACAAGATGCCTGTATCTGTAATGATATTGTTGATGAAATAGGTTTGGCACAACCCACGGTATCACAACACTTAAAAGAACTTAAAAATATTGACCTGATAAAAGGTGAAATCGAAGGTAAAAAAGTATGCTATTGTATCAATTTAAATACTTGGAATGCCATTCAAAAAACATTGAACTCCTTTTTTAATACCACAAAAAGCAATTGCTGTTAAAACCAAAACGTATGAAAACAAGCGAATTTTTAGAATTACTGAACGCCCACAAGAATAAAGAGCTTTTATTTGAATACACCCCGGGACATTTTGTAGGTGCCAACTACCATATTACCGAAATTAAAAATATAACCGTTGATGCCATTGATTGTGGGGCGAACGGTGATTTCTGGAAAGAAACGATCGTTCAGTTATGGGAAAGCCCAAAAGAGAAAGACAAGACAGCATTCATGTCAGCTTTTAAGGCACTTGACATCCTTAATAAAGTAGATCAGATCAAACCTATGGTCAGAGACGCCGAGATCAAGTTTGAGTATAGTAACGATACCTTTCACACAGCACAACTATTTGTTAACGATGTCGTCTGGAATGATACGCAATTTGTCATTAAACTTGCAGTGGAAAAGACAGACTGCAAAGCAAAAGCTACCTGTGGTGTTCCTGAAGAAGTTGAAACCGTAACGTCATCGGCTTGTGCACCGGGCAGTGGTTGTTGCTAAGCTTTACCGTTATACTAAGTATCAATATGACAATCAGACCGATGGCACCCGACGATTGGTTAACTGTTTCTAGAATTTATGCTGAAGGAATGGCAACCGGTTATGCCACTTTTGAAAGTGAACTACCCAGTTATGCCAATTGGGATGCAGCACATGTACAAGCATGTCGCTTAGTAGCTGAAAAGGATACTGAAATTCTAGGATGGGCAGCACTGTCACCTGTTTCAGGAAGGTGCGTTTATGGCGGTGTTGCTGAAGTGAGTATTTACATCAACAAAGAAAGCAGGGGTAAGGGAATTGGCAAACGACTCTTTCATAGTTTAATCGCAGAAAGCGAGACTGCCGGTTATTGGACCTTGCAATCAGGGATCTTTCCTGAGAACCATGCAAGTATCCAGTTGCACGAAAAGGTCGGTTTTCGTTTTTTAGGAAAACGGGAACGGGTGGGTAAAACCAAAGACGGGGTTTGGAAAGACAATCTACTCTTTGAACGACGTAGTAAAACCGTTGGTATTGATTGAACAAAAAACAAGTTAAAAATGAAGAATATTTTAGTCTTATGTACCGGTAATTCATGCCGTAGCCAAATGGCCCATGGTTATTTGGAATCTTATCAAAAAGATTTGGCAAAAATCTATAGCGCCGGTATCGAGACCCATGGGCTAAACCCAGGTGCCGTTGCCATAATGAAAGAAGACGGTATCGATATCACACACCATACCTCAAACCACGTAGATGAATATCAAGGTATACCATGGGATTATATCATTACCGTATGTGATCATGCAAAAGAGAATTGCCCATTTATCCCTGCTGACAAAGCGGAACGTATCCATCATAATTTCTTTGACCCTTCTAAAGTCGAGGGAACCGAAGCAGTAAAACATACTGCTTTTTTAAAGGCACGAAACGAGATCAAAGAGTTTTGCGAAACCTTTATAAAAGAAGAGTTGGTCAATTAACAACGTCCTGCTGTTCAGCATGTTTCCGTTCCAATTCCGCTTGAAATTCTTCCATAACCGGTTTGACCGTACTCTCTGGCAAGTCGGCGATTTTGATATACATCAAGCCATCCACGGCATTGTTGAACAAGGGATCGACGTTAAAAGCCACCATTCGGGCGTTTTGCTTGATGTATTTTTTAATAAGTACCGGTAAGCGCAGGCTGCCCGTCTCAAGCTCTTCTATCAATTTATCGAATTTATTGAGGTCCGCTTTTGTTTCGTCGAACACGAACTCTTTATCGGCATCTTTCAGCTTGACCTTGAATTCTTTTTTAGGGTGTACGTATTGGGCCACATAGGGATCCCAATAATTCGATTTCATAAATTCAATCATCAATGATTTCGAAAAATTCGAGAATTGGTTGCTAATACTTACACCTCCAATCAAATACTTATGTTCGGGATAACGCAATGTCGTATGTACGATTCCTTTCCATAACAGAAATAAGGGCATTGGCTTCTGTTGGTATGCTTTAACAATATAGGCACGCCCCATTTCAATGGATTTCGACATCATTCCGTACAATTCAGGCTCAAATCGAAAAAGGTCTTGAAGGTAAAATCCATCGATACCGTAATTTTTAAAAATCCATGATCCCAAACCCATCCGATAGGCCCCGACAATTTCTTTTTCGGTATCGTCCCAGAGAAAAAGGTGATGGTAAAAGGCATCGAACTTGTCAAGATCTACGGCATTGTTCGTGCCTTCACCAATAGCCCTAAAGGTTACCTCACGCTGACGGCCGATTTCCTTCAAAATAAAGGGCATATCCTTTTCTTGTGCCAAAAAGACTTCATAGTTTTTGCTTTGCAATAAACGGCAATCCTTTTCACGAAGCTTTTCGATTTCACCCTGAATGACCTCCGTTCGAACGGCCGAAGCTATTTTTCGCGGGGCCTTCGGAATCTTCAAAGTGGTCGGCACCTTATCTATTAAGCGTTCTTTTTCAAAAACATTGGCCAGTAAATAGGTCTTTTTTCGAAGCAGATCGGCAAAATCAGAAAGGCTTTCGGCCTCGCCCTGTGTCTTTACCGAGATGGGTTGGCCTATTCTTACCTTAATAGGCCTGCGCCGCTGGGTAGTTAGTTCAGAAGGCAGTTTAGCCGTTCTAAATACCTCATTCATTTTAGCCAATCTATAAAATAAGCGACTGTTTTTCGCATGAAAATAAATAGGCACCACGGGCACTTCGGCTTTGCGTATCAATTTTATGGCAGCCTCCTCCCAAGGTTTATCGACGACCAACTTACCATCTTTATAGGTAGAGACCTCCCCTGCCGGAAATATACCCAAGGGATGCCCATTGCGTAAATGCAACAATGCATTTTTGAACCCAGAAACACTACTCTTGGCATCCTTGTGGTTTTCAAAAGGGTTTACGGGCATGATGAACGGCTTAATCGGTTCGATACGGTGTAATAAAAAATTGGCTATAATCTTAAAATCCTTTCGCTGGCTCAACATCAGTTTGAGCAATAGCACCCCATCAATACCGCCAAGTGGATGGTTTGAAATGGTAATAAAAGGACCCTCTTTAGGCAAGCGTCTGAAATCTTCTTCCGGAATTTCAAAATCAATTTCAAAGTCATCAAGTACGGCATCTAAAAACGCCGGACCCTCTAAGTCTTTATTTTTGTCGTAAAATCTATTGATTGCCGTGATTTTGGTCGTCACCAAGAGCAACCAACCCATAAATGTACCTAAAAAGCCATACTTGTCTAAGTGTATGACCTTTGCAACCTCTTTCGCAGATACCAACCCCATAGTTAAAGCATTAGGTAACGGTAAATATAGAAAAATACAAAGATTGTGGGCTTTCTAATTTATCATTTTACGACCAATTGAACGGTTTCCTTACCGCGTTGCTCGACCAGCACCGAATAGCCATTCAATATTTTTTCCACCGAATGCTCGTCAAAATGCCTAATTGTGTATAACGAGACATCATGATGGCAAGTCACTTTGAATTTTTGTTCGAGCAAGGGCAGCACTTCTTTTAGTCCATTGAAGGTATTGTCTAAACAGACTGAAAAACTTATGGCAGAGTTCTGTAACAAGTCAACCTTTAAACGATAATCATGAAAAAGTTTGAAGATCTCGCTCATATTCTCTTCTACAATAAATGAAAAATCCAATGAGGATAGTTTCAACAAGACCTGACCTTTCTTCACAATGAAACAGGGAACCTCAGGTAAAATCTTGACCCCTTTGCCTACAGTGGTACCTTGCTGCTTTGGATTCAAAAACGATTTCACATGTAGCGGAATCTCCCTACCCTGTAGTGGCTGTAAAGTTTTAGGGTGAATTACCGAAGCTCCATAAAATGCCAGTTCAATGGCTTCACGATACGAGATTTGATGAAGTAACTCGGTCTCATCAAAATGTCGAGGGTCGGCATTTAGTACCCCCGGTACATCTTTCCAAATAGTGACCGATTCGGCCTTAAGGCAATACGCCAAAATCGCGGCCGAATAATCAGAGCCTTCACGCCCCAATGTCGTTGTAAAATTGTTCTCGTCACTCCCCAAAAAACCCTGTGTGATATTGAGTTCCCCTATGTTGACCCTGGCTAGCACTTCTTTTTGTGTACGATTCCAGTTTACATGGGCATCGCGGTAGCTGTTATCGGTTTTAATAAGCTCGCGTACATCAAGCCATTGGTTGGTAACACCCACCTCGTTCAAGTAAGCGCTTACGATGGTTGTCGACAAAAGTTCACCATAACCAACCACTTGGTCATATACAAAGGCATACTTGGGCGATTTGTTCCACATTAAAAAACCCCGAAACTCTTGAATCAATGCATTGACCTTATGATGGATTTCGTGGTTTTTGATTTCAAACAAATCATTGAGTATTGTTTTATGATTCGAAATGACCACATCAATAGCCTGCTCTAATTGGTTCTTATCGTTAAAATAAGCATCTACGATTTGTTCCATGGCATTGGTAGTCTTGCCCATCGCAGAAATAACCAGTAAGGTATCTTGATACCCAACTTGCTTCAGTACTTTAACCACATTTCTAACACCTGCCGCATCCTTCACGGACGCTCCACCAAATTTAAATATCCTCATAAGTTGATTCAGTTACGTCAAGTGCAGTTGAGATATCCTTTGTATTCGGGATCAAAGCGGTTCTCCACAGCACTAGAACGAACAATTTATTCCGTTCAAAAGCTGCCCATACCCTCTTCATTCAGCTGCACTACATCCCAATCGCGCATCACCTTGGCACCTTTGCTTTCATAAAACTTTATGGCCGGTTCATTCCAATCCAATACCTCCCATGCAATTCTGCGAACCCCTTTATCCTTACCATAACGTACGACGCGTTCTAAAAGTGCAGAACCGATACCCGTACCCCTCATGGATTGGGTGACGATCAAATCCTCTAGATGAATGACCGGACCGCACCAAGTGGAATACCGTGCATACGTTAATGCCAAACCCACTACTTTTTGGTCAACCTCGGCCACAAAACAGTGGTAAAGTGGCGTCGCCCCAAAACCTGCTTCGGTCAACTCATCTAGGGTTACCTGAACCGACTCAGGTTCATTCTCAAACAGGGCCAGCTCGTGAACCAAACCCAAAACCTCGGGCATATCGCCTCTTTCGGCGTCTCGTATAATGTATTTCATAACTGTTACAAATAAAACAATTAGTTATAATATAAACAAACAATCATTTTGCGAAAACGTTGTAGTATCACAAAATGGACGATATTTGCATTCAAATAAAACACAATACCCATGTTTGGCAAACAGCACCGAACCCTCGGCGAATTTATTATTGCAAATCAAGACTCGTTTCAATATTCCTCTGGTGAACTTTCCAGACTATTGAACGGCATACGATTGGCTGCAAAAGTGGTCAACCATGAAGTGAACAAAGCCGGGCTTGTCGATATTTTGGGTGATGCCGGCGACACCAATATTCAGGGTGAAGATCAAAAAAAATTGGATGTACTGGCCAACGAAAAGTTCATTCAGACCCTGAAAAATCGTGAAATCGTATGTGGAATAGCTTCTGAGGAAGAAGATGACTATATCAGTATCAACAGCCAAGATGAAAAGCACCAGAATAAATATATTGTTCTGATAGACCCCCTGGATGGTTCTTCAAATATTGATGTCAATGTTTCGGTGGGTACCATCTTCTCCATTTACAGAAGGGTAACCCCGGTCGGTACCCCGGTAACATTAGAAGATTTTTTGCAGCCTGGCCACAAACAGATTGCTGCCGGGTATATCATTTATGGTACTTCTACCATGCTCGTTTATACCACTGGTGATGGCGTCAATGGATTTACACTCAATCCTGCCTTGGGTACTTTCTACCTATCACATCCCAACATGCGATTTCCTGAAAATGGAAAGATTTATTCCGTAAACGAAGGCAACTACATCCATTTTCCACAAGGGGTAAAAAACTATATTAAGTATTGCCAAAGGGAAGAAGGTGATAGACCGTATACCTCAAGGTATATCGGATCCCTAGTATCGGATTTTCATCGTAACATGATCAAAGGCGGTATTTATATGTACCCTAAGAGCAGTAAGGCCTCTAACGGAAAACTACGCCTTATATACGAATGCAATCCCATGGCGTTTTTGGCGGAACAGGCCCATGGAAAAGCAAGTGATGGACGTCAACGTATTATGGATATCGAGCCCACCGAACTTCACGAAAGGGTGCCTTTTTTCTGTGGAAGCAAGAAAATGGTGGAAAAAGCAGAGGAATTTATGAACTAAACCCCCTCTATTTTTCCATTAAGTATTGGTAGTCTTCAAAAGCAATCTTACCACAGAAGATATCCAACGATTTTTGAATCATGCTTTCAGCTTTGTCAGGCGAGTATCCCAGGGCTACCGCATAACGCATGATAAATTTTTTCTGATCTTCATCGACGGATTGATCTGCAAAAGCCATTTGAAAGAATTCAAAAAGACGCTTCAGTCTTTTTTCGCCGCTATGGGGGGTCTGAATTGGATATTTATTTTCCTTTTTCATGACCTCTTTATATTCCGCGTCAGTGATGTTCAGTTTAAAAGCGAACTTGTCAAGAATCGCTTTTTCCTCCGGATTGATATCACCATCAACGCTGGCCAAACTGGCCAAGGTGGCGAAATGTGCCAAATTCTGTCGTTGTTCACCGTGCTCGTATAAATCTATAATGGGCATGTCTTAAATTTTGTTGCGCAAATATAAATCTTTTTAGAGCTAAAGAATATGACCATCAAGTAATATTTTGGTGTTCGCTACGTGCCGTGCCATTCGTTGCTAATACCCTTTTATATTTTACATAGGGATATAGGTTTTTCAGTGCTATCACTAACACGGACCAATGCATTATTTTGTAATTTCACAACGCTATGAAATGAATTGTTACCGTGCTTAAAACCAATTGAAATGTTTGATGCCGAAATCGCAGATTCATGAACACCTAGACGAAAGAATAAGCTAAGATGTGAATAATTACCTCTGATTTACCCATATCATAAAACTACCGAATGAAAACCCCGCTTCTTCAATTTACCGACCGCGGAATCTATTGCGAACCGGCAGCGGTTTATTTAGACCCTTGGAAACCCGTTGACAAGGCCATTATTTCACATGGTCATGCCGACCATAGTCGCTGGGGGCATAAAAGCTACATCACCCATCACAGGAATGTGCCCATAGTTAAGCATAGGCTCGGAGATGTGAACATCACCGGGAAAGAATGGGGAGAATCCTTTAGCATAAATAACGTAAAGTTCAGCTTACATCCGGCAGGGCATATCATTGGATCATCACAGATTCGGGTAGAACACAAGGGCGAAGTCTGGGTTTTTACAGGGGATTATAAATTAGAGGATGATGGTGTCGCCACCCCCTATGAAACCATAAAATGCCACACTTTCATTACGGAATGTACTTTTGGGTTGCCCGCTTTTTTATGGACCCCCCAACACGAGGTATTTCAAGATATCAACGCTTGGTGGGAAGAAAATAAGGCCAACGGACAGACTTCGGTACTTTTTGGATATTCGTTGGGTAAGGCACAACGCCTCCTAAAACACTTAGACCCCTCCATTGGAAAAATCTATACCCATGGTGCCGTTGAAAATATGACCGAGGTACTCAGGCCATTGGTAGATTTTCCTGAAACGGAATTGATAACCAGGGATACCAAAAAGGAGGATATTAAAGGAAATATGGTCATTGCACCACCTTCGGCACACGGCAGTACTTGGATCCGTAAAATGACACCCTTTGTCACCGCTTCGGCAAGCGGATGGATGGCGTTTCGTGGCGCACGAAGACGACGTGCCATAGACAAGGGCTTCGTACTAAGTGACCATTGCGACTGGCCCGGGTTGTTAAAAGCCATTAAAGATACCGGTGCCGAAAAAATCATTTGCACCCATGGGTATACTGAAATATTCTCGAAGTATTTAAGGACACTTGGCTATGATGCCCGAACCGAACAGACCCAGTATGAAGGGGAGCTAGGGGAAATCAATACTACCGAAACTGAAAAAATGGCGTCGGAATGAAAGATTTTGCCAACCTCATCAAAACGTTGGACAGTACCAACAAGACCAATGTCAAAGTACAAGCTTTGGCAGACTATTTTGGTAAGGCGAGCGACAAGGACAAGGTTTGGACCATTGCCATTCTTTCGCATAGAAGACCCCCACGACCGGTAAACACTACCTTACTTCGTGAATGGGCCGCAGAATTATCGAACATACCCTTATGGCTGTTTGAAGAAAGCTATCATATTGTCGGTGATTTGGCAGAGACCATCGCTTTGGTCATTCCCGCCGGTGAAGAATCTACCGACAAAAGTCTCACTGAATTTTTAGAAGAGATGATAGCGCTCAAACCAAAACCCGATAATGAGAAAAAAAACTACCTCTTCAAAAACTGGCAACAGTTAAACTATTACGAGCGTTTTGTGTTTACCAAATTGATCACTGGCGGCTTTCGAATAGGGGTTAGCCAGAAATTAATGACTCGGGCTTTGGCCAAGGCAACTGAAATCGATGAAGATGTGCTAGCCTATAAATTAATGGGGAATTGGGACCCCGATTCCATCTCATTTCAAGAACTTATTTTAGAGGAGAATGAAAGTGACTACTTATCAAAACCCTATCCCTTTTATTTGGCTTATGCCGTCGAAGATGAGGTGTCCGGTTTAGGCGACCCCAGTAATTGGTCCGTAGAGCACAAATGGGACGGTATTCGATGTCAGGTCATCATCAGAAACGACGCCCTATTTGTTTGGAGCCGAGGAGAAGAATTGGTAACGGACAAATATCCTGAATTTCAAGAATTTGTAGGGGTCATTCCGAATGGAACGGTGCTTGACGGAGAACTACTACCCTACCCTAATGGGGAAATCGGCACCTTCAATGATCTACAGACCCGCATTGGCCGTAAGACCGTTTCTAAAAATCTACTGTTAAAGACCCCCGTAGTACTAAAGGCCTATGACCTATTGGAATGGGAAGGAAATGATATTCGGCAAAAAACCTTTATTGAACGGAGAACAATTCTTGAAAAACTGATTTCGACTACGCTCAATCACCAGGTCGCTGAGCGGAGTCGAAGCGATATTCCTATCTTATTATCCGAACGAATGCAATTCAACTCCTGGCTTGAAGTAGCCAAAGAACGAAACCGTGCTCGTGAAAAACGCAGTGAGGGCTTGATGCTCAAACGAAAGGATTCAGCCTATCAAGTCGGACGAAAAAAAGGGGATTGGTGGAAATGGAAAGTAGACCCCTTGACCATTGATGCCGTACTGACCTACGCCATGCGTGGGCACGGCAGACGTAGTAACCTCTTTACCGATTATACCTTTGCGCTATGGCAAGAAAATGAAAAGGGAGGTAAAGAACTCGTCACTTTTGCCAAGGCCTACTCCGGATTGACCGATAAAGAGTTTCGAGAAGTAGATGCTTGGATCAAGAAAAATACCTTAGAACGTTTCGGTCCTGTTCGTAGTGTGACGCCATACCATGTTTTCGAAATCGCCTTTGAGGGCATTGCTTTTTCAAAACGCCACAAAAGTGGGGTTGCCACCCGTTTTCCAAGAATACTTAGGTGGCGGAAGGATAAGAAAATTGAGGAAGCCAATAATCTAGAGGATTTAAAAGCACTGATTCCGACCCCGAATACTCGGGGGAAGGAATCTCCCAGCAAAGAAACCCCAGTAAAAAGATCATGATCAAGGCCAAAAAATAGAGACCGCAGAAACAAAACTGGGAGTTTTTGGAATGGAGAACTTAAATATAGTATGAGAAAGTATTCAACAGATTACTTCGCCAAATTCGTAATTCGTCCATGAAAGGATATTGCTACATATTGACCAATAAAAATAAGACCGTACTTTATGTAGGAGCTACCAATGACATACAACGACGAATCAGAGAGCATAAAACTGGAAAATATGCTAAATCATTTACAAAAAGGTACAATTGTTCTCTATTGGTTTACTTTGAAGAATTTGTTTCGGTAAGTGATGCCTTTGAAAGGGAAAAACAATTGAAAGCAGGCAATCGAAAACGAAAAGAAGGTTTAATCAATTCATTAAATCCAGAATGGAAGGATTTATCCGAAGATTGGCTTGACGAAGAAATGGATTCTAAGTAACTTTTAGCACAGATTAAACTGATTGCTTCACTTCGCTCGCAATTTATGACTCGTAAAGAACTCTTCCATATCGCCCAAAACTGGTTTGACCAACAAGGTTGGAAACCCTTTGCATTCCAAAAGGAAAGCTGGACCGCTTTTTTGCAGGAGAAGCACGGTTTACTCAATGCACCAACTGGTAGTGGAAAAACCTATGCCTTGTGGTTTCCGATCGTATTGAACTATATCAAGAATAATCCTGATTATAAAACCAAACATAAAAAAGGCCTAAAGGCAATTTGGATAACGCCGTTACGGGCCTTATCGCAAGAAATCAAGCAATCCGCAGAGCGCATAACCAAAGACTTGGATACACAAATGACCGTTGGTATTCGAACAGGTGACACCTCGACCAAAGAGCGTTCGAGGCAGAAAACGGCCATGCCCGATTTGTTGATCACCACCCCAGAAAGCCTGCAACTTTTACTTTCATCAAAAGGCTATGACAAGGTTTTCAAAGACTGTTCGGCCATTGTGGTCGATGAGTGGCATGAGCTATTGGGCACTAAACGGGGGGTGCAAATGGAATTGGGATTATCGCGCTTAAAAACCATTTGTCCAGACCTACGAATTTGGGGTATTTCAGCTACCATTGGCAATCTGGAACAGGCCAGGGAAGTATTATTGGGGCCTACCTCTGAAGCACTTCAAAACTCCGTTTTGGTCAAGGCAAAGCTGAACAAGAAAATTACGGTAAAGAGTATTATTCCGAAGCAAATGGAAACCTTTCCATGGCGCGGGCATCTGGGCCTACATCTTTTAGAGGATGCCGTACCTATTATCAATAACAGCAAGACAACATTACTTTTTACCAACACCCGAAGCCAGTGTGAAATTTGGTTTCAAAAAATATTGGAGAAACATCCTGAATATGCCGGGGAGCTTGCCATGCATCACGGTAGTGTAAATAAAGAAACACGTATTTGGGTAGAACAGGCCATTCGCAATGAAAGCCTAAAAGCCGTCGTTTGCACCTCGAGCCTGGATTTGGGTGTCGACTTTGCCCCAGTAGAAACCGTGGTTCAAATCGGTGGCCCAAAAGGGGTGGCCCGTTTTTTACAACGTGCTGGGCGCAGTGGCCATAGACCAGGTAAAGAGAGTGTCATCCATTTTTTACCGACCCATGCCATGGAGCTCATTGAGGCCTCTGCCATGCAGCAAGCAGTCAAAAAAGAAGCAGTCGAAGACCGTATCCCCTATTTGAACAGCTACGATGTACTCTTGCAATACCTGACCACCTTAGCTGTCTCTGATGGGTTCTATCCCCATGAAATTTATACCGAAATCAAACAGACCTTTTGTTATCAAGGCATCACGGAAGACGAGTGGCAATGGCTGCTTAATTTTTTAGTCATGGGCAGTCAAAGCCTGAAAACCTATGATGAATACCAAAAAGTAGAAGTTGGGACCGATGGAAAATTTAAGGTGAATAACCGTGGTATCGCCATGCGGCATCGCTTTCAAATTGGTACGATTGTAGGTGATGCGGTCGTAGCCGTTCGCTATCAAAAAGGGGGCTATATTGGCTCAATAGAAGAGTATTTCATCTCAAAGCTTACCCCTGGTGATGTATTCACTTTTGCAGGTCGAAATTTGGAGTTCATTCGAATAAAAGGGATGCAGGCCCATGTTCGAAATTCCAATAAACGTACTAATAAGGTGCCCAGTTGGATGGGTGGCCGTCTCAGCTTTTCAGCGCAAATGTCAGAACTGCTGCGCCAAGAACTCTATACCGCTGAATGGGAACCTGCAAAACAGTCTGATGAGATCAGGTCATTGGCCCCGATGTTCGCCAAACAGCGTGAAGAGAGCATCGTTCCCAAACCTGATGAGTTTTTAATAGAGACGTTTAAAACAAGGGACGGTTACCATCATATTTTCTATCCCTTTGAAGGACGGGCCGTTCACGAGGCCATGAGCAGTCTGTTATCATACCGCATCAGCCTGTTAAGCCCCATCACCTGCTCATTGGCCTTTAACGATTACGGATTTGAAATGCTATCAGACAAACCTATCGATATTCAACAGGTATTGGACAATGATTTGTTCTCGACAGACTATATGCTCAGCGACCTGCAGAAGAGCTTGAACAGCAATGAAATGGCAAGGCGTAAATTCAGGGATATTGCGGTCATCAGTGGAATGGTGTTCACAGGCTACCCTGATAAGGGAATCAAAATGAAACATTTGCAAAGCAGCTCCCAATTGTTGTTTGATGTTTTTAAAGATTTCGAACCCGATAACCTCCTGTACCAACAGGCCTTTACCGAAACATTTGAACATCAATTGGAGGAAGGACGTTTGCGCATGGCCTTAGAACGAATCGCTGAACAGGAAATCGTTTGGAAACAGTGTAAAAATCCCACCCCCTTCTCTTTTCCAATTATCACCGATCGATTGCGTGAAAAGTTGTCAAATGAAAAACTGGCCGATCGTATTAAACGAATGACCAAGATTTTGATGAAGTAGACCACCCCACCCTTCGGTCGCCCCACCTAGTTTCAGGATGGAAAACTTTTTTTACGGAACCAAAACAAAAAAAGCCCTCCTCCTTTTTCAAGGAGGAGAATGAATTCCGCATAGCGGAAGAAAGAGGTGGTAATTTTGTATTTTAACTCCATGCACAACCGCAAACATCTGGAGCAATACAGAAAACACTTAAGAAACAACGCCACCTCAGCTGAAGCATTTCTTTGGAAGCACCTATCTAAAAAACAGCTGGAAGGAAGAAAATTTAGAAGACAGCACAGTATTCAAAATTATATTGTCGATTTTTTCTGTCCGTCTGAAAAATTGATCATTGAATTGGATGGTGAAGTTCACAATAATCCCAAAGCACAAGAAAAAGATAGAATCCGAGATGAATTTTTTAAAAATCTCGACTATACGGTATTACGATTCGAAAACAAAATGGTGTTTGATAGCTTACCATCCGTCCTTGATGAAATAACCCAATGTTTTACATCAAAAAAGTAACTATTACCACTCTAAACCACCCCGCCCTATGGGCACCCCTCCTAAATTTAGGAGGGGAACTTCTGGAGGTTGAGCAGAAAAGCCCTCCTCCTTTTTTCAAGGAGGAGAATGAATTCCGCAAAACGGAAAAACGAGGTGGTTACTTTACCTTTGCCATGCAGTGCTACTTTTAACCATATGCCCCATTCCATCCAAATAAAAAATCAAGAATTCCGGCTTCATCCCACGGGGGGTATTTTTTGGGTTGAAAAATCGATGTTGCTCATTAGTGATGTACACTTGGGCAAGGTGGCCCATTTTCGAAAATTTGGGGCTGCCGTACCCCAAAAAGCAATTCACAAAAATTTTATGTTGCTTGATGAAATTGTCAACGCTTTTCAACCCTTTCAAATCTGTTTTTTAGGAGATTTATTCCATTCTTCATTAAACAAAGAATGGCAGTTGTTTGAGAATTGGGTGGAAAAGACACCAGCCGAAATCATTCTGGTTGCCGGAAACCATGATATCATTGCCCCAGAGAAGTTCGAAGCTTTGACCATACAACTATTTCAAGAATTGGTCATCGATGGTTTTTTATTGACCCATCATCCTGAGGAACGTGAAAACTTTTTTAATTTCTGCGGGCATATCCATCCCGCGATTCAGATGCAAGGTTTTGGACGTCAACGCTTAAAATTGCCTTGTTTTTTCAAAAAACGGCACCAATTGATCTTACCAGCTTTTGGTGAGTTCACCGGAACTTTTGTCTTGGAACCTACAAAAGAAGATGAGGTGTTCGCCATTGTGGAAGATGAAGTGGTAAAAGTTTAGATTCCCCAATCGTTGCGATGTTCCTCATTTCGAAATTACGCCGTTATGGTCTTTAGGTCATTTCAAACTGCACAAAATAACTGTGAAAAATCTTCTGAATGTCGGTAATGAATCATATAGTATTGTCACCTCGAACGCAGTCCAGAGGTCGTTTGGCATAACATACTCAAAATGAGGTCTCTACTGCGATCGACCTAACATGGATTATGATGTTTGACTCATTACAGATATTTAAAAAAATCTTAGATTCCCTTTGTGAAGAACTAACTTGAAATCTATATTTGCAACAAAGTTTTTAGGTTGAACAAAACCTCCATTTTAGAACTTTTTGAACAGTCTCCCCAACTCAGGAAACTGCAGGATTTTATTGCCGAATCCGAACCTCTTGACCGTACAAAAGCCCGCAAAATCAGCCTTAAGGGACTTACAGGTTCCGCACTTTCGTTTACGTTCGCTGCCGCTTTTAAATCAGCCGAAAAACCATTCTTGGTTCTGCTCAATGATAAAGAAGAAGCTGCTTATTACCTCAATGACCTAGAACAGTTAATCGGTGAAAACGAAGTGCTTTTTTACCCTGGCAGCTATAGAAGGCCTTATCAAATCGAAGAAACGGACAATGCCAACGTGCTTTTAAGGGCCGAGGTATTGAACCGCATCAATTCTAGAAAAAAACCAGCGGTCATTGTTTCGTATCCCGATGCACTTTTTGAAAAGGTGGTGACAAGAAGAGAACTGGATAAAAATACCCTTAAAATCAAATTGGAAGATACCCTCTCCCTTGATTTTCTGAACGAGGTACTTTTTGAATACCAATTCAAACGTGTCGATTTTGTAACCGAACCGGGTGAGTTTTCAGTTCGTGGCGGTATCGTTGATGTCTTTTCGTTTTCACACGATGAACCGTATCGAATTGAATTTTTCGGTGATGAGGTCGATAGTATTAGAACCTTTGATGTAGAAACCCAGTTATCCACTGAGAAAGTCAATAAAATTGCCGTCATCCCCAATGTAGCCAATAAATTGGTGCATGAAACACGGGAAAGCTTCCTGAAATATATTTCACCAAAGACAGTTATTTTTTCTAAAAACTTAGATTTGGTCTATGACCGAATAGATACCAATTATGAAAAAGCCAACGAAAACTTTTCAAAACTTAGTGAAGACCTGAAACACGCGAGACCCGAAGAATTATTTTTAAATTCAGATGCGGTTAAAGAACAATTGGGCGCATTTGACCTTATTGAGATTGGGGCTTTGAATTCCTCCAGCAAGATGGGCACCTCGCCTGAGTTCGAATTGACTTTTGACACCAAGCCACAACCCGCTTTCAACAAAAAGTTTGACTTATTGATTGAAAACCTGAATGAAAACCATGACGCAGGTTTTACAAACGCTATTTTCTGTTCTACGGAGCAACAAGCCAAACGCTTTCATGATATTTTCGCTTCGACTACGCTCAGCGAACTTGATACTAAGCGAAGTCGAAATGTACACTACAAAACGATAGTCTTCCCGCTCTATCAAGGTTTTGTTGCCCCTGATCTAAAACTTGTCTGTTATACGGACCATCAGATTTTTGAACGCTACCATAAGTTCCATTTAAAGAACGGCTATGCCAAAAAACAGGCCATTACCCTCAAAGAACTCAACAAACTTGAGATTGGCGATTATGTGACCCATATCGACCATGGTATCGGCAAATTTGGTGGTTTACAAAAAATAGATGTCGAGGGTAAAAAACAAGAGGCCATCAAACTGATGTATGGAGAACGCGACATTCTATACGTGAGCATCCACTCTTTACATAAAATATCAAAATTCAATGGTAAGGACGGGGCGCCCCCAAAAATCTATAAATTAGGATCTGGAGCTTGGAAAAAAATCAAGGACAAGACCAAAAGCCGTGTCAAAAAAATTGCTTTTGACTTGATTAAAATCTACGCCAAGCGAAGACTTGAAAAAGGGTTTCAATATGCTCCCGACAGCTATCTACAGCACGAACTGGAGGCTTCCTTTATTTATGAGGATACCCCAGACCAAGAAAAATCTACGGCAGATGTTAAAAAAGACATGGAAAGTGAACGCCCTATGGACCGTCTTATCTGTGGCGATGTAGGTTTTGGCAAGACCGAGGTAGCCATTCGTGCCGCATTCAAAGCAGTCGATAACGGAAAACAGGTCGCTGTTTTGGTACCCACCACCATTTTGGCCTTTCAACATGCACGCACTTTTAAAGAACGTCTTAAAGAGATGCCCGTAACCGTTGATTATTTGAACCGATTCCGCACAGCAAAAGAAAAACGGGAGACCCTAGAGCGACTTGCCGAAGGTAAAGTGGACATTATTATCGGCACACATCAACTGGTCAACAAAAATGTGAAATTCAAAGATTTAGGTTTACTTATTGTTGATGAAGAGCAGAAATTCGGTGTTGCGGTAAAAGACAAATTAAAGTCCATTAAAGAGAATGTAGATGTCTTGACTTTAACGGCAACCCCTATCCCAAGAACATTACAATTTAGCCTCATGGCGGCCCGTGACCTATCGGTAATTACAACGCCACCACCAAACCGCTACCCTATTGAAAGTAGGGTGATTCGTTTTAATGAAGAAATCATTCGCGATGCGATTTCTTATGAGGTACAACGTGGGGGCCAGGTATTTTTTATCCATAATCGTATTGAGAATATCAAGGAAGTAGCGGGCATGTTACAACGATTGGTACCCGATGCCAAAATTGGTATTGGCCATGGACAAATGGAAGGCAAAAAGCTAGAGCAGCTTATGCTCGCTTTCATGAATGGTGAATTTGACGTTTTGGTTTCGACCACAATCGTTGAAAGCGGATTGGATGTTACCAATGCTAACACTATTTTCATTCATAATGCCAATAATTTTGGCCTGAGTGATCTGCATCAAATGCGAGGTCGTGTGGGGCGAAGCAATAAAAAAGCCTTCTGCTATTTTATCACACCGCCCTACGAAGTAATGACTACGGATGCCCGCAAGCGCATAGAGGCTTTAGAGCAATTTACAGAGCTGGGAAGCGGTTTTAATATTGCCATGAAGGATTTGGAAATTCGTGGTGCCGGTGATTTGTTGGGGGGAGAGCAAAGTGGCTTTATCAATGAGATCGGCTTTGAAACCTATCAGAAGATTTTAGCAGAGGCCATTGAAGAACTCAAAGAAAATGAGTTCAAAGAACTATACGATGAAGTAGAAGGCGATAAACCCAAGGTCTTTGTCAAAGAAACCCAACTGGATACTGATTTTGAGCTCTTATTCCCCGATGATTATATCAACAATATTACGGAACGCCTAAACCTTTATACCCAGCTCAATGCCATTGAAGATGAAGAAGGTTTGACCAAATTTGAAACGGAATTGGTTGATCGTTTTGGGGAACTGCCTACGCAAGCGGTGGATCTATTTAATTCCGTTCGTATCAAATGGTTGGCCAATAGTATCGGATTGGAAAAAGTGATATTAAAAAAGAACAAACTGATTGGCTACTTTTTGGCAGACCAGCAATCGCCTTTTTACCAAACTACGGCCTTTACGAAGGTACTGCAGTATGTACAAAGCCATCCGCAGCAATGTCAACTCAAAGAAAAACAAACCCGAAATGGTCTTCGCTTATTGTTGACTTTTGATGGGATAACGAGTGTGGAGAAAGCACTAAAGGCTTTGCAACCACTAGCAAAAGAAAAAGTTGCTTCACTGCTGTAAGCAAAGGTGGGTTTCAGCTAAACAGAAAGACGGAGGGGTTTGATACTAAACCATCCCTCCTTAAAAAAAGGAGGGGAACCAAATAAGCTCATATAGAGTTTTAACCCTAATTGGGATTTTTTAAACAATCAAGTGATTTAGATTTCTCACATGCATTCTAAATGACACTCAACAGTAATTTCGATATGCGATACAAAGTGTTGATTGAGAAATCTAGTTTTCAGAAGTCATTTTCCCATGAAATTTGGATGTCCATGTCCATCATAGCTCTCATACCCCTGTTTGGCCAAATACCCTCGTTTATGGTTATCATACAACCCTACAAAAGCAGTTAGATTCATAGCTTTTTGCTTGCATTTTCAAGTTCATTGACAATTTGACTTTGTTCAATGGTCCGCTGTGGAACGTTGTAGGTCGCCCAAAAGTCAGCATCAAAATTTTCGGCTTGGTTTTCGATACTTGCTCCGATATCCAAATTTCCTTGAAATGGATAATTGGAAACATTTTCGGTGACGATGTTATTCACAAAAAGCTCTTTTTTAGGGTATTTCGTAAACACTATTTTTCTAGATTCCAGTCCCTTGAAAATTCGCCAATGGTCTTCTTCCCTTTGGTATTTTAAATACATTTTGCCTTGGTATTCTTGGTATTCAAAAACCACATTGTAATAGACTTGTAACGCCCCATTGGTAAATCGTCTACGCCAAGATCTGTTTTTAATGGCCTGTCTGGTCAGTTCCATCCGTACAAAAGCAAAGCTTTCACTGTCGATATAAAGTGTTGCGGTTTGAAATGGCTTATCGACACCCTTTATTTTATACACCAGTCTGTTATCGTAAGTCAATACACTTTCGATTTCATAGTTCCAACCCTTTTTACCCAGTATAGGGCCGTAATCAAAACGTATAAAATCATCTTCTACTAAATCTACAAGCGAGTTCTTACGTTCTTGATTTTTATTCCAAGGATGTTTTTCGGTGATACTATTACTTCTCACGCCCAGCAATTCAATTTGTGGCTTACGTTTGACCTGAGAACCTTGGTATTTGAATTTGGCCGCACACTCTAAATACGCTACATATTCATCATCCTCTTTTTGCAGATCCCGAACAAATCCCTCTAAAATATAGGGTTCTGTAGGGTAATTGGCCTCGATATTTTTATAAGCCCGTTTTACAATATCTTTTGCAGTGAGCACCTTATCTTTTGAGGCACTCAGTTGTACCTCATTAAGTTCATAGACCTGATGGGTTAATCTAATTCGTTCATCATTTGAAAATGAACTGGGTTTCTTTTCGATAGTTCGATATCCCATTGCGGAAATCACAACTTTTCCGGCCTTATTTTTAACCGGAACATAAAACACAAAATAGCCTTCAGCATTGGAAGTAGTGCCCCTAGCCGTATTCTTAAGGTAAATTGAAGCAAAGGGTATGGGCTTTGAGGTTTTACCGTCCAATAATTGTGCTTTTATGGTCACCACCTCTTGACCAAAGACCAATCTTGAAATCAATAAAAAAATAAGGTAAAAATAAACCCTAATTGTTTTTGTCATAGGCTTAAGACGAAGCATATTCCATATTGTTACAAAAGTAGGGATAATCTACAGTTAGTTCTCGTTTGCAACGAGTTCCTACATGAGTGAAAAGCTTACCGGAAAGAAAAATAAAAACCCTGATTTGGAGTAATTCCAAAGGCTAGGTACGCAAAGCTACATTCGGTTGTAGATTGCTTACAGATTCCTTCCCTGCACTCGGAATTACGGCTTTACATACCCATATTTACCTAAATGCTCAGGGCTGTAATAGTTATATAATCCTGCGACGGCGGCAGTATCCAGATCCTCTAAATTAACATCACCGTCCTCTAAAATAGCTTTTTCCGGTAGTATTAAATGTTCTATTTTGCCAATGATCAATCGCGTATTATTGCATTTTACCAAATGTTCCTCTTGAAATGAAAGCCCGATTTTAATATGACTTTCCGCTACAAACGGCGCATGAAAATCATTTTGGTAAAATTCAGTGAGCCCGACGGCATCAAACTCTGAAATAGCCCGGTCGTATTTTGCTGATGTCCGATGGGCCTGTTTATGAATTGCGGTCGTGATTTGATTGATCGTATACACGCCCGTTTCCTTAAGGTTCTCATAGGTATGGCGTTCTACGGTTGTAGGTCTTAAGATAAAACCCAAATACGGCGGATTCGCACCGATATGGACCACACTATTGAAAACGGCCAGATTGGTTCGTCCGTTTTTAGATTTTGTACCGATTAAATTGGCCGCTTTGAACCCCGAAACCATATTGATCAAATTGGCGCGGTAGCGGCTCGGTAATTGCATGATTTCATCAAAAGAGAACATTTTATCCATAAAAGCAATTTGTACAAAGGTATTTAGATTTAAGATTTCCCACGCACGTTCAAAATGACCCATTAGACACAAAAGTCATTCTACCAGAACGGAATCAATATCTTTTTCTTCAATGGTATTTGGTTTGTCCCCATAGAAGGGAAGCAACAATTGTTTATCGGCAAAACGACCTCCTAAATCCTCATCAAATGGGGTTTTTACCAAAACGGTGTTCCACTTGCCTTCGACACCAATATAATATTGGGTGACACTATCCTTAAGATTTGTAAACCGCATACAATCTTCTACGACTTCAATAAGCGCTCTTCTGTTTTTTGGTTCTATTTTCTTGATATCCCGTACTGCTAATAACACAAGCAACTTGGTACCGCTTCGTTTGGTAAAATAGGCAATGTCTTTAGTGCTGATACCGCCTACGATATCGCCATCTATACACTGCTTTAGGGCAAGGGTTACCGTATCCTTAGCCTGTACCATACGGGAGAGCCTGTCAATATCGGTATTTAAAAGTGTTAACCTTGGATCCACTTCGATTTTATACTTGTCTGGGTATTTAGAGCGCATGTAAACCCCGTAAAAAGAAAAGCTCATCACCACTATGAAAAGACTGACCAAAACCAAACATCCACAGCCTTGCCATAACGGTCGTTTTACAGGGTTTACTCGATTTTCATTATCCAAAGCTTGAAGCATTTCATGTGTAAAATGTGCCTTATCATAACTTTTTTTACAATGTGAGCATGCTGCAATATGTGTTTTAAACAAAGGAATAATAGGAATCCAAAAAAAGTGGAAATACTTGCTAAACGTACTTACTACAAAAGAATCTTTCGTTTGACAATACGGGCAGGTAGTACGCTTTAATTTTCGTTCTTTGACTTTGGTGGCACGGGTTCCAAAAAAGAATAGCATAGGTTGGTTATTAAAGACCATTTCAAAAATACCTTAATTACCGAACCTGGCACTCCCTGTTTAAAGGGTATTATTTAGTATTGACCAGAACCGTTCTTTTCCTTTTTGGCGTCAAAAGACCACATACCGTTCTCGTAAAACGATAGCTTGGCCCGCTGGGTTTCAAAATCTTTTGAAAATTGGACAACCACCCCTTCGTTGGGCCAGTAAAAGCTATCTTCAGCCTTTGGCGACAGCATAAAGGAAAAACCATCTTCAAAGGAAACCTTAATACCCTCGTCTAAGGCCTCAACATGTACTTTACCGATAAAACTATTTCTATAAACCCCTTCATGAACTTCAATTTGCTCGGTTGGTATGGCAACAGTGCTGGGCTCTTCATAAGCTTTAGGTGCTTGACCGAGTAAAGAACCCAAGTCGTTAAAAGAGTACGAGTATTTCCCCTTGACCAACAAATCCTTAATAGTTGTACCGACTTTGTTATTGGGATCATGCTTGGAGAAAAACCACAACTCGCCAGTGGTCAAATTCTGAATATTGGAATACATGGTACCCCCATTTTTTTGCGCCGTTTGCTCTAAAATTTGCGTCATGGTCGCTAAGTTCACCGCTGACTCTTTTAACATTGCCTTTGCAATGGGATAGCGCCAACAAGAGCTGGCAGCTTCATCACCGCAAATATCAAAATTAGTGGAAACCAAATGTTCTCCGGGTTTGGCAACATGGATTCCTGATGCACTGATTATGGCGAATTTACCATTTCTATCTGCCACATGCATTTGGGCACCTCTAAATCCGTCTTCGAACCAATACGTTTCAAAAAAGGCCGCCACCTCGTCCACCGAAGCCATATTGGCTAGAATATGGGGCAAAATAGCTTCATTGCCTGCTGGAAAAACCACCTTGCTTCCCATTTCGAAGTTTTCAACATATTTGATTTGGTTAAAATCGAACGTTAACCCGGCTTCATTGGTTCCTCCTTGCAGGCTTCCTCCATCACCATATCTGGGCGATAGATAGGATAGGGTAAAATACCCATATTTAGAATTCTCGGTTTTGGGGAATACATTGATGAAGTTGCCCACACCGAAGGGGCCATCTTCATTATTGGCATTCCAAACATGGCCATTCTTAGCGATTGCACTGATAATCGTACAAGAAAAAGTACTTGATGGTAGTATAAAAAATAGCATACCAAAGGCCAATAGTTTAAATTTTAATATATCGGGTACTTTCATGATTCTTATATTTTAAGTTTTATATGGGTATAATGCTTTGGAAGGTATTTTACCATCCAAAAAAGAAGCAGTATCGAATACTTTTATGTAGAAAGTTACAATTGGCCTTTGACCATAGAGGAAACTTTATAAAGTACCAGAATTTCCAATATGATCACGGGAAAAAAGAGGAATAGTGCTATAGGGGATAAAATTACGGTCAGTAGACAACCTGCCATGAGTAATTCCATGATTCCAGAAGCTAAACCCGTGTTACCCAAAATGGGCCTGGACTTTAAAATTGAAATTCCAAATAATATTCCTAGTGCACCAAATGCTACGGACTCTGCCAAAAATACCGTTTCAATATCGAGTGCTCCATTAAAAACCGATACTATGTCATACACGTAAAAGCATATGTTGGTAATGATCATCAAAACGACGGTAATCTTCATCAAATAGTTTCTCAATAGTTTCCCTGAGATCAAAAAACCATACAAGAGCATCGAGTATAGCACAAGTATTAGAACCTTAACGGTAACATGACCCCATTGCCCATAGATCAATTCACCGTCTTCAATCCTTACATAATCAGCTATACCTTCAAATACTGCTGCAATCAAAAATAAGATTCCGGCAATCCAGGTAAAGGTCAATAGATTATATACCGATCTTGCTTCTTTCGGGGGAACAAAATCGATTTTAGAAGCGTTTTGATTTTCTTCTTCCTCTAGACTCTCCAAGTCATATTCTAAAGCTGATAAAATGGTTTTCACGGTATAGCTTCTTGGGGAGACCTCACCATTTTCTATTCGCTGTAAGGTTCTTACGTTGATATTGCATTGTTCTACCAGTTCTTCTTGGGTAAAGCCCTTTTGCTTGCGTAACTCACTTATTCTTAATCCTAATTCCGGTTGTTTCATTGTACTACTATTTCAATTCGTTGGGCAATGTTAAACCCAAAACCAAAAAAGCCCAAAAAATCACGTCGGAATTGACCCGACATTTAGACGGCATTTCAGTAATAGTAAGGGTTTCAAGAGAATTTCAAGAATTTGAAACACCATCAAGCCCCATTCTACTTTCAGCTTAAAAAGGTATACATACAAGCAACCAAAACCAAAAATCGTTATCTTAAAGAAAAAGAATCAGTAAGATGAAGAAGTTTGGTATTATATTTTTTTTGCTCATTTTGACGAGCTGCTCAGATTCGGACGATGAAATGGTGCTTACCGAATCTTTACCTCAAACTTGGGAGTTGGCAAGTATCAATGTAGGGATTTCAGGGGAAATACTTGAAGACAATGAACTGCCTTGGCAAGAAACCTTAGTTTTAAATTCAGACAATTCTTTTGTTAGAACGAGAATCTACGAAAATGAGACCATTACGGCAACGGGACGGTTTATGCTCTTGGAGGCCCCTGAAGAGCGGCAGCTCATATTGGTCCATAATGACGATAGCCCTTTGATAGAAAACTGTTCAAACTCTAATGAAGAACGTCTTCGATTTGTTTCAGCCAATCAATTATCAGGTGGTGCGGTGCCTTGTGATGGACCAGGGCTTTTTTATGTTAGAACAGCGTAATAGGGGATTTAGAATTTTTTCTTGTGCACGGGTTTGCCTTGGGCATCATGATACTTCCATGTTCCAACTTGTTCATCTTTTTTAAAACGACCTGTTATCTTTTCAGTACCATCTTTGTAATATTCTCGATAACGGCCATGTTTTAAACCATCTTTTAATTCGACCTCAAATCGAATACTTCCGTTGGAATAGCGTTTCGTAAAACGTTTTGCATTTAAATCCGTGGGATATATGGGCCTTAATTTAAAAACAGCATCCGTGATTTCGTCATTGCTGCTATGTAATACGGTGTTCAACTTGCTGGAATTTTCGAATTGAGCCTTTGTCTTGACCTTTTCTATATCTTGGTAATCGACAACTAGCTTGCTCTCGAACAAGTTATCTTCAGGGGTTAATTGAAACCCCACTTGAGGAAAACAGATGATAAAATCCTTGTTTTTTCGAAGTTGATTTTTTGTACCTCTATCTGCAAGTACATACATGTTGTCATACAAGACTGGGATATTGCTGTAAGCGAACAGACTGCTCTCGCTATCAAATTTTTTGTTGAAATCAATAAAATCACCTGAAGTTGACAGGGTCTCTTCTATCAAATAGCCATCTATCATGCTTTTTAAGGTGTTGGGGTTGTTGCTAAAAACAACATAATCATCGATCATCGTAAAGTAAGGTTTGTCAAAATTCTCAAAGCGTTTTCCTAAAAGAATTTTAAAAAAGCCTTTGATGGAAAGGAAATTGATATTATGGTCGTTATAGTTGACCGCTTTGAACTTGACGGGAGTTTTCTTTTTGATTTGCTTGAGTACAAAATCAAGATTTGTTTTGGCACTATTGATATCATTTACCTTCAATACCAATGCAAGGTCATTCTCACCTTTCGATAGGTCTGACTTTATTTGAAGTAAGGCAATCTCATCACCAATCCAATTGACAAAGTTTTCTTTGACGTCAATCTTTAAAAATTTTTCTACTTTTTCAATCCCAGCCCTATAATTTTCGAATTGTACGGTATTGTTTTCCTTTTGTACCGTTTCAAAATTTTCATAAAACTTGGCAAAACCGTCAAAACCGTAACTTATATAGAGTGCCGTACGTTTTGGTGCGATTTTAGGAATGGTTCGTTTTGCCGTTCCAGACTTTTGGAGCGCTTCTAAATAATTTTCATTGTCAAAACCGATATTGGTAAACCCGTTGGCCGTTATGGCACTGTTTCCATCCAAATCAAAACTAAAACCGGAAAACAGGAAATTCTCGCTGGCATTTTTAATCCAATCCGCAGGTTTATTGGAAAATCGTTTGTAATAATCATCTAAAAAATCATATTGCAAATAGAGCCGAAATAGATCTTCATACCCCACTTTCTTATTGATTTCCAAAAAATTCAAATTCCGACCTAGATAGGGTTCTTTATATTGATCAATGGCTGCTTCAACTAAATTATGGGTATACGAGGCGATCAATTGGTTTTTGACAAAGGCCATATACATAGTCTCTTTACTGCTTCTATCATAGATTTCTAAAATCTCATGGTCATGGTAGTTACGTTTACTGAGCGTATACCCTTCATCTAAAAGGGTGTTCAAATACGTTTTTAGCAGTTTGAGCTTTGCAATTCGTTTTAAATCGAGCACATAAAAGATTCCATAATCTTTCTGTGATACCATGTGGATCGAAATAAACAAAGAACGGCCATCAAAAAATTCGAACAACTTATGGTTATTGTTAAAGATGGTGTCGACTTTTTGAATGTTCTCAGTCAGTGTTGCGAAGTAATCATTTTTATTCAAATGCTTCCATGCATCACTTTGGCTGATTTTCTTCCAACTTTCCACGGGCTGGTCTGACTCAATAACAAAGACGGCATCTTTAGGAATCAAATAAATAGATTGTAAATTGGTCTTGGGGGAAAGCACAAAAATATAGAGTAGGTAACCGATATAGGCTAATACCATCGCTAGAAGGCCAAAAAAAATCCTTTTTTTAGTCATGATTCAACATAGATTCAAAATCAGAACGAAAAAGAAAAGGCTTTAGTTTATTAGAGGGTCTTCAAGTCCTTTATCGTCTTGAATGCCACATCTACCTGATCGTCATTGACTAAAATAGTAAATTCATTTGTCGTTGAGATAACCTCATAAAGCACGATGCCTTCCCAAGCCAAGCGTTGAAAGATGAAATAGTAGATACCAGGTACCGATACGTTTTCTGAGGGTAGCTTTACCGTTACGGATGAAAGATTTTCCGCCTTTTGGGTACAACGTTCCCCAGCAAATAATTCTTCAACGGTATGGTCTAAACTATTACTCACCACAATATTTATCTCATTTACCCCTCGTGATGAAGTATAAAAGATGTCTTGGTTCTTATTGACCTCTTCAAGCAACTTGGCCTGATTGGCCAAAATCGTCTCAGAAGATAAAAAGGTATAATCGGTGAGATTAGATCTTACCGTTATCTCGCCAATATTCTTTAATACCTTTACGATTTTATGGGTAGCCCGAAACTCGAGATCATCCGATAATCGTTTTAAGGCCATAACGATGGCACCATTGCGAATATCTTTGCCCAGCTCTTCTTCAATCTCGGGCTTTACAATACGGGAAAGCGATGTGAGATTAATGATTCCCTGGGCCAAAGCACTTTGTAGAAAAGGTTTTTTTTTGATATAGCTCTCGACAACTGACGATATGGTTTTCATAACAGGTGGATTTGAAACAAAATTAACTTATTGTTATAAATAAAACAAATCGTTAAAAATGATAGAATGCATTTTCTAAATGCTCCAGTTCAAATTGTTTCCCTTTCTTTAAAATGGTAATAATGTCAAAACGAACTTCGACATCCAGATCATTTTCAATTACATATTGATCTGTAGCAGAAACCAATAGCTTTATTTTCTTCTCGTTAACGCTGTCGGCAATGGGTCCAATGAAGTCTGAACTCCTTGATTTTACCTCTACAATGGCCAATGTATTTTCCATTTGGGCGATAATGTCGATTTCCGCTTTTTGATACCTGTAATTTGTGGCACGTATACGATATCCGTTTTCCACCAAAAAATCAGCAGCTTTTTGTTCTCCAAGCTTCCCAAATTCGTTATGTTTTCCCATGAATTGGATAAAATATGAAAAATAGTGTGCATTTCATCGAAAAATTTCGCAGTTCATCGCTAAAATCGCGTTTACATTGTAATTTACGACCTCAAATGAACCACACCTACCGAAAGCACATAGTGAACCCAAATACTATGATACTTTTAAAAGCCAAATTTTGCTATGGAACTTTTTATTAATTGTAATACCGCTACCCTAGCGCCGTATACAACACCTCTAGATGAAATCAGGGCTGCCCATTTATACCGAAGATTAGGTTTTAGCGCTTCCGTTGAAACCATAGATCAAGCTGTAGGGCAATCAGCAACTGCATTGGTTGACAATTTGGTCAATCAGGCATTGGCCGCACCGGTCATTCCGGCTCCCGAATGGGCGACTTGGAATAACGACAATTACCCTGCCGATGACGACCTTGCCCGACAATTGAGACGATCACAACGAGAGGAATTGTTCACGGCATATGGTAATTCACTGTTGAACAACAACCTTAGGGACCGTATGAGCTTCTTTTGGAGCAATCATTTCGTAACGGAATATGGGGTTTACGATTGTAACTCTTTTTTGTTCGAATATGCCAATTGCCTACAACGCAATGCACTTGGTAATTTCAAGACCTTTGTCAGTGAGATTGGATTGACCAGTGCGATGCTACGTTATCTAGACGGAGCCTTTAACAACAGAAATCGCCCTAACGAGAACTATGCCCGAGAGCTTTACGAACTGTTTACTTTGGGTGAGGGTGTGGGTTATACTGAAGAAGATATCATTGAGGCGGCCAGGGCACTTACCGGTTATGTAAACCGCGGTGAAGTCGGTTGTACGGCAATCACTTTTGACCCAGAACGTCATGATACCGATGCCAAGACCATTATGGGGCAGACCGGTAATTGGGGTTATGATGATGTCATTGATATTCTTTTTGATCAAAGGGCAGACCAAATCGCAACTTTTATCAGTATGAAGTTGTATGAATTCTTTGTGCACCCAGACTCATCTGACGATAGCGGTAATGCACAGACCATCATCGCAGGTATGGCCAATACATTTGTGGCCAATAATTTTGAGATTGCCCCGGTACTGGCGGAATTGTTCAAAAGCGGGCATTTTTTTGATGAAACCGCCATCGGTGTCATAATAAAGAGTCCGTTCGACCTTTATCTGAACTTCCTTAAAGAGACTAATTTCACCTATGATGATGGCACGGTAATCAATGCCATCGACGCAGCTGCCCTAATTGGTCAAGATCTTTTTGACCCCGTTGACGTGGCCGGTTGGCAACGTGACAGGCAATGGATCAATACCAATTTTATTATTGGTAGATGGCTGACCATGGAGGTCTTCGTAGAGCGGTTCTTCGCTGCCAACACCGAACAATTTAGACAATTGGGCATTCAGGCGACAGGCGCCAATGGAGCCACAACAAACGATCCCGACATCGTCGCAAGGGCCATTATAGATAAATTCACCCCTAAGGGATTGTTGACCGACGCAGAATATACAAGGGCAATCACTGTTTTTAGAGAGCCTTATGAAGACAATAACATTTACGAAACCGGTACTTGGAACATGATGCTTGACGACACCCCATCTCAAGTATACCTATTATTATTACACCTTGTCAGGGAACCGGAATTTCAACTTAAATAACACCTACTACTATGTGCGATACCCATCATACTCACGATACATCACCACACAAAGGCCTTGAACACGAAGGCCACGATTTAGAACACAAAAACTGGAGCAGAAGATCTTTCATCCAAGCGTTAGGAATTGCAGGCTCGGGCTCCATGTTTTTGGGAAGTAATTTGCTTTCTGCATCTGCACCCTCACCGCTGACCTCGGCAATTGCCGCTTCAGAAACGGATAATATTTTGATATTGATTCGCTTAAATGGCGGTAATGACGGGCTTAGTACGGTCATTCCAATACAACAATACGATACGTATGCAAATGCAAGGCCCAATATTTACATTCCTGAAAGTAAAATATTGAAGCTTACTGATGATTTCGGAATTCCGACTTACATGGATTCTTTAGAACCGATGTGGGGTGAAGGCCAATTTAAGGCCGTACACGGTGTCGGTTACGAAAGTCAGAGCCTATCACATTTTACGGGTTCGGATATTTATGCCAACACCGATTTGACCTCAACGGGCTTCACGGGATTGAATACCGGTTGGATGGGAAGGCATTTCGAAGACCTCTATCCTGATTACCTTATAAATCCGCCAGAGGCCCCTGCGGCAATCCAAATCGGAAATTTATCAAACCTTGTTTTTCAAGGTGAGGAGACCAATTATGCTTTCGTAACCAATAATATCGATCAATTGGAGGAAATCGCCGAAACCGGTTTTTTCTATGATATTGCCAATGCCCCATTTGACGATTGTATGTATGGTTACCAACTTCGCTTTTTAAGGGGCGTTGCAAATACCACTTATGAATATGCGGGCAAGATCCATGAAGCGTACGAACGTGGTCAAAACCAAGTCGAATACCAACAAAATGGTTTTGCAAGGCAATTGGCCTTATTGGCTAGATTGATCAAAGGCAACTTGGGCACGAAGGTGTATATGATTTCGATGGGCGGATTTGACACCCATGGCAACCAGCCCCAAGCCCATGAACGCTTAATGTCGAATTTATCGATTGCCATTAACAATTTTTACGAGGATATCGCTTTTACACAACAAGATGACAAGGTATTGAGCATGACCTTTTCAGAATTCGGACGACGTATTTTTGAAAATGGCTCAAATGGAACGGACCACGGTAAAGCGGCTCCCACTTTATTTTTTGGTTCAGGACTCGACGGAAGTGCTTTCGTCGGCGAACATCCATCATTGGAAGCGCCCAACGGGCGTGGAAACTTAGAATACACTATGGATTTTAGGGACTTATATGCAACTGTTTTGGCAGAATGGCTATGTGTGCCCATTGACAAAGTAGAGCAACATTTATTGGACCACCCCTATAATCCCATAAATCTAGGTTTCAATTGTAGTGGTGTTGATTTTGATGATATTGCTTATAGCGATGACCCACCTACATTGCCAGATACCCCGCCTAGGGACGATCCAGATGCAATGGATCCCGAAGCTGAGTTGGCCAATGAGGTCATTCATAAACCCTACTATCCTACCGATAGAAACCCCCACATTTATTTGGAGATGCCCTTTAGCGCCCACGTTGACATTCAACTCTTCAACATTCTAGGCCAAAATGTAGGTACCGTCTTCAATGAACTGATGTTAGAGGGATCTGCAGAAATCAACATACGAGAACGTGTTAGAGGCAGTCTTTCTACAGGTAAGTACATTTATCGTATTCAGGTAGGTGAACAGCGAATGAGTAAATCGGTCATGATTATGTAAGCAATACTTGCATTATCCAGAGCCTCCGTTAGTGCAACCCCCCACCCCAATTCGTGGTTGCATTAGTCGGAGGTTTTATTTTTCAGGCAAGTTTGGGTTTGTCATCGTCAGTCTTGAACTTTAACGCTTTCTTTAACTCATGTTTTGGGTCTTTGTAAACTTTGGTAACATCGTCACCTGTTTCTTTGGGCTTTTTTTCAACATCCAATACAACTTTCGAAAACTTATCAAACTTTTTGGGGTTTCCAACACTCATAACAACCTAGTTTTAGTTACTAAAATTTGTAAGTAAAAACTTATATTTCACTGTTTTATTCTTTAAAGGCCATATTTTTCGATATCCTACAGGGTAAATATCAAAAACCCGAATAACTATTGATTTATTGATGGAATCGGGTCGTTTGAAATTCCCTATTTTTGAGCCCTAAAATGGATTTCATGTCTGAAAAATCGCCTTCACGATATACCATAACGGCAGCCCTGCCCTATACCAACGGCCCTATTCATATTGGGCATTTGGCCGGCGTATATGTACCAGCCGATATTTATTCGCGATACCAACGTTTACAGGGCAACGACGTAGCTTTTATTTGTGGTAGCGACGAGCATGGGGCCGCCATCCCCATGAAAGCAAAAAAAGAAGGTGTTTCCCCGAAGGATATCATTGATAAATACCATAGTATCATCAAACGGTCTTTTGAAGATTTTGGCATTTCCTTTGACAACTACTCGCGTACTTCGGCTCCGATTCACCATGAAACGGCATCTGGGTTCTTTAAAAAATTACACGCACAAGGTGATTTTATCGAAGAAACCAATGAGCAATTGTTCGATGCAGAGGCACAGCAGTTCTTAGCGGATCGTTTTGTTACGGGTACCTGCCCTAGATGTGGATATGAGGAAGCCTACGGGGATCAATGTGAGAATTGCGGTTCTTCATTGAACGCTACCGATTTGATCAATCCGAAGTCAACCATTTCAGGTGCCATACCCACACTAAAGAAAACCAAACACTGGTTTTTACCATTGGACAACTATGAAGGGTTTTTAAAAAAATGGATTTTAGAAGACCATAAGAACGATTGGAAACCCAATGTCTACGGACAGTGTAAATCGTGGATCGATGAGGGTCTAAAACCCCGTGCCGTAACCCGTGATTTAGATTGGGGCATACCGGTACCTGTTGAAGGTGGGGAAGGTAAGGTGTTATACGTGTGGTTTGATGCCCCTATCGGATATATTTCCTCCACCAAAGAGTGGGCCGCTCGAGAGGGAAAAGATTGGGAACCTTATTGGAAAGAGGAAAACACCAAAATGCTACATTTTATCGGTAAAGACAATATTGTGTTTCATTGTATCATTTTCCCCAGTATGCTCAAAGCACATGGCGAATTTATACTGCCTGAAAACGTTCCTGCCAATGAATTTCTGAATCTAGAGGGAAACAAGCTATCCACCTCAAAAAATTGGGCCGTTTGGCTTCATGAGTATTTGGTCGACTTTCCTGAAATGCAAGATGTATTGCGATATACCTTGACCGCTAACGCTCCTGAGACCAAGGACAACGATTTTACCTGGAAGGACTTTCAAGCCAGAAACAACAATGAACTGGTTGCCATCTTTGGCAATTTTATCAACCGCGTGGCGGTATTGACGCATAAATATTATGATGGGGAAGTTCCATTGCCATCCAATCTAACAGCTGTCGATAAAGAAACGCTGTCTCAAATGCAGAAATTCCCTGGGATCATTTCGAATTCCCTAGAACGTTACCGTTTTCGGGAAGCCAGCCAAGAATTATTGAACTTGGCACGTTTGGGCAACAAATACCTGGCAGACGAAGAACCATGGAAATTGATAAAAACTGATGAAGGGCGAACCAAAACGGTCATGTTCGTAGCCCTACAGATTGCGGCTGCCTTGGCAGTATTGAGCGAACCGTTCTTACCGTTTACCGCTGCCAAATTGAAAACTATACTCGCCATCACATCCAGCACAGTCGAGATGTCGTGGAACAATGTGGCACAAAAAGAAACCCTACTCCCAAGTGGTCACGTAATCCGTAAAAGTGAATTACTGTTCCGTAAGGTCGAAGACCAAGAAGTTGAGACACAATTGGCAAAATTGGAAGCTACAAAAAAAGCGAATGCGCAAATGAACAAAGAAACAACCCCGCAAAAAGAAACCATCACCTTTGATGATTTTTCAAAGTTGGATATACGCGTAGGCACTATCGTCGAAGCCGAAAAAATGCCTAAAGCCAATAAACTGTTGGTGCTAAAAGTAGATACGGGCCTTGATGTGCGTACTATTGTTTCTGGTATTGCTGAAAGCTTTAAACCTGAAGAAATCGTGGGCAAACAGGTGACCGTTTTGGTGAACCTCGCCCCTAGAAAACTTCGTGGGGTCGAAAGTGAGGGCATGATTTTAATGACGGAGAATGCCGAGGGCAAATTGGTTTTCGTGAACCCGGATAAGAATATGGAGACCGTCATAAAAAATGGAGCTGCAATCAATTAGATGATATGAAGTATTTTAAAATAGTATTACCTCTATTAATTGCCACATTATCATCGGCTCAAGAACCATTTGCGGAACTGAGTATCAAAAAATCAAAATATGGAGGAAGAGTAATCGAGAACGTCTTTACCGTTGTAAATGACGAAGATAAGACCTTTGCCATCTTCACCGACGATAATAAGGGATTTCAAAGCTCATTGATGAATTTTGAAGGAGGGGAGATCACCACCTTTTCTTCTGAAAGGCCTCCAAAAAGATATGACGAAATCATTGGTTATAATGTAGAAGGAAATGATGTTACCCTATTTTTGAAAAATCGAAAAAATAATAAGTTCGGAAGTATCCATTTTGATTTTGACTACCAAACCGCGCGCGAAGAACTATATGATTTTAAACTAAAGGATGAGATTTACCTTAAAGGATATAACCATGGTAGTCTGTTTTACCTAATTACCTTGACAAAGAAGAGTAACGACCTTAACTTTTATGTCTATCAAGGGCAAAATCAAATACAAAAAACTACCGTGGAAGTATTTGATGAAAAATTCAAAAGCAAGTCTGGAAAGATTCTAAATCTGCACGAAGTTTTGTCGCAACAGCCTAATAGCGATTTCATCAGGACTTCTTCATTTTTAAACCTTATACAAATAGATGATAGTGCACCAAATTCAATCGAAAATGTTAGTGCTAAGGCAAAGATATATTCCAAGGAAAATGGTTTTGTGCTATCTATAGAAAATCGTTCGTTCACACATCTTTTTAATTTTTTATTGCCAGAACTGACCTACACGACCTCAACTTATGGAAAACCTGAAATCAATTCAGAATTTAGCAATAGTAATTCTTTTGTCTTTGAAAACAACATCTATCTCATAAATGCCTCTGCGGAAGAGATGAAGTTCTCGGTCTTAGATGTAGAAACCAAAGAAATTATAAAAGAAACACATCTCAAAAAAGACGAGGAAATTCCATTTAAAAATACGCCCATCATACAAGAAGGCGGTGGCTTAAATAAGTATCGGGAAATGGAAAAGTCAACAAAACTTTTAAGAAGACTTACTAAAGAGGATATTGGTATTGCAGTGAACAAAATCGATGAAGATCATATCATCACTATTGGTTCAAAAAAAATGATTTCAACTGGTGGAGCACCGATGATGATGCCGGGTTTTGGGGCTATCCCGATAGGAGCTGTAGGAGGATTGACCGTCGCTTTTAACCCCACCTTTTTTGCCTATAATTCGTACACCAGAACAAAATCAACCCGAATTAAATGCTTATTTGATAAAGATTTCAATCATCTTGAAGGTATTGTTCCTGATAATACCTTTGACCGGATAAAAAAAGCTGCCGATGCAATACGAAGTAAAAAAGCCGAGACTATTTTTAAGCTTGAAGATTCGTTTATCTGGGGATATTTTAATAAAACTTCAAAGGTTTATTCGTTTTATAGGTTTTAGTGCAAAAAGACTTTTCAAGTACGAGAACAACCTTCTTTGAAACACATTGAATACATGCACCTCATTTCATACATTATTCAGAACACCCACTTAAATGAAAAGTCCGTTGAAAATACGGTCAAGCTCTTAAACGAAGATTGTACCATTCCGTTTATTTCACGCTATCGCAAAGAGTTGACCGGCAATTTAGATGAAGTAGCCGTCGGCGCAATTGTACGATATAAGGCCCAATTTGAGGCCTTGGAAAAAAGAAAGCAAGCCATTATAAAAGCTGTTGACGAGCAAGGTTTGCTGACACCAGAACTTAAAAATAGCTTTGAAAACTGTTCAGACTTGACCAGTCTCGAAGACTTGTACCTCCCTTTTAAAAAGAGCAAAAAGACCAAAGCCGAAACGGCACGTAAAAATGGTTTGGAACCATTGGCCAAAATTATCATGGCCCAACGAGTGGACGAAATCGATTTTATCGCTTCAAAATACCTGAACAATACGGTAGACAACGAAGATGATGCCCTTGAAGGAGCCCGGCACATTATTGCCGAATGGATCAATGAACGTACCGATATTCGAAACCAGCTGCGCAACCAATTGAACCGTTTTGCCCTAATTACAACCAAAGCAGTCAAAACCATGGAAAATGATGAAAAGGCCCAAAAGTTCAGAGATTATTTTGATTGGGGAGAACCCTTGAACCGCTGCCCCTCTCATCGGTTCTTAGCGATACAACGTGCCGAAAAAGAGGGTTTTATCCGTGTTAAAATCGAATTGGACGACGAACGCGCCATCCAAAATATGGAAAGACGGTTACTAAAATCAAATAACGCCTGCACCCCACATATTGAATTGGCCATTGCCGATGCCTATAAGCGATTGCTATTGCCATCGCTATCGAATGAATTATTGAAAAAAGCAAAGGAAAAAGCGGATACTGAAGCTATTGAGGTCTTCTCGAAAAACCTAAAACAATTGTTGCTGGGGGCACCTTTGGGCGAAAAACGAATCTTGGCCATTGATCCGGGTTTTAGAACAGGTTGCAAAATCGTCTGTCTAGATGCCCAAGGCGATTTAAAACACAATGAAACCATATACCCACACGCACCACAGCACAACTCAAAAGAGGCCATCAAAAAAATAAGTTCTTTGGTAGATGCCTATAAAATCGAGGCCATAGCCATTGGTAACGGCACGGCCTCAAGGGAAACCGAGCGATTGGTAAAACGAATAGCGTTTAAAAATCCCATTGAAGTTTTCGTTGTCAGTGAAGCAGGGGCATCCATTTATTCCGCTTCCAAAATTGCAAGGGACGAATTCCCCAATTACGATGTTACCGTGCGCGGTGCGGTTTCCATTGGGCGACGATTGGCCGACCCCTTGGCCGAGCTGGTGAAAATCGACCCCAAATCTATTGGCGTCGGGCAATACCAACATGATGTGGATCAGACCAAGTTGAAAACATCGTTGGACACCGTAGTCGAAAGCTGCGTTAATGCCGTTGGGGTCAACATCAATACCGCAAGTGTTCCCCTTTTGGCTTATGTATCCGGCATTGGGTCCAAATTGGCCGAAAATATCGTTGGTTATCGCAATCAGAACGGCGCATTCAATACCAAGGAAGCTATCAAAAAAGTACCACGCTTAGGTGAAAAGGCCTTTGAACAAGGTGCTGGGTTTCTTCGCATTAAAGATGGTGAAAACCCACTTGATGATTCGGCCGTTCACCCAGAGAGCTATGGCATTGTACAAAAAATGGCAAAAGATAAAGGATTGGCATTGGGTGAAATCTTAGGTAACAAAGAAATCTTGAAAAGTATTCCATTAGAAAATTATAAGACGACCACTATTGGGCTGCCCACCTTACAAGATATCATAGAAGAGTTGGAAAAACCTGGGTTGGACAGAAGGGAAAAAGCCAAGGTGTTTACCTTCGACCAAAACATTAAGACTATTGATGACTTGCAGATAGGGCAATTACTGCCCGGTATCGTCAATAATATTACCAACTTTGGCTGTTTTGTGGATATCGGAATCAAAGAAAGTGGTTTGATCCATATTTCAAACCTTTCCGACTCATTTGTAAAAGATGTCAATGCCCATGTCAATTTACACCAACAGGTTCTTGTTAAGGTCCTTGATGTTGACATCCCAAGAAAAAGAATACAATTGAAACTTCACCGATCTTAAAACGTATCCCTTGCTCAAAATAGCCTTTCATCCCATCTATAAGCATCCATTACCCGAGGGGCATCGATTTCCTATGATGAAATACGAGTTGTTACCACAACAATTGTTACACGAGGGCTCGTGTAGTTCAGAAAACTTTTTCGAACCCAGTTTTCCAGAAGACCGGCATATTCTTGCAGCACATGACGAATCATATTATAATGCGTTGAAGGGTCTCGAACTCAAACCCAGTGCTGCCCGAAAAATAGGTTTTCCGTTATCGAACGAACTGGTACAGCGTGAACGTATTATTGCCGATGGTACCATGCAATGCTGCACGTTTGCCCTTTCACATGGCATCGCAATGAATATCGCGGGGGGCACCCATCATGCCTATTCCAATCGCGGTGAGGCATTTTGTATGCTTAATGACCAGGCAATCGCAGCGCGCTATTTACAGAAGCAAGGGCTTGCCAATAAAATATTGATCGTAGACTTGGATGTACATCAGGGCAACGGTACCGCAGAAATATTTCAAGGTGATGATTCCGTTTTTACGTTCTCTATGCACGGGGCATCCAATTATCCCTTTAAGAAGGAAGCTTCCGATTTGGATATCCCCTTGGAAAAAGGAACGAATGATGGGCACTATTTATCCATCTTGAAAGAAATTTTACCTAAACTTATTGAAAAAGAAAGTCCTGATTTTATCTTCTACCTGTGTGGCGTCGATATTTTGGAATCGGATAAATTGGGTACTTTAGGGATGACCCTTGAAGGTTGCTACGAACGAGACCGTTATGTACTACAAACCTGCAAAAATCTTCATATTCCCGTGCAATGTAGTATGGGGGGTGGCTACTCCCCTGACATAAGGATAATTGTAGAAGCCCATGCCAATACATTTCGATTGGCGCAAGATATTTTCTTTTAAAGCACATCGCCATTGAAAGTTTTTATTAGCTTTCGCGACTATTTATTTTATGTCTAGATTTCTTTTACTTATTGTATTGGTTTTTTCCTTTAAAGGAAGTTCCCAAAGTTTGGATTCCATACCCAAACAGGATACCAGATGGCAAATGTTCACCTACGACGTGGGTACCATGTTTACAGCTGTTGGTCATTCGTATACCCGACCGTTACATTGGGGAGGCAAACAATGGTCCCAATTTGGCTTAGTGGCCGGTGGTACCGGATTGTTCTATCTCTTCGATGAAGATTCGTCCCGTTTTTTCAGGAATAGGCAAGAGGACGTCCCTTCGTTTATTAGGGAGTATGGGGAGTTCTATGGAAATCCTGAGAATAATTATCTTGCCACTGGTGGAGTCTACTTGGCTGGCCTTATCACCAAAAATGAAAAACTAAGGAGAACGGGCGTACTTCTTGTAGCCTCTGCAACCTCGGCCGGCTTCTTACAACAAGTCTTAAAATCAGTGGTCGGCAGGACCAGACCGGTAGCAGGACTCGGCAAAGATACGTTTGACCCTTTCAATAGTAATAGAAATTTTCACTCCTTTCCGTCGGGCCATGCCCTTTTGGCCTTCACAAACGCCTATGCCATTGGTAAGCAATTCAAGAATCCTTGGGTGAAGGGGGGCATATATCTTCTTGGGGCCATACCCGGTATTTCAAGGGTCTGGGACGGACAACATTGGCTAAGTGACGTAATTTTTGCCTATGCCCTAAGTATTGCCACAGTCGAATCCATAGACCGGTATTTGGATAAAAAATATGCGGAAAAGTACAATGCCCAACAAAAAGAGGTTAGCTGGAACCTTAATTTTGGAATCAATACCGTAGGTGTCACGGCACGATTCTAAATACCACAAGGCATCTTAAGGATATTACCTTCTTCATTTCGTACCTTTACAATTGAAAAATTGTATCCGTATGTTATCAAAAAAATTGGAAAAAGCGCTTAATGAGCAAATACGAATAGAAGCGGAATCTTCACAAACCTACCTTTCTATGGCCTCATGGGCCGAAGTAAAGGGTTTGGAAGGGGTTGCGGGCTTTATGTATGGCCATTCGGATGAAGAACGAATGCATATGTTGAAATTGGTCAAGTATGTCAATGAACGGGGAGGTCATGCGATAGTATCGGATCTAAAAGCTCCAGAGACGGAATTTGGAACCCTACCCAAAATGCTACAAAAATTGTATGACCATGAAGTTTTTGTTTCGCAGAGCATCAATGAATTGGTGCATGTAACCCTTGAGGAAAAAGATTATGCGACCCATAACTTTTTGCAATGGTACGTGGCCGAACAATTGGAAGAAGAGGCTTTGGCCAGAACGGTATTGGATAAGATAAACCTTATCGGCAATGATAAAGGCGGATTGTATCTTTTTGATAGGGATATTCAACAACTTACCGTTGAGAGCGCCGCTTCTGAAACCATGGGCGAATAATTTAACAATTAATCTTATTTAGATTAATTTAAAATAATATATTTTTGTCTTAATCTTCATGAAAGATGGGCAAAAAGAAAAAAGATTCGGATAAAAAGAAAAAGGCAAAATTAAAAGAGCTTGTTCCAAAAGGTTGTAAGACCAAATGCTGCAAAAAGTATAAAAAAGGAGAACAAAAGCGCTGTAAACGTTGCCCATGTTACGACTTATTGCAAAAAGTCGCTTAAAGAGATAGTATAAAGCCTCAATCCCTGATTTGGGGCTTTTTTGTTTTGAAAGCGTACGTTGTTTCTAGGGCGTGAATGGAATAAAAGGCCGCCTTTTTCACATAGTTCTCCCCATGCCCACAACTGGCATCACATTCTTTTTGATGTAATCGATAAGCCATTCGTTTTCCCTTTAAGTAAACTTGATAGGCCTTGGGGTTTTCTTTACCCAATAAATTTTCAAAGTCGTTTTGATCTTGCCAAAAATCTTCTTGGTCTTCCAAATTTACAAAGGTGAGCTGTTGCTCGTGCAAGGCATCACGTTTTGCCAAATCAGTATAAAACACCTGCATAACATTGGTCGTACTTTCTTGACTAAACCCTAAGCAAGGAATCAGCATTACCAACCAACAGATATGTAATAAATAGCGTTTCATTTCAATAACTACGTAATATTTGACGACTTCAGTTGTTAAATGTTACCCGTTTTACCTTAAGTTATTGTTAATACTTCAATCCAAAAAAGAAATAAGATAAACTGAAGTGTTTTTACGTTTTTCTTCCATTGGGATACTGGGAGGAGCACGTTACTTATTTTTCACTATTACATCAAAATGTCAGGTCAAGCGGTAGATTTCCCATTCAAATCATCGATAATAAAATATACCTAAACTTAGCCCAATGGTGCTGTCTAAATCTATTTGGGCCATTAAAGGATTGCGAAACATTCGTTTTCATTGTATCTCAAAGAATCACTCAAAATGACCCGTTGAACAAAAGCAATAACTTCATAATGCACCACAGGTTAGGTATCCAATAAATACAGGCCAATTTTAATCTTCCAGTACGGCATTTTCCCCTCAAAATATTCAAAATAGCTTTTTAAGCTATCCGCCTGCGTCAAATCTTCTTTGGCATCCGCGATTTCATCAAATTCCGCTCCCGTTAAAAACTGATGTAGGTCCACATGCTTCCCTTCAACATTGGCCTTTACCAAATGACCATAAATGGTATTCTCAGAAAGGTTTCGTGTTACCGCAATATCTTGTATGGATAGGCCCTCTTTAAATAATTGAAGCGAGCGAAGGTGCGTGGCAACCTTCGTTTTTTTGAACTCCGTATAGGATGCAATTTCTTTTAAAAAGACTGCTGCGTATTTTTCAAGTTTCGCCTGTCCAACACCGGAAATCCCCATAAATTCAGTCTCGTTTTTAGGAAGCTTGGCCTCCATATCCTTTAAACTGGCATCACCAAAAACCACGTAGGCCGGTATACCTTCCGAAGTAGCTATTTGATGTCGCAGCAACCGTAATTTTTCAAAAAGTCCCGATTTCTTTGATTTGGACTTTGTAATTCTCTTTGCTTCAAACTTCTCTTTTTGCAGTACCGCTAGTTGAATCTTTTTGTTTGAAAACAACACCTCTTTAGCCAAGGGCGTCAAGCCCAATCTGGCGCCTTCTTTAAAATTGATATCAAAAATCCCTTGGTTGAGTAGTTGTATGGCATACTGCTGCAAATCTTGCCAAGAAACATCCTTCACGGCACCGTACGTTTTTATTTGTTGATAGCCTTTTTCAATGACTTGGGCATTTTGCGCCCCTCTGAGCACGTCGATTACCATGCCCATGGGCTCCTTCTCTTTTAAACGGGCCACTGCCGAACAGATTTTCTGCGCCAACACGGTAGCATCAAAATAAGTAGGTGGACGGTCACAGATGTCACAGTTGCCACAACCCTGGTTTACATGTTCGCCAAAATAGTTTAAAAGGGCTATTCGTCGACAACTCAATGCTTCTGCAAATTGTTGCATGCGCTCCAGTTTGGCATACTCCACTTCTGCATTTTCACTTTGTGAAATAAATCGTCGTAATTGTGCCACATCACCAAAACTGTAAAAAAGTAACGCATGTGCCGGCAGACCGTCACGACCGCCGCGTCCAATTTCTTGATAGTAACCCTCAATATTTTTTGGTAGGTTATAGTGAATGACCCAACGCACATTACTCTTGTCTATGCCCATACCAAAAGCAATCGTAGCAACCACGATCGGAACCTTGTCGGTAATAAAATCTTCTTGGGCCTTATGACGCTTTTCGGCCGACATTCCGGCATGGTATGCGCTGGCCTTAAAGCCCGCCTTTACCAGTTTTTCCGCTATGGCCTCAGTACTTTTTCTGCTTAGACAATAAATAATACCGCTTTCATGAGGGCGCCCTTCCAAAAATTCCAAGATATGCTTAATCCGATCTTGGGCCGGCTGCACCGCTAAATGTAAATTTGGCCGGTTAAAGGAAGCTAGATGTTGTGCCGCATTCCGAATATGTAGTTGTTCAACGATGTCTTGTTGCGTAGTTTTGTCGGCCGTTGCCGTAAGTGCTATTACGGGAACCTCGGGAAACCTATCCTTTAAATTTCCCAATTGGGTATAGGCAGGTCTAAAATCATGCCCCCATGACGAGATACAATGTGCCTCATCGATGGCGAAAAGATTTATGGTCATTTGCGCAAATAAATTTTGAACAAACCCCAAGCTTTCCGGTGCCACATAAAAAAGCTTTAGCCTTCCCTCTCGAAGCTGGTCAAAAATGGCTTCTTGTTGTTCTGACGATTGCGTACTGTTATAGTAGGCAGCGGCAATACCATTCGCCTGCAACACATCAACTTGATCTTTCATTAAGGCAATTAGGGGCGAAATAACAATTGCGGTCCCTTCTAGGGCCAAGGCGGTCAATTGATAACATAATGATTTTCCGCCTCCGGTCGGCATAATGGCCAACACATCCTTTTTGGCCAATACATCTTCAATGATAGCCAGCTGATTGGGTTTAAAGGAGCTGTACCCAAAATGGGTTTTCAATAGTGAATTCAACTTATTTTCCATAGTGGATATCATCGTTATAAAAATAGGGTTTTACTTGACAAAAGGGTCTTCGACTGCGCTCAGACTGACATTCGGTAGTTGTTTTTTGCAAAGCAATACGAATTTGATTTTTGGGATATCGTTTTAGAGGTTCCTGTAGCATGACGGTATCAATTTTCGAACAACAACCTCTTCGACTGCGCTCAGACTGACACTGTATTAAAGCACTTGGGGAATAATCAGCTCTTAACTTGTGGATATCTTTAAAGACTTTTATACTGCAACAGTATCAAGTTTCGGACAACAACGTTTTCGATTGTGCTCAAACCTACATCTCGTTGCCATATATTATAAAAAAAATAGTTCGCGTTGCTTTAGAATATGAATCGGACAAGTTTATATATCATCGCCGTGCTAAAAACGAACATCATCAATAACCTCAACCGGACTCCTTATTTTACGTACTGTCATCCTGAGCGCAGTCGAAGGCCTTAGGAACACCTTTAGGTTTAAACTTGGCATGCGTATGGTTTCTACATTCAGCCAACAACTGTATGGTGTCAAAATCATTATTAATCAATGCTATTTTCTTGGCCCTAGTCCACCCCTTAATTTTTTTCTCAAAAAGGATTGCCTGAACAACATCATGGAAAATCATTTGGTACACCAGTTGTAACGGAATCCTCGAAAAAGTATAGCACCCTTTCAGAGAACCCATCTGATGCTGTGCCCAACGTTGGTCAAAATTTCCGGTAATTCCGGTGTAAAGGGAATTATCGGCGCATTTTAAGATGTAAACGATATACGTTTTCATATTTAGGATTACTGTTTTAAGAGGTCTTCGACTGCTCAGACTGACATGTCGTTGCTGTCTTTTGCGGAGCAATCAGCATTTAACTTTTGGGATATCGTTTTAAAGGTTTTATACCATGACGGTATCAATTTTCGAACAACAACGTCTTCGACTGCGCTCAGACTGACATCTCGTTGCTGTTTTTACAGAATAATCCGTATTTGATTTTTGGATATCGTTTTAAAGACTTCTTCACTGCCACGGTATTAAACAACGACGTCTTTGACTGCGCTCGGACTGATATTTCGTTTTTGCCTTTTACAAAACAATTGGTAGTACAGCTTTGCATACAGGGCGTAAAAGTTGACATGTCATAGCCATACAAAACCAATATCAAAAATACCTTCGACTGAGCTGGTCGACAGTTTTACGTGCTGTCATCCTGAGCGCAGTCGAAGGCTTTGAATACGCTTATTTCCCTAACATCAACAGTTCATTGCACCGAACCTCGGTGACGTATCTTTTCTCGCCTTCTTTGGTCTCATAGGACCGATGGGTCAGTTTTCCTTCAACGGCGACCTGTTTTCCTTTGGTCAAATAGTTCTCTACGATCTCTGCGGTCTTGCCCCAGGCCACTACATTGTGCCATTGTACATCTTCCACTTTCTCGCCTTGGGCGTTTTTGTAATTTTCACTTGTGGCAATGGAGAACTTGGCCAATTTGTTGCCGTTCTCCAAGCTTACTACTTCTGGGTCTTGCCCTAGGTTACCAATCAACTGTACTTTGTTTTTTAATGCGTTCATCTTTCTAATTTTTATGGATTAACAGTTAATACTATCGAACCACCATGATTCGACAGGACAAACCTATAAGCAGCTTCTAAAACGATTCGGTTGGGAATTATTTATTTTCGTTTACAAACGTTTGTAGTCGTTTGTATTTAATTTTTTTAGGGAACTATATATCACTCTACAATAGATAAGATAAATTTTTTTCGGGAAGGTATTATCCATTTTTTTTTAAATCAAGCAACGCCAATGTGGTTACAAGGCCACTAGTTCAAACTTTGCAGAGCAACGGGAGTTATCCTCTAAGGGCGTTCTTGTATTTAAAAGAGCGTAGAACACTGTCAATGCTTACGGTAAAGCCCTGACTGAACAGCCGAAACCGGTGTATTTTCTTGGAAATAATCCATTATATAGGAAAAATACCAATTCAATTGTTAAAAATACTTCATTTTATCCAATAATACTTTGATCTTATTGCTGACATCCGTAATTTTGGGTATATTATTTGCACTAAAACAAAAAAGGACAGTTATTAACTGTCCTTGATTGAGGCATCGCTCGGATTCGAACCGAGGTAGTCAGATTTGCAAGTCCTACGCCTAGCCACTCGAGCCACGATGCCAAAGCTTATAAGTTAAAAGCCCTTCTTTTTTGAAGGGCTTTTTGTTCTTACATTTGAAGTGTTCCATTGTGTTTTAAATACGTTAATGCCGCTGTTTCCAACATGTTTGAAAAGCTTCTATTCTCCTCTTCTGCTTGTGCATCGAGTTTCTGAACAATGTCAGAGCGCAAGGTAATTGTTTTCTTTTCTGTCAATTTGTTGGACGTTTTTTTCATAAGGTAGTATTATTAGATTCAATTGATGCTTAAAGATAAGACTAGTATGTATTTGTACCACTTATAACATATAATTACTTATTAACCGTTTGTTAACATTACTTATTCTCTTTAGGATTCCAATCCAATCCTTTTTTTAGTTTTTTATTGAAATCCGAAAGATTCTCACGCTCACTTTTTTGCTTCAGCATTCTCATTGCTGCTTTGACACTAAACCTTTCGGCAACTATATAAGTGTTGGGACAGCGATAAAAAGTTTGGGTAGGATATGCCTTGAAGTAATTTTTTTGGAATTGGGAATTTTGGTCAACCCCTATTAATTTGGGAAACTAGAGCGCCCTTCGCTATCTTTTTTTCGTACTCTTTGGCGCGCTCTTTTCTCTCTTTATAAGTTTTTCTTTTCCATTACCATCCAAAAATACAAGTATTCATGCCTGTGTAAAAATTGACGTATACATCACTTTGTAATTTGGCTATGAAGTCATACATAGAAGTAAATGTAAAATCACAGATAGAGTTATGGCCGTCAACCTTGCTAGTCTTTAGGAAGGTTTATTCAAGGGAAACTGAATTTTTAGTAACTGTTGTGCAAATGGCATATGCGGTTATATCATAAGGTCTAGTATCTTCTTCAACAATACGCTGTACTTCAACTTCCCATGCTGTAGCAGGATTGTTCCCAGTTTCCGGACCATTCTTTTTTAGAACAATATTATTTCCGGGGCCAAGGCCTTCGCCTTCGCTTAATCCATTTAGTTCAAATCCTCCGCTGATTGCAACCATTCCAGGTGGACATTGGCAGGTTGCTTTTGTTCCTTGGGTACTTTCTTTGTTAACACTAACATGAACTTTGCTTAGCAGATTGCTTATTTGATGATTTGAACTTTCATGGCTTTTAATTTTTCCTTCTATTTTATTATCCAAGAATTGTTGTACCGCTAGTGTTGCTACAATAGTTGAAACGATTACGGATGCGATAAGCCACACCCATGACTTCTTTGCATTCTCTGCTGTGGTCATAATTGAAAAATTTGATTAAACTTAAAAAGAGGGGGAGAACCTACAAGATATAAAAAATTCAATCATGTCCCTTTTATATACAGATAACATACAAAAGGCATTTCTACAATTTCTTTGTCAACCCAGAGTTAAAAGAAAATGGCCCTGTTTAAAATGCTTCTGCCAATAGTTCTTGTAAACTCGCCCAGGACTTTTTATCAGCATCAGCGTCATAGGCCAAAGGCAAGCCGAATTTCTCCCCATTGGCATCGGCCTCTTTACTGGTAAAGCTGTGTTTTACCCCAGGATAGGCCACGTAGTTATAATCCGCATTGATAGAATCCATAGCTGTTTTAAAGGCTGTAATGGATTCCGGACTTATAAAAGGGTCATCTGCACCATTGCATACCAAAACCTTGGCCTTAAGTTGATCATTGGGCATTACGGGGAGCTGTACCCCACTGTGAAATGCCGCAACGGCATCTAAATCAGCCCCTGAATTGGCCATGGTCAACACCACACTGCCCCCAAAACAATACCCTATCGCCGCAATTTGTTCTCCATTTACGGCAACATGCGATTTTAATAGGGCCATAGCTGCATTAAAACGGGCCGTGGCTTCGGGTAGGTTGCCCATTACGCTCATGGCAAACTTTCCGGCATCGTCAGGATGATCGGCTTGTTTACCGTCACCGTACATGTCTACGGCCAATGCGGTGTACCCGAGCTCAGCGAGCATATCGGCCCGTTGACGGACGTAATCATTATGCCCCCACCATTCATGTACGATCAAAACACCTGGTCGTTTGGCATCGGCATTTGCATCATAGGCGATATAACCCTTGAGATTGGTCGAATCCGTAGCATAGGTGACCTCTTCCCCTTTTACCTTTACGGGAAGACTTTCCAATATATTCTCCGATTCAGTGTTTTTTTCTGTTTTTGATTTACAGGATGCCAGGCCAATCAACGCTGCAATAAGAACTAGAATAGGAAATTTTTTCATTGAAGTAGTATTTAGGTCTATTTAAAGATAAGCAATCATTTGGTCAACTCTGATTCACAAATCGCAATGATCTCATCAATATACCCTTGCAGTTTTTGTTGATAGTCGATTCGAAGGGTCTCCAACCAAGTTTTTGAAATCAGCAAGCCGAGATATACGTCGTTATTTATGAGCTTTTCAATAGACCGGCCAAAGTCGTTATCGGTTGAAGTTATGCCCAGCTTTTCTAGCTCAACATCATGAATCAAAGCTGGGGTAACATCGGCAGATATCTTGTTCATTTCAATTAGATAGCTCATTGATTCGTTATGATCCTCAAACCCGGCATTGATATCGGCGGTAAATTGCGAAAGAAGCCGCTTTAAATTCTCGTTCTTCAAAATCGCTATCTTACCCGAACTGACAATGGCATCATAGGTGCCGGTCACAAATTCAGCCCTCCACCACGATTTCGCCCCTGAGGCGACCCAAAATCGAATCGAATCTTTATGGATGGTGTTTTTCGATTGCATGGCTTGGATCAAAGACCTACTGGTCTGAATAACATCCTCTTCTTTTCGTATGGCTTCCTTGATTCTATCTTTATTCTCTTTAAAATCTTCGATAAGTGCAATAAGCAACTTTGCTTCTTCAGCATTTCGTTTTGTGGTCTCATTCCAATTATTGATCTGTAAGGCCAATAAAATCCCGATAACGACCAACACGATTTCCCCAATGGCATAAAGAAGGTATTTGCTGAACTTATTTTCATGAAGCAAACCTTGTCGAATTTTTTTAAAGACTTTGGTCATAGGGCAAGCGAAGAATTATACTAAAATGAAACAGCCTAAAGATAGTTCATTACGGCAGTAAAATAAAAGCATGCTATAGAAAGCCTTTTTGGTAATGGCCAAAATTGTTATCGGTAACGAATCCAATTAAAAGCTATGCATGGAATAGCATTGGTAAAAGCGGAGCTACTCTGGCAACCTATTCTTGACCGTGCCTATTTGACCCATATGATTTGCCGAATGTTCCATTACATGGTACCACACCCAATGATAGTTGAACGCTTCATCGAGGTTAGATGCAAACCAGGCATCGTCCTTCGTTTTCAGCCCTGCCAACGTTTTTTCGCGAACCTCGTCCCATAAACCCAGATAGTATTGTATCGGTTTCCCCTTAAGTTTCTTTTTGGATGCTTCATTCAGACTACCACCTATTCCCCATCGTTCTTGCTCTTCGGCTGTCCACTGAAGCTCTGATAAGGTCTCTATTTGGTAATATGCTTCGGTTGATACCAGGTGCATGATAAGCGCCCCGATACTATTTGCATCTTCGTCATACATAAAATCAGTCTGTGATTGGTCCAGGTCCTTTACTTGCTCGGTAATCCTGCTCTTTAAATCCTCCAACATATAGACCATCAATCCTATTTGCGGGGAATACCCCTCAACCGGTTTCATTTCGTATTGGGCATTCACCCATGAAAGTGAAAGGCATAAAAGTAATACGGTGATTTTCCTCTTTAGGGTCTTCATAAGATTGTGTATTTAAAATGAGAGGTGAAAATTGATTGTTTTGATATCTTAAGCATTATTTCAATTCGAGAGTGGACAATAAAAGGACAGGTTGGTTCAATCACGATAAGGTTCTGATGTATTGGCCCGTAACAATCGTTTTGCAGTTCTCCAAAAATGACCCGATGTTGGGTTGGGGTCCATCGCCTTTTGTGGAGATTCCAGATAAGAACTGACCAATAGTCTTAAGAATTGCAATTGGTCGTTATCGCCAAAAAAATCTTCATAGGCCATATCCCAATTTTCGAATTCACGTTCTTCAACATGGCTATGGGATATCAATTCAACATCATGATGGCGGTCATCCAACTTAATTTTATCGTACAACCCCAATACCGATACCTGCCTACCTTCCAAATACTGTAAAAACTCCCCTTGATAATAGATGAGACAACCTGTAATATTCTTCTTCTTATTGGATTTCTTTGCTTTTTCGAGCATTTCACAAATAGCTGCTTTGTCAAATGCAGGACTTGCTACAGATTTGTAAACGAGACAAAACATGGTTGATCTATTTAAAGGTTACCAACTAACTTTAACTCAAAAGTATAGCACCGGGGTAGCGGTATTAGGCCCGTATTACAAGAGCCTATATCAAAGGCTTCTAAATATACAAATTATCCGACGTATAAGAAAGCGGATAACCTATCGGATTTTCAGTTACCTAGGCCCCATATAATGATAAAAGCCCGCACATTCTTATGATGTACGGGCCTTGAGAACCTTAAAGTTCAATTTATAGAAACATTCCGCCAGAAGCTTCAATTCGTTGGCCATTGATCCATCGTGCATCTTCACTGGCCAAAAAGGCGACCACCCCACCAATATCTTCTGCGACCCCTACTCGACCTAAAGCAGTTACCGAAGCCAACATCTGCTCCATTTGGGGATTTTTCTCCAAAGCCGTTTTGTTCATATCGGTATTGATTGCCCCAGGAGCAACGACATTTGCCGTAATCTGCCTACTGCCCAGCTCTTTTGCCAGATAGCGGGTATAGGCCTCAATACCTGATTTCATGGCGGCGTAAGCCCCATAGCCTGGAATACTGAAACGGGCCAGCCCGGTAGAGATATTGATCACCCTTCCCCCGTCGTTCATCACCTCTAGCGCTTTTTGGGTAATAAAGAAAGGGCCTTTTAATTGTATTTGCATCAAACTATCAAAAGTCTCCAATGAAGTTTCAGATACTGGAGAATTGGCAATGATTCCCGCATTGTTCACCAGAATATCGATTTTTGATGTCTGCCATTCCTTATTCAAGAAGTCGGTGAGTTCCATAAAAAAACCATCAAAGGTCGTGACATCACCTACATTCAATTGAAATGCTTTGGCCACACTTCCCAAAGCCTCTATCTCAGCAACGGTTTGTAAGGCCTGCGCTTCGTTTGAGTTATAGGTTACCAGTATACGGGCACCTTGTGCTGCCATTCTCAAGGCCATTTCCTTACCTAATCCCCTACTGCTTCCGGTTACCAATGCAATTTTGTTGTTTAAATTTTTCATGATATTTGTTTTAAAGGTTTATAATTAATTCTGGTACAAATATCATCTTACGGACTACGCTGATAAAGGCACCGATTTTAGAAAAAAGGGCACATTTTATAGATAATCGGAAAAAAGATGTCAAAAGGCAGCTCACCAATACACTTTGAAACGGTTTTTGGCTATTGAATAGTACCGATTAAAAGAGTTGAGATGATGTGTTAGAGTTCGGTCCAAACCATTTTTCTATCTACGACTAGGTTTCGACTGCGCTCAACCTGACATTGATTATAAAGTGATAACATTCAATGGAACAACTACTTACTGAGCTTCAAAAGACTATGATTTTCTGAACTGATTCGGTGATTTTCCCGTCATGCGTTTGAAAAATTTTGAAAAATGGGTAGGTTCGGTATATCCCAAACGGTAAGCAATAGCTTTTATGGGCAATATTGAACCGGTCAGTAATGCTTTGGCCTCAACCAACAACTTCTCTTGAATATATTTATTCGCTGATTTACCGGTTTTGACTTTGATAACGGTTGAAAAATAGCTGGCATTCAGCCCCTGTTGTTCTGCAAAGAAAGCTACCTGAAGATTTTGGGGGCTTGGTTTTCCTTCCCGGAAAATGGCTTCCAGGTCTTTTTTGAATTTATTGGCGATCTCGCTGTCACGGTCATAGGCTATTTTGAAAGATGTATCGGCCATTAAATACGCTTTGACCTTAAGTAAGAATACCACGAAAAGGGAACTTATGATATTGTCTTTTAAAGGGGATTGTTTTTGCTGTTCACCAAACAACTGTTCTGCCAGGCCATGTAATTCATTGAAACTGGTGGCATCAAGATAACAAGGTGGAACGGTTTCGGTCAATAAAAAGGAAAACTCCTTAAATACGTCTTGGTGGACATACTTTTTTAGATATTGCTCTATCGTAGTAATCAAAAATCCGTGGACCACCTCTTCAATACCAAATGATTTCAAATGCCCAGGATTCGTAAAGTATAATGTACCAGGTCGTGTTTCATATTTTCTGTCATCGATGGTATAAAAACTTTTACCCTCTTTGACCAACACAAAAGAGTAATAATTCGCGCGAAATACCGGAGAGGTCACCGGTCGGTCATGAACCTCTTGCATACGGTGAATAGTGAAATTGGAATCTTGCTCAAAACGGTTGCCTACTTGCTCCCCTTCATAAAGATCGGCCAACTTATCATAAGAACGTACGCTATTTTTTTGGGCCATAAGCAATCCTTTTACTGAATTCTAAAATCATCATGCACCGGGTTAAATATCCCCTAGAAATTTCCTACTTTTAAAAATACCTAATTTAAAATTATGACGCATCAACTTATCGACAATACCGAAGCGAAACGATATGAGTTCCATATTGACGGTCTTGTTCCCAAAATAGAATACATCAAGACCAAGGACAAAATCTATTTGACCCATACCGAGGTGCCACAGGCTTTAGAAGGTAAGGGTATAGGCACCGCATTGGTCAGGCAGGTTTTAGAAGACGTTGAGGAAAAAGAGTTGACCTTGGTGCCCATGTGTCCGTTCGTTGCCATGTACATTAAAAGACATCCTAAATGGAAGTCATTGGTTTTAAAGGGCATTAATATTGCGTGATATGGAAAAAGAAATCATAAAGGAATATACGAAAGGGGATTTCACGGTTATTTGGAAACCCAAAAAATGCATCCATGCTGAAATCTGTTGGAAGACCTTGCCCGAAGTCTATGACCCTAAAGGAAAACCTTGGATCAAACCTGAAAACGCCAGTATCGATGCGTTGAAATCACAAATCTCAAAATGTCCTTCGGGGGCGTTGAGCTATCATATAAAAGGAGAAAGAATTGTAGACCAAGATTCTAAAACGGAATGTACCGTAGTTGAAAACGGACCGTTATTGGTCAAAGGAAATTTAAAGGTTATTTTAGCAAACGGCACCGTTGAAGACAAACAACGTTCAACCGCTTTCTGTAGGTGTGGTGCATCAGAAAATAAACCGTATTGTGATGGCACCCACAAAAGCAATGGATTCAAAGATTAACTACCATGCAAACCCATTTTTCTTTAAACGACCATGAGCTTGAACTGCAGTTTGAAAATCGAGAGCTAAGTCCGAAGCTTTTTTGCCATGAAGCACATTTGCGATTGGCTTGGATACATCTTAAAAAATATGGGGAGGAGAAAGCCATAAAAAACCTGACGCAACAGATTACTGCATTTGCCAACAAAAACGGGGCGCCAAACAAGTTCAATATGACTTTGACCACAGCAGCCATAAAAGCGGTACATCACTTTCTCAAAAAATCCAGTTCCAGCAACTTTCGTGATTTCATGAAAGAATTTCCTCGATTGAAAACACGGTTTAAAGAGCTGATGGCAGCACATTATGGTTTTGATATTTACAATTCGCAAGTCGCTAAAACCAAATTCTTGGCCCCAGATTTGCTACCCTTTGATTAAAACACCAAAAAATGAAAAAAGCATTAACACTAACTATTTTATTCGCAAGTACGATTTCGGCCATGGCCCAATCTAAAAACTTTTTGGACGTACCCTATTTGGAAACCTCGGCGAAAGTAGACACTTTGGTAAACCCTGATAAAATCTTTTTGAACATTACTATTCGTGAAAAAGACACCAAAGGACGAAAATCTGTGGAAGAGCAAGAGAACAAAATGGCGCAACGCCTCAAAGGCCTAGGTATTGATATTGACGAACAATTGACCATAAAAGATTTGGCCAGTAATTACAAAAAGTATTTTCTGCGCTCAAAGGAAGTGTTGAAGAGCAAGCAATTTTCTTTATTGGTATATGATGGACTGACTGCAGGAAAAGTAATGGCTGCACTTGAAGATTTAGATATTGCCAACACCTATTTGGAAAAAACGGAATATTCTAAAATGGATGAACTGGAACTGGAACTGAAAACAAGGGCGGTAAAAAAGGCCAAGAAAAAAGCGGATGCCCTCACAAAACCCTTGGGGCAAAAAGTGGGTCCGGCCATTTATATTTTAGATAACTCACAACCGTATTATCCGAGAAACAATCAGCCCAGAATGGAGATGAAGTCCATGGCCATGGTAGATATGGCAGAATCAGAACCCTTGGATATTGGCTTTGAAAAAATACGGGTAGAAAGTACCGTGAAAGTTTCTTTTCGACTTACAGAGTAGCCTAACTCAAAATAGAAAGCCCTGAGGTAACGATTTGTCGTAGCCTATCGGCATTGGGATCTACTTTAGCAACCACACGAAGGCCACTGTACAAGGCAAACAGGTAGGCCCCAAGGGTATCGGGGTCTTTTGGTGTTTTCAACTCTCCACTGTCAAGTCCCCGTTTGACCATCGAAGCGAACAGACCTTCCACGTTTTCTTTGTTTTTTAGAAGCACCTGTACCAGGTCATGATTACCAGGTATGAGTTCAGTGGTCACGTTGACCACAAAACAACCCTTTCGGGTCTCATCTTGAATGGCTTCTTCAATGGCGAAGTCAAAGAGTTTCACAAATGCCGTTCTGACCGAAGGTTCCCCTTCAAAAAGGGTTTTGATTACTTGGGTACTATTTTCTCGGTATAGGGCAAATGCTTTTAGAAAAAGGGCATCCTTACCACCAAAGGTATCGTAAAGACTGGCACGGTTAATACCAAGGCCAGAAACCAAATCTTGAATTGAAGTAGCATGAAACCCTTTCTCCCAAAAGAGTTCCATAGCTTTCTTCAACACTTCTTTTTCATCAAACTGCTTCGTTCGCGGCATAGGCAAAAATAAGATTATCCAGCCAATAACGGATTGACATTGATGCCGCCATCAATATTGTATTCCGCACCTGTGATGAATGAGGCCTCATCCGATGCCAAAAAACCGACCAGGTTGGCAATATCCTCAGGTTGCCCAAATCGTTTCAGGGGAATCCTATTTTGCATGGCTTCGGCAAAACCGTTCAATTGTTCTTCGGGCATACCTGTTTTACCAAAGATTGGGGTATACACCGGGCCTGGGTTCACCGAATTTATACGTATTTTTCGAGGTGCCAGTTCAGTAGCTGCGGTTCTAGTGTATGAATTCATAGCTGCTTTACTCGCGGCATATATCGCCGTATTGGGCATACCGGTATAAGCGTTCACTGATGACAGGTTGATTATAGACCCCCCGTCTTTAAGAATGGGTAAGAATTTTTCAACAGTAAAGACGGCCCCCTTAAAATTGATTCCCATCTGATGGTCGAACATTTCTTCCGTAATCTGTCCGACAGGTGCCGGTGCAAAAATACCAGCATTAACGAATAGAATGTCTACTTGACCATGCTCATGCTTTACTTTATGGACCAAACTATCCAAAGCATTCAAATCCTTAACATTGGCGACGACACCTTGCACGCCCAATTCATTGGCTGCCGCACTTACTTTTTCCTCAGAACGACCGGTAATGATTACGGTTGCCCCTTCTTCTTTGAATTTTTTGGCTGAAGCATGACCTATTCCACTGTTTCCGCCGGTTACTACAGCTACTTTGCCTTCTAATTTTCCCATGATTTTAAAAATAGTATTTAGATTAATTATTTTTTTTGGAACGTTCGTTCTGATACAAACATAATAATACTGGAACGTTTGTTCCAAATTAATTGTTGCTTTTAACACTGCTTTAATATTTTACTTCCGGTTTTGTATCTTACCATATTCAAACTCCAACCACATGAAAACACTTAAAATTATATTGCTCTTAACCTTTATTGTTCCCTTGACGAATCACGCACAGCGGAAGAAAAAAAAGGTCTCTACACCCTCAATCATTCTAAACGATTCCCTTTACTCAGGCCTTAAGTGGCGGAACATTGGTCCGTTTAGGGGTGGTCGTAGTGTAGCATCAACGGGAGTGGTCGGTCAACCCATGACCTATTATATGGGCACGACCGGTGGTGGTATCTGGAAAACCGTTGATGATGGAATCACTTGGAAAAATGTTTCGGACGGACAGTTGAACACGGGTACCGTAGGTGCCATTGCCGTCGCCGAGAGCAATCCGAATATAGTAGTGGTCGGAATGGGCGAACATGCCGCAAGGGGCGTGATGACCTCGATGGGCGATGGCGTATACAAATCTACGGATGCCGGTAAGACTTGGAAGCATATCGGTTTGGATGAGACCCGGCATATTTCTGATGTCATCATCCATCCCAACAATCCGGATATCATCTTTGTTTCGGCCCAGGGAGCGCAATATGCCCCATCTGAACAACGCGGTATCTATCGTTCCGTGGATGGTGGCACAAATTGGGAAAGGGTACTTTTTGTGGATGAAAACACTGGGGCATCGTCCCTATCCATGGATATGAACAATCCGCTGATTTTATACGCGGCCCAATGGCAGCACCGTCGTTATCCGTGGACCATGGAATCTGGTGGCCCCTCTTCAGGATTATACAAATCGGTCGATGGCGGCACGACGTGGAAGCAGCTCAAAGAAGGACTTCCAAAGGAGTTTGGTAAAGCAGGTATTTCAGTTTCCCGCGCCAACCCCGAACTGGTTTTTGCCGTTATTGAAGCGGAAGGCACCAAAGGTGGTGTCTACCGCAGTGATGATGCCGGAAAAAAGTGGAAACAGGTCAATAAAGACCGTATCAACATTGCCCGTTCTTGGTATTACATGGAAATTTTTACCGATCCCCAAGATGAAAATGTGGTTTATGTGTTGAACGCTCCAGTGACCAAGTCCATTGACGGCGGAAAGTCATTCAAACCCTTACCCACGCCCCATGGCGACAACCACCACTTATGGATTCATCCCAAGAACAATTCGATAATGATCAATTCCAATGACGGTGGGGCCAATATTTCAAATAATGGTGGTAAAAGCTGGAGTACACAGCGAAACCAGGCTACTTCACAATTTTATCGCGTCATTACCGACAATTTGGTTCCTTATAATGTGTACGGAGGGCAGCAAGACAATTCTGCCATTGCCATAGCAAGTCGTACCAATGATGCCGGTATTGATTGGAAAGATTGGTACTCGGTCGCAGGCTGTGAAAGCGCATATTTGGCCTTTGATCCTGATAACCCTGAAGTGGTTTATGGGGGCTGCTATCAAGGTATTATTGAAAAATGGGTGAAAGCCTCCCGAGAGGGGAAACCTATAAAAGCCTACCCTGAACTGGGTTTGGGAAAAGTGCCCAAAGATTTTAAGTTTCGCTATAACTGGAATGCCCCCATTATCAGTTCTCCCCATGACCGAAATACAATTTATCATGCAGGAAACGTCCTGTTCAAAACTTCGGATGGCGGTCAAAATTGGGAGGTCATCAGTCCTGATTTAACCAGAAACGAAGAAGATAAGCAAGGCCCAGGGGGTGGCCCATACACCAATGAGGCCGCTGGTGGGGAAAACTACAATACGCTAATGTATTTGGTAGAATCACCACACGAAAAAGGCGTGTTGTATGCGGGTAGTGATGATGGTTTGGTTCATATTACTAAAGATGGTGGTGCCAATTGGGCAAATATTACACCACCGAATATCGGAAACGCCATTGTCAATAGCATTGAGGTCTCCCCTCATGACCCGGCAACGGCATATATTGTTGTCATGCGCTATAAATCGATGGATTTAAGACCTTATATTTTCAAAACTTCGGATTATGGGCAAAGTTGGACTAAAATCACGAACGGAATCACCGATAAGCACACTTTTGTTCGTGTAGTACGTGAGGATAAAATCAAAAAAGGGCTCTTGTATGCAGGAACCGAAACCGGATTGTACATTTCTTTGGATGACGGTCAAAATTGGCAAAAGTTTCAATTGAACCTACCCTTGGTCCCTATCAATGACCTTACCATTCAAGACAATGACCTCGTCGTTGCCACGGCCGGGCGTTCTTTTTGGATTTTGGATGACGTGGGTGCCCTACAGAACAGTTTTGACACCGCAGAAAAACTAAAGATCATAACCCCAAAACCTACTTATCTTATTTTTGGGGGCAGTCAAGATAAACCAGTACCCGGATTGGGTCAAAATCCAAAATCTGGGGTGACGATAGATTATTACCTTCCAGAAGAGTTAGACTCCACCGAATTAAAACTCGAAGTACTTCAAAACGGCAAGGTTATTCGCAGCTATACCAATCAAAAGCCCAAAGGGTTCAAATCATGGCCCGGGGGGCCTTCAAAACCGAAGGTGTTGCCCAGTAAAAAGGGATTTAACCGTTTCACTTGGGATTTTAGGACGGAAACCCTACCAAGTATTGAAAATGTATTTGTATTCGGTAATGCTGCGGGGCACCGCGTAGGCCCAGGCCAATACGCCCTTAGAATGGTGCTTGAAGATGAGGTCGTCGAAACTACGGTCACCATCTTGGCCAATCCGAAAGTACAAAGCACGGCTATGGATTATGCTGAACAGCAAAAGTTGCTGGAGACCATTGACACGACTGTAAAAGAAATGCATGAGGCGGTAAACCAAATGCGCTCTGCCAAAAGCCAATTAAAACATTATGAAAACCTATTGGAAGACCATGAAGCAGCGAAAGAACTCTTAGAAAAAGGAGCAGCCTTGAAAGAAAGAATAAATATCTGGGAAGAAAATTTGATCCAACCCAAACAAAAGACCTTTCAAGATGTCATAAATTTCAACAACCAATTGAATGCGGATCTATTGCATCTAAAAGGTTTCATTGATGTAGCTGAACCTGAAGTAACGGAAGGGGCAAAAGAGCGTATCAAAGACTTATTGTCAGATTGGGCCACGTATAAAAATGAGAAGAATGTTATTGTGGATACCGAAATGAAAGAATACAACCAGTTGTTTAAATCATTGGCGCTACCTGCACTAATTCTAAACAAAGAAAAATAATGAACAAGCCATTTGTGGCGGATGAACATTTTCAAAATGAAGATTTCGCCAAAAACCCACTACCAAAGGCAGATTATGAAGCGTGTATTTTTGAAGGATGCCAGTTTCAAGACGGGTTTTTAGATAACCAAAACTTTGTGGATTGCACCTTTACGGATTGTGATTTAAGCAATACCAACATCGCACATACGATTTGGAACAATGTCCGTTTTGAGTCATGTAAGCTACTGGGGTTATCATTAGACACGTCAGCAGCAGGACTATTGACGGTTACCTTTAGCAATTGCAACCTGACCTTGGCGAATTTTGGTGGTCAATCGCTTAAAAAGACTCATTTCATTGGTTCCAATTTGACCCAAGCTGATTTTACGAATACAGATCTAACCGAATCAAACTTTACCGATTGTAACTTGGATCATGCCCTTTTTGAGAACACCAATTTGAATAAGGCCGACCTGTCGAAGGCCTTTAATTTTAATATTGACCCCGAGGCAAACTTCATTAAACAGGCTATTTTCTGTAAAGAAGAATTGATTGGATTATTGAAAAAACACGATATTGTTGTCCAATGAGTCCAATAGTTTCATCGGTTTTCGTCTATACTTAAACTCCTATTATGAAAATACTATCATTTTTAGCCCTCTTGAATTTTCTAGTGGTCACTGGTCAAAACACGTTACAACTAGGTGAAGGACAAGAATCACCAGATGCAAAAATCAATTTAGTCTCATTTATGGAAGGCCATTGGCACGGTACTGCTTTTGGTGGCGTTACCGAAGAAATATGGACCCCAGCTGTTGGGGAATCGATGTTATTCGTGTTTCGTCATATGATTGACGAAAAGGTCAATTTTTATGAAATAGGCCATATTCGTGAGCATAACAATAGCCTCGTCTTTGAACTAAAACACTTCAATGCCGATTTGCACGGTTGGGAAGAAAAGGATGAGGTGCAACAATTCAAGTTCATCAAGGCAGAGGGTAATCGCGTTTATTTTGATGGATTTACATTTGAAAATGTAAGCGACAACGAAATCAACATCTACGGTTTAATAGGCAATGATGATGACAGCCATAATGAAATGGTATTCAACTACACAAAACGATAGCACATGAAAGCGTGTTTGGAGTGCGACACTGAAATAAAAGGGAGGGCAGATAAAAAATTCTGTTCTGATTACTGTAGGAATGCCTATAATAACAAACTCAATAAAGACAGCAAGAACCTTGTTCGAAACATCAACAACAGGCTTCGAAAGAACTATCGCATTCTTGAAAGTTTTACGCTAAAGGAAGGTAAAACCCGAACGACAAAGAAAAGTTTGGACAATAAGGGCTTTGATTTTGAACACATCACCAGCCTCTACACCACAAAAAAAGGAAGCACCTACTATTTTGTTTATGACCTGGGCTATCTTCCTTTGGACAATGATTATTATATGATCGTTAAAAGAGAATAATCCCCCTCTAGCTAAGCCCAAGAAGGAAAACAAATGCTAGTTTGCCACGTAACGAAATCATTTTCATCATAAGAATGAAAAAACCAACCCTCCCTTTTGGGGAGGGTTTGGGAGGGGCTTATTTCCAATTCTGGCCACTGAGCTTTAACGCGGCGATCACAATATCTTTTCTACTTATCTGGCCTACCAGTAAACCGCCTTTCATCACGGGCAACCTTCTTCTATTATGACGGTCGAAAACCCCGGCAGCATCAAATATGCTCATATCATGTGGAATCGTTTCAACGTTTTTTGTCATAAAACGTTCGACACTTTTATCCAATATCGGTTGATTGAAATAACGGCTTTCCGAAATTTGTTTCATACAGTCCGCCTCAGAGATGATACCTACCAAAAATCCATTGGAATCCATAACGGGACCCCCTGAAATTTTATATTTGGCAAAAGCCTCCATGACTTCTAAAATCGATTGGTCAGGTGAAAAGTTTACCAACTTTTTGGTCATATAGTCTGACACCAAAATCGGTGCATCATACTCCTTTTTTGAATCCACCTTGGCCCTGGCTCCTTGAAAACTCTTGATTCCCATAATTATTTACATTGAAGGTTGATTACCTAAGATAGTGAATTTTAACGAATTATTTAATTTTTTTGCCACTTGACCCTTGACCACCTATATTTTTATACATTTATATACCAACTACGACCACTATGAGTTTTTCCAGAACCTTGTGTATATTCTTAGCGATTATCGCCACTTATTGGAGTTTCAAATCCTTAATGCCATCCTATAAAAGTGATTCCACCATAGACCAGACTTCGTTTTCTGTAGATCGGTCTTTAAAACACGTAAAACAACTATCTCTACAACCGCATGCCGTTGGGTTTGAAGGGCATTCGAATGCTGTCGCTTACATCACCAAAACGCTTAAGAATTTAGGGCTCGTCACGACCACTCAAGTGGGCTATACGGCCGGTGATTGGGGTAACCTAAGTAAAGCCACAAATATCATGGCCCGAATCAAAGGCCGCGAAAAAGGCAAAGCCCTATTGTTACTGTCCCATTATGACAGTAGTCCGCATTCTTCTTTTGGCGCGAGTGACGCGGCCAGTGGTGTTGCTACGATTTTGGAAGGGATACGGGCTTTTTTGGCCCAAAACAAAACCCCTAAAAATGATATCATCATTTTGATTACCGATGCTGAAGAGTTGGGGCTTAATGGTGCCGATCTCTTTGTTAATGAACATCCTTGGGCAAAAGAGGTCGGGTTGGTCTTAAATTTTGAAGCTCGGGGAAGTGGCGGACCCAGTTATATGTTGATTGAGACCAATCGTGGCAATGGAAAGTTGATCAAAGAATTTACAGAGGCCAACCCCAAATATCCCGTAGCGAATTCACTGGCATACAGCATCTACAAAATGCTGCCCAACGACACTGATTTGACGGTTTTTAGGGAAGACCGCGATATCGAGGGCTTCAATTTTGCGTTCATTGACGACCACTACGATTACCATACGGCCTTAGACAATTATGAACGATTAGACCGAACTTCATTAGCGCATCAGGGCAGTTATTTAATGCCATTATTACGGCATTTTAGTGATGCGGACCTCAACAACCTAAAAAGTTTGAACGATTACATCTACTTCAATACTCCTTTCTTTGGTTTGCTATCGTATCCCTTTGAATGGATTTGGCCCATCTTTGGCCTAGCGGTCATTCTGTTCGTTGTGCTCTTGGTAATTGGTCTTCAAAAGAAGCGTTTGACTTTGAAGGAACTTGCCGTGGGTTTTGTTCCCATGCTGATCGCACTTAGTGTAAATGGTGTTTTCGGCTATTTTAGTTGGTCCGTATTAAAATGGTGGTATCCTGCTTATGCCGATATGTTACATGGTTTCACCTATAATGGGCATGCTTATATTCTGGCTTTCGCCCTTTTTTCGCTGATGGTCTGTTTTTTTGTGTACAACAGATTTCGAAAAATTACGACCCCCAATCTTTTAATAGGCCCGATATTCATTTGGTTGGTCATTTGCGGATTGGTCGCGGTATATTTAGAAGGGGCAAGCTTTTTTGTAATACCTGTATTTGGCTTATTGGCCGCTCTTTTGGTGACTATCAATCAAGAAAAACCAAGTGCTTACGTGCTGCTTTTTTTGGCCTTGCCTGCCATTTTTGTTTTTGCACCGTTCATTAAAATGTTTCCCGTTGGCCTGGGGCTAAAAATGATGGTCGCGTGTACGCTATTTACCACCTTGTTATACTTCTTTTTACTGCCGTTGCTTGGCCTCTCAAAACATAAACTGCGGTTTGCCATCATTACCGGTCTTTTATATGTCATTGTAAGTATTGGCGCCCACAACAATTCTGATTTTTCAGAAGAACGCCCCAAACCAAGTAGCTTGCTCTACGTTTATGATGCCGATACCAAAACGGCAAAATGGGCGACCTATGACAAGGTCTTGATCAATTGGAATTCACAATTCTTGGGTGCATCCAAGGAACCACCTAAGCAAAACTTGGCCGATAAAACCATTAGTAGCAAGTATAGTACAGGATTTACTTATGTTACGGAAGCACCAATAAAACAATTGAGCGAGCCCGATATTGCCATCACAAAAGACACGGTTATCGGTGAAAATCGAATACTTTCCATTTGCATTACCCCACAGCGTAATGTGAACCGCCTAGAAGCCTTTACCAATGCGGTTACCCTGAAAAAAGCTTCGGTCAATGGCATTGCACTGTCAGATTATTATCTCGAAAATCGCAGAAGGGGTAAACTCATCACCCACTATGTGAGCAACAACGAGTATACGGAACTTGAACTGGAACTATCAAAAGATGAAACCTTGGAACTCACGTTTTATGAGGCATCCAATGATTTATTGACCCATGAACAATTTTCGGTACCGACACGTCCAAAGAATAGTATTCCAATGCCTTTCGTATTGAATGATGCCATATTGATCACCAAAAAATTGACTTTTGATTAATACCATAGGTGTTTTAGGATGTGGATGGTTGGGCAAACCATTGGCAGAAAGCTTGCTGAAAGAAGGATATCATGTTAAAGGAACAACAACCACTCCTGATAAATTAACCGCATTGCAAGCCGCTGGTATCAGCCCATTCTTAATCGCTATTGGCGACGATGGTATCAAGGGTGGCATTTCATCTTTTCTAAAAGACTTGGATGTACTGATCATTAATATTCCGCCCGGACTTCGAAAAGCACCCACCGGAAATTTTGTTGCCCGGATGCAGTTTTTGAACCAAGCTATCAATGACGCTGAAGTTCCCAAGCTGATTTTCGTAAGCAGCACTTCGGTTTACGGAGCTTTACAAGGGGAGGTTTGGGAAGATACCGTACCCAAACCAATATCTGAGTCGGGAAAGCAGCTTTTAGCAGTTGAAAAGCTTTTCAGCAACAACCCCTCTTTTAAGACGACCATCATACGTTTTGGCGGATTGATCGGCCCAAAAAGACATCCCGTAAGGCAATTATCCGGGAAAAAAAATATCAAAAGTGGAGAAGAATTGCTCAATCTCATACATCTTGATGATTGTATACGTATCATTACCACGATACTAAGAGAATCGTATTGGAACCAAATCTTCAATGGGGTCTATCCTTATCATCCTTCAAAAAAAGAGTACTATACCAACGAAGCGTTAAAAATGGGGGTAACCCCTCCTGAATTTCAAGACACCAACGCCCCAGTTTATAAGAAGATCGTCAAAAGCCAGGTTTTCAATGTTAAAAGCCATCCGCTACTTACAACGATAGTTTCTTAACACACCACAGAAAAACATTCTTTCACAACAATTAAGAGCATTTTATGTTAACAATGTGTTGGTTTTAAAGGGTTTATCGACTAATTGCATAACTTTAAGTATCATTTAAATAGAAAATAGTTATGGAAAATTCAAGATTGAAAACGAGGATCTTGATGGAAATGGAAAAAATGATAACGGATAATAATCCCAAAGGGAAAATGACTGAAAAAGTTATGGAATTCCACAAGGCAATTATTAAGAAGTATTATAACGCAGTAGACGTTAAAATTGATTACCATCGCCATCGAGTGACCATGGACATTATTATCGATGACAGCATGTATGATCCAAAGACCGTAAACAAGAAGCTATTGGTATTGCCTACCAATATGTATTTTATAAGTTTGACCGCGTTTTTAAAATCATGTATCGAAAGTGATTGTAAGAGCCTAGCCTTTTATATAAAGTTATTAAAGGATTTCACCCAAAAAGACCTTGCCAAGGCCATCGCATAGTTCTAAAAGTGGAACGGAATAAGAAAGATGCTCTCGGGCATCTTTTTTTGTTCTCACCTTAGGGCTTTCTTTAACAACTAGATACATTTTATTTTTTTAGTTTTGCCGCACTTTTAATATAGAGAAAATGAAAAAAATAATCGTCTTAGCTTTTTTGGTTGCTGGAATTTCGTTGCATGCCCAGTCAAAATCGGAATTGCTTACCCACTATGAAAATTTTTATAAGGAAATGCGTTTACAGGGTGATGTAGTCGGTGTAATAAATGCCTTGACCCACCTGAACGTCATAGCACCCTCTCAGGCCAGACGCGATACGCTTGCCTTCATTTATATGAACAATGGCCAACACTTGCAGGCCTTGAATACCATAGGTATTGAAAATGACAAGAACAGTTCAGATATCGCGGTTCAAGTCAAAGCGGTATCATTAAAAACCTTGAACCAACCCAAAAGGGCCATAGAGCAGTTCGAGACCTTATTTGAACGAAACCCCAACGCCTTTTTGGCCTATGAGTTAGCTGACCTCCAAATTTTAGTCGGCGATGCAGAAGGTGCTGCTAAAAATATTGAATATGGTCTTGCCAATGTCAAAGATGACATGAAACATGCCTTTTACGAACGTCAACAACCCTATGAAGCTTCTTTGAAAGCAGCTTTTTACCACATAAAAGGATTATTGACCTTCAATAATGACAAAACCAAAATTGACGAGTCCATCGCACTGATGGAAGAAGCCTTGAAAATCGACCCTAACTTCAATCTGGCCAGTTTAAGCAAGCAAGCACTGGAGTCAAAAAAGAACACCCCCGAAAGCGCCAAAGAATAGTGCATTGGTTAAAATACAAATGGAAAGGGGCCCCTGGCCTCTTTTTTTATGGCATACACTGAAAATACGTGCCTTTTCATTTATCAACCATAAATCGATTTATGTATCTTTAAATACAAGAATTGACATCATGAAACCGCTAAAACTACTTTTTGCACTACTTTTTGTCGTTACCCTGTGCCAAGCACAAGAAACGGAATCTGAAATTGAAGCCGTAAAAGCCGCCTGTCTAAATTACATCAATACTTTTTACGAAGCTGACACCACACTTGCCTATAAAAGTGTACACCCGAGTGTTCGAAAAGTGGGGTTTTATTTTAAAGATGATGAAAAAACCTATTCCCCACAGTTAGAGATGCCTTTTCAAGACCTGATCAAGCTTGCCAAGAGTTGGAATGCCGATGGAAATCAAATCAATGATACATCACCAAAAGAAGTTACCATTTTCGAGGTTTCCGATAAAATTGCCAGTGCGAAGGTTACCGCCGTTTGGGGTATTGATTACCTCAGTCTGCGAAAAGAAAATGATACTTGGATGATCATGAATGTACTTTGGCAATCACCCCCTAGGTTTTCCGTTTCCGAAGAGTGAACGGGTTATAATTTTTCTTGTAGTTTTTTGGTCAAGATACTATCCGAAACTTTTTTCAACGCGACCAATTGACCTACATTTTCATTAGGCACGGCTATGGATAGTACATAGTGGGCGATTTTCCAATTTCCATCTATTTTTTTGAGTACCCCTGAGCCCCTACAGAGTTTCATTTGAGTGTCTAACAATTCATCAAACCAAGCAAAATCTTGTTGACCATTGATATAGATGTTACGCTCAACAGCTTTAAAACTCCAAGCCTTACCCTTATCAAAATAAGGTTTTGAAAAATCCCGAAACTCTTGGTTTTGCCAATTCTCGGTAGCATCAGTGCCCAGAAAGACCCCGTCTTGGGTCATCAAACCAAAATACCTGTCGAAATCAGCATCTGCAGCAGCCTCATGCCAATCGTCCAGAACTGATTGAATGGTATCTTTTTCATACTGTTGTGCAAACCCGGAGCCTGTAAGCAAACAAGCTGTTACGAATAGGAATAGTCTATTTTTCATTTAAAATGAGATTGATATCCAACTTACTGTTGACCATGATGTTAAACTGTGACCTCAAGGCGTTATTTGCCAAAAGCATTTTACGCATGGGTTCATCGACATCAGTCTGTTCTATGATACTTGCCTTTACATTTAAAAGAAACGTTCTGACCACACGCTGTCTACTTTTGATCTGCGCATTGTCAAAAGTCTCAGGATATTCACCTTCGACCATAGCTTTTTCTTTATTCAATAGGTCATCAATGGCCAATGCGAGATCCTCATTGTTATTGGCCCGATAGAGTACTTGAAAACTACTTTCAAAGTCTTGAAACTCTTGCCAGTCAGTAAGGATTTCCTGTGCTTTTGGATTAATCGTTTGGGCCTCGGGCATGTCTTGAAAGGTAAAAAAAACGGTTTTCCCTTCGACGGTCCCCGTCGATTCCCCTTCATCTTTACACCCTAATCCCAGGGTGATAAAAGCCAGAAAAAGCAATAATTTTTGCATGAAACGAAAGTACAAATTTTAAGATAAGCTATATTTACCCATGTATTGAATTAACTTCTTTTACATGCAAAAATCTATTTTGATCATTGGGGCTTGCGGACAAATAGGTACTGAACTGACCATAGCGCTTCGCGAAAAATATGGCAACGATTCGGTCGTGGCGAGCGATATTCGTGAGGGTAGCGAAAATTTAATGCAGTCAGGTCCTTTTGAACTGCTAGACGCCACCAATTATGAGGCAATTGAAGATGTCGTGATGCACTATGAGATAGCCGAAGTCTATTTGATGGCGGCAATGTTAAGTGCCACGGCAGAAAAATTCCCGATGCGCGCATGGAACCTGAACATGAACTCGTTGTTCAATGTTTTGAACCTAGCTAAAGAAAAGAAGATAGATAAAATATTCTGGCCCAGCAGTATCGCTGTCTTCGGCCCCAATACCCCAAAAAATGAAACCCCACAACATACCCTAATGGAACCCAGTACGGTTTACGGTATCAGCAAACAGTCTGGGGAACGATGGTGCGAATATTATTTTAAAAAATTCGGGGTCGACGTACGCAGTGTACGTTACCCTGGCTTAATCAGTTGGAAGACCCAACCAGGTGGTGGTACGACGGATTATGCGGTTGAAATTTTTCATAAGGCATTGTCCGAAAAAAAGTACACCTCATTTCTTAATGAAGAAACAAAACTACCTATGATGTATATGGACGATGCCATATGGGCCACCATTTCATTGATGGACGCCAATAACGGGGACCTTTCCATACGATCGTCTTACAATTTGGGTGCCATGAGTTTTGCCCCTAGAGAATTGGCCGAATGCATCAAAACGCACATTCCAGATTTTGAGATTACCTATAAGCCCGACTTTAGACAAGAAATTGCCAATAGTTGGCCCGCAAGTGTCGATGACTCCAAAGCCAGTCAAGATTGGGGCTGGGCCCCCGAATTTGATTTGGGGAAAACTACGGAAGAAATGCTAAAGAATTTAGAACAATAACACATTCGTACGATATGTAAATATTGCAATGGTCTATTTTTAAGGCTATTGCACTATCTTCCATGCAATTCCATATTTGGAGAATTACCTTCTTTCAAATAGTGTTGAAAAAAGCCTTTCATATGAGAAAAATAGTCGCTTCTAAATTCACTTATCCTATGGTCCGCACCTTCAAAAAGAATATAACGTACGGGGTGTTCGTATTTATACAGTTCCTGTACCAATTCGAGCGACTCAGAAGCCGTAACGCGCCAATCTGAACTACCATGCATGATGAGCATAGGAGTGGTCTTGCACATTTTATCGGCCCAAAAAACAGCAGATCGGGCTTTCAGTTCCTTTTCTTTATTGTTGTAATACCCTGGAATGTATTTTGCGTATACATTTTCTTCAAAGTCTGGTCTATTGAGCAACGTAAAGGCATTTGCCGCACCGGCCAGAACCACGGCAGCTTTGAATTCACAAGATGCTTTCAGTGCGCGATACGTCATCATACCGCCTCGGCTCGCGCCCTCGATCCCTATTCTCGAAGTATCGGCGTTATCTATTTCGTTTAGGGTATTGACCAAACTTAGCACATCGTTCAAGTCTTTGCCCCCTATTTCATCTTGGCCCTCACTGCCGTCATTACCTCGATATTGGCTTGCGACCACTACATAGCCCCAACTTGCTAATTTTCCTAGAAAAAAGCCTACCCCTATTTCATTCCATTTACCGAATTCACCGGAGCCCCCTCGATTGGAAATTACACAGGGAAAACTCCCCTCCCCAATGGGTTTGGCGATAAACCCTTTAATTTTAAGGGAGTCAGATAAATATGTGATACGATAGAATTCTATTTGTTCTAGGGCCAAAGCCAATTCGGCATCGGCTTTTTGAATTTTAGCGACAGTAGCATCGCTTAAAACCATTCTTTCTTTTTCGATTATTTTACCGTCTTGTGCATCTACGAAGTAAAAGCCAAGACAAAATAGCGTTATAATGGTTATTGATTTTAATTTCATTGGTATGGGTATTTTGATGAACTAGAACAAGTATATATGCGAATTAAGTATATCTCATTAATTACCAATATCCGATTTCCCCCCAGTCTTTCGCAACAACTTAATCTGATGGATTTCAATCGCCTTATCAATGGGTTTTAACATATCATACATGTTTAAGGCCACTACACTGGCGCCATGCATGGCCTCTACCTCCACCCCTGTCTTGTAAAAAGTCTTTACGGTGACCTTTACGGTAATTTGTAATCCCTCGATTTCATAATCAATTCCCGCGTATTCAATAGGTAATGGATGACAATCCGGCAACAATTCAGGCGTTTTTTTCAGTCCTAAAAACCCTGCGGCCTTGCTCATGGCAAACACATCGCCTTTTGGCACGGTTCTATTTTGAATGGCCGTTATGGTTTCTGACGAGCCGACCTTTACGATTGCCTGTGCAATAGCAGTACGATGGGTATTTTGTTTTTGTGTAATATCGACCATTTGTTAGGTATTGACTTTCCATTGGTATGAATCGTCTTCAAACAATTCCTTACCAAAAACCGGAACTTCTTTTTTAATTTCCTCCACCACATGATGTAATGCTTCGAACACCGCTGCCCGATGTGGTGAAGAGACAAATACGAACAAACATATCTCGCCTACCGCTACTTTACCCAAACTATGGTAAATGTGCATACAGGTGAGTTCAAACTTTTCAAAGGTGGCCTCGCGAATCTCGTGAAACTTTTGATTGGCCATTGTTTCGTACGCCGAATAATCTATAGCACCTACCCTCTTGCCATCAATTTCATCGGCACGTACTTGCCCCAAAAAAATATCATGGGCACCAATGGTAGTTTTCGATTGGTGTTTGGCAATAGAATTTGCTATAAATTCTGGAGTAATCGCCCCTTGTACAAAGACATTCTTTAGCTCCTTTTTTTTCATGAAAAATACTTTCGTACTAAGGTAAACAAGATTTGCAAACTGGAAATCGTATCGCACAAATTCGTGCAAAAGCGGCATATAATAATTCTTCTAAAGGATTTTTTTGATAAAAATGTTTAAGTCCCAGAAAATCGCTCGACCAAACCGAAGTACGCAAAAAATCCAAGGATCATGAAAAATTCAAACCAATTCAAAAGCCTAATACTGGGGTTCACTTTAGTGTTAATGGTTACAGCCTGTAGTGATGACGATAATGGGGATATCCCCACCCCAGAACCACAAACTGAAGTGTCATTTGATTTGGTGGTGACTTCTGGTGGATTTGGAAGTGGTTTGGGCCAAGCGTTACGTTTTGATGGTGAAAATGGAACATTCTTAGGTGAATTTCCAAATGATGCCACACTTCTAAATGACGACCCGAGGGATATTGTGATCAACATTGCCGATCCTAGGGAAATTCTAGATGGGTTTGCCAACACCAATCTTTTTATAGTCGGCGGTAACAATAACTTGGTTTCCTATTCCTTACAAGGTGATTTGATCGCTGAATTCATCCCTCCATTTACCGGTACTGAAAATGGAACTGACTTTTCTTTAAATGCTGGAGGCGCCGTACTTGGGCCCGATGGTAATCTATACCTTGGATCTCGTTCTGGCGGAAACATTGTGAGATTTGATTCTACCACTGGTGAATTCATCGATATTTTCGTTGCCACGAATGATGTGAGTTTCCCCAGGGGCTTTGTTTTCGATGACGATTTCCTCTTTTTAGGCAATGGTGCCGACCCTACCAGTGGTATTGGCGGGGCTACTATACAGCAATATGACGGCACAACAGGTGAATTGATAGACCCGAACTTCATTTCTGATGAAAACCTGAGCCCGTTGGATGTTATTCTAGGTTTAGACGGTAATATTTATACCAGTAGTGAGTTTCCCTTTGTAGGTGGCGCAGATCCCATGCCCGGCACCGTACGGGTGTACAGTTCTGAAAACGGGGACCTACTACAGGTCATCGACCCCCGCGATGCAAATGGGGAGTCTTTGATTATCGCACCTAGGGGCTTGGGGTTTGGCCCCGATGGACTATTATATATCAGTAGTACAGGAAACGGCAGGGTAATTCGCGTCAATCCGAACACCGGGGAATTTGTGGATATTTTTATCGAATTTGAAGGTTTGAACGGGCAGGCACTGACCTTCGTTCCGGCAAACTGATTCCAAATCGTACTAAGAGTGGTGTGTTCATTTGAGTAAACCGATTTGCGCTATTTTCATAAATATTGATAACCTTAATACTTACTTTCCGTATGGGATTGTATACAGTAGGAAGGATAAGCATAAAATGGCTTTATTTTTTATGGATCCCTAAGGGTTTTAAAAAGAAAGGCTTAGAGGGCCTTGATATACTTGTGGGTTTTCCAACCACTGATTTCCTATTTATTCGACTTATCTTGTTATCCTTTAAAAGGCCCTTGAACAGCCCCTTTATTAAATGAGCAACATTGTCGATTTTATACTAGTTACGGGTATTATCCTCACCCTAATTGCCATTATCGGTCTTATCAAGGTCAAAAAGAAGGCGTTGCCGCAGTACATTTTAGGGGTCATTTGGTTGGCCATACTTGATGTGCTTTTATTCTTTTATGCCGTATTACGTGACATCAATGTGCTGGAATCCATAACCTATTATGTGCAAGATGGCGTACGTTTTTTGATACCACCCTTGGTCTACGTTTATATCAAATCAATCTTTTTGGAAAAAAGGAATCTGATAAGGGCAAACCTATTTCATTTTATACCGTTTCTACTGTATTTATGTGGTTATACCATACCAAGTTCTTTAAGATTGGAACTTTTTCATATTGAATTGATCCAAGATCATATTGAGCTTGCTTTAGAAAAAGACCTCTATGGCATCTTCTATTTCGTAATAAGTCTCAGATTGTTTTACAACATGAGAAAAGCGCTAAAAAACAACTATTCGAAAATCGGCGAAAAAGACTTCTTATGGATTGAGAAGTTTTTGTACAGTTTTCTTCTGGTATTGGTCATTGACCTTTTGATTACCTTAAGTGAACTCTTGTTTGCCTATGATGTCTTTTGGGATAGTTATATTACCGCAATAGCTTTAGTGGTTGCGATAGGATATTTGGGCTACTACGGACTCACGCAGTCAACGATATTCCTTCCTGATTTTTTGATTGAGAACCATTTAAGGAACCCGGCCATTACCAAAACGAAACCAAGTGTTATCGCAAATGATCAAAAAAATGTATTGATGGCAACCTATACCAGGATCATGAAAGATGAAAAACGCTATTTGTCATCAGATATCAGTTTAAGGGAGCTTGCCCAAGAGATGGAATTACCCGAAAGAAAATTATCGGCCTTTTTTAGAGAGGTCTTGAAAAGTAACTTTTATGACTCGGTAAATGCCTTTCGAGTCGCTGAAGCAAAGGTGCTATTAAAATCCGACGCCGTAGAACTTCATTCCATAACCGGCATTGGACTCTCTTGCGGATTTAAATCAAAAAGCAGTTTCTATAGGATATTCAAAAAACATATGGGAATGACCCCTTTGAAATATGCCAAGCAGCAATAGATAAGTCCTATTTTGCGCGATGATACCTATTTCATTGTAGCACCTTTGAGCTTTTTGCTTTGATAGGATATCTTGTTGACCAACGTTGAACTAAATTTTAAAAATGAACTTCAAAACCCCTTTGTTAACGCTGCTGCTTTTAGGCATATTAAGTTGTAAAACCGAAGATCGAACCACAACGATGGCAACATCTAAAAACTCGGTTCCGTTGGGCATTGCCTATCCTGTTTCGAACATTGCCATTGATGGCCGATTAGAAGATTGGAATGCCGCCCTACCTGAATATCCCATTACTGCCTTACTTGAAAATGAGATGGACGGTACAAATGATTTGAGTGCTGTTTTTAGGGTCGGCTTTTCTAAAAAAGACAATTCGGTCTATATCGCAGTAACCGTTAGCGACGACAACCATCAAGTAGATGACGATGCAGGGGCATTGACGGATAATCAAGACCAATGTTTGCTATACGTGGATAAAATGCACTCGCCAAAAGGTTCGGGGGTCAACGTTTATAGTTTTAATGAATTGTACAAAGAAATAGACGACGCTAGCACAAGTTGGGACCCCTTGGTCAAAAATGCGGATTGGAGTACCGTTGAAGTAGCCTCGAAAAGAATAGATAACAAGACCAATTATGAGGCCATGATACGATTTGACGAGCCCATAACCCCAGGAAAAATGTTAGGGCTCGACTTTATGATCTACGATAGCGATAATCCTAACCTTGAAGAGGATATTACCCGGATATCTTGGAGAAGATCCGATGGTAAGACCAATGTGCCTTTTAAACTTGGCAACGTGTTGCTTTCAGAGGAGAAAGTGGAAATTGGAACGCTTCAGGGATACTTGAAATGGAAAACGGATTACCTAGGCTTACCTATTAACAAAATCAAGGTTTCTTCGGCTAAAGACCCATCATATTGGGTGAGGGAAGATGTAGATACTACCGGGTTCTTTGACCTAAACCTTCCTAAAGGCAAGTATTCCATTGTTCCCGAATGGGGCATTTATAACGGGGAGGACCAACTACACAAGATCATTAAAAATCCAACCCAGGTCGAAGTAAAGCCTAATGGCGTATCGGAAGCTGATGTGATGATTGAAGTAGCGCAACCCCTAGATCTAATTCCTGATAAGGGCATTTTACTTACCGATACGGCAGACCCCTATGGCGAAATCGATGCTTTTATCAATGCGTATATTGATTTTTACGAAATACCCGGGGTATCATTGGCCATCATTGAAGACGGCAAAATGAGTTACCACAATACCTATGGCGTTGAGAACACCTTCAGTAATACACCGGTTACCCCGCAAACTATTTTTGAGGCCGCATCCATCACCAAACCCGTTTTTGCATTTACGGTGATGCGACTTGCCGAAAAGGGCATTATAGATTTGGATAAACCCTTATACCAGTATTTACCATTCGAAGAAATTGAACACGATCCCCGGTATCAAAAAATTACGGCCCGTATGGTGTTAAGCCATAAAACGGGTTTCCCTAACTGGCGTTCCGGAAAAATGGAAATCCTTTTTGACCCCGGAACGGCATTTGGCTATTCAGGTGAAGGGTTCGAATATTTAAAAAGGGTGGTTGAGCATATCACTTCTAAAGATATTGTTACCATCTTGAATGAAGAAACCCTTCAACCTCTTGAACTGAATACTATTTTCTTTGAAAAAAGCGATCATCTTTTTAAAGTGGTCGCCCATGGCCATGACGATAATTATCCGCATAAGGTATCCTTGCCCAATAAGGCGGGAATGGCTTGGAGCATGCATACGGAAGCCAAGTCTTTTTCTGATTTTGCCATTGCACTATTGCAAAGAAAAGGGTTAAAAGCGCAAACCTACAGTGACCTGTTTTACAAGCATACGGTTACGGATAAATATGAGGAACTGAACTCTGAAGAATGGAAAAGCTACTTTGGCCTGGGATTGCAAATAGAAAAGACCCCATATGGATATACTTTCGGTCACGGTGGAAATAACGGCGACTTCAAATGTGAATTTAAAGTGTATGAAGACCTGCAAAAAGGATTCGTTGTTTTCACCAATGGAAATACTGGGGGCGAATTGGCCTATAAGGCACTGGAACGGTTTTTGATTACGGGAAAATCGAACTTCAAATAGAAGCTTTCCAATATCATTCATTATTGACCTATCATTAGTATGGACGTATAACCTCGAACAGCTATGTAAATCTTTTGACCACAGTCTATTTTTTATTATGAAAAGAAATTTTCTTTTACTAATTCTAATTTCAGCCATCAATATCGGGTTTACCCAAACCACAGAATTTAATGGCCTCAACGTTTATTTTAATGGTTTGCAAGCCAACAATAAATTTATGGGTAGTGTCGCTATCTATAAGGCCAATAAAATAGTTTACAGCAATCAATTTGGTTTTAAGACTATTGAAACCAAGGATGTACCAGATGAAAATACAAAATATAGAATCGGGTCCATTTCAAAGACCTTTACTGCCGTACTCATTTTTAAGGCCATAGAAAAAGGGAGGCTAAATCTCTCTGAAACCTTGGATACCTATTTTCCCTCAATAAAGAATGCAAAAAAAATAACGATCTCAAATTTATTGAACCACCGAAGTGGCATCCCTAGCTTTACCGATAAAAAAGATGCTTACTTGAGCTTCAATACGCAGTTTAAGGCCGAAAAAGAGATGATCACCATGGTATCGGAATACCAGAGTGATTTTGAGCCCGATACGCAAGCATCATATAGTAATTCCAACTATTTGCTGCTTTCTTATATTTTAGAAAAGGTGTTTGATAAAAGTTTCGGACAAATAGTAACCGATGAAATTTCAAAGCCCTTGAATTTAGGAAATACGTATTATGCGGAACGTTTGTCCGCTCAGAACAATGAAGCTTATTCTTTCGTTATCAGAAAAAAGCGATGGAAACAAGAAACCCAAACCCATGGAAGCATCGGTTTGGGGGCTGGAAGTTTGGTTTCAACACCTGTAGATTTAATTCAATTTTCCCAAGCACTCTTTAAGGGAAAGATCATATCAAATGAAAGTTTGAAAAAAATGAAAACCATAAGGGATAAATTCGGTATGGGCCTATTTCAAACCAACTATTTTGATTCCACAAGCTTTGGCCATAATAGTGGTATAGACGGCTTTGTATCCATGTTTCGATACTTTCCGGAAAATGATATGGCCTTTGCGGTGACTTCGAACGGACTGGATTATGACTTCAACGCCATAGAGACCGTAGTGGTCAAGAGTATGTTCAACAAACCCTTTGATCTACCTATTTTTAGCAGCTACGAACATAGCTCGAAACAGCTTAACACGTATCTGGGCACGTATTCCAGTCCCTCTTTTCCAGTGAAACTGAAGGTAACCAAACTGAAGAAAAGACTTATCGTCAATGTAGCCTCTCAAGAACCTATGTTATTCGATGCCTATGAAAAAAATAAGTTCAAATTAGATGCGGCGGGCATGGTAATCGAGTTTTTCCCAGATAAAAATGAAATGGCCATCACCCAAGGAAGTCAAACCAATGTATTGCAAAAGGAGTAAAAACGGATTTATAGCTAAGAAATCAGGCGAACTTTTGAAAATTGATTGCACCTACCTTTAGATGCCAGTTTTCACCAAAAGAAAACTCCTCTTAAAAGTACTACCGAGAAATCCATGTCATTGCTTTTTTTATTACGGAACAACTGAACTCGATTCATTTTTCATAAATGCAGTCGAATATGTAGTGTAAGCAGGGTTATTAAAATCAGTATTATCACTTCTGCATTATTTCTTAAAAAAGAACTCCAACATCGGCAACCAATTCTTATTCCAGTTCTTCATTGTATGACCGTGCGGTACTTCATTGTATCCAACTTCATAATCTTTGGACTTTAGTATCTCTAATAATTTTCTTGTCGTACTTTCACCGTCCAAAAAAGCACCAGTGCTTAAAAAAAACCGTATGGACAATCTAGGATTCTCTTGATAGGCTTTCTTCAAGTAGGGTTTAGGATGTATGGCGGGGGACATCACCGCGATGTTGCCAAAAGTTTTTCCTTGGTCTTCCAGACCAAAATAGAGCGAATTTAATCCACCAAAGGAAACACCGTTTAAATACCGTTCTGATGGTCTTGTTGCAACAGAATATTGTTTCTCAACTTCTGGAAGCAGTTCTGAAATAAAGAATTCGAAATATTTCGGATTCGCCAATAGTTCGGCATTTCTACGATTACGCCCAGTTTCTGGGTGCTCAGGACTTACCAGCACGATGATAAATGGTTTTTGGTTTTTTTGCTGAAAATCGCTTGCTACAGTTAAAAACTTGCTCTTGTTTTCGACTGTTGGACCGTCGGTCATATACAGACTCGGATACTGTTTACTTTTATCATAACCCTTAGGTAAGACCACGGTATACTCAATGGTGTAGCCCATAGTTTTACTCTGTAAAGAGTGTCTTTCAATTGAAGGATTGGTATTTGTAATACCTATCATTGCGCTTATAAAAATTAAAAGATTATTCATACATACAATTTATAACCATTTTTGAACTCTATGCTTAAATCTATTCAAATGTTCTCTGGCAGTAGCCTTTATAAAAGGTGTGAAAAGTAACTTGTACTTCAAATATGTTCGTAAATCATTGCACGGACTTTCTACATTTATCGCTGCTTTTACCAGCGTATATTTTTTCACATAATCATAGGTTAAATGCACCATTGTGGTAGCCTTGTTATGTTTGCCCCAAAGTTCGGGTAACGACATCTCACAACTAAAAAAATTAGTTTGAGAAGAGGTACTTGTATTCGATACCGTTCCATTCATTTCATACACATCCATCATCTCAATCATCGCTTTATAAACCAAATCACGTGGTTTAGAAATTTGTTCTTGAAGTGCGATATATATTTTCAAATCTCTTTTAAATATTAGATGCATATCAACAGAGGGTGTGACAATTACCACCCAACATAACTGGGAGCTTTTATGCCTTTTAACCTTAGATAAACAACCATTTGTCCTCTATGGTGGGTCAAATGGTTGTCCATTAAGTTCATCAACCTGCTTTTTGTGGATTGCCCATACCACATTCTTGTAGTCTCGCCTAACTGTGCAGCCTCAATGGTTTCAATATAGATAAGCAATTCATCAAAGTTCTTTTCTAGGGATGCCATAAGCGACTTTTTTGAGGACGCATCCACTTTAGTAAGACCTGTCAAGCCAACTTTTTTGATATGGTTGTTTAACCAACTGGCGATATGAGTTGCTTGGCTTTTGAAGGTTTTCATACCATCTGCTGGTTTAAAATCATAGTCTGCTTCGGGCATAGCCTCCAATACTTTTAAAGTGTATCGTTTATTGGCTTTCCATTTTTTGATATAGTCTTCAACTAGGTATTGACCATCGATTGATTTCATACGCTTTGTTTGAGAATTGCAAGAACCACAAAAAGATATTGCCAGTAGAAATAGTATGTAATTAAGATACTTTTTCATTTTCTGAAAAGTGATTAGGCCGCTTTGTAGTTCTTTTTAATGGTTTTGAAATTTTTTGCGGTCACTTCTTCTCCTGTGGTAGCAAAGTGATTGACCGATATGGCATAATCCTTAATTAATCCTGCTAATTGTCCTTTTGCCAAAGCCCCTAAAAAAGCGGGTTTGGTGCGGAACTGCATTCTCACGTGCATCTTGGATTTATTTTCATCTATAGGTTCTACCCGATAATCTGCATAACTGTACTCGGGTACCATCGGAAACTTGCCCACGTGTACCAATTGGTTTCGAAAAGATTTGTTTTCCCTGTCAAAGTTTTTTTGCACTTCTTGGAGAAACTTTGTTCCTTTTTCATTAAAAAGGCACTTACGTTCGGCTCCTTCGCAACCTTCGGTAGAGCCATTTATATAATGGGAATTGATAATTTGGGGATGTGATTTATAGGTGTTGCCATAATCCTCACCCGTTATCTGCCATACTTTTTCGGCGGACGCATTGATGTCGAACGTCATTTCTACAACTTGTACTTTTTTCTGTTTTGCCATTGTTTTTAAAATTTAAAAAGCTCCCTATCCGCAAAAAGGCGGATGGGGAACTTCATTAGGGGGAATTGTTACAAAATCGCCTTGGTGTAAATAAACTCCATCTTACTCATTACGGCATCACGAATATCAACGTGAGCGGTAAAGTCAGGGTCGTTTTGAAACTTCTTAGGGTCATTGATATCGTTCCACTGGAATATTCCCATCATTTGAGGGGTATATGCGGTAGCGGAAGTTTTTGGGGCTCCTGGATGTGGCCCTACAAAAGCGGTCTGCGCAATGCCATATTTACCCATTACAGGGCCGATTTTTCCAAAGTAGGTTTGCATCACTTGCATAATCACGGGCATTTGCTCAGGTGCCGTTGCAATTGTCCACGCACTGGTAAAATCGTAGATTTTATCATCTCTAAAGACCACTGGTGTATCTTGTTGTGCTCCAAAGAAGCCAACATCGATTAAGCTCTTTTTAGCTTTCGCGAAAGCGGAACTTGATGCTACCTTGGCATAACCGGCCAGGTTGGTCCATTGTACAATGGCAATGTGGGTAACCGGTCTTTCCGTACTCTTCTTCACTACCTCAAATTGGGCAACAAGTTGACCGCCGTTTTTAGCAACTTCCTTCCCGTATTCTTTTGCAATGGATGCAAAGTTCTTGGCATCCGTATTAAAGTATAAGGTCTCTAGCACGGCACCTGCCTTAATGGTAAACTCCCCTGTTTTAACATCTGCCGGAATAGTTTCCGTTTGTTCTACACCTGACGAATGGTCGGGCAATTTATTTTCGGTAACCTCTGTACTTGCGGTTGCCGTTTCCTTTTTCGTGTTTTTTTCATTACAGGCTTGAGCGGTTATCGTAAATAGGCCCAAGGCTACAATACTCAAAATTTGATTTACTCTTTTCATTTTTCTATGATTTATATTAATTATTGATAGTGATTAAAATTTTTCCTTTTTGTTTGTTGCTTTCCATATAGCTGAAGGCATCCTTTGCTTCTTCCAATGAAAAAATACGGTCGATGACGGGTTGATATTTTCCTTCAGCTAAGCCTTTTAAAATATGGTCACGCGTCTGTGCAAACCGTTCGGGGTGTTGCAGTATGTGGAACACCAAGTGGACAGCTTCGATACGGATACCTTTAATCAATAGGGGAAACAATGGTAACGGCGTATCTTCTAGGGAGAGGATACCATAAATAACTATTGTGGATTCATTGGCAGCGGCTTCCGCCAGTTCGTTTACAAAAGTTCCCGCTACTGGGTCAAAGGCAATATCAAATCCTTTACCACCTGTAATTTCCATCACCCTTTCGGCCAGGTTTTCTTCTTGTGTCGCTATGGCATAATCCGCACCCTGTTCAAGCAGGTAGTCTTTCTTGTCTGTAGTTCGGGTGGTCGCTATAACAATGGCTCCGAGGTTCTTTGCTACTTGAATCGCTGAAAGACCCACACTTGAACTTGCAGCGGATATTAGTACGATTTGACCTGCATTGTCTTGAAGTCCACCTCTAAAAACTAGTCCGCCATAAGCGGTAGCGTATGACATCCAAACGGCAGCGGCTTCTTCAAAACCGATGTTTTCAGGTTTAGGGATTACGGCTTCTATAGGTGCAGCGACATACTCTCCGATAAAGCCATATTCGGTTGGCATCACGTTAGGGGTAAGACACACTTCTTGTCCTACTTCATAGTCCTCAACATTCTTACCTATGGCGTGAATTATTCCAGAAGCTTCCAGCCCGACTTTTGCGGGAAACTCTGGTTGAAAGAGGTATTGTCCTTGAAAGAACAAAAGTTCGGCCCTATTAATACCACACGCCTTCACCTGAACGATGATTTCATTTTCTTTAGCATTGGGTATGTCAAGCTCTTGAAGTTCCAAGACCTCAGGACCGCCTATTGCATTAAATCGAATTGCTTTCATCTTGTTACGCGGAAATGGTTTCTAATTGTTGTGCTGAAGCGGCATACATCTGTGAGGTCATCTCTTTGATTTGAGGAAATGGTTCTTCGTCCAAAAGCTCTAATTCCGCAATCCATTCCAAGCGAGTGCCTTCTCCTTCTTCAGAAAAAGTAAGCGTACCCAAGACAGACGATGCAGGAACCATTTCTTGCTTGTCGATGCGGTATTGGAATACCTTGTTTTCCTCATCAATTTTCGTGATTGTTTCGTGCAAAACGCCGTTTTCGTGTGTATTGCATACACGGGTTGCACCTTCACCTTCTCCGTTCATAGTACTGCTCTCAATGAGCACTACCCAATTTTCCCAGTTCTCGCCTGATTTTACGTTCTCCCAAACTTTTGATAGTGGTGCATTGATGTAATGCGATGTCTCTATTGTTTTCTTCATCTTTCTGATTTTAATTTATTTGTGATACAAAGGAATTACTTAGAGAAGCTTTCCTATTATTATTTGTTTTGTACAGGGATGTATTGGTAAGGATGGGAAGGAAACGCCCTTGCACATTTATGTTATGGCAAAGGCGCTCTAAACACCAACCATCAAAACAACTTATCGTATTGTCTTATACCAGTCATTAATGGAAGCACCAATGGCTTTAGGATGACTTTCTGGTAAGAAGTGTTTTCCTTGACCAATGTACTGTTCACTGTAATTCTTGAAATTCTCCCTTGCGTATTTGACCGCTTTTTTTCTTGTAATCAACCCCTTTTTGGCATAGATAAGATGGATTGGATATGTTACTTCCGTCAATTTTGGGGCATAGGTATTAATGATATCGGCCATATCCCCAGGTGCTTTGGATTTCATTTTCTTCGGAAAGGTTCTTGGTCCAGGACCGTTCATTATTACAGGTCGTCTGTTTACATCTTCAAAAGGTTCGGCATACGCTGCGAATTCCTCTTCGGATAGTTTACGTTTGGTAAACTGTTTCATCATCATAGCAGTAGGATTTCTCTTTATCAGAAATTTATTGGCCATTTTATCGCCACGCATCATCCAAATCATCATTTTCTGCTTTGTGGTCAGTTGCTTGAACCAATCTCGCGCTGGCATAAAGGCAGCTTCAATCATTACGACACCTTTTATCTTTTCTGGATGTTTTGTGGCATAGTATAATCCGACCAAAGACCCTAAATCATTTACGACCAGCGTGACCTTACCCATATTCATTTTTTCAATAAAGCCTTCCAGCATCGCCAATTGTGCTTCAAATGAAACGTTACCGTCTTGGGGAAGTTCTGATTTTCCATAACCCAGAAAATCAAGGGCTATTGCTCGTTTATTACCATCTACTTCGTCAATGACATTGCGCCATAGATAGGACCAGGTGGGTATACCGTGCAGAAATAGAATGGGTTCACCTTGACCCGATTCCACATAATGTATCTCATTATTGTTGACGGAAACGAACTTTGATTCGTAGTTAAACTCAGCTGAGACATTTTCCTCTGGCGGAGTTGCTTTGCCAGGGTAAATACTTTGAGCGTTTAGGTTCGATGTAATTAACGTGATGCCCATTACTAAGGCGGTAAGGTATCTTTTCATTTGTATGATTTTTGAGTTCAGGTACAAATGAAGGTCAATCTACCTCCTTCCAAGTCTTATTTGTTTTAAAAGGGAAAAGCTTGGTACGGACAGGAATTATTTTAGCAAAGGGTACACACTTCTAGATATGGGAAGTTCAATATCATATCTTTCAAAAACCAACTTGGCTTTGTGGGCATTACCTATTAATTCAAGCCCTGGATGCTCTAAATTCACTAAATACGAATTGTGGACCCTCATAAAAGCTGGGTCGGACAGTTGGAAGGTAAGCGCATTGATTTTCATACGGAGTAATTTTGTGGTAAGCTTAGCATCCTTTAGATAGTGGATAGTGGTATAGTTTCCTTCGGCCTTAGCGAACACAAAAAAACCTTTCGAGATGGTCAACGATTCATTCAATTCTGACTTAATATGCAGTAATGTAGATTGCGATTTTTCCAATTCTTCAGGATTTACCGCTACATCTAATTGTCCCACAATTCTTCTATAGATATCTGTTTTACGTAGGGGTTCAATAACAGGGTATCGGAGGACGGAGACAAGGCCAATTCCATTTTCGAAGGCTTTTTGAAGATTGGTCAAAGCCATTTCAGGCTCATACTTTACGTATACGCTCATTAGGTCAGATGCAATATCCACTTCATCGTGATTCTGTTTATAGGTCATCAATTTTTCTAAGGATTGTTCCCAACTTTTCCTGTCATCAAAATGCTGGGCCAGTTCGCAGGCTAGTCGATGGATGAAAAATTGGTTGTCACTACGTCTGGAATATATTTCTAAATAGCGTTTTGCTTCTTTTTCATTATTTAGATACGTATTTGCCGCTGTTACACCTTCAACGGCTCTGGAATAGGTTTTATCAAGTTGATAAGCACGTTCATATAGTTTTAGAGCCATAGCATATTCAGAACGATAACGATGTATATCCGCTCTCGTGCAAATTAAATCCAAGGAAACGGGGTCATAGGTAAGGGCCTTGTTTATAGCTTCAAACGCTTTTTCATCTTGGCCTATGGCCAGAAGATACCACACATATTCCCTCAAAGTGTCCACAAAGTCACGCTTAAGTTGAAGCGCATTTTGAAAGGAGAGTCCGGCCGCGTAAAAATCCTTGTCCATATACATAGCCACCAATGCTTGAATGGTGTGGGCCTGTACATTTTCAGGATTTATTTCCAATGCTCTTTTAAGCCAATCCCTTAATTTGAGAGCAATACTGATGTTGTGAACCCCATAACGAAACTGCTGAAACTCGGTGGCAGCCATTCCTGATAGAGCGAAGGAATGATTCGGGTTTTCTTGAAGAACTTTCTGGTAAAGCGCAATAGCGGTGTCATTATCACTTGGGGTGTACTTTTTAAAGTAGTACTGGGCCAAGAGCAGTTTTTCATAGGATTTCTGTGAAAGACGTTGATTTTTTTGAGTTAAAAATCCAGTAGCTCGCTGACCGATTACGTAGGTGCTTATAGTAGTTAAAATTTTTCCCTCCAAATTGGGAAAGCTGGCATTATTTTCTTCAATTACTATCACTTTTACCGTTTTTTTCCTTTTGAGAATGGCTAGAGTAACGGTAATCTTATTTTTGACCATTGCAAAAGCACCAGTTACAATAAACCCCTTAAAAATTATATCACGATAAGGGTCAAAATTCTCAGAGTATACTTTTAACTTTGGGTTAACGGCAAATTTGGAGAGCAGACTTGAGCGAAAGCCGGACAGAATTTTGCGTAAATAGTCATCCTTTGAATTGAGGTTTGTAAATGGTACTATACACAGCTCTGTGGATTTCATTTAAATGAAGTTTGAGCCGTAAAGTTAACAAGATTGATTTGGTTTCCCTATTGTCTTTGGTATAGTTTAAGAAATATTGTTATGAATGGGAAGTTCAAAATTCTTTTTTCTGCCTGACCAAGTCCCGTTTACTTTTTTATCAAGAAATAACACTGTGTAGAAAGTGTGACTTCGATGTATAAAAGTGATACGGATTCGAGTACCGTAATTCGAGGTATACCATAGTATTTTGTATTGTGATAACGGGTCTGATGGTTGATGATTCCATAGACGCCCAAATATTTTTCTTGTACCCGACATTTTGAGATAAAATGCCAAATCCTCTTGGTCAATCATCGCTCCAGGAAGGATTGATGATTTCCAGTTTTCATTTAAAGAAAAGCCTTCTTCCGAAAATTTAAAATGTATAGGTACCCCGTTTGATTTGCCATAAAAAATATCATTAAAAATACTCCCTTTTAATTCTTTTTGTTCATATCCATAAGTCTGTAATTGAAGTATCAAGCTATCTCCGAAGTGCTCCCGAGAAATTACGTCGTATAGTTTTTTATCATACAACAAATGAACTCGACTCATTTTCATAAATGCAGTCAAATATGTATTGGAAGCTGGATTGTGAATATCAGTATCGTTGTACTTGGATTGTCTTGATGCATTGCATCCGAACGTAAGGAGAATAAGACTTAGTATTATAAACTTTATGTACTTTGAAATAATCATACTTTAAAATACGAGCTTAAAATTCCTGTATTTTGGATTATTGGTTTCATAAGGAAGTTATTGGTATGGATGGAAATTAACGCAACTACTTGGTGTTATTTACTCATCACCTGTAAATTCATAAAAGATAAAACCACCAGCTTATGCCAGTGGTTTTGTTATCGAGCAAACAATTTGGGGGATTAGTAGAAAAATTGTTCGCTCACAATTTTACCATTTTCTATTTTGTAAACTATAAGCTCGTCAAGGGGCCATTTATTCCCGTCTTTTAAAATAGCGGTCATTTTGTACGGAATTGCGATATAGTCTCTTGCAACTATAGCATCACCTACTTCCATACCCTCAGCACCAGCGAGGTTTTCCTGCATTGCTTTATCTTTTGCCTTAATAGCTTCTACACCCTTCACGTGTGCAAAATGCTCTGACTGCGGTTCTATATGTTCTGCATCTGGGTGAAACAATTCATCATACACGTCATTAAATTTACCTTCTCTTAATAGCGATACAAGTCTATTGGCTACTTCTTGATTTGTCATTTCTATGAATTTTAAAGTGATTAAACAGATTTGAATGTTTATTTTGTCTTAAGAACGGTAGCTTTTGGATACTTATCTTTAATTTCCTTGTATTTATCTGTGCCACCTGTCACGCGCTCACCCGTTTCGATATAGTGCTTTAAGCCCACAAGGGTTCCAGACATTTGTTTCTTAAAACCACCCTTGGCGATTGCCCCAAGAAAAGCTGGCTTGGTTCGAAACTGAAATTCATAAGATGCAGTTGAAGTACCATCACCATTATCCTTCACACGATAAAAGGCTTGGGAGTTGTCGAAGTTCAATGGAAGTTTTGCGCCGTCAAAAACTAGGTTCCTCATTACCATATTCTCTTGGTCAATATCCACGATACGCTCGTGTGACCATTGCGTACCTTTTTTATTAAAATTACACTTACGGGTGGCTCCCACTTTCCCTTTTAATGAACCATTTGTATATTCTGATGTGTAGATGTAAGGAGAAAAATTCGATATTTCTCCATAGTCCAATACCATTGCCTCCCATACACGCTCTGCAGGTGCGTCTATTTTGAGTTCTACCTTAACTGTTCTGAATTTTTTTTCCATACTCTGCGCTGTGGCCGTAGTACTTACTATGACTAACATCGCAATTGCCAAAATTGATTTCATTGTGATTCTCATTATTATTTATTTTTATTATTACCGTGTTTACGTTTTTCTTAAAATTTTAAAGGGATATTCTAGGTGTTCCTATTGGTAACTAAAGGCTGATTTGCCTAGATATTTTCTGTATAGTCCTATTTGACCAAACTCGTAGCCTAAATGGTGCATCTGAAAGGCAAACAAACCTCTCATAGTTTGTTCTGCTATCGGTAATGGAAAAGGAGCTTTACCGTTTAGTTGTTCTTCTGTCAATTTGCCTAATGCCTCTGAAATTTTCGGTGACAGCGTATCCCAGTCTTCGGTCATTTTACTTAGCGACGGATATTTCGCCTTTTCATCAAATGGCTTTCCAAAGCCGAATTGTTCAGCGTACGGATTTTCTGTGGCTTGACCTGTAAGCATTGCCAAATTATATTGTAGGTCTAGCGTATGGCCTACTATCCAAGCTAAACTATTGGCATTATTAATTCTCTTGTTAGCTTCTGCATCTGAGATGTCTGACAGATTTTTTGAGAATGTATTTGCGTGAACGTCATATTGAAGCTTTAGGGTCTTTGCGTCTAGACCTTTAGATACTTCTACTACGACTTCTTTTTCTATAGTTTGTGGTTTTTGCTCACCACAAGAAATCGAAGTTGCTGTAATTAAGGCCAGAACGATTCCTTTTGTGATTAATTTTTTCATCATATTTAAGGTATTAGTTATGCGGCTTTTTTGCCTTTTTTCTTGAAGTATTTTGCGTCCGATTTAATTTTGACGTCCGATTGTTTGCCAGTCTCGATATAGAATTTTAAATCTTCCAAGGTCTGGTATATGTCTTTTCGCATTTTTGGCTTAATCATCCAACCCATAAGTAAACCAGGGACAGTAGCCAAGGTTACATCCAGGTCCATTGTAACTTCTGATGTGTTGATGCTTTTTGGCTTAACTTTCCATTTAGCTGTTGCAGCTTTCATAATAAAGGGTGTATCATCGAGATGGTATTGTAGTTCCATTTTTTCTACATCTGCATTATCGATGATTTCACTTACATCGCCAAAAACTGTAGAACAGGTTCTTCCGATGTAGTCGCTGCCAGCGACTTCACGTTCTTTAGATTCATTTACGGTACTCGCCCAATGACAAGCATCCCCATAGTTTGTGTATAGCACTTCCCAAACTTTACTGGCAGGTGCATTTACTTGAAGGGTTTTGTTGATTTTCATTTGATATTCTTTTTACACTTTCTTGGAAGCATACATAGTATGGCTTTCAGTGCAGTTGTTTAAACTTAGATTCAGAAGATGGCCCAGTGTGACAACTTAAGCCGAGAAACCCCATTAGAAAATCTATTACAACCCAAAATCGCTTCAAAATCAATCGCTTCACTACTTTTTGCTCAATCGACGTAACGCTGCTATATTTCATTCACAAAAAGCTCGATTTTCTTGTGATTCCGAGTCTCATCAACAAGTTCCCATGTGACATCTCGGCAACAAAAAACCTGAACGATTGTTCAGGTTTTAGAGGCTTAGGTGTAACTGTAATACTGTTACCAAGCGATATAACTAGGTGCTTTAATCCCTTTCATTCTAAGAAGAACGATTGCCTGGGCTCTGTGATGTGTACAGTGATTAAAAACAATATTCATTATTTTTCTACGGCTCATCCGGCCAGCCCAAAAAGACGTGGTCTCTTCAAAATAAGAGGCGTCTTTAGCCGTTACCGCATCGCTTAAAACATCATATTGCTTTTTAAGATAAGAGATGACCTCATCCTTGTCATTTGTATTGGCGGGCTGTGGAACTGTCTCAAAATCAAAAGCAGAATTACCTATGTATGCCATTCCTTCACCAATATGCACCAGTTGTTCTCCAAAGGTCCGAATATCAGAAACCGGTTTATAACTATAATCCTTTTCAGGCATTTTTTTTGCCACGTCTATGGTGTACTCAAGACTATTTTTCCATTTCTTAAGAAACTCTTTTTTAAAGGTACTTTGTTGTGCGGTCATAGGCATCCAAGAGGTAAATAACAATGTGAGTATGGCAGATATTTGTTTGCTCAGGGCCATTAGTTCAGCTTCATTAAATTTTTGATATGGTCATCATTCACGATGTCTTCCAGAAAAGTCTTTTTATCAAAATCCTTTTTGTAAGGTAACTGCCCATAGAGTTCAGCATATTTATCATCAATAATCTCCATCATATCTTCTGTGTCGCCTTTAATTTCATTTTTAAATTTTGAAAACTCCGCGCGATTAAAAAGTAAATTCTTACTGTCGATGACTTTATTGTTCAGGGCAAAAGTTACCTTCTTATGGCATCGACAAGGATTTGCTTTATTGACAAGACCGCATTTCTCATTCATAAAACTGGTGATATCTTTTCTCGCCCTAGACAACCGTTGTCTAAAATTATCTTTTGAAATCCCAAGAATTTCTGACCCCAAATTATGGTCTGCATTGAACATTTCCCCTAGAATATAAACAAGTCGTTGTTCCCTAGTTAGGCAAAGCAACATCCCGCTCATACAGCTGTAGTTCATTTCTTTAATAAATTCCTTGTTTTCCTTTTGCTCTTGTTCAGTAAGTGGGTGGTCTGGCGTCATTTCAAGACCCTGTGCCATTTTATCAAAACTTTCAAAGACGGATTCATTTGGGCGTCGTTTAGACATTAAAAAATGATTGGCCACGATACGATATGCCCAAGTTCTAAAGGAGCTTTTGCCTTTAAACTGCGTAAGGTTGGTTATAATTTTTATGGTAGCCTCTTGAGTTAGGTCTTCGGCATCAGAAGGGTGACGCACCATTTTCCAAGCAATATTATAGATATACGGCTGATGTTTCAAGATAAGGTCTTCGAGCGACTTTTTGTTGCCATTTTGGGCTTCTTCGACCAATTGAATATCCGTCTTGTCGCTAGTGTATTCCTTTAAAAAAGGATTGTTCATAGTACTATTTTCTATTTAGATGCAGCTATTTGGAATGTGTGACAACTTTCAGGGAAATCATTTGTAAAATAAGTTGTCAACTTTCTTTCTTCAATTAATCTAAGTATCAATATATAGGAATTTAGAGCTACATCATATAGAATTACCTTATTTCCGTTTAAAATGAATCATACATCATTAAAAAGGCTACGACAGAACTAAAAGTTTTTATGACTGATAATTTTCGAATTAATTATGCTTGAGTAAAAACACGATGCTTGACTTCCTTTGCATATTTGAGATTAATTTCTACATTTCACTTTTCCGTTTTTGCAAAAGCTGTAAATTACTATTGTTCATTTCTCCAATTCATTTTGAATTTTCTCCAACTCTTTCACGCATTTCGGATTTTTTAAATCGTTCCAATAGAACCACTGTAGTTTTTCTTTCTCGCGAAGTTGTTCTGGTACACAAGACACATAAATTCCACAACGCACAATGTACATCAGTGCGCGGTTGCCTTTCTTTCCTATTAACGTGTTATGGCGTTCGTACAATTCTTCGGCACTTTGAAATTTTAGGTCGCTTATCGAGTTAATTCCAATACGCCATAAAATACTGGCTAGTTTATCGCCTACCCGCGGTAGGGTTTTTAACTCTTTGATGCCATCTTCACGATTCAAACTCATCAACTTACTTTCTTGAGTTCTTGTTTGGTAATCTTTCTTCCGGTTTTTAGATAATGATCCAAACCTTTTAGGAAACTTTCCGTGCCTTCGGTCATTTTCGGTTTAATCATAATGGGATTCATAATTTTGCCCATTAGTCCTTTTGTTTTATACTGAAATGTAAATGAAACGTTAGTTTTATTGTTTACTTCGGTCAATTCGATAACGCCACCCATATTCTTAATTGGTGGTAATTTGGCGCCGTCATAGATATCAATGACCATTTTTTTGTTGGGAACGTATTCCGTGATACGTTCTTCAAATGAGCCGAAAGGTGCAAGGTCGCAGTGCCGTTGCGCGCCAAGACCGGTTTTCTTATCCTTCGTCGTGCTATGGGAATCTTTTAATCCAGGATTCCAAAGGTGTATGTTATCAAAGTCATCCAATACTGCCCAAACTTCTTTCTTAGGAAAAGGTATAGTGCGTGTTACCGTTATTTTTTCCATCTATGCTTTTATTAAAAAATACCGTCCATTTCAAATGGACGGTATCCAGTGAACTATTACGCGTTAGCAAATTCAGCAAGGCTTACTGCAGCCATTTGATAAATACCCTCAATGTTTTTCTTTATTTCAGGGAATGCCGATTCATTTTCTTCAGAGATTTCAAAATCCACGTCCCAATGCATCGTGGTATTGTCTCCATTTTCTTTTAGCGTAATGGTACCTTCAATATCGCTTATGGGCATAAAATCTTGCTTGTCGATAGTGTATTTAAAGACTTTATTTGCTGCATCGGCCTGAATAGTTTCATATAAAGTGGCACCTTCTGGTGTGGTACAAACGCGTTTGTTACCCTCTACAGAACAGGTTTCAATAATAGGCATCCACTTATCCATATGGGTTCCTGGCTCCACTTTTGCCCATACCTTAGCTAATGGTGCATTGACTTGGTTTACAGTTTCAATTCTTTTTTTCATTGTCAAAAATTTAAATTAATTATATAGATTGGTCTATTTAATTGAATAGTAAAAAATATATTACCAGCCTAAATACGATGGTGGTTTTACGTTTTTCAGTCTTAAATAAACGACCAGTTGTCCTCTATGATGTGATAGATGATTGTCCATTACGTTGGCAATTTCATATCGCGTTCGTTTACCATACCATATATCGACTGTATCGTTGAGTCGATTATCGGTCATCTCTTGTAATTGTTCAATGAACGTATCGAAAAAATCTTCCAAGGCCGTTCTGATTAAATCCCTTGAGGTCAGTTTCGCTTTACCGCTGCGCTCTCCCGTTGGTCGTGAATCTCGCAAACTCGATTTCTCGAAAGCGTAATCGGTAACAAATCGGCTATGTGTGCGTAACCAACTTGTGATATGGCTCAATTGTGATTTGTAGCTCTTTACTTCTGATGAGGGCTTAAAATCAAAATCCTCGTCTGGTAACGCATCCACAAATTTTAAGGTATAGCGCTTATTACCTTTCCATTTTCTGACTAATTCCTCGTTTCTCATTAGGGTTTCAGCATTAATTCCAGTTGATTTTGAAAAGCTATGAGTGGTTCTTCGTGCAATCCTGATTTCATCAACACTAGCGCACCATTATACATCGCGAGCATAGCTATCGTTAAACTTCTAGCATCTTGTGCTGTTGAAACCGTACCATCGTTTTGTCCTTCCACAATGCAGACCTGAAAGACATCGATGAAATTTTCAAAGTTAGTAGAGCAAGCTTCGGTCAATTTTGGGTTGATTTGCCCAACTTCCTGGCTCATTCCCACGAGCAAACAACCCCATTTGAAATTGTCTCGTTTGTAGCCTTGAACGAATATATCGAACAGATGAATCAGCCTCTTTCTGGGATTTAACCTCTTATCACGCAGTAATTCCTTCATATAATCAGTACTCCATACGCCATAATAATCCAGAACCTGGGCACCAAAATCATCCTTGTCCTTAAAAAAATTGTAGAAAGAGCCTCTTGATATTCCAGCCGATTTTAGAATTTCGTTCGTTCCCGTATTGTGGTATCCATTGAGACGGAAAAGCTCCATTCCCGCTTTCAAAACATCATCTTTACTATGCTTTACATTCATAATATTTCAATTAGACCAATCAATCTACTTACAAAGATGTAATATTTACTTCAATTAGACAAATCAATCTAATCAATTTATTTATTCAATATTGTCACAGGTTTCATTATTCTGAATCTAAAGGGTATAATCTTTAAAATTCAAAACGAGATGAAACGATTAAAAAATGTAATGGTCATTGCGATAGCCCTATTTGGGTTTAACCAAATGAACGCACAAAACCCAGATGCAAAAATCACCAACACCTTAGTGGTTGAAGCTTCAGCAGATGATGTTTGGGAAGTATTGAGAGAGCTCGACAATATTGATGAACTTTCCAGTTTAGTATCAAAAGTTCAGTATACTGGCGACAAAGCTGCTGGTGGAACAAGAGTTTGCACGTCTCCTGACGGACAAGGAAAGTTTAAGGAAAGTATTCTTGCCTTTGATGATGCTGGCAGAACGTACACCTATGCAGTTGTTGAAGGAATTCCAGCTTCTGGTGTGGTTAACAATTTCAAAGTAGTTGATTTAGGGTACAAGAAATCAATGATTGTTTGGACGTCTACTTATGAGAAATTTATGAAGAATCCACAGATGAACGAAGAGCAGTTTAATGGCTTTTTAAATATGGCTTCAAAGGAAATGATGGGTAATGTTGCAAAAATGGCTTCAAAATAATACCAAGCCTACCATTTAAGTAATTAAAGGGTTGTGCTAATCGTACAACCCTTATTAAAAATTACAAAATGAAGTTTAGAATTGCAGTGATAGTAATGACATTGATTCTTTCGGGACGGTTGTTTAGTCAACCGGACACTGAAAATGACAAACTATCTTCCTTTACCATCGATAGTGATGTTCTTTCTGAAAGCATTTCGATTACGGTATATAATGCATTTTCAACTGATACGGTTTCGGACATCATTTACATCACAGATGGACAGAAAATGATTGAAAATGGTGCTTTGGATACGATAAAGGCACTTACCAAGGAAGAGAAAATTCCAAAGGCTACATATGTGTTTGTAAGTACCATTGATGCCCGAACAAAAGAGGATAAACGCAATACCTATTTTTTCTGTAATGCCGATTACATTCGGTTTTTTGAAGAAGAGTTGGTCCCTTATATCGAAGCTCAGCTTTCGCTAAAAGCAGAAAATAGAAGTTTAATCGGTATTTCTTTTGGTGGATTAAATGCTGCCTATTTTTCAGGAAAGACCGATTTGTTTCAGAACTACGCCTTGCTCTCGCCAATTACCTATCCTTGCAATGACGCGCTTATAGCTATCGCATTTTCAGAAAACAAAAACCTGAATATCCTAATTTCAACAGGAAAGAATGATGCTGAAAATTACGTAACACCGCTGACCAACCTTTACAAATCAAAAGGATATACGGTGAAAAACATTACGACTGACGGTGCTCACGATTTTGAAAATTGGAACCATCAATTAGAAGAAGTTTTGAATTTCTTAATTCAGAAAAAATGAAAGTATCACAGCTCATTCCTATAATCATTCTAAGTATACAGACAATGTCTTGTCAAAATAACAAATCCATAAATCCAGATTCAGAGATGTTAATCAATAGCATACCACGTAGCGAGTACAATACGAATATGGCATATTATACTGCTAAAGCTTTACCAGGCAATTCGCTTGAAGAGATGTTGAGCAATACAACTACCGAGATGATAGCATTTATCGGTGCCATCCCTGAAGACAAAATCGATTATGCCTATGGTCCTTTTAAATGGACGGTTGGTGAAGTATTACAACATATTATTTCCTACGAAGAAATAATGCTTGAAGTCGCGCTCTTGAATGCAGGTGTCATTTCAGAAAAAAAACATACTGTTTATTATAACCAAAATACTACTATTGCTGGCGCCAACGGTAAAAGTAAGAGCGATTTGCTAGCCAAATTTAATAGCGTACGTCAAAAAACAGAAAATGCCTTTAATTCATTAACGGACGAACAGCAAAAACGAATGGGTATCTTAGATGGAAATATGACTTCGGTCAGGGTTATTGCATTCTGTATTTCAGGCCATCAAACGCATCATTTTAATGTAATCAGAGAGCGATATTTAGATTAGCTATCGTTGTACTGTTGTTAAGCCTTCCAACCTAAAATAGTTTGGCTCAACGTTTCATCTCGAAATAACGTGGGCGATTTTCCGTACTGCTTTTTAAAGGATTTGGTAAAATAAGCAGGGTCATTAAATCCGCAATCATAAGCAATTTCAGCTATGGTGGCTTTGGATTTTCTGATGAGTAAATCACTTGCTTTCTTTAACCGTTTGGCCATTATGTATCTAGAAAACGTGGTATCGAACTCGGTTTTAAATTTTCGCTTGAACGTAGAAGCACTCATATTTGCTATCGATGCCATTTCATCGAGCGACAGGTCTTCTAAAAAATTGGCGTCGACCATTTGCTTCAAGGTATATTTCTCTTTTCTAAAAAGCGAAGAGAGTAGCTCGATAATCGGGTTGGGATTTCGGCTGTTAATCAGTAACAAGGTAAGTTCTTTGATTTTCAGTCGTATCAGTTCTTCGGTGGCTAGTTCTTGGTTATCAAAATAAAAGAAGAGCCCGTCCAAGTATTTTGAGAGCAACACATCCAACTCGACAACCGCATTCGTTGGTCCAACCTCCGCTTTGTTATGTATTGTAGGTACTGGTGTGGATTCCAGCACTTTTTGCATAAGTTCAGGATGCAGTCTTAATATGACGACCTCGCTTACTTTTTTTTCATCGATGCCTTCCCATTTGTTCACATAGGTACCACACTTCATAAGTACGCCTTGGTCACTCGACACCTCAGTTTTGCCGTCTGCACGATAGAGATTGCCCTTGGTCTGAATGGGAAATATAAAACAGGCCATATTATCTAAATCAGCTGCAGCAATCAATGGAGGCGTAAAGGTGAAATGACTGATAATGGCCTTACCACCTAATTCCAAATGTCGTTGTGTTAAAATCACAGTCTTACTTATATAAATGCTTAATCTCCTTCCACTTTTCTTCGTCAACAACTTCCCCAGTTTTGGCATGATAATCAATACCATAGGCATATTTCTGAAATGCCTTTCGCATACTACCTTTGGCAAAACCCTTAAGAAAACGCGGTTTAGTAAGATAGTTAAAACGAATTTTTAAAAGTGTCTTATCCTTTGAAATTTCAACGGCGTCCATATTGACCCAGGTATATTCCACATTCAGGGGAAATCCTTCTTTGTTGACCACCTCAATGGTGATATGGTGGTTCTCTGGGTCGTATTTTGCTATCTCATTGACAAAGTATTTGTTATCGCGCTTATCCGTCATATACATGATACGCTTCGCACCAACTTCAGCAGTATCAAACCCTTCTGCCCATTCAGAATGGGGACAATCTGGATTACTATCAGAGATTTTAGCGAAGTCTTCCCCAATGATACTCCATACCTTATCAACCGGTGCCGCTATTTCTTGCTCAACTTCAACGGTCACCACTTTCTTGCGCATTCTAGCATCTTTCTTCGCAACTTTTTCATTTGACGCAATTTTATCAGGATGCAGTTCACCGGTCTCGACATAATGCTTCAGCTCCCGGGCCATACTTTCAAGTGCCTTTCGCGTGGCGCCTTTTATAATACCTTTCATCATACCACCCATAATGCCAGTGGCACGCATCGTAGTTTTTCCTTTGATCAATGTGCCGTCAGCGGTTTCCTCCAATGTCCATACATTGATAGCGTCTTTTACAAAGCCAGGTAGACCATCGGCAAGCTCATAGCGTATCAAATGATTTTCAGCATCATACTCTAAGATTTGCTCTTTTGTGTCGTCAAAACCAGCGGCGGTAATTTCGCAAGCTCTTATAGTATGGTCTGAGCCACCTATGGGCTCTCCAAAACCTTGCGAGTGCGATACACCCGACGACCATTTGCCAATACCTGCCCAGTCTTCTGCCAGTACGGCCCATACGTCATTTATGGGCGCATTGATGACCGCTTCTGCCGTTGCGACGACATTAGGTTTTTTGTCTTTGTCTGCAGCTTGTACTGTGCCTATTTTTGGCACAAAAGCTGAAAATAAGATAAGTGCAAGGAGCAATGCCCCATTTTTTTTGATTTCTTTCATTTCTATTTCTTTTTGGATTTTTACTTCTTCTTTTTTCTATTGTATTTCACAATCGCCTTAACCTTATTTGGGTGCGGCTCTCCATTTTCAGCATAATGCTTTAGTTCTTCGCACATCGCAACAAGTACTTTTTGTGTGCTTCTGGTCATAAAGCCTTTCATCATCGCACCCATAATGCCCGTTGCCCGCATTTCGGTATGAGCTTTTACGAGGGTGGTAGTATCATTTTTCGGGAATAATTGCCAAGTGTTGTAGGCATCTTTTACAAAACCGGGCAAACCGTGGAAAAGGGTGTATTTTAGAAGATAGCCCCCTTTGTCGTAAATAACGATGCGCTCTTTGGTATCGCTGAAACCTGTAGCACTGATTTTACACGCTCTTTCTGAACAGCTGCTACCATTGATGGGAGCACCAGAACCTTCGGACGCATCAACCCCTGATGCCCATTTGCCAATGTCCGCAAATTCTACCGCCAGTAATTGCCATATTTTTTCTATGGGTACATTAATATTGATTCCTGTAGAAGCCCTTATGTTCGATTTTTTTTTACTCATCACTATTTGGTTTAATCGATTCCTAAAATTAGAGCTTGTATTAGGGAAAGGATATGATTATTGGATCATTGAACTGGATAAAAGGATCAATAATATTTCGCCTCGATTACTAAAAGGACAATTTTGGCATAACAAAGTGAACGCAACAACTCTAAGATAGGATTGATGCTTCTACTGCAAATGGGCGAAGCATCAATCCATTTATTTTAGGTGCGACCTGTTCTTCGATGGAAGATTCTTGATCATATAAGTAAGGCAAAAGAATAGGCAGCTATAAAAGTTGCTATAATTCTAAATGTCAGATTGGAACAAACTTTTCTCTTGGTAAAGAAAGCCAAGACAGTTGGCTCCATTTTAGAAATAGACTATTTTATCAAATGAGGTAAAAAATCAGAACTCAAAAAGTGTATGATAAAAAAGTGAACCTTGTGCAAGGTCAGAATTTGTATCTTGTATTTGATACTTTTCGCATAGCACCAACAACAATTTTGTATGGTACGTAAAGTGTTCACGATATGCAACGACTAAAGACCTGGGTATTGAAGAAAGGATAAATAAGACCGGTCGCTCACAATAATACAAAGAACAATTTATGCCTTGGACCAAACGTATCGAACTTAGAGACGAAAGTGATGAACGGGTAATACCAAAGTGACTTTATTACTTATGGAATTTCTTGTTATCTTCATTAAAAATGAATGAAAACAAAGGTCCTAAGTTAAACAATGTTGCCTCTTTTAGGTCAAGGATAGCGAAGCAACTTACACCTTGACTTCTCAAAAGATGGAATTTTGGAAAGCGCAAAATAACCGCTCACCATTAATACTAAAGAAGCTGCTTAAAAATGATATATAAAATTCAGAGTGAATGGGTAACAAAAGTCTCTTTAGTAGCTATTGTTTTAATCTTCGGTTCCATTGATCTACTTGGTCAAACAGAGACAAAAAAGATAGACAGTCTTAAACGGATTCTATTACATAAAATACCCGATTCCACACGTATAATCACCTATGACTTACTGAGCAAGAATTATTATCCAGAAAAGTTGGATAGCTCAAAAGTCTACGCAGAAAAGTTAAACGCTCTAAGCGAGCGGAAAAGCTCTGACTTAGGCAAGGCAAAATACCATAAACGCATCGGTAATATTGAAATATATCTTGGTAAATACGAACTGGCGCAAAAAAGCTATGAAAAAGGGCTTGCTTATGCAAAAAAGAGTAAGGATAAATATGCTATAGCAACCATTACCGTTAACCTGGTCATAAATGCCATTAAAATGGTAGAGCCTGAGAACGCCATTGCTATCGGACTACCACTTTTAGACTATATGCGGGATAACGAAATAAGTGATAGATACAAGAGTATAGCCACACGATGGATAGGGGACGCATATCTGATGTTGGAAAAGAAGAAAAAGGCCATTGATTTTTATAACAAGGCCATAGAATTCAAACGAAAACCAGAGGAAAAAGTAACGCTGTATGTCAACAATGCCATTATGTTGTGCAACACAGCAGATTATGAAAATACCCTCAAGTTTCTATATCCAGTACTGGAAATTATAGAGAAACAAAATATAGAAAATATATATTCAATTCTCGCCTATAAAACCCTAGGAGGAGTATACAACAAAATGGAGATGTACGAAAAAGCTTTAGAATCCTATGACATGGCATATGAAATTTCTATGAAAACAGGCATTGATACACCTATTGAAAATACCATATATCATAAAGGAATGATGCTGCAAAAGTTGAATAGGCACCTAGAGGCACGGGAGGCCTTTCTCTCAGCACTGGAAATAGCGCGAAAAGAAAAGAATCTTCCAAATGCAAACACATGTCTTAATGCGTTAGGATACAGTTATTTAAGAGAAAATAATTATTCAGAAGCGTTGTACTACCTTAAAGAAGCGGTAACGGTTGCCGAAGAACAAAAAGATAATGTCTTGGTCATCGATTCCTATACCAGTTTGGGGCAGGGGTATTTAGAAGCGAACAATATACCGGAGGCTAAGAAAGCCTTTGAGAAGGGTAGGGATGTTTTTTCAAAAGCAAAATATATCTCGCCGGTCATAGAAAGCATGTCCGTATATCATCAATCAATGGCCTTCATCGATTCTGTGGAGGGCAACTATTATAAAAGCTTGTACCATTACAAAAAATATATTGCAATCAAAGACTCCTCCAATACTCTGAAGGTCAAACAAACAATAGCGAACTTGGAAATGGCTTTTGAGACCGAGAAAAAAGACAAGGAAATAAAAGTACTTTCCGCAAACAATGAGATTCAGAAATTGAAGGTCGAAAAGGAAAAAAATATCAGGATGGTACTTGGTAGTGCAGGAATATTGGCATTGTTATTCTTAGGAATTACTTACAACAAGTATCGCACAAAAAAAAATGCGCTTGCAATTATAAGCGAACAGAAGATGGATATTGAGGAAAAGAACAATGAAAATAAATTATTGATCAAAGAGATACACCATAGGGTCAAGAACAATCTACAGATTATACTAAGCCTATTGAGTTCAGGAACAAATAAATCGGAAAAAGATACAGAAACCACCCAAGTTATCTTGGAAAGTAAGAATCGTATAAAATCAATGGCACTTATCCATCAAAAACTCTACAGTACCAATAATTTTATTAAGGTGAATTCGGTGGACTATTTTAAGGATTTGATCGCTCATATCAAACACTCTTATTCAGATGATATCTCTTTTGAGACAAACATTGAGAACAGTGAAATTAAGATGGATTTAGCGGTTCCTTTGGGTCTTATTGTGAACGAGCTCATTACAAATGCTTATAAGTACGCTTTTGAGGGTGAGCAAGAAGCACGTGTCGTGACCATCAATTTTAGCAATAGCCCACAAAGTGACATGTACAAATTGGAAGTAATCGATAATGGCAATGGGCTTCCCGAGAATTTCAATATACAATTGTCTGAATCTTTTGGACTACAGATGGTCAGTGGCCTGGTCGACCAATTACAGGGAAGATTGAACTATTCCAATAACAATGGTGCAGGCTTTGAAATTTACCTGAAAGATTTAACGACGGCTTAAATTGTTATTTTACATCCGTAGGGATATTTGAAATCCGGGCCTTCAATAAACTACATGATACAACAATAAAGAACTATTCGTTTTTACTACCAGACTATAATAGAAAGATACCATACTAGTAAGGTATGACGCACTACTCGATAGGTAAAGGTGAGAGGAGAAAAAGATACAATTATCGGGTCAATGAATAGGATTAAAGAACTACTAAAGTTTAATGAAAAATTAAACTATGCTTTAAGTGTATGCCTATTTGCTATGAACCATTCTAGCTTATCCAGTGAGGCAATGAGCCCTTTCGTAAACTGACGTTTGCCTATGGTCGCCATCAATAATTTTTGCCAAATACCGCTGGTAATATAAAACTGTTCCACCCGAAGTTTGGCAAGCCCTTCATTGATAGCTTCAATAATATAAAACTGATACAGCTTTTCGACCGGTGGGGGATCTGTGGTAAGTTCACCATAGACGAGTTGATGTATTGGCACATCTTTTACGACGGTTGTAAAATTGAAGTGCTTTCCATTGATAACACATACGTGTGCCGTGCCACCACGGGTAACTTCATTTTCATCGAAAACGAATTCCTCTACCCCTTCTACCCATAAATGTCGATATCGATAATTGGTAATCACTTCAAAAAGTTCGTATCCATCAACCTTCATTTCCCGTTCCGTAAAAAAATCGGGAGGTCTATTCGTGATAACGACTTCTGGGGTTTCAAAGCCGAGAAGACTTAACTTGGCAACTTCTATTTCGGCATAAAGAAAAGAAACTTTTTTACCATCGTATCGCTCTTCATCTTCGTAAAAATGGAATAATTTACTTTGATAGGATGATTTCAAACCTATCTCATCTGAAAGCGATTTACTTATCAGGATATAATTATCGCTTTTTATGGTATTCTTCAATAGTCGATGGGCCTGTATTACGGTTTCGCCAAAGGGTTTTCGATTGCCTTGCACGGTCATGAACTGAAGTTCCCCACAGTGCAATACGATCTTGAGCTCTAGATTGGGGGCCGAGGCACAGGCATTACACGGACAGATCCGATTGGTCTCCATCATTTTTAAATGACTGTAAAAGGCAGTGTACATGGTCTCTACTTGGGCCAAGAGTTTTTCTTGTGAGGGAATTTTTCCCTCTTTATAAAAAAACAAGGCATCCCCTTCAACTTCGGCAAGACGTAGAGACTGCGTATTGGCACTTATAAGTACTTCCAACAACTCTGCGATAACATGTTCACTATGTTCTTTTTCAGTGGTTTGTACGAAATGGGTGAATCCTGAAATATCTGGAATAAAAAGCAATGATTTTGCTAAAGCCATTTTTCTAACCGGTATTTGAATTCATGAAAACGTCTGGATGCCGCTACGCGTATTTGTTTTTTTAGAACAACCTTCCGTGCTAATCCCCATAAAAAGAACTTTGTAGTCGTCTTATATTTTATGGTACTTCGTATAAATGTACGATTTCCCATGTTAGCAGTGCTATTTAGTTGAATACTGAGGGAGATATGGGACAACTCTTTTGGCCAAGCCATCGTATTCAGTTCCGCATAGTGGAAATACCCATGCATCGAATGGGAAAAAACCGAAATAGCACCTTGATCTTTATAGACCAAAAAACCTTCCCTAATGGCATCTTGAACAATGTTCACAGGTCTTTCAATACTATTGAAAAGGGTAATCGTACCCATCTCAAAAGAACCTTGAAATTCGTAATCGTAGAAAACTATCATCCTGAAAATTGGATAGTATCAGTTCAGAGTTTTCAATATCACTGAAAACCCTAGCTTCAATTTCGGCCGTCCAGCTACTACCAAAACGCCTTGAGGCCTCAACACTGAAAATGGTACTCGACTGTTCCAGGTCTTTTATGCCACCAAGAAGTATCGAAGTGTCTTGAATATCGTTAAAGGCTATTCTACTTCCGAAAAACACATCATTTTGAAGTGCCGTCAAAGCAAGTTCATCGCGTTCATCGTAGAGGTATTCCCCCAAAAGGCCAATATCAAGTCCGTTGCCATCGATATTGCTGAAAGTGAATTCAAGACCAGCCACCAATGCCAAAAAGTCTTGTGCATCCGCATTACGATAAATGGATTCCAATTTCCACAAAAAAGCATTGTGGGTTATTTGTACATCCAATCCGGTCTGATTGATTACCGGATAAAATGCATTGATCCCCCCAGTCGGTGTAAACACGAAAAGCGGTTCCCTGCCATTACCATAAAAATGTGACAGGCCAATGTCAAAAGCACCCAAGAAATATTTCCAACGTATGGCGACATCTTGTCGCCACTGTTCCGCACCACTTTCATAGTTCAAATCATCATTGTCAATAACGGTTCCAAAGCGCAATCGCCCTTCATCACCTGCAAAGGTACGTTTGCGATGATAGGGCAAATAAAAAAAGTCAAAGGTTCCCCAATCATCGGTTATCCAACTGAATTGTACCATAGGTTGCCCGAGCTTATCCTCACCATCAAAACTTTCTACGGCATCGGTTTGGTTGATGATATCGACAAGATGGTTACTTTCAGCAACGCCCCAATAGACTTTTCGGAGCCCTATGCTTAATTCCCAATTATTTTTGGCTTTTTGATAGTATAATTCCCGAATATCCCAACGTGTTCTGGCCTCATCCTTATCTACACGGGCAAATCCTTTAAAGTTTATGCTTTCGTAACCTTTATTCCATTCGGCGGAATACTCGGGTCTTATGGCAATTGATGGATAATGGTCTTGCTGACCTTGAAACTGCCCCTTGTTGTAGAAATAGCGGTATTCACCTTCCAATTCGACTTCGACATCGTGTATGACCTTTTGGGGTACTTTCGATTGTGCCCCTACGAAAGTATGGGCAACTAGCATGAATAAAACAAAAATCGTATTTCTCATTGTCATCGTTCTATCAAAGCATCATACCAAATACCCTATGAACGGCGGGTGAAGTTGTCTTTGATTTTTTGGATTACCCCACCAAGTTTCATGGGGTGGCAGATACAATCTTAATCTTTGGTCAAAAAAACTGGCGATTCTCAAATCATCATTTATGCTACAACTATCGCCAGTTTCCAACAACCAATCATTAATCCGTCCAATTCTAATTTCCAGCCCTTTTGAGGGCCACCTGGGAAAAATCATCGTCGGTAAGGGAAACGTCGAAATCGTAATTGCTGAATTCTAAAATGGTTTCCTTATTGCTTTGATGATTTACCATATTGAAGGTATCTGCCCTCCAAAACTTGCCTTTATACAATTGATAGCCACTATAGGTCAATGTTTTGAGTAAGGCATTTTTGCGATCGTAAAATTCGATTTTTTCAATGCGGTATCCCTTGTCTTTATTGTAGGTCACCAATCGCCTGGTATACCCTGATTTAGGGTCTACCGGATCTTGTTCAACTATGAGGTTACTACCCTCTTCAGCTATGAATTTATAGGTGTACTTTTCAACTTCTTGCGAAGAAAGGTCTTCATAGGCGAATTCACTGCCCACGAACGGACCTGACTTGTTGTTCGATGAAATACGTTTCACCCGTGCAATTGAAGGTAGGTATAGCCACTGGTCATCACTCCCTTCTTTATGCGTAAAGGTCAAGGTCGCCGTACCTTTTACATCTTTAGGACTATTGAACACAATAAGCGATTTATCACCATCTTCGGTCAACTCCAAAGTATTTGTTTCAAGAAAACGCTCACTGGTCTGACCGTTCTTATTTTTTAAGGTCATTTTTAGTTCTACCGTACTACTTCCAAATCCTAAATCAGCTTCTTCGGCCGCTTTGGCAATTTGCAGACCTCTTTCTTCTGCAGTTTGGCCAAAAGCCAGGGAAGCCGTAAGGGCCAGTATACCTATTATAATCTTTGTCTTCATTGTTCTATTTATTTTATTGTTTTTCGTATTCAGTTTTTTGCCCTTAATGGGGTGTCAGATTCTTTTTTACTTACCAAAATGAGTAAAGAGGGAAGAAGGATAAAATCTATGACCAAGGCCGCTATGATGATGATCAAGGTGATCCTCGCCATATAGCTATTCAATGCAAAGGGTGATGTGGAAAGGATTCCGAAGCCGGCCACCAACACGATGGTGGTGGTAACCAATGCTTTACCAACAGTCTCGAAAGCGTAGACCACGGCCTCTTTGGCATCATACCCCAACTCCCTTCGCGCTCGTAAAAATTTGCTCATAAAGTGTACGGTATCATCTACGATAATCCCTAAGGTCATACCAAAAACAATGACCATACCGGTATTGATCTCTCCTTTGTAAAGCCACCAAAGTCCGAAACCTACTACCACAGGGGCAACATTCGGAATAATACTTAGTAGCCCTAATTTGAAATTACGTAACGCGATCATCAAGATTATTGAGATGAGCAGTAAGGCCACTATATTGCCATTGAACATACTATCGGCTTGACGAAACCCTAACTTCGAGAACATGAGGGTCGGACTCACCCCTATGGAATGCATGGGCTCTGGGGTATTTTCTTCAAGCCATTTCTCGGCCCTTTCGGTGAAAGCGATCATTTCAACACTAGAGGAGTTCTCTAAAGTGGCCGTAACCCGTGTTTCAGATTTATCGACATTGATCTGGTTGTTCAAATCAAGGCCAAACGGTAATGATAGCTCATAGAGCAAAAGATACTGCGCGGCCTTATCCCTACTATCCGGAATACGGTAATAGCTTTCATTATCACCGTGCATGGACCTATTCACCCTACGTGCCACTTCACTAAAGGCATTGGTATGCACTACTTCGGGTTGTTCGTTGAGCCAATCTTCGAATTCATTAAGTTTATTGAGGTATTCCGGATTGTTTATACCTCCGCTTTCGCCACTGCCCACCGAGAATTCCACATTATAGAACCCAGTAAGGTTTTCGTTGATAAAGTCGCTATCTTGCCTGAACTTCACCGTTGTATCGAAGTACTCCACAAACTCATCGTTGAATACATTGAACGTAGCCAGATAGGTAAGAACACCTATCAAAGCCAAAGATATTACGGATAGCCTCACGGGTTGCCCTACCACCCAATGTCCGAAACGGGTGTACCAAGATATCCTTAAAGCTTTCGTACTATTCCGAGCCTTTTTTCTTTTCCAAAGTGGTAAGATGGCCATAAGTGCCGGTAGAAAAGTAGTAGAGAACAAAAATGCCATCGTCATGCCAAAGGCAACGATATTCCCTAGATCCCAGAAGGGGGGTACGTCACCAAAATTCATGGTCAAGAAGCCGATAACCGTGGTCAAACTGGTAATAAAGACAGGCATAAAATTGAGTCGGATACTCTCAACCAAAGCTCCTTTTTTATCATAGCCTTCGTGCCTCGCTTTTTGCAGATAAGTAATGAGAATATGTATACTGTCCGCCACTGCCAAGGTCAGGATCATTGTGGGGAATACGGAGGAAGGTGGTGTCAATTTAATACCCATTAAACCGATAAATCCAAGAGCGGACATTGCCGAGAACATGAAAACGAGCATTGTTGCCAGCATCGCAAAAATGTTTCGTGTAAGCAAAAAGGTCAGCAATAAGACCACGAGTACCATTAAGCCCACAAGGGCAAATCCTTTTTCGGAATATTCAAAAAAGGCGGTGTTCAAAGGCACTAAGCCTGTAGTATAAACATCGAAGTTCGGATGGTTTTCTTGAAAGTCCGCTACCATTTTTCGGGTAGCCGAGGTCACCTCAGGAATTTCCAATGCGCTATCTTCACCCGGTAACCTTACGGTAATATTGATTGCGGTAACACTACCTTCTTCATTGATAATGCGGTGTACAAGTAATGGCTCTTTTAAAGCTTTTCTTCGAATATCGGCGATTTCGGCATCTGTTTTTGAAGCTGATTCATAAGACAGATCATCAACGTACAAATCATCACCTACTGCACTGGTATGCTGAAAATTAGTGATGGCATCTACACGTGAGGAATAAGGGGTGTTCCAGGCTTCGGCGGTCAGTGCTTCAATGGCTACTAAATTTTCCCTAGTAAATACATTACCGTTTTTTGGAGCGAGAACTAGAACGATATTATCGTCTTTGGTATATTTATCTTGAAGGGCATCAAATGCCTCTAGTTCTGGATTGGTCTCACTGAAAAAGACGTGGTAATCACCGTCAAATTGCATTTTTCCCTGTGATGCAAGGCCCATGGCAAGAATAATCGATAAGACCAGAACGGGCCATCTGAATCTTATCACGAACTTTGCCCATCGTGTGGCAAAAGTCGGTTTGTTATGAATATTTGTCTCTTTCATTTGATATTAGGTTAGGTTAATAATTTCCTTTTTCAAAGACACCCAAAAATGAAAATTAGGCGATGGTTTCTATTGGTGAAAAGGCTCAAATAGTTGGATTATTGGGTATTAAAGACCATTTCTATCGTACGTTTTAGATTCAGAATTCGGTACGGTGTGACAACATGACCTCGAATATTCCATAGTTTAAATTTCAATTATAATTTTTCCCTTCTGCAGGTTGGAAGCCATGTAAGTGTAAGCATCTTGCACCTGTTCCAAATGGAATGTCTTGTCTAACACAGGACGATATTCTTTGGATTCAAAACCTTGAATAAGGTCTTTTCGCATTTGTTCAAATCGTCCTTCGATTTCCAGGGTCTGAAAAACATAGTGTAATCCTTGTATCGAAACCCCTTTAATGAGCAAAGGAAAAAGGGGGAACGAGGGGGTTGGATTAAGTGCCAAAGCCCCGTACACGACTATCTTCGCTTCGAAACCTGCTGTTTCGATAAGTTGCCCCATAAAATCAGAATCGGCGATAGCATCCATAGTGATGTGAAAGCCTTTTCCTTGAGTATACCCCTGTACAGTTTCAACAAAGTTTTCTTCTTCGGTCGCGATTACCAAATCTGCCCCAAGCCCTTTAAGAAACCCCTTTTTCTCACTTGTTCTAGTGGTTGCTATCACTTTCGCGCCATAGCGTTTTGCCATTTGAATACCAGCGGTACCCACACCCGAACTGGCTGCTGAGATTACTACGGTTTGATTCATCCCTTTTTCGAGACCACCTCGAAGTACTAGATTGGCATAAGCCGTTCCATAGGTCATCCATACCGCTGCGGCTTCTTTAAACGAAAGGTTTTTAGGTTTCTTGATTACCGCCTTAATGGGGGCAAGTACGTATTCCCCTAAAAAACCATATTCGGTCGGGGCAATGTTGGGGGTAAGGCAAACTTCATCACCTGCCTTAAAGCCCTCAACACCTGAACCAACTTTTTCTACCACACCCGAAGCTTCCAGCCCCAATAGTGAGGGGGAGTTGGGCTGAAACAGGTACTGTCCCTGAAAGAAAAGTTCTTCGGCGCGATTCAATCCTGCAAATTTTATTTTTACCACCAACTCATTTTCTCCAGGTATAGGAATCTCACGTTCCGCCAGATAAAGCACCTCGGCCCTACCTATCTCTTTGAATTCCACTCTTTTCATTTGTTGTTTTGATGAAAGGTTTTGATGTACCAATTTGTTATGCCTTGACCTATCTCATGAGGATGTGTTTCTTGTATATAATGCTTCCCTTTTCCCAGGTCTATAGCCGTTAGGTTTTTCCAAGTAGCCTTGATCTGTTTTGCCTCTTTTGGCTTGATGATCATACCGGGCTTCACATGAAACATTAGTTTTGGCACTTCTGAATCTGGTAGATAAGCATTGTAGGCATTAATAATAGCCGTACTAGACTCAGGTACCCCGCTTATGGCAATTTGCGAAGGCCATACAAATAAGGGTTTGCGGTGTTCTTCTTTTAAATAGGGAGCGCGATAGTGCTCCATTTCTTCTTTGGTCAATTTTCGACCGGTCATCATCGGTAAAAAACGATTGACAAAGAAGTGGTTTTTTACTATCATCTTATACCCCTTCTTAGGATGACGGAATCTTTTGAAGATAAAACGCTCGATCAAATTGGCATCACTCCAAGTAATAGACCTAACGATAGCTTCTAAGAAAACGATGCCCGATACCTTTTCGCGAAAGCGATTCGCATAATGAAAACCAATGCCCGAACCCCAATCTTGAATGACAAAAATGATGTTCTTGAGTTGCTTTTTCTCAATAAAAGCATCCATATAAACAATATGGTCGATAAACGTGTAATCTATGTCAGGTTTTCCAGACTTACCCATGCCTATGAGGTCAGGAGCAATGACACGTCCTAATGGCGAAAGATGGGGGATGATATTTCGCCATAAATATGAGGACGTGGGATTTCCGTGTAATAGCAAGAAAGTGTGTTCTGCACTTTTATCACCTTCATCTACATAGTGGATTGAAGACTCTAAGACTTCCAAATGGTTGGATTTAAATGGAAAGTCTGCCGATATCCCTGTTTTCTTTGCCATGGTCTATTCCCCTAATTTGTTAAACCCTATTCGTGCTACATCGTCAAGCGGATAGAGCAGTTCTTTATCGAAGGAATCAAACTTGTAATTGCTTAAGGCAAAACTGTACACTTTATTTTCTAGTTTTTTAGGGCCTTTGAGTTGTATCTGTACATTGCTCGGTAAGTAAGCCCCTATACTGGTTTTTTTACGTTCGTACCTTGCAGTAGCATGTTGCATTCCCTTTGGCATCGGCAGGAAAAAATCATTAATAGTGACTTCTAAAAGGTCAATATGTTTAGTGGTAGGATTGATGTACACCAAAAATCGATCAAACTGTTTATTGGGCTCCTCTGAACCCCAAGTGACATAGACGGTTTCATAAGTTTGCCCTTCTATTTCTTTCTGACCGGCATATCGTATAATTTCCGCATCGGGCAAATGCATGGGGGCCTCCATTAGATAATGATAGGTAGCCAACCCCCAGATATAGCGGTCGTGTTCGTGTCTTTTGAGATAATCACTACCTACTTCTTGTTTATATCCCTCCCAAGATTGAACCCCTTGAATGACGCCTTCTTTTCTTCCTTCTTTATACTCTACCTGGCCATCAAAACTATTGGTTGCCAAGCGAAGCTTTAGCTCTTTATTGTTATTACCGGGAAAAGCATTCATGGGCATCAATAGCCAGATTCCCTTCCAATCGAATTCCGCATCGGCCTCATACACTTTGGTCGCTGAAAGTTTATCATAGCCCATCGCCGTTTTGGCTTCGATCAAGAGGTCTTTTCCTTTTTGTTCTGCTTTGGTGATGCTGTTTGTCTTTAAAGCATCTGTTCGCAAATCAACTGATTTACAAGAAATAGCAGTGCTTCCAATCAATAGGGTGGTAACTAGTAAAAAGAGAATTTGTTTCATAATAAATAATTAGACTGTTCTGTTTAATTTAATTTTAAATTTTTTTAAGTTGAAATGAATTTGAAGGTAATCTCGAACCAGATATCCATATAAACCCTATTTCTAGTGACCTTCGTTCTTGAGAGAACACCATAAAATCCAGCATGTAAATACTCTGCAAGTTCTAATGCAGAGAATTCAATGGTGATTTCATTTGCTTCTTGACCTTTTTCTATAACAGTGGCCAATACGTTAAGCCATCCGACAAAATGTGTATTGGCCTCTGAACCGATGATATCGTTTTGGCGCCCAACCTCAACACTCATGTTATTGACCAAGCACCCTCCCGAATATTCATCTTCTTCATTGAGGTTCATCATCATGGCGTAAAACGATTTTAAACATTCAATAGGAGAAAGGGTACAATCTTCAAAGAAGTCCCTCATCCAACAGGTATTGGTTTCGCCATATTGGCGAATAACTTGTTGTGCAAAATCTTGTTTTGATTCAAAAAAATTATAAAAAGAGCCTTTAGGAATGCCTGATTCCTTTAAAATTTGATTGATCCCAACATTGTGGTAGCCGTTTCTTCTAAAAACGTCATATCCAACATTAAGAATATCTTCCCTGTTGTATTTATAACCCATGACAATGCGAATATACAAAAAATACTGAATTAGACTAATTGGTTTAATTTTATTGCGATGAAATTTTACAAGTAGCCAAAATGGACAATCGTTATGCCCATTATTATTTAAAACAACGCTGGTGCAACTTAAGATTTGTCTTTAATGGGGATAAGGATGCATAAATTCAATAGATACCATTTCTAACGAAAGGAAGTCCTCAAAAGCAAGGACGCTTTAGGGTCTTGGCGATACCTATTCGCCGACAGGGCGGTGCAACCTAACGGTAATACACAAAAGGGTTAAAATCCAAGTAAAACCTATTTGTAATACAATGCATACGGTTCTTCAAAAGAGGTTTTCAAAAAAGCCTTCGGGTTGTCATGGGCAATTTTATAGAATAATTCTTCCCCTATATAGCCCCTTAAATCGGTAAAGAGCGATTTTTCCGTTTTCTTTTGGGTAACGACATAGTAATCTGTGCCGAACAAAATTTTATCATTTACCTTATCATCGTTCAAAATAAACTTCAATAGGGGAAACAACGTTTCATTGAATAAAATAAAACTGACATCTGAGTACACATTGTCATATTTAATCATCAGGTCATAAATTACCGACAACCAGCTGGCATCCCACCAAATAGTTCTTTTGCTGGCATGGTTCAAGGTATTTTTGACCCTATGATAGCCAGATAAGGTATCGTGGGTGATGTTTTTATTATAGTTGTTCCATCCATCCGCTTCATATTTATGCCATTCATCACTCCCCCCAAAATGGGCTAGACATATTTTTAATTTACTCAGATCACATTCATATCCTAAATACTTTGATAATAATGTCGGATTTAGCAAACATTCATAGTTTAAGGGATGTGTGAAATTGGTCGTCCAATCATAATTCTTTGTTTGCGGAAGGGGTATGGGGACCAATTCATGTTCAGCATTCTTGTATTCTAGAATAGGATGGGCATTCCATTCCTTCTTTTTCTTACCTCGATAAAAAACAGTGCCCTCGATACAGTGGGTCATTATCGGTATTTCGTGCTTCTGTGCAAACAGCCAAGTATCAATAAGTTCTTTATCAAAAGGATAGTAGCCAAGTGCAGGATAGATTTTAATTCCGGAAAACCCACCCTTATGCAAAGATGATTTTAGCAGATTGGAATAACTTTTCCTTCCTTTTTGGGCTTTGGTGGCTTTAATCCTTCTTGGGTCGGCAAATATGAATGGAATCATATGGGGATTATTCCGTTTTACCTTCTTGATTTCCTCCAATTGTTCTAAATAGGGAATTTCCGGATCACCGGCATCCATATAGTCCATATCCATCGGCAATACCACGATCTTGGTACCGGTTTCATATGTTTTCTCAATTAAGTCATATATTTTGCCCTGTGTTTTGTAACGCATGGCATACCTGCCCATGGTCATAAAGCGATTGGTAACGGCCCGTAATTCTTTACTAAATAGATACTCGACTTTAAAAAAGTTTATGAAGATGTTGAATAACCACCTAAGCACGAACTTTATAAGGTGATAGACAATGTTCAGTACAATGGTCCATCTAAAAAAATCAAGTATCGCGTATTTTACCTTCTTTATGGCATGCCTGAACCTTCTATACTTTGCGCTACCACGAGAGGTAAGGTTGGTATAGTACCATTTCACCAATTTTATGGTCAGTATGCCGGCCAAAAAGTCAGGAACAAATGTCTTACCGAATTCATTTGGCACATGATCAATGGTGAAAATATGGGTGTGACAATTATATAGTTCTCTTTTCGGCATTGGTAGTTTTATGGCTTTTAAATTAACTAAATTATATTGGACTACGGATTTTGAGCATCCGTCTTCCACATTTACGTATTAGTAACAATAGGTTTATTCGGTCGGCGAAAGATGGTAGGTAATCCATTCATTGAAAACCGGTTTCAATATATATTCCATGATTTGGAGTCATAACCTCTTACTGGTAGGATACCATGAAAAAAATAACACTTTCTTTAGGTTTTCAAAACATTAACCAAGCTTACCTTCCTATTTTTGTTCAGCTATAAACGTCCATATCCGCCAAAGTCGATTCACTATGAAAAATACGCTGTTTGTTATAATCCTATTACTAGTTAATAGTCATTTCATTTTTTCACAAGATTTGGTCCAATCTGGGCCCATGGTCGGCTATTCTACCATGCGAGAAGCCCTTCTTTGGGTTCAAACGACTACTTCTGCCGAAGTCCATTTTGAATATTTTGATAAGAAGAACCCCAACAAACGTTTCAAAACCGAAAAATATACCACGCAATCCAAGTTTGGTTTCGTAGCAAAGTTAGTAGCAAATCAAATCATGCCCGGAAAGGAATATATCTACGAATTATTTGTCAATGGTGAAAAAATCCAAAGGGATTACCCGATGGAATTCCAATCTCAAACACTCTGGCAATGGAGAACGGATCCACCGGAAGTCAATTTTGCCATTGGAAGTTGCAATTATGTGAATGAAGCACGTTTCGACAGGCCGGGCAAGCCCTACGGAAGTGAGTTTGAAATATTTGAATCGATTTACAAAAAAAATCCGGATTTTATGCTCTGGCTTGGAGATAACACCTATTTAAGGGAACCCGACTGGAACTCAAGAACGGGTATTTTGCACCGCTACACCCATACCCGTTCATTGCCCGAACTGCAAGCACTACTCGCCTCCACACATCATTACGCCATTTGGGACGATCATGATTTTGGCCCGAACGATGCTGATAGCAGTTTTTGGCAAAAAAAAGCGACCTCTGAAATTTTTAAGCTTTTTTGGGGCAATCCCAACTACGACGTCATCGATAAGGGCGGTATCACGGGTACCTTTCAATGGGCAGATTTACAATTCTTCTTACTGGATAACCGTTACTTCAGAACATCAAACAACAATTTCACTACAGAACGTGAAATTTTAGGAAGGGCACAAATTGATTGGCTTATCAATGCATTGGCTTCAAGTACTGCCCCATTTAAGTTTATTGCCATTGGGGGGCAAGTAATCAGTACAGAAGCTGACTATGAAAACTATGCCACTTTTTCGAACGAAAGACAGTATTTACTGGACAAAATTAGGGAAGCCAGAATTGAAGGGGTCATCTTTTTAGATGGTGATAGGCATCATACGGTTTTAAGCCGTATGCAAGAAAATGATCGGGTTTATCCCATTTATGATTTGACCTGTTCCTCTTTGACCGCGGGTACCAATAACAATAAAGAAAAACTAAATACCTATAGGTTGGAAGAAACCGTGGTAGGCCAACATAACTTCGGTATTTTAAATGTAAGCGGCCCTCGTACCAATCGTGTGCTTAATATTAAAATATTGGATAAAGACGGAAAAGAGCTTTGGCATAAAGACATCAAAGCCCAAGATTTGAGGTACAAGACATATGATAAGTAAATACCTAAGGTATCGCCCGCTTTAGGGTGTTGTTATTCCTTAAAATTAGTCTTTAACAGTCCAGAGAACTCTTCTTGAAAGCTATCTATATTAAACTTAAACCATATTCAAGAATTGCGGTGAAACTTTCTTTGTCCTTGATTCCCTAGATAAAACGCAGAGGTGTTCTGAACGGGCTGAGAAATAAGTTTTATCTACCGATTGAAAAAAAGCTGTGTAACCTTTTTAACACTATATTTCTTTTCAAGTAGTATGGAAAAACATGCGACATTAGGGCACCTATTTACACACAGTGCCGATTGAAGTAGGGTATTTATCGATAACTTTTCTTGTGCTAATTTTGAAAACTCCATCAAAATGCATTTTCAAGCATTGAGATAAGTGACATTCCCGCGGCCGCACCCGAAATAAAGAGGTTCCATTCTCGGTGTTTTACCTTCATGAGATGCAGAAATAGAAAGGCGATTCCAACAATAAAGAAGACAATCAATAACTGGCCCAATTCAATGCCTACATTAAAGCCCAATAACGGCACCACAATATCTGAGGGATCCATAATAAGTGCTTTAAAATAGTTCGAAAAGTCCATACCATGGATCATTCCGAAAAAGAGGGCCATGGCATAATTCCGTTTCATCTTTATGGATTTTACTGCCTGATCAGCACCTAACACATTATGCACTGCAGTAGCAAAAATCGTTAATGGAATAAGAAACTTAATGATGTTCGACGGAATTGAAAATAGTTCTAATGAAACCAGAACTAGGGTAATACTATGGCCGATGGTGAACGCGGTGACCAGAATAAGGATTTTTTTCCACTCCTCAATTCGGTACACAGCGCATAGTGCTACCAAAAAGAGAATATGATCATAGGCAGCAACGTCCGCAATATGCTCAAAACCTAATTTCAGATAAAATTCAAATGGGTGCATATTAGAATTTGAGTTGGTGTACCGCTGTTTTCTTATTGAGCATCATACTTTTCGACTCTCCATTGACGTGCACGTATACAATGTTGTTCTGGTCAAAGAATAAATCGGTAAAAACCGCATTCTTAATTTCTAACGAGGTCAAGGGGTTAGGCTGTCTGAATTCAAAATACACCCACAATGCCGTATTATCACCTTCTCCACTAAGTCGCTTTCGCTTTATTTTCAAGTCTAAGGTCTTTCCGTTCGCTTTTACATAGAAAAATCGGTTGACATAGTCCATGAGCATTTGGTTTGCCTTGCTTGACTCATTGGGTTGGCAAAAGGCCAATTCTTCGCTGTAGGGGTCAAAAACCAGTGCTTCGTTCACATCAGTCAGAAAGAGCTTTAGGTTAATGGAGAGCGATTGCTTTTTCTGTGTATATTCAATTTCACATAGCGATAGTCGTAAGGGGTGGGCAACAAAAGATGTTGACAGCATCAAAACAGAAATACAAACGATCGATCGCAGTACCATCATATTGTTTAGATGCTTAAGATGCCCCTTCAGATTGTAGCTGTTCTGCGATTGCCTGAACCTCTTTGAAAACCCGAATCAAATTACCACCCCAGATCTTTTCGATCGCCTCTTCGGTATAACCACGTCGCACCAGTTCTATCGTAATGTTCATGACCTCACTGGCATCAAAAACACCTTCGATTCCACCACCTCCGTCAAAGTCACATCCAATGCCGACATGGTCGATACCTGCTATCTTTACAATATGGTCGATATGATTGACCACATGGGTAACCGTTGCAGGTGGGTTCGGATACTTTTCATTGAGTTCTTGAAAAGACTTTCGAATTTCGGCACGTTCTTCATCGGTCATTTCACTAATAGGTTTCATATTGGCGCGAAGTTCGGTCATTGCAGAATCACGAGCGGCATTCGGTGGGGCCGTGCGAAGGTAATCAGCGAGCATGGTCAATTGAACGACACCGCCGTTTTCAGCCATAAGCTTTAACATGTCGTCGGTCATGTTGCGTTGGTGATCGGTCACCACTCTTGCATTGGAGTGGCTGGCGATAATCGGCGCTTTTGAGAGGCTTATGGTGTCATAAAACAGGCTATCGTTTCCGTGCGAAACATCCACCATGATCCCTAGGCGGTTCATTTCACCCACAACCTTTTCACCAAACGTACTCAAACCGCCATGCTCCGTTCCATTTGAATCCGTAGCTGAATCGGCCAAATCGTTGTTCGATGAGTGTACCAAGGTGATATAGCGCACACCCTTATTAAAATAGAGTTCAACATTAGAAAGATCATCACCAATGGGATAGCCATTTTCAATACCAATATAAATAGCACGTTTCCCTTCTTTTTCCAAAGCATAGGCATCGTCTGGATTCAGCGCCAACCCTACGATATCTGAATTTCTATCGGTAGATGCAACAACGGAATCGATCATTTGAAGACAAAGCGCTTTTGCCCTAGTATTACCGTCATCATCCCGAATATCCTGGGCCACGAAAGCAGCAAAAAAGATAGCATCCAAATCGCCTTCTTTCATTCGCGGGTAATCTACTTTTGAACCCGTTTCGTTGGGGTCATGTCGTTCGGCCATATCGAACCCGGGTTCGATCATGCGCAATGGGGTATCTGCATGCGTATCCAGCGTAAGCACACGTTTATGGATCTCTAAGGCGCGTTGCACCAATTCTTCCTCAGTTTCGGTTTTTGAATCGGTAGCAGCAGGCTTTTCTTTGCAACTACTGGCAAAGAATACCAATATTACTACAAGAAGGCAATTGTGACGTAATGAAGACATGATTTTGGTTTGACGGTTGAATTTGACTTAAAGATACAACATTAGCGACTTTGAAACTAAGCAAAATTACCTGACGATAGTTCTTTGATCAGCTTATCCATCATTTCCATCCCTTTTGCCAATTGCTCTTTTGCAATAAATTCATCGGCCCTGTGGGCCTGTGCAATGGAACCGGGTCCGCAAATGGCTGAATGGAAACCTTCATTGGCAAATTGCCCCGCCTCAGCCGCATAAGAAACCGTATCCAGTTTTGAACTGCCCGAGATTCTTTTGATCAAAGCCACAATGGCATCATCAGCTTTGGTATCTAAATGCGGCACGGGAGGATGGTTTTCTACGGTTTTTATTGAAAAATCGGGGAAAATTCCCTGCAACTCGTTCTCACGCTGTCTACAATACGCTTCAAATTCAGCAACGATAGCCTGTATATCATCCATGGGAATAGTTCGTAAATCCCAATAAAAATGTGCTTTATCCGCTATGACATTCGGTGCGATCCCGCCGTTGACCAACCCAATATGGATAGAAGAGTGAGGGGGATGAAAACGGTCATCCAAACGCCCATCGGCAATCAATCGATCCATTTTGTTTTCTAACCAGAGAATTAATCGCATAGCCTCATGAATAGCACTTACTTCTTGTTTTATACGACTACTGTGTCCGGCAGAACCATTGACATAGGTTTCGAGAATGTAGATGCCCTTCTGGCCTACTATCGGTTCCATGAGCGAGGGTTCCCCTATAAGCGCATATTTTGGTGTTTCGCCATACTGTGTCTTAATTGCCCGGGCCAATTCTGGTGCAGCCAAGCAACCGACTTCTTCATCATAAGAAAAGGCGAAGTAAATCGGTTTTTTTAAATCGGCCTTTACCATTTCAGGTAGTGCCGCTAAACAACAGGCCAAAAAACCCTTCATATCACAAGAACCCCTGCCGTACAATTTACCGTCGCCCTTGTCGGTAAGTACAAAAGGATCCGTACTCCATTCTTGACCTACTACAGGTACGACATCCATATGTCCGGAAAGGATAATACCCCCATCGACCGCAGGCCCTATTCGGCAATGTAGCGAGGCTTTGGTGCCTTCTTGGTTCGGAACCAAATTCACGGTGACGCCATACGTCGCTATGTAATCTTTTATCCAATTAAGAATGCTCATGTTGCTTTCACCCCCAAGAACAGGAAATGAGACGAGTTTTGCCAAGATTTTTTCTACGGTCATAGGTGTTAACTATAATTTATTGCGACGGCTACTATCAATGCCAAAAAGGCAAGACAGAGCACACTTATCAATACAGGAAAAATAAAACGAATCCATCGGTCAATAGGCACCCTACACATACTGAGCATAGCGATAAGCCCCCCTAAGGTCGGATTGACAAGGTTCGATAACCCATCACCTATTTGAAAGGCCAAAATCGTGATCTGTCTTGTCAGGCCCAAAGATTCCCCCAAGGGAAGCATAACGGGTAATGTGGCCAAAGCCTGTCCGCTTCCTGAAGGAATGAAAAAGTTGATTACCGATTGTGAAATGGTCATACAAATTGCCGAAACATATAAGGGCAACCCCTCTAAAAGGGTTGAAAGCTGATAGGATATGGTGTCGCCTATGTTCCCCAATTCCATAAGCACTTTAATGGATGTTGCAAAACCTACCATAAAGGCCCCGGGTGCTGCTAGGGCCACCGATTTCAAAACGGTCTCACTCATAGTGTTGGCACCCATTCGGGAAATGATACCGCAAAGCAGGGCAATCATCAAAAATACCGCCGAGAGCTCGTTGATGTACCAATGCAACTTAAACACACCGTATAAAATAGCCAACAAGCCACCTATAAATATAGCGATGACCATCCAATTATTCTTACTTAGACTGTAGTCTTCAATTGGTTTTGAAAGGGCCAAATCATCAGTGTTAAGTCCTTTTCCTAAACCTTTAGTTGGATCGGTAGAAATCTTTTTGAAATAACGTACGTTATAATAGGCCATTACACTTAATGCCACAAAACAAAGGACGCTACGTAAAATGGCCCCGGAAAACATTTGAAGTTCCGCCAATTTATGTCCGGTGCCAACGGTGTAGGCGTTTATTGGAGAAAGGCCGAACCCGATGGTCATGGCCCCCACTGAGATCCCCGCGGCCAAGATCAGATCCCCACCCAATGCCAAGCTCAGTACGGCTGCGATCGGTACCATGGCAATGTTGTTTTCATAACCGACGGCTACACCCAAAATACCATAAACGAAGGTCATGATTACGATAATGAGCTGTTTGTTTTGCAAACCCAGTTTCTTTACAAGGGTCCCTACGCCATTCTCCACGGCCTTTGATTTTTCTAGAAAGCCAAACATGATACCGCCTGCCAAAACAATGAATATGATTTCAATAGCCGCCTCAAAACCAAGCGGAATGGCTTTGAACATGTCCAATAAGCCTATTGGGGTCGAATCGATCGTTCGGTACGAATTCGGAACGACGGTGTTTCGTCCATCCACCGAAACACGCTCATAAGTTCCGGCCGGAATAATGTAGGTCAATACCGTGACCAGAACGATAATACCGAACAGCATACTTATGGCATGCGGAACACGGGTGGGGAATACTATATTCGTTGATGGTGATTTACCCATTGCGCTGTTGAGGAAAGCAACCGACTTTGTATTTTTTAAACGACTTGCTATTTTTGGTCAATTTAAGTCAAAATGTTGAGTACTGATTAAATCTATGGGCATTTCATGAAATCCATATAGAAGTACTTTCTGAAAATGATATGAAAACGCCGATCTAATACAATTTAATTGCAGCGCCGACTTGTCGTCTCATGACCCTATTTTGAAGTTGGCACTTGTATTTTCGAAGAATAGGAGTAATTTCAAATCGTCTGTAATTCAACCTTGAAGATCATCTAGCTTTAAATTAAGACCCATGCGTATCGCTTCGATGTTAGTATTCTTTTTTATTTCCTCTATTATTGGCTGCAAAAATGAGGGGGAAAAAGAATTGCCATTTCAAATCAAGACCTTCACCCTAAACGATCTTGATTATCCCATGGATACTATTGAAATCCCGAAGTCAAGACAAAAAGAATTTATGATGAATTTCTTCTTGCCATGGAATCAAAGTGCCCAAGTATTATTGGACTCCCTTGAAACTTTACCTGGTAAGGACCCGTCTTACTTAAAAGAATATTTGATTGACGACGGTTGGTATGGTGAGAATAAGAAGCCCCATAAAAAATGGCAGCGTCAAGAAATTGTCGATAATGTAGACTTCACCAGCTTTCCGAATTTTTTAAAAAAGGGAATCGTAATCGCTCATACCAATTTGCGAAGGGTACCAACCCATCGTCCGGGCTTCGATACCTATTCAAAAGCTGGAGAGGGCTACCCTTTCGATTATTTTCAAGAGACCGGCCTTTGGGCCAATACACCGCTCTTACTGGTCCACACTACTGATGACAAACAGTGGTGTTATGTGATAAGTCCGTATTACAAAGGCTGGGTAGCCCTACGTGATGTTGCTATTGCCAATGAAGATTTTATTACGAAATGGTCTACTGAAAATTATGGTATGCCCTTATCGGATAAGGTCAATTTGCAAAGCCCGGTTTCAAATTATGCCTTAAATGCTAAGATGGGGATGGTACTGCCTTATGAAGAAATGATAACTAAGCCAAATAAAGTTTTGGTAAACTACGTCAGCGCAGATGAAAACCAAAATGCCCATCTATTAACGGCCGAAGTCGAGAAAAGCGAAATTGCACTTGGTAATTTTAAATTCAGTGGCAATACCCTTAAGCATTTGGTCTCCAATTTAATCGGAAGACCCTATGGCTGGGGCGGCCACTTAGAAAATAGGGATTGCTCGTCTATGATCCGTGATTTGTTAGGCACCTATAAACTATGGCTGCCCCGTGATTCAGGGGATCAAATGGCAATTGGTCGCAGATACGATTTTCTTGACGGTACTGAAGAGAAGATAAAACTAATCAAAGAAAAAGGAATACCCTTTTTGACCATCCTGAGAAAGAAAGGCCATAATATGTTGTACGTAGGTAATTCCCCAAGGGGAGAACCTTTGATACTTCATGCCATTTGGGGATTGAAAACATCTTACGCTGATACACAATTAGCCGATTTATTGGACACTTACCCGATAGAGGGTATCCATAAGGATGAAAATGGCACCTTGTATGGAAGGCACATTATTGGAGAAGCGGTCATAACCACGGTCACTGTTGGTGAAGGAAATCGTGATATTACCTCTCCTTTAGATGAAATATATGCCATGACCACTATACTTAAAGATTGAACGACCAGAAAAAAAGAGTAGCTGCTAGGCCTATTTTCGATAGTGATTTTCCAGTTTTTCGCAAAAATCGATGTACGGATTCTAAAACGAAGTTAACTGAAAACCAAAAGGCAGTGCTACCCACCCTGACTTATATACAAGACCAAATAGATGGGTCTATTGTTTTTTGTTACCCTATTGCTACAGTACACGTGTTTACCCGAATTACCATATGAGCCCTTAAACTAGTGTGAGATATATTGTTTTGATTATAGCAGTAGTACCAAACCTTTAACCGGAAAAAAGACATAAAAGCCGAATCACCAAATTTCGGTATTTTTACCTTCTACGAATTAAGCAAAGGTTACTTGTCTTTGTCTTTTAAATATAAAACATCACTATAGCTAGATATAATTTTGCGGTGATTCTGGTGGTGCTTCTCATATCTGGATGCGCCACCAAAAATAGTGTGCAAAAATCAGGGTTACGCGAGGGGTCTGATAAAGCCTTGATCGGTGAAAAGCAGCACACCAAATTCAGGAGTTATTTCCTTTTAGGGAATACGGGCTCAAAAAAATCAGGAATAAACAACGAGCTATTCCGTTTTTTAAAACAAAAATTATCATCGGCGAAAGAAGATGATTACTTTATCCTTCTCGGCGATAATGTAACCAAAAACAATCTTTCAAGCCCAAAGGTATTGGGTCAATTGGATACCTTATCAAAATTGATTTTAGAATTCAAAGGCGAGGGTCTCGTGATTCCCGGTGAGAAGGAATGGAAGGCATACGGCTTGGAAGGCCTTGATGATATTGAAGATTATTTCGAAAAGGCGCTAGGGCGGGATAATACTTTTGAGCCAGAAAAGGGATGTCCCCTTGAGACCATAACCGTAGATGATTATACCGAGATTATAATCGTTGATTCGCAATGGTATATCGAGGATTGGGATAAAAGACCCAACATCAATGATAAGTGCGAGTTAAAGACACGAAAGCAATTTATCGTCAAACTGAAGGATAAGATAAAAAAGGCCCGACATAAAAATGTGCTATTGCTCATACACCACCCTTTATTCACAAATGGCATCCACGGCGGAAGATTGCCCTTTTCAATAGCGTATAGCCCTAGCAGACAGAACGGATTTATACCAGGAATTGGAACCATATGGGCCCTACTTCGTTCTGAGGGAGGTATATCAAGACAAGACCGTTACAACCCCCTTATGAATGAGCTCATGTCTGAAATTAAGATGTCGGCACTTGAGGTTCAGCGAATGTTCATCCTTTCGGCCCATGAGAATTCGTTACAATATATCGAAGACGGTAACATAAGGCAAATAATCTCTGGAACGACAAGCAGTTCAGAAGCTGCATCCCTTGGCAGAAATGGCGTGTTTAGTTCTGGCAAGCCCGGCTTTGCAGAACTGAAACTCTATGAAAACGGCTTATCGGAAATCTATTTTTATACTATAGGGCCAAAGAAAAGTGAGGTTGAGGTTTTTAAGGCGAAAACATTTCCAGAAAAAAAGCACTATCCAATCGATAGTCTTCCCAAACGCTTTCCCCCTACGTTCAAAGCATCGGTATACCCGCAAGAGCAGGTATTCGTCGATAAGAAATTCGAGAAGCGCTGGGGCAAGCACTACAGGTATGTCTATGGCGTACCGGTAGAGGCCCCAGTGGCGCTTCTAGATACGCTTTATGGGGGACTTACACCCGAACGGGCCGGAGGTGGAAACCAAACCATTTCACTCAGGTTGATAGACAAAAAAGGTAGGGACTACAATCTTCGTGCTCTTGAAAAAAACCCTTATTCTTATTTAAAGGCCTCAGGGTTCAATGACCTCAATGCGCAACAATACTTTTCTGAAACGCTTCCGGCAGAATTGATTGCGGATTTTTTTACCGCTGCACACCCCTATGGCGCTTTTGTCATTGCCGATTTGGCACACCAAATCAAGATCAAACATACCCATCCGAAATTATTTTATGTTCCTAAACAAGCTGCTCTCGGAGACTTCAATGATGCACATGGTAATAGGCTTTACATGCTCGAACGAAAACCAGATGGCGATTTTGAGGACTTTCATATGTTCGGAAATAGTGATGAGGTAATCGACACCAAAGAGCTTTTTGAAGCCTTACGCGACGACGAGGCCAATCAAGTTGATGAGCGAGAATATATCAGGGCTCGAATATTTGACATGTTGATCGGCGATTGGGACCGACACGAAGGACAATGGAGTTGGTCTAAAAAATCACAAGGGGAAAAGAACATTTATACCCCAGTGCCCCGAGATCGCGATCAGGTCTTTGCCAATTTTGACGGTAAGTACCTCGAATTTCTACAAAAGGTTATCAGTGGTAGTCGTGTACTCGGTAAATATGGCCCTGATATCGAGTTCGTCAAAAATTTCAGTGAGAGTGCCATTAATCTAGATCGGGCAATCATTCAACGCTCCGGTCGAGACGTATGGGGGGAACAGGTTCAATTTATCCAAGATCAATTAAATAAGGAGACGGTATCAAAAGCGTTCGCCTCGGCACCAAAGGAAATTCAAGACGACGTTTGGAACAAAATTCAAGAGCATCTCCTCTTACGAAAGGGAAATCTTCGTAAAATTGTTGATAGGTATTTAGACTATTTTCTTCAATTTCAGACCTTAAAGGGAACCGATAAAGATGATCTATTTCATATGGACATCGAAAATGAGGACACTTTGCGCATTTCGGCCTTTCGTATCAAAGATGGAAAAAAGGGAACAAAGCTATTCGATCGTACCTTCAATAAAGGTGAAACCCAAGAGTTGTGGGTATATGGACTGGATGACAAGGATATTTTTGAGGTTTCAGGGGCATCAAAAACCAAGATTAAGGTTATTCTTGCCGGCGGTCTTGAAAAGGATACCTATGCCATTGAAAACGGAAAGGGCATTTCAATCTATGATCAAAGAAATCCCAACAATGAAACTGAAAATAGCGGAGCTGCCAAACTGAGAATAAGCGATAATTACGCCAATCATATCTACGATCCAGAGGTACGGCCTTCATCGGGCAAGTTTTTGGAGCCCAATCTAATTTTCAATCCAGACGAGGGTGTTGTACCACAGTTAAAAATAGGACATAAAAACCTTGGGTTAGAGCGCAATCCCTTTACGTCAATGTGGGCCCTCAATACTCGTTATATCTCGTTGACCCAAGCAGTAGAGCTAATACCTGAGGCCCACTTTGCCAACATTTTTGGAAGATGGAATTTTAAGGCAGAAGGTAGATTCACGAGTGCCAATTACACTGAAAACTTTTTTGGTTTCGGTAATGGTTCGGAAAATGGGGACAACGGTCTCGATGCCAATAGAATTCCCATACAATATCTACAAGGTGGCTTGGCAATTTACCGTAACGAATCTTATGGAAATACCCTAGAATTCGGGGTTTTCTACAAAAACGTATCCTCTAAACCTTCAGGGTTTGTTGATATAGGCAATGCCGCGAACACGCTAGAGTTCATAAACCTTAAATTAAAATATGGTTTTAAGAGTGTGGACAACGAGAGTTTTCCTACCAGGGGGCTGATGTCAACGATCGAAGCGGGCATTTTTGATAATTTAGGGCCAGTGCCTACTACTTGGGCCTTAAACGCCGACTTGGAACTTTGGAATGCTTTGGAGCCGTCAGGTAACCTGATTTTGAAAAATAGATTCAAGGGGCAATTGCGAGAAGGGAATACGATTCCATTTTACCATTCGGCCCGTTTGGGTGGGGACTCAGGACTACGGGCATATCGGCAGCACCGTTTTAGCGGCCAAACCGCTTTCAATACCTCAGTGGACGTACTTTATCGATTCAAACCAGTAAAGACCTTTCTCTTCCCAGCACGTCTGTACACTTTTATAGGTTACGACCTTGGTAGTGTTTGGCAACCCGGTTCAAGTTCAAACCGTTGGTATAACGGATACGGAGGTGGAATACGTATTTCCATGGCTTCCCTTTTACAATTAAGGATGTCCTATTTTGAGGGATCGGAAAACGGCAGGTTTCAATTGGGTTTAAACTTTGGTCTTTAAATAAAACTTACTAAAGTATATCAAGTAAGTTCAACGGCACTTCCGGTCTCTAAGAAAATAGATACCATTAATACGCATAGCGGTCACCCCTAGACATAGCCCACCCGATAAAGAAACAGTCAAGAACTTGAGAATGTGAACATATAAAGAGGTTTCTACTGAGCCTGTTTGTCAACGAAGCAGGCTCAACCCAATGAAAGTACTTAAACCTTTAGAAGTCAAAAAACAATGGGTTTTGTAGGTTGAATTCACGTTAAATACCAAAAAGTAGCCCCGGCAAGAATCGAACTTGCATCTAAAGTTTAGGAAACTTCTATTCTATCCATTGAACTACGGGGCCATGAAAATGGAAGCCAAAAATATACTTTTTTATAGTATTCTTAAAGAAATAGTTAAAAAGTAGCTGGTGTATCCTCTTAGAAAAAGCGTATGAACGTGCTCGATTGATAATAAAACCTTGAAGGTGCTTTGATAAAAGAATCATCGATCCTTTTTGCACAGTAAATACCGATGACTATAGCTACAACCAATATGGCGAACTGAATTTTCTTTAGTCTTCTATTGGGTTCATTATAAATGAAAATCAAAATGGCCAGAAATAACGCAAAAATCAGGGTCAATAGCACTGTATACAAAAAAGGGGATATTCCTGATATTAGTGTGGAATGGCTGGCAATATAGAGGGCTATTAAAATAGAAAATAAAGTCGTCAAGATGGTTCTAGCACCCATTTTATTAAAGTATGTAACGCTTTAAACCTTTACGTGTCAATTGTCGTTATTATTGGGCTTTCAGGACTTAGTTGCAACAAATCCCATAGATTTCCATACAAATCCTTAAAAACGGCAACAGTTCCATAAGAAGCTTCTTTGGGTTCTCTGACGAATTCTATTCCCATTGAGGACATTTCGTTATAATCCCTCCAAAAATCATCGGTATTCAAGAATAGAAATACCCGTCCGCCCGTTTGATTACCAACAAAGCTTTCTTGCCTTTCGTTAGAGGCTTTTGCCAATAAAATTGTAGTCCCTATTGAATTTGGGGGTGCTACCACCACCCATCTTTTATCTTGTTCGGGTTGATAAGTGTCTTCAATCAAATCGAAATGTAATTTCTTGGTATAAAATGCTATTGCTTCATCATAGTCTTTTACGACCAAGGCAATATGCACTATCGCTTGTTTCATATTTTTCTTATTTTAAAAATGCCAATGAAAATGACTGCGCCACCCCGTGCACCGTTGTAAATCATATAATGATTTAACGAACTATGGTAAAGATAATTTATTGTAGTAGTCCTCAGGGGTCAAGGCATCCCTAATTATTGCGCGCCGAGCAGCACGCCTTACGTTCTATATTTTTGTCTTAGCCCCAAATATTCTGGAGAGGCTAATTCCCGTAAGGGGTTTATCAAAATACCCTGATACTTGTTTATGTTTTTTTGCAGTGGCCCTATCTTTGGCATTCACAAATGCGGACAGTACGTATATTTTTGGGAAAGCACTTTGTTTGGCTACTTTTTTGAGCTGATCAATGAACTGCCATCCGTCCATATCGTCCATCACTAAATCTAAAAAAATCAACTTTGGTAAGGCTTGATTGTTTTTAATTAGGGTATTTGCAGCGGCGAGCCCTTCTTCTGCGTTCGAAAAAGTCTCTATGGCCAAATTACCACCATATTGCTCAAGGCAATATCTGGTCGCAAATTGCGACACCATATCATCGTCAATAATCCAAGTTGTGGTCTGCATAAATACCTCGCCCGTTTTTGGGCGGCACATTATAATTTGGGATGTAAATTTAAAGGTTAATCGCATTTTGAGCCACAAAACATCGTTTTATGACCTAAACCCTCTGCATAACGCCAAATTCATGCAATTATTGGCAAATGTTTTAGTGCGGAAGTCGATTTTTGAGCAATCCGTAAACAAATGTGCCTACCAGTGCACCGAAAATAACAACCAAAATAGGCAGAAAGCCGGCTCCAAGCAAGGTATACATTGGTCCGGGGCAGGCCCCTGCCAATGCCCAACCCAAACCGAACAAAACGCCTCCGATTGCATAACGTGCAAAAGATTTTTCTTTATCGGCAATGGTAATTTTTTCGCCATAAAACGATTTCTTGTTTCCCCTTTTTATCCATTGTGTAAATAAGGTGCCCAAAACCAATGCCGAACCAATGATACCGTACATATGAAAACTATCAAACTGAAACATTTCATATATACGGAACCATGAGGCAGCTTCTGATTTGAACATTACAATTCCGAAAAAGATTCCGACCACTAAATAGCTACTACTTCTCATTCGCCTAAAAAATTAAAGGGAAAATAAAATGCACCATGACCAATCCCCCAACAAAGAAGCCAATGACGGCTATCAACGATGGAAGTTGTAAATTACTTAAACCTGAGATTGCATGCCCAGAGGTGCATCCACCGGCGTATCGTGCCCCAAAACCCACTAGAAAACCCCCTACCAATAAAGCCACTATAGCCATTGGATCAAAAAAAGCCGTATTGGAAAAAAACTCAGCGGGCATATACCCGGTGCCGGCACTCTCGAAGCCCAATTGTCGTAGTTTTTCAATACTCTTGGCACTTATCGCAACGGTAGTATCAACAGTCAAAAAATTTGCGGCAATAACCCCACCGATAACAGCACCTAATGCCACTATCAGGTTCCACCGTTGGGCCTTCCAATCGAAATTAAAAAATTCGGCCACTTTACCGCCTCCGGCAATCGTACATAGCGTTCTTAAATTTGAGGACATGCCAAACCGTTTACCAAGCAATATCAAGATTGCCATGATGACGGCAATCAATGGGCCTGAAACGTACCATTGCCAGGGTTGTAAAATAGCATTCATACCTGAAAATTTTTACAAGGAAAATACAAATACCGATTTAGCCTTATACTATTCATAGATGTCAAAATCAATAGGGACCGCGCTTTCTGCGACTATTCGTTTCTGTAAATATGACGATAATCATCATAATGATCACCGTAAAAAAACACCTATTTGAATAAAATGGCAATCAAAATAAGTTTCTTTAAAAGACCTAATCCCATTACACCTCAGTTTTGACCTTACAGGTACTAAGACCAAAAATGGAATACAAGGGGCAGAAGCTTACAAAGCTGGTCAGCACAAAAATTACCGAAAGGGCCAATAACACATATGCTAAGGTTCCCCCGATAACTTCAAAATAGTACAATGCCAAAACAATCAATGCAATAACAAATCGAACAATGCGGTCCGTACCGCCCATATTTTTCTTCATATCAATGGTTTAATTTTTCAATTATTAGAACAATTGTGGTGACCAAAACCAAACAGCTTAGACAGACCAGTAGAAATTTGTGCCATTTCTTCAATTGCATGGTCAAATATATCTGAATGACACAAAGAAGCCGGTAACTTAGGTTACACAGCATTTCATTTTTAGGCCTACTTTACATTTCAAGAATAAAAGGACCACTCAAAAAAGATGGTTTCTAGCAAAGGTTCGTTATCGGTTGACTTCTATCAATTGATCTATCAAGATTTCATGATTCCAATTTTCACCCAATTTGATTTTGTGCAATAGGTTACCTACGCATCGTTACACGGCCACCGACTTCTTTAGAAGTTCCACCCGGTGCTCCAAAGTGCTAAAAAATGGTTTTAGAGAAAAATTGTCATTCCGTGAATGCAACATAAACTTGAAGTATTTTATTTTGATTTTCAACGGTTTATGTTTTACTATCAGGTCAAGCCTACCCTGTCGGCAGACAAGCGCAATAGAGACCTTATACTGTTCTCGATTTTAAGGGCCTCTCAACTATGGTTTATACTGGGCGAAGTCAAAGTACTCGAGGTGACAGCTTTTGAATTTATTCGTCCTTACCTGTATTAAAGGACAGATCCTGGGTCGAACTTGTTTAATTAATCCTTTAAACCCTCAAATTCGACAAATTCAAATTGCGGTGAAGCTTCAAAAAGTTGTCTTAAGATGGCCGCATGGCCATTACCGATAACCAAAAGAATTCTATCTTCAGGACCTGAAGTCAATTTCAGGATATTTGAAAATATCCTAACATTTCTGTTGTACCACCATATAGTGAGCTTATCGGCACCATCATAATCTTCAGTAGCCATTGCCCCGGTAAGGTATAAACCAAAATTTGCATTGTGCGATTCCCTCCGGTTCATTTTCTTAATGAAATCAAGTAAGTGCACCTGTTTCATCAAGCTATCACGGTGGTCAATCCACTCAAAAGCCTTTTCAAAATACGGGTCTTTTGCATCCCAATTGATTTTATTGGTCAAGGATTTGGTCAATAAGGAATCTTTCTCAAAAAGCTCACTTTCCAACGTAGGGGCATCAACGCTGAAAATACTATCGAAATCCAATTCGTGGGCAATACGCATCGCCACCTGATAGCGCTCATCCCTTTTATCTCGATATTCGCCTGTTCGATAGGCCTGATAACGGTCGTTCCAATCTGTTCTGGCTTCAATCAATATTTTATTCGGATTGAATTTTTTGATGTATTCCACCAATGCGGTTACCTCACTTTTTTTGGGTTCTTTCAAGACATCAATCTTATTGGAATCTGAGGTTTTATGCGTATCCAAGCCCGGAAAATTAAAGTGAAAAGTACCCATAATGAGTACTTTTGCCTTTTCTTTTGGGAAGAATTCCGAGGGTGATTTGATTTGGTCAGCAGTGTTCTGGCTTGAAGAAAATTGTACGGATAATAGGGCAAGGGTAATACTGATGGCTATTTTCATGTTCTTGGTTTTTAAAAAGATGTGTATTTACATCAGATGTTACACTGATTACAAGAAAACTTATCGAAGGGCCAGTCAACATACCTGTAAATTGTAATCGAGGCCCTATTCAAGATGTGGATACTACTTCGAAAACCATCATATGGATTAGGCCTTTACTACTTTATTTTGATACCCAATCGTTGTAGCCCCCTGAATAATCATAAATTTTGACAAATCCTTTTCCCTTCAGTAGTTCGGCAGCACGATTACTTCTTCCACCCATCTTACAATAGAGGTATACCGGGGTCTCTTTATTCAGATCCTCGATTTGTTTTAAAAAGGTCTCACTATCGATAATGTTGTAGTTTACGGCATTATCGATATGACCTGCATCATATTCCTCGGGAGTTCTAACGTCAACCAATTGTACGTTTTTTCCAATGACCTCAGATTCTATTCGGGCTTTATCAACGATAATGATCGTCTTCGAATCGGGCTTGGTCTGGCAGCCAAAGACAGCAACCAAAAGGGTGAATACAAGACTATATTTAGATAGGCAATTCATGTTCGGTTTATTTGAAGGTGGTTGGACATTTGAAATCAGTAACAGGAATTCCAGCTTTCTTGATAGCGGCGAATCCCCCTGCCACGTCCACTAAGTTGTGTATGCCACGGCTCTTTAGAATAGAAGCTGCAATCATGCTACGATAGCCCCCGGCACAGTGAACATAAAAAGGTTCTTTCTCAGGAAATTCCGTCAAGTGGTCATTTAAGAAATCAAGAGGTGTGAAGTGCGCATTTTCAATATGTTCAGCACTAAATTCGCTTTCTTTGCGCACATCAAATACCGGTACATGTTCATCTAATCTACTTTTAAAGACCTCAGCGGTAATACTATCGACCGTATCGATTTCCTTACCCGCTTTTTTCCAAGCTTCGATACCCCCGTCTAAATATCCTAAGGTGCCATCAAAACCTACTCTTGACAATCTGGTGATGGCTTCTTCTTCTTTGTTTTTATCGGTGACAAGTAATATGGGTTGTTTTACATCGGCTATCAAGGCACCCACCCATGGGGCAAAACTCCCTTTTAATCCTATAAAGATGGAACGGGGTATATGGCCTTTGGCAAAATCATCTTGATGGCGCACATCTAGTACTACGGCACCGGTTTCATTTGCGGCAACCTCAAAAGCTTGTGGAGAAAGTGCCCTAGCACCACGTTTCAATACCTCATGGATATCATCATATCCTTCCCTGTTCATCTTTACGTTCAATGGAAAATATTGTGGAGGTGGAAGAAGGCCATCGGTAACTTCGTTTACAAACTCTTCTTTGGTCATACTTTCGCGAAGGGCATAGTTCATTTTCTTTTGGTTGCCCAGTGTATCCACGGTTTCTTTCATCATGTTCTTACCACAGGCAGAGCCCGCACCATGGGCTGGGTATACGATTACATCATCTGCAAGTGGCATTATTTTGGTTCGTAGGCTATCGTAAAGCATACCGGCCAATTCTTCTTGCGTCATTGAAGCTGCTTTTTGTGCCAAGTCAGGCCGCCCCACATCACCCAAAAACAGGGTGTCCCCACTAAAAATGGCATAATCTTTACCATGCTCGTCACGTAAAAGATATGTCGTACTCTCCATAGTGTGCCCTGGGGTATGCAATACCTTGAATGTTAGTTTACCCAGTTTGAATTCTTGCCCATCCTCAGCTATTAACACCTCATACGACGGGTCGGCATTTGGACCATAAATAATGGTGGCACCCGTTTCTTTTGCCAAGGTCACATGACCACTAACGAAATCTGCATGAAAATGGGTCTCAAAAATAAATTTAATTTTGGCCTTATCCCGTGCGGCCCTCTCCATATATGGTTTGACCTCCCTTAGGGGATCGATTATGGCCACTTCGCCCTCACTTTCAATATAATAGGCCCCTTGTGCCAAGCATCCTGTATATATCTGTTCAATGTTCATCTACTTTCATTTTATAGCAAAGCTATATTCGATTTGATTCATGCAAAGTTACTTAAGTTACAGAGGTATTCTGTTTTGATTGCTGCGAAACTTTTGCTTGAATTGCCGTTTTTTCAGATAAGTTTTCACAATACTCAAAAGCATCACTTGTGCGTACGAAAAGATTTTCGGTACCCAATTTGGATATCAGTCCGCTAGAGAAAAGAATATCCCTGATAGGGCCTATGGCCCCTGCGATCAACAACTCAATATTCTTATTTTTCAAATCATCAACTACCTGGTTGAGTACATTGAGCGCGCTACTATCTATATAATTTATGGCCTCTGCATTTAAAATAACGAACTTGAGTTCTTTTCCCTTATGTGCTATATTCTTATATAGCTCCGATTTAAAATAATCCCTATTGGCAAAAAACAACTGCCCATCAAAACGAAGTACCAAGGTATCTTCAAATTGCTCAATATCATCACCAAACCGATTTACGTTCTTGAAATAATCCGTTCCTTTTATACGACCGAGAATTGCAATATGAGGCCGCGAGGTTCTGTTGACCAACAATAATAAAGAGAACAGTACCCCAAAAATGATTCCTTGTGATATTCCTATTAAAAGCGTGGTCAAAAAGGTGACCAACAATAAGAAAAATTCATCTTTTCGCTGTCGCCATAATTGTTTTGGATACTTCAAATCAATAAGACCATAAACTGCTACTAGAATAATCGCCCCCAACACCGACTTGGGTAGGTAATAAAAAAATGGGGTCAAATAAAGAAGTGTTATGCCTACAACAATCACACTTACAAGTGAGGCAATTCCTGTTTTAGCCCCTTCATTTACGTTCACTGCCGTCCTGGACAATCCAGCGTTTACGGGATAGGACTGAAATAGCGAACCTATGATATTTGAAGCCCCTAAAGCGCGTAGTTCTTGATTGGCATCGGTGTAGAATTCATTGTCTTTTTCCTCTACTGCCTTAGCAATGGTCATTGCCTCAGCAAAGGCTATAAACGCGAGGGCCATTGCAGTGGGAAAAGCCCGTATTATCAAATTCATATCCAATTGTGGCAACTGAAAAGCCGGTAATCCTTTAGGCACATGACCTACAATATGGACATCCGTTTCGTTTACCATGAAAAAATAAATACCTACAATGGACAAAACTACCACGACCATAGCGGCCGGAAGCTTTCGATGTAGCATCTTCAAACCCAAGATGACCAAGACTGCGGCAATACCGATGACGAGGTCATAAAAATTCGTTTCAGAAATTTGACTCCCTATGCTTTGAAGGGTTCTTAAGGTATTGTTGGTCGAAATCCGTAACCCAAAAAAATGTTTCAACTGGCTGATGGCAATCACTATTGCCGCCGCTGATGTAAAGCCACTGACCACTGGTCTAGATAAAAAATTGGAGAGAAATCCAAGACGCATAAACCCCATAGTCAATTGTATGGCACCAACAAATAAGGCTAAAACGACTGCCATACCAATATAATCTTCCAAACTTGACAACTTCATTGCGGCCAAGCTAGAAGCCACGATCAAAGAATCTAAAGCTACCGGGCCTACGGCCAGTTTTCTACTTGAACCCGTAATCGCATAGATTAAATTCGGGACTAGGGCGGCGTATAAACCATATATGGGTGGCAAACCTGCTATTAAGGCATAGGCCATACCTTGTGGAATCAACATAATCCCCACCGTAATGCCTGCGGAAAAATCACCTGCTAGATAGCTCTTCTTATAATTTGGTAGCCAATCAAGTATCGGAAAATAACGTTTATACATTACCGCAAAGGTACTATGCATTTAGAAGATAATCGGTAACACAAGTAGCAAAGCTCAAATATCAAATAGTTCAATTTGGTTTCTGTTCAACTTGATCTTGCCCATGACCTCTAGTTTTTTAAGCAATCTTGATATGACCACTCTTGAGCTATGAAGATCGTAGGCAATTTCTTGGTGTGTACTTAGTATGACCTTTGAATTTGTAATTCGCGCCTTCTCTTTGAGATAACCTACAAGTCTTTCATCCATATTTTTGAAGGCAATACCATCGACTGTGGCCAATAATTCATTTAAGCGATTATGATAACTATCAAAGACAAAATTGCGCCACGACCTGTAACTACTTATCCACTCCCCCATTTTTCGAACAGGCACCAGTACAAGTTCCACATCGGTTTCAGCAATTGCCCTAATCTCACTTTGGGTATCGCCTAGACAACAGGCCATGGTCATGCTACAGGTATCACCGCGCTCGAGATAATAGAGCAACAGTTCATCACCATCATCGTCTTCCCTAAGGATCTTGATCGCCCCTGATAGCAGCAAGGGCATACCCTTAATATATTGGCCGATTTCAATGATTTTTTCTCCTTCAGGTATTCGCAAATACTTGCCCGAGTCAGCAATCTCTTCTATCAAGGGCTTTTCAAATACGTTGCCAAAATTTTCTTCTAATTGATGCAACATGATGTCTTACTTTCAGTGTTGTATTAAGTTAAATCCAACGGTAATTGTGTAAGCCGATTTCCCGTTACACGAAAAACGGCATTTGCTATAGCAGCTGCAATTGGACCTAAAGGGGGTTCCCCCACGGCACCGGGCTTATCACTACCTTGAAGCAGTACTACATCAATTTCTTTGGGTGCATGCTTCATTTGTGCCATTTCATATGGGCCATAGATTATCGGGGTCAATTCTCCATCTACCAGCTCCATTTTTTCATATAATGAGGCGCTCATTCCCATGATTATTGCGCCTTCGCATTGTGCCCTTATTTGATCCGGGTTTATAGCCAGGCCTGGATCCATTGCACAGGTCACTTTGTGTACCTTTATTTCATTATTGACAACGGAAACCTCAGCAACTTGTGCGCAGGGCGTGCCCGCATCCGTAGATGCCGCGATACCCATTGCCCTTCCATTTACGACCTTGTTATCATAATTCGCTTTTTTAGCGGCAGCTTTAATTACCGCTTTTAAACGATTCCCTTTTTCATCATATTGAATATGTGCCAAGCGAAAAGCTACAGGGTTTTTACCAGCCCTTATCGCCAACTCATCCATAAAGCTTTCCCAGGCAAAGGTATTTGCCAGCAACCCTAAACTACGCCACCAACTTGTGGCAAAAGGCAAATCTACGTGCCATGAAACCGTTCTAATATTGGGGATACCGCTATAATGACAGAAACCTCCCCTAATGGCACCGACATCAGTACCCAAGACCCCATGTAAAAAGCCTGGTAGCATTGCAGCATCTATAGCCACGTCACCACTTGAAAAATCGTGTTGGATAAATGCGATATTTCCTTGGTCATCCAATTTTCCATGTAATTGATGATGTGTTGGCGGTCTGAACAAATCATGCTGAAACTCTTCCTTTCTAGAAAAGAAATACTTCACCGGTTTACCTACGGCTTTAGACATCACCGCTGCTTGAACTGCATGGGGCGTATGCAAACGTCTTCCAAAACCCCCTCCCAAATAGGTAGGAATGATATTGACCTTCTCTTCGTCAACGTCTAGTCGTTTTGCCACCTCTTTTCGGGTTAAGGCGACTACTTGCGTTGCCATTTTAAGGGTTACCTTATCCCCTTCAACGAAAGCCAAAACCCCATTTGGTTCTAACTGGGCATGGGCACCAATAGGGCTTGAAAACTCCATCGCAATAAGATTGTCGTCATCTTTCAAGCTGTCGCCTTCTTTTTGAAGCAAAAAGGCTTTACCCTTACCCACCTTAACCATTTCACGAATGTCGTCTGTTTGCCAGTTTTCCGTAACTTCCCAAGTAACGTCAATGGCTTCTTTTGCCCTTTCAGCGGCAGTGAATGATTTTGCTACCACCCCAACAAAGTCCTCTTCTTTAATAATTTTTACGACATCGGGCATTGTCTGCGCCTTCGACACATCAGCGCTTATAAATTTTGCCCCAACCTTATTAGGTCTGACCACGGCCCCATATAGCATCTCGGGCATCTCGGCATCCATCCCGAAAATAGGATCTCCAAAAACCTTTGAATTCAGATCCACCCTTGGTATGGGTTTCCCTATGAACTTATAATTCTTGATTGCTTTTAAAGCAGGGGTTTTAGGAACCTCCCATTTCGAGACCCCTTGAGCAATCTCAGTATAAGTTAGCTCCGTATCATCTACCCGTATTACCCCATTTTCTACTTTTATTGATGAGGCTTCGGATCCTAATTTCTTTACTGCCTCTTGTTTTAGCATTTCCCGTAGGGTAGCCGCCAATTCGCGAAGTGGTTGCCATAAACTTGAAATGGACGTACTGCCCCCAGTGGCAAAACTGTCTAGGTTTCCTGATATGGAGGCCGCATGTACGACCGAAATCTGATTCATATCAACTTCCAGTTCGTCAGCTGCCATTTGCGCCAATCCCGTAAACGTTCCCTGCCCCATCTCTACTTTCGGGGAATGCAGCACCACCTTATTTTCTTTCGTGATCTCAAACCATAACATGGGTTCCATTCCGCTACCTAAATAGGGAGATTCACCACTATCGGCTACAGCCAAGATTTTTCTTCGAATAGGGTTTCTGAAAAGATAAGTCCCTATTGCCACAACCCCTAAAGTTCCTACACCGCCTCGAATCAAAAACCTACGCCTCGAAATTTTCTTCTTATTGCCACCCATGCTTACGATTTTTGAGGTTCTGTTTCAGAAATTTCAGTTCCCTTCAGTTCAACTGCACGATGAATCGCTTTTCGCATGCGATAGTAGGTGGCGCAACGACAGATGTTGGTGATGTTCTTATCAATATCATCATCGGTGGGGCTTTGATGTTTTTCAAGTAAAGCTGCGGTGGCCATCATAAATCCAGATTGGCAATACCCGCATTGTGGTACGATTTTCTCAATCCACGCTTGTTGTATCGGGTGCGGGTTCTCTTCTGTGCCTAAACCTTCTATGGTCGTAATCTGCTTTCCTTCAGCAAACTTTACCGGATAAAGGCAAGAACGAACCGCTTCACCATCAATTACCAAGGTACAGGCCCCACACGCCGCTTTTCCGCAACCAAACTTGGTCCCTTTTAAACCCAATACATCCCGTATGACCCATAACAGGGGTGTGGTATCATCGGTTAAATCGATCTCGGTATCCGAATTGTTGAGCACAAAAGAAATTCGCATAGTGTTATTTTTAGCTACAACAAGATATTCAACTTTGACGATATTACAGTAAAAACAGGTTCTTATAAAAAGAATACTTATTTAAAACTTCGATCTAAACCTAGTAGTATCGTACCTTTTGTTTTGGAATAGCTACTTTTAAAAATCAATTTTTCAAGAAATGGCCAAGGTCAATAATTATGGTTTGTTTAGGTACTTGCTCTTACTGTTTCTCTTGGCACAATGCAAAAATCAGGGAAACCAAGCGGTTGTGGTCACTAAAAAAGGGGAAAAGAACTATAGCAAGACCAAAGATACCGTACCTAAAGGCATGATCTGGATTCCGGGTGGGCTTTTTATGCAAGGTGCCGTCAACCATGATATTAATGCCATGGCCCATGAAAAACCCGTTCATAAGGTGCGGGTCGATGGCTTTTTTATGGACATCAACGAAGTTACCAATGCTGAATTTTCAGAGTTTGTTGCCCAGACCGATTATGTGACCTTGGCTGAAAGGGAAATTAATTGGGAGGAAATGAAAAAACAACTTCCTGAGGGAACCCCAAAACCTGCTGATTCACTTTTACAAGCAGGTTCTTTGGTCTTTAAAAGCATTGCCACTACCAATTTATATGATTATTCGCAATGGTGGCAGTGGACCATTGGGGCGAACTGGAAACACCCTCAGGGCCCGGATAGTTCCATCAAAGGAAAAGAAAACAATCCCGTAGTCCATATCGCCTATGAAGATGCATTGGCCTATTGCAAATGGAAGGGCAGGCGCTTGCCAACGGAAGCAGAATGGGAATATGCTGCCCGAGGGGGTTCTGGAGCCACTATTCATTCGTGGGGAAATGAAGTCACTGCATTGGCTGAAATGGCGAATACCTGGACAGGGCAATTTCCGCAACAGAACACCAAAAAAGATGGGTTTGAGGGCCTTTCACCCGTAAAAACCTATGCCCCTAATGGCTATGGGCTTTATGATATGGCGGGCAACGTGTGGGAATGGACCAATGATTGGTACAATTCGAACTATTATCGTGAATTGGGACTAAATAATGGTACGGCATTAAATCCAGAAGGTGCCGCGAAACCGTTCAACAAAAATAATCCATATGCCCAAGAGCGAATTATCAAAGGGGGTTCCTTTCTTTGTAATGCGAGCTATTGTGCCAGTTATCGCATATCATCAAGAATGGCATCATCACTTGACTCGGCCATGGAGCATTTGGGATTTAGAACGGTCAAGGGAGCATATCAAAAGTAGTATTCCCAAAATCAACTGCCTAGGAAGTCAAGAAAATACCCGAGCGTAATTTCCGTATAGGGTACAAAATGTTGCATTACCCAAATTAAATGATAATCATCAGTTTTTGGAAGGAAATTTTTCTTGAGAATATAGGGATGTTCCTCTTCAACAAGATGTTATAAAGTATATGCTAAATTTTTTAACCTAAATTTGTTTAAATTCAATCAATGTTTAGGGTCCGTTTTATTTTGTTAAAAAGTAAGATGTTGTATTAGAATCAGATAGCGCGATTGGGGTTTTGATAAGTAACTGAAATAGCCGAAGTGAATGCTTGCTGATTTCTTTGAAAATAAGGTTTTATGGACAACATGACTTTAAGACCATAACATATTCATAATCCGTTTGTCATTATGAAACAACTACTTTCATGGCTTACCATTTTTTTTACGATTCTAAGCATTGCGCAAAAGTCAAAGAAAGATAGTATCCTACAGCTGATCCAAAAGAATCCATCCACTGAGGAAACGGTTAGAAATTTAAATTTACTTTCAACAAAATACTATAAGAGACAACCTGACAGTAGCATCATCTTGGCGCAACGTTCGTTGCGTTTGGCTGAGGAATTACGATATAAGGATGGCATCTATAGTGCCAAGGCCAATATCATCTTGGCTCGTTTTCGGCAAGGTGACTTTGAAGATGCCGATGTTAGATTGAAAGAACTTTTACAAACAGGGGAACTTGATAACTATGCCCAAAAAAGTATTCTGTTCGCACTGGGTGAGGTGTACTTCAAAAAGCAAATACTTGATTCTACCTTAAAATATTCCCTAGCTACCCTCAAAGCTTCAGAACGAAGCAACGACCCCCCAGAAAGACTCTTGGTATACCATAACAATCTGAGTATAGATTATGCTCAAAAAGGATATTTGGACAGGGCCATATTCCACAACCTCAGTGCCATCAAACTTGACGGGTTACTTCCCGAAGATTTGAACAGAAAAACGCAATTGTATATCAACGCGGGAAACATGTACCGCTTGGTGGGGGGGTATAAAAACGCTTTAAAATATAGACAACTGGCTTATGAGACCGCAAAAAGGTTAGGAATCGACCGTATGATCGCATTGGCCGCGGTAAAACTGTCAGAATCACTGTTAGATGTCAATAAACCCAAAGAATCAAAAGAAAAACTCGATATCGCCTCAACATACATTTCAGGGTTTTCTGGACAAGGGGAAATCATAGAAAATTTTGTTTACGTTACCAGGGCCTATTATTACAAGACCATAGGTGACTACGATAAGGCAATCGATTATTACAAAAAGGGGATGGAAGTCGCCGAGAAGGCGGCCAACAAACAAGACGTGCTATTTATCTCGAATAACTTGGCTGAATTACAAATAGAACTTGGTTTATACAATGAGGCGGAAAAAAATCTTGAAAGGGCTTTGCAAATACAAACCGGGGTCGGCGATTTGATCAGCGAAAAGGAAACCTATTTACTCAAGGCGCGTGTAGATTCCATTCAAGGGGATATCCATTCATACGTACAAAGCAATTGGAAATACAATCAATTAAAAGATAGTATCGCCTCTGAAAATACCGCAAAGGCCATTGCGCAGTTAGAGATTGAATACGAGACAAATTTAAAGGATAGGGAAATTGAACTTTTGAACCTAGAGAACGAAAACAAGGAAACGGACCAAAGGCGAATGCGCATTATTCAAATTAGTCTTGCGACCATTGTCATACTCTTACTGATCCTGGCTTTTATCATGTATAAGAGCAATACTTCACAGAAAAAATCAATGGTCACCATTCGAAGGCAGAATAAGGAGAATAAATTGTTGGTACAAGAGACCCATCATCGGGTTAAAAACAACCTACAGATTATTTTGAGTCTTCTCAACGTACAAGCTTCTAATTTGAATAGCCATCCAAAACTTGATATGGCATTGGCGGAAAGCAGGAATAGGATAAAATCATTGGCCCTTATCCACGAAGAGCTGTACCAGCACAAAACAATGAGTAGCGTGAACTCAAAATTCTATTTCTCTCGACTCATCAAGAATATTATGGATTCCATGGTGGATAGCTCAGGTAAGATCAATGTTGTCCATAACATAGATGATGCTGAAATTAAAATGTCAATAGCCGTACCCATGGGGCTGATCATAAACGAACTACTCACCAATGCGGTGAAGTATGCGTTTAAAGGGAAGGAAAGTGGTACAGTCACCGTCACCTACAGTACAAATGATGGGTACCATGAATTAATTGTGGGGGACGATGGTGTTGGTTTCAAGGATTGTTCAAAGAAGAACTATTCGTTTGGGCTAAACTTGGTAGAAGGCTTGACAAAGCAGTATGGGGGAAGCTTTTCAATACATCCTGAAAAAGGGGAAACCAGCTTCACGGTTGTCCTTAAAGAAGTATAGCAATACACGTAATCGCTTGGTATTTACATTGCCCACCGTATAGCTAAGCTTTGAATAGGAGGCTTTGAAAAACAACTGTGAATTAAAATCGTAAAATAACGGATAGGGGATATGAGCACCTCCTTACTTAAGGAAATAGTGGCTTTTACTACAAAGAAAAAACGCTAAAGGTGGGTTGAAATAGGCCATAGTTTGGCTTTGCTATTGCTTCCACGAGCTTGGCCCACCCTGACGACCCCCAGAATAAAGACTTCATTGTTAAAAAGGGTAAAAAAACAAAAAACCTCTCGATTTCTCGAGAGGTTTTTTTTTCTACTTATGCTCCTCCTCTTGGGCTCGAACCAAGGACCCTCTGATTAACAGTCAGATGCTCTAACCAACTGAGCTAAGGAGGAATGTTTTGCCTTAAGCGGCTGCAAATATAATTTTTTCTTTAAAAGACTACAAAGAAAAAATCAATCATTTTTATTTAAAGACCGCTTTATAGAGATCATTTCCATTTGCAAAGAGCAATAAAGCTATCAAAATAAAGAAGCCGACCATTTGGGCATATTCCAAAAACTTATCACTTGGTTTTTTGCCGGAGACCATTTCATATAACAAAAACATCACATGCCCGCCGTCTAATGCTGGTATGGGCAATATGTTCATAAAGGCCAAGATAATCGAGATCAGTGCCGTGGTAGACCAGAACGCAGGCCAGTTCCAAGTATCAGGGAACAATTTACCGATAGCCGCGAAACCACCTACACCTTTGTATGCGCCGGTCGAGGGGTTAAATATTTTTTTAAGTTGTTTTACATAACTGCTCAAGGTCTCCACCCCCTTGTCAATACCTGCCGGAATCGCTTCGCCAAAAGAATATTCAGTGGTCTTACTCTCAAGAACACCTAGTTCGGCTAAATCCAAAAAGCTTTTTGGCATTCCCGGTAGTACCCCAACCGTGGCCGAATCACTTATTTGAACTGCAACTTTTCGGGCATTTCCATTTTTATCAATGACTTCCAAATCAATTTTTTGATTTGAGTATTGTTTCAAAAGTTGCCTAGCTTGATCAAAATAAGCGATATCGTCGTTTCCTATTTTAACGATTCGGTCCTGTACCTCCAAACCGGATTCCTTATTATGTGATTCATCAGGGATTGCACCTACGATAAAAGGAACCCTAGGGTACAAAAACCTTACTTTCTCTTCATCTTCTAAAAGCGTGGCTATAAAATCTACGGGTAATTCTTTCTCGATGATTTGTCCATCACGTTCTAAAGTAACCGTATTACCGTTGATCAATTCAATATATACGTTACTAAATTTCTCTACTTTATTGCCGTCAACGGAAAGGATTTTATCCCCGGTCCGTATTCCCGCCTTTTCCCCGATGGCATCTTCAATGACCCAGATACCATCTTTGAGGCTTTCCATAGGAATATACTGATCCCCGTACTTATAGGCCATACCTATATAGATGATTACGGCAAGTACAAAGTTTACGGTTACCCCACCCAACATGATTATCAATCGCTGCCATGCCGGCTTACTGCGAAACTCCCATGGTTTAGGTTCTTCTTTCATGGCCTCGGTATCCATACTTTCGTCAATCATACCCGCAATCTTTACATAGCCCCCTAAAGGAAGCCAACCTATACCGTAGACCGTTTCACCTATCTTCTTTTTGAAAAGCGAAAATTTTACATCAAAGAACAAGTAAAACTTTTCCACTCGTGTCTTGAAAATTTTTGCAGGAATAAAATGTCCGAGCTCGTGTAAAACGATTAACAGTGAGAGACTTAAAAAGAATTGGATGACTTGTATTACTATGGGGCTCATTCGTATGCTTTACCTATAAGCGCACAAAAGTAAGTTTTTACCACTGCTTATGAAAACCCACACCTTTTAGGCTTCTATTTTTAAGAAACTTTTAGCAAGAAAAAAGCCCCATATTTTGAGAAAAATGCCGGGCAGACGTATTTTTGTGGGCTATGCGAAACTTTTTTAGGCAGTTTAAATTTTTCGGGATCACCTTGGCAATCTTATCAGTGGTCATCATCTATTTCATCTATGACGCCTTAAAACCTGAACCGCGATTACCCATATACACTCCTGCCATGGTCAATCCAGAACTGGTTGATAGCACTTTGCATTATCAAAAGAAAAAGGCCCAAATTGCCGATTTTAAACTTATCAATCAGAATGGTGACACCATAACCCAAAAAGAGTATGCGAACAAAATCTATATTGCTGATTTCTTCTTTACCACTTGCCCCAGTATTTGCCCTATTATGACCAAGAACATGGCTCAAATACAAGACCATATCTTAAAAGATGAAGATGTCTTATTACTTTCCCACTCCGTAACACCCCTTATTGATTCTGTTGCGCAGTTGAAGAAATACGCTCTTGAAAAAGGGGTCATCGATACGAAATGGAACTTAGTGACAGGTGACAAAAAACAGATTTACGAACTGGCCAGAAAATCATACCTAGCGGTAAAGGATGATGGCGATGGGGGCCCGTTCGATATGATCCATACCGAAAATTTCATTTTGGTCGATAAAGAACGGCGTATACGTGGGTTTTATGATGGCACCAACACCGACGATATTGAAAAATTGTTGAACGATCTCGACATTTTAAGGGCTGCTTATGAATAAGTAGGCAACTGCGTTCCATTTTTTTGAATTACATTTGTTTTAATTAAAATCAATCTAAATAAGAATACGAGGTGACGGTCGCAGAACTAAAACTTGGTCAGAAAGGTATCATCAAAGATTTTACCTCATACCTTCTTCCCATCAAATTATTGGAGTTGGGTTGTCTACCAGGTAATGAGGTGGAACTGGTTCAAGTAGCCCCTCTTAAAGACCCCATTTATATCAACGTCAATGGCTCACATATCGCCATTCGGCGTTCTATGGCGACCAAAATTGAGCTTGACATCGTAGAAGATCCCCCGGTTTTATGAGCAAGCGTATCAATGTTGCCCTAATAGGAAATCCAAACACCGGAAAAACATCCGTTTTTAACCAGCTAACTGGGCTCAATCAAAAGGTAGGCAACTATCCTGGTATTACCGTTGAAAAAAAGGAGGGTGTCTGTAAACTGCCACGTGGGGTAAAAGCGAATATTCTTGATTTACCGGGCACCTACAGCCTGAACACCACCTCATTGGATGAAAGTGTGGTCGTAGAACTACTGCTCAACAAAAAAGACAAAGACTACCCCGACGTTGCCGTAGTGATCAGCGACATTGAAAACCTGAAACGCAACTTATTACTCTTCACCCAAATAAAAGACCTTCGAATTCCCACTATTCTGGTCATCAACATGGCAGATAGAATGTCTCGAAAAGGTATTTCGGTAGATATCGAACTTCTTGAAGAAAAGCTGGATACGAAAATAGCCTTGGTAAGTACCCGAAAGAACAAGGGCATTGAACAGATCAAAGAACTGATTGCCAACTACAAGACCCTCTCAAAAAAGCCCAATGTAAATACTTCGCGTATCGCCCCTGCCTATTTTGAACGTCTCAAAAGTGCTTTTCCGAATGAAGACCTCTATAAACTCTGGCTGGTAATTACGCAAGATGTCAATTTCATGCCCATTGAAAAGAAGCGCATACAAGATGCCACTTCGTTTTCAACAAAATCAAAAGAAGAACTCAAAAGGTTACAGCATAAAGAGACCGTTCTTCGTTACCAATTCATCAATGGGGCTTTAAAAGAAGCCTATAAAGTCGACCTTCAGTCAGCCAAGGGGTTTAGGGCCACCTTAGATAAGGTATTGACCCATAAAGTATTTGGATACCTTATCTTCTTGGTTATTCTGTTGACCATTTTTCAAGCCATTTTTGAATGGAGTTCCTATCCCTCCGATTTTATAGATGAACAATTTTCCATAGCCAGTGATTGGGTCAAGAACACGTTACCCTCTGGTGTATTTACCAACTTATTGGCCGAAGGTATTCTAGCTGGTATTGGTGGCATAGCCGTTTTTATTCCCCAAATCGCCTTTCTATTCCTTTTTATAGCCCTTTTGGAGGAATCGGGTTATATGAGTCGGGTGGTTTTTCTGATGGATAGGCTGATGCGACCTTTTGGTCTTAGCGGTAAAAGTGTAGTTCCCCTTATTTCAGGTACTGCTTGTGCCATACCAGCGGTAATGGCCACGAGGACAATCGAAAATTGGAAGGAGCGGCTGATAACTATTTTGGTGGTTCCATTTACAACCTGTTCCGCAAGATTGCCGGTCTACCTTATCTTAATAGCGCTGGTGATACCCAAAGGCAGTTTTCTGGGCTTGGGCTATCAAGCATTGACCCTATTGTTACTATACCTTTTGGGCTTTGGAATGGCTATTTTTTCGGCAATGTTGCTGAACAGGTATTTAAAAATTCAAAGTAGGTCATTGTTTATGATCGAGATGCCCACCTATAGGATGCCTTTATTCAAAAATGTGTTTTATACCGTAGTGGAAAAGACCAAAAGCTTTGTTTTTGGCGCCGGTAAGATTATTTTGGCAATTTCCATAGTACTTTGGTTTTTGGGCTCCAACGGCTTTTCAAACGAATTCAAGAATGCAGAGGAAATCGTTATCAAAAGAATTGAGGAAAAAGGCCTGAACAATTACAGTAAGAATTATATCAAAAATAGTTCGATTACTTCGGTAAAATCACCTGACCCGTCTTTACTTGGGGTTACGAAAGACTCTTTGGATACGGTAAAACAACTTCTTACGGAACGGGCCATTGCCCAAGAAATCGCAAGTTATAGATTAGAACATTCTTATATCGGCTATGCAGGAAAAGCAATTGAACCCATAGTAAAACCTTTGGGTTACGATTGGAAGATCGGCATTGCCGTTCTGACTTCGTTTGCCGCCCGTGAAGTTTTTGTGGGCACCTTGGCGACTATTTACAGTGTCGGTAATGATGAAGAGGAAACCATAAAGAATAGGATGGCCGCAGAATTGAACGAGGGCGAAAACAAGCCTTTGTTCAACTTGGCGTCGGGTATTTCATTAATGCTCTTTTATGCTTTTGCCATGCAGTGTATGAGTACGCTTGCCATTGTAAAACGTGAGACCAATTCATGGAAATGGCCGGTTTTACAACTGATTTTTATGAGTACTTTTGCTTATCTTGTAGCCTTGGCGGCTTATCAAATTTTAAAATAAAGGGCAATGATCCAACAAATTCTCGTTTACATTGTTTTGACCATTGCAACAGGCTATTTAGCGAAACGGTTTTTCCTTCCAAAACGATTAAAGACCAAGATACATAAACCTTCCAAAGATTGTGGGCAATCTAATTGTGGTTGCTCCTAACCCTTTCTTTGCCTACATTTACTTACCATCCATTTTATTTTTTAAAATAAATTTAGACTCCCCTGTAACGTTTAGTACTTTTCTGACTATATAGTTATGAACACCAACTAAGATCATGCTGTTAAAAGAGCAAACAGACGAAAGATTGATGGCTGAAGTAGCCTTAGGAAATTTAGATGTACTCAAAGTACTTTTTGACCGGCACCACGTTCATATATTCAATTTTTTATATAAAATGTGTGGCGATAAAATGTTGAGCGAAGATTTGACCCAAGATGTTTTTTATAAGGTTATAAAATACAGGTCCTCATATAAAAACGGCAAATTCATCTCTTGGCTGTTCACTATAGCAAGAAATAGTATGAAAACACATTTTATAAGAAATAAGGAATCACATGATGACCTTGAGCCAATTTCGCATCGGCTTACTGCAGAGGAAACAGGACGTCAAGAAGATTATTCGCATTTGCAAATGGCATTGAACCAACTTGAGGCCTCAGATAGGGAAGCCATTATATTAAATCGGTTCCATGAAATCAAATATGCCGAACTGGCCGAAATTTTGGATTCGACACCAGGTGCGGTAAGGACGAAGGTGAGCAGGGCAATACAAAAATTAAAAACGATATACCTACAAAATAGTTGAATATGAATAACGAACATTTCGTGGCATCCATACCGGACTATTTGGATGGAAGGCTCAATAGTGATGAGCACAGGGCATTTGAGCAACATTTGAAAGACTGCCCTAGCTGTGCGCTCGAACTGGAGGAATACAAGGCACTTTTGAGTGCTTTTGAAAACGAGGAAACCAGCATTCCCTCAAAGAAAGTCAAAGACAACTTTCTTCGACTGTTAGAAGAAGAAAAAAACAGTTTGGTAAAAGTAGTGGCCATAGATACGGCCAAGACTGGAAGTAATAAGAGTTGGCTACCGCGTTTAATTAAAATTGCCGCAAGTGTAGCCTTGTTGATCGCAGCCTTTTCCTCAGGAAGGTATTTTCAATCAGAAAAAGCAAATGCGACCATCGCACAAATCGAGAACGAAAGTTTACAGATAAAACAAACGGCAATGTTATCGCTAATGGAAAACCAATCAGCAAGCAAACGTATTCAGGGTGTACAATACATACAAGATTTTGACAAGCTCGATACCGCTATCGTGAATGCCCTTATGGATAGAATGCTCCATGATGAAAACACCAACGTGAGGTTGACCGCTGTCGAGGCATTGTCAAAATTCGTGAATTCAGAATTGGTCAAAACAGCTTTTATCACTGCCTTAAGTACTGAAAAAGACCCAAGTGTTCAAATTGCGATCATTCAACAAATGGTCAAGAGCCAAGAGAAAAAAGCCGTGGCACCTATGAAAAGGCTTTTAGAAGAAGAAGACACCCAACCCTTTGTAAAGGATGAAATAAATCAAGTATTATCAGAAATTATATAAATATCAAAAAGCGAAAATCATGAAATCAGTAACAAGTATTTTATTTATCTGCGCATTTATTTTTAGCATGAATGCACAATCAGACTACTCCAAGTCGTTAAGCGGCGTAGAATGGGTCAAAATCGAATCTAAATCAGGAATTGTCTTAAAGACCCACGACAAAAATGAACTGTTGATAAAAGTTTCATCAAGAAAGGCAAAATCAGAAAAAGCCAAGGGATTGAGGCTTGTCGGGGCAGGTGGCACCGACAACACCGACGTCGGTTTTTACGTAGTTCAAGATGGCAATAACCTGCTCGTAAAAAACCTAAGAAGGTCTGATAAGGCTGAGATCTTTCTGCCAAAGACCCAAAATGTCTCAGTGACCAATTCTTGGAACGGCAATATCTACATTGAAGGTTTTTCCGGTGAAGTCGAAGCTAATGCCAACTTGAACGGCGGCCTAAAAATGGTCAATCTTTCAGGCCCCGTAACGGCATATTCCCTAAATCAAGGGGTTGACGCTTCGTTCGAAAAAATCAGTAAAGACGCTCCAATCGTTATTCGAACCACCAATGGGGAGATAGATGTGACTTTACCCGAAAATTCGGCCGCCGATATGGAACTCAGCTCATGGAACGGTGATATCTACACCAATTTTGACCTTAAGAGACCAGATAAGGATGGCCTAAAATCGGTCTCTGGCAAAAACATCAAAGGTGCTATCAATGGCGGTGGGGCCGATATCAAATTAAAATCGACCAATGGCACTATATATCTAAGAAAAAAATAAGCAACCCAATCAAAAAACGAATAGTCATGAAAAATTTACATTTACTTTTCGCCATCTGCTTTATTACAAGTGTGGCCTTTGGACAAAAGATTATTGAAAAGAACTTTGATTACAAGAATCAATACATTGAAATGAAAGTGCCTTTTGCCTCAGACATTGAAATTAAGACATGGGATAAACCGACTGTTTTTTTCAAGGCCGAAATAAATACCAAAGACGACAAATACTTAAATCTCTATAAATTAGCTGTTTCAGAAGGCACCAATACCATTTCCATTGAATCGGAACCCAAAAAAGTATTTGAGGCCTTTCACGAAGAACGCAACAAATATTCTTCAGAAAACAGGTACTATTTTAGAAGAAACGAAATGTATGAGTTCAATTATGTGTTGTACGTACCAAAGAATTCGCAATTCAAGGTCAGTAGTATTAATGGCAGTATGAAGTCAGAACAAATCTACGGGGATTTTACCGCTGAATTGATCAACGGTAATATCGACATCAAAGATTATTCGGGCAAACTTGACCTCAGCACCATCAATGGGGAAATTGACGTCAACGTATCAAACGCATCCTTCACCGCTGAGACCGTACATGGCGATATTTATGCCGACGAGAACTTAAGCATTGTTGCCCATGATCGGAATGTTGGTCAAAAGGTGGAAAGTGAAAGTACTGATTTCAACAATAGACTGAAATTGAACACCGTTAATGGAAACATGTATTTAAGAAAATAAAAAGTTGATTTTTTGAAGATACTATGAAAGGCACGTTGACCGTGCCTTTTTTATTTACCGGTACAAACTTTATGTAATCTTTAATTTGTAATTTATCACCGGTAAATAATTAAATCATGAGAAAAAATCACGTTATCTTCCTTACACTTGCCGTATTGTTCTTTTGTGCCTGTACCGCCTCAAAAAACTATAAGGCTCCCGATACAAGCTTACAGGAGGAATTGGATCAAAAAAACCGCGGCAACGTTCCATTATTGGTTCAAATCAGGCAAAAGCCTGGGGTAATCTTAAAAAATGGCGTCCCATTTATTCAGAAGGCAGACAATTCAATTTCCCCTAACGGTAGCCAAGAACCGTTATACGTTTTAGATGATTTAATAGTAGGGAATTCTTTTGCCTCCATCGAAGATTTGGTCACGAATTTTATGGTCAAAAAAATTGAGATCATCACAGGGCCTGAAGCGGCTTTCTATGGTACTAGGGGCTCACAAGGGGTCATTAAAATCGAAACACACAAATAATCCATTCCCATTTTAGAATCGGTAAATGCGGCGTATCCTATTCTTTACCTATCTGGTCTTATTTTTAGTTACGACTTTTTCAAGTTGCAGGGACAACGCGTCCAAGGTAACCGAAACTAGTATTAAAGCCCCGACCCTAGAACAACAACGGTCACTTAATCAAAACAGGCAATGGAACCTAGTTTGGGAAGAAGAATTTGAAACCGACCTCTCAGATTGGAATGTATGGCAAAGTGGGGCATTTAATAATGAAATTCAATATTATCGCCCAGAACAACTACAAATAAACGACGGCATCCTCACCATAAGTATCCAACGTGAAAAGATCATAGGGGCCAGCAACCCTTTTGATGCTTCTCCAAAAGAGTTTGAATACGTATCGGGTAGAATAGAAACCAAGACCACTTATGGCCCCTCTAATGCCGATGGCGAATCAGAATATCGTTTTATGGCACACATTAAAATGCCCCCAGGTAATGGTATGTGGCCTGCCTTCTGGTCGTATGGCAGTCCATGGCCAACTAAAGGTGAAATAGACATCATTGAAGCTCGAGGTAACCTACCCATGGAATTTTCATCAAATATTTTCTATGGTGCGGAACCCAACATACCATTGACCAATAGCGAAAATATCGTTGTTGAGCATGAAGTCGATGTCGATATCACTGCAGATTTCCATACGTATGAACTTATTTGGACGGCAAATAGTCTTGAAATAAAATTCGATGGCGCAACCCTGCATAAATATACAGCCGACCCTACGAATTTCATCAGCTCCCTTTTTGGTCAAAAACAACAGCTTGTACTCAACACCGCCGTAGGTGGATTTTTCTTTCCAGATTCACCATCTACCACTTATGTCGACACTTCAAATATGCAAGTGGATTGGGTTCGGGTGTATAAACGTTAATGGATCACAAAGAAATAGTAACTGTTTTATCAGCTTTTACCTCAAAGGCACATTCCTTGAATTTCGGGGGACCAAAAGTTTTCATTTTAGCGTTGGAAAAAGCCACCTTCTCTTTTGGTATGCCCAACCAGTTGGTATCTAACTCGTCATTTGCATTTTCATCGTAAAAAATGGCTATGGCATACTCACCGGTGGGTATATCGTCTAAAAGTAAGCTAGTCGTACCCGTATTCGCTTCAGCAGAAACAAAACTGTAGACCTTATCAAACTTTAAAAAGGCATCTTGACTATTGTATAATGCTATGCTGATTTTTCCCGACGAAGAGGGTACCTTTTCGACATTGACATTGATTTGATGTTGTGCTAAACCCAAGACCGGAATCAGCATTAATACGAGCAAAAATTTCTTCATAGTGATAACTTCATCAACAATTATGCTAAACTAAAAATTCTCAAAATTAGTATTGGAAACAATTGTTTTTTTTAACTATTCCTTGACTAAATCCTGAAACAACAAATGCGATTGAATACTATCACTAAGATTGATATAGAGCAGTAAGCTATCATGGTGCAGTAACCTTATTTTCGGTTGTTTTAAATCATCTACAAAAACGGATACTTCCGCATTACTTAATGAATCTTTAAAAATTCCTTTTTCCTTCGTCAACCATGAAAATCCACTTTTTCGCTCCATCTTGGGTAACTTTTCAACCCATGAGACGCTGTCGATTTCTGAAAAAGGTATGCGTTGTTTATAAATTCCGGAAACTACTTGAAAATGATCCTCTTCAAAAGTTGTCCAATTCTTGTAATGTAGCACGAATGCGAATACACAAATTACCAAGGTAAAAATTACAACGCCGTTCCAAAATAGATTCTTCTTCATAAACCACGATTATCCAACCTTGAAATTACGATTAAAAATGAATAAGATAATGTTTTACCAAGAAGCCCATGTTTTCGAATATCCATTATATTTAACGCGATAACCATTCTATCCATACGTTATGAAAATGAAGAAGCTAAGAATCAAAACAGATCGCATTCTGGGTATATCGGCTATGATCATCAGTATTCTTACACTAGCCATTTTTATCTACCAAACCGATATCATGAGGGTACAGAGCAAACTGTCGGTTAAACCAAGATTGGATTTTACCACGAATGAGGGAGGAAATGATTCCATCGTTTATTTACAGCAGGTTCTTCAGAATAAAGGTTTGGGACCCGCTATTATAGACTCCATTTATTTTAATTATCAAGGCAAATACTATCCTTTGAATATTGAAAAATTGCTAAAAGAGCAGGCGCCAAAAACTTTGGAATATGGCTATCTTTCACAACACGCTACCTTAGGTAAAGGGAGTACTTTACTGCCGGGCGAAGAACAAAGTATATTTACCTATAAAATACCTGAAAAACATTTGGATAGTTTGCTGAACTACCTCGATATCAGCTTAGAGGGCGATTCCCCTTTCCCTATTGAGGTGATATACACCTCAATTTATGAAGATGAGCGATGGAAGGTCTATGATAATAAAAGTGAACCTGTAAAATTAGACTGAAACCAGCAGTCTGAATCAATCTTAATTGTTGTAAAACCCGTATCTTTTGACTTCAATCAAAACGACTACCAATATGGCAATTATGAAATCAGGGCTTTACAACAAAAGTGCCTTAGCAGTTCTACTATTCATTCTATACTGTTTTTCAGGGTTTTCGCAGACCGAGACCAAGCTCATGCAACAACCTGCTTTGAGCAATGACAAAATTGCATTTATATATGCTGAAGATTTGTGGGTAGCTGATCGAGATGGTTCCAATCCAAAACGTTTGACCATCGATGAGGGTGTGGAATCAAGTCCGATATTTTCGCCTGACGGTAGCATGATTGCTTTTAACGCTGAATATGATGGCAATTCCGATGTATTTATCGTCTCTGTAAATGGGGGCATTCCAAAAAGATTGACCTGGCACCCTTACAATGATTTGGTCCGTGATTTTTCGCCCGATGGCAAAAGGGTATTATTTGCCTCAAGACGTAACTCACATACCAACAGGTACTTTCAGCTATACACTGTTTCCATAGATGGTGGTGCGACAACCCAATTAGACATTCCAAATGCATTTTGGGCATCTTATTCAGATGATGGAAAACATATCGCCTACACGACTATCTATGATACCTTTAACCAGTGGAAACACTATCGAGGGGGTACTATTTCACGTATTTGGATCTACAATACCGAGACCCACAAGGTAGTTGAAATACCTAAACCTGAAGGCGGTAGCAACGATACCCAACCACAATGGGCTGGGGATACCGTTTATTTTAGAAGCGATCGTGATGGAGAATTCAACTTGTTCAGTTATACTGTTAAAGACAAAAAAGTAGAAAAGCTTACGGATTACAACGACTTTCCGGTAATAAATGCAAAAGCGCATAATAACACGATCATCTATGAACATGCCGGAACACTTCATATGTATGATATCATTTCTGGAAACGATACAAAATTGACCTTGAACATTGCAACCGATTTGTTGGAATTGCGTGAACGGTACGTTTCTGGACAGCGTTACGTGCGCTCCGGAAACATTTCTCCTTCCGGTGCAAGGGTAGTATTGGATTTTAGGGGAGATATTGTAACCATTCCTGCTAAAAAAGGTGATGTGAAAAACCTCACCCAGACTACAGACACCCATGAAAAATTTCCAGCTTGGTCTCCTGATGGTAAATCGATCGCCTATTTTTCTGATGCTTCTGGGGAGTACACCATGCACATCAAGAACACTACCAATGACAATATCAAGAACATCAAGTTAAACGGTACTGGTTTTTACGGAAATATCCATTGGGCTCCGAACAGCAAAAAAGTGAGTTATGTAGACAATGGTCGTAACCTTTATGTCACTGACATAACTACCTCAAAAACAGTCAAAATAGCACAAGATGAAATGTTTTTCCCTGGGGATATCAGAGAACTTTTCAGTGATTGGTCTTTTGATTCCAACTGGATAGCGTACACCAAGATCATAGACACCAACTTTGAAAAAGCGTATTTGTATTCGCTTTCAGAAAACAAATCTTATGAACTAACTGATGGGCTTTCAAATGTTACAAGCCCTATATTCGATCCTAGTGGAAAATATGCATACCTCATTGCATCTACCGATGCAGGGCCTTTGGTCAACTGGTTTGATCAATCAAATGTTGATAAGGTACTGACCACATCCATTTATATGATTACACTTCAAAAAGAAGTTACCTCGCCGCTTAAAAAAGAGAATGATGAAGAAAAGGGTGACGAAAATGGGAGTAAAGATGAAACAAAGGATAAAAAGGATGATGAAAGTGAAAAAACATTGCAGATAGATTGGAAGGGTATTCAAAACCGAATGCTCGCCTTACCCATTGAAACTGGGGTTTATAGTGAGTTAAATGCCGTAGCCGAGGGAGAACTCTACTATTTATCATCTTCGTTTCATAATTCCGAATCACACCTTTATAAATTCACCTTTAAAGACAGAAAGGCAGAAGAACTTTTACCATTGAACTATTATGAAGTTTCTGGCAACGGAAAGAAAATGTTCTATAATAGTGGTGGGTCGTGGTTTGTTTCAGACATTGGTAAGAAATCAGAGAATGGACCATTAAATCTTGATGGCATTTCAGTTAAGATCAACCCGCGGGACGAATGGGAAAACATTTTCAATGAAGCATGGCGTGTAAACCGAGATTATTTTTATGATCCGGGCATGCATGGTGTGGATTGGAATGCTATGAAAGCGAAGTACCAGCCCCTAATTGCCCACGCATCTTGCAAAGACGATGTTTACCGAGTAATGCAATGGATGTTCAGTGAGCTAGCTGTGGGGCATCACCGTTTTGGCAATGATGGAGACGAACTAAATAACCCAGAGCGCATACCTGGCGGACTTTTAGGTGCAGATTATAAAATACATAACAATCGGTATCAAATCACTAAAATCTATGGGGGACTTAATTGGACGCCAGATTTAAAATCACCCCTTACCGAACCCGGGGTCACTGTTTCCGTTGGGGACTATATCATTGCCGTCAATGGAAAAAATGTTTCTGGCACTGATAATTTCTACAGTTTCTTTGAAAATACGGCCAATACATTGGTTGACCTTAAAGTTAGTACAAAAGCAGACGGAAGCGGCGCTAGAACGTATCAGGTAACCCCTTTAAGAACCGAATGGGCCATTAGAAATAGGGATTGGGTCGAAGGCAATATGCGAAAAGTACATGAGGCCACCAATGGCCAAGTAGCCTATGTTTATGTGCCGAATACTACAACGGCCGGTTTCGAGTATTTTAAGCGCTATTTTTATCCCCAAGCCAATAAAAAAGCCATTATTATAGATGAACGCTTCAATGGTGGCGGACAACTTGCCGATTATTACATTGACATTTTAAAAAGACCCGTTCAAGCGTATTGGAATTTTAGGTATGGTCAAGATTTAAAATCCCCAAGTGCTTCCATTCAAGGGCCTAAAGTGATGTTGATAGATGAGACCGCCGGTTCGGGCGGTGATTATTTACCATGGATGTTCAGAAAGTTTAAAATGGGTACCCTGGTTGGTAAACGCACCTGGGGAGGACTTGTCGGAGTCTTGGGGTATCCTGAATTTATCGATGGTGGTGTAGTAACCGCCCCGAACGTTGCTTTTTATACCGAAAACGGGTTTCGAGTTGAAAATGAAGGCGTACCACCAGATGTAGAGGTGGAACAATGGCCTGAACAAGTTATTAAAGGTCAAGATCCACAATTGGAAAAAGCCATTGAGATTGTGATGAAACAGTTAAAGGAAAATCCACCAAAAACAATGGAGCGCCCTGCATATCCTGACAAAACCAAAAACTAACCTTGGATTTCAACAATAAAAAAGTCTTAATTACAGGAGCCTCTAGAGGTATTGGTAAAGCTACTGCCCTGGCTTTTGCCGAAAAAGGCGCGACTATCGGTATTAACTTTCGAAGTAATGTGGAAGAGGCACAAAAAACGCTTGCCGAATTGCCCGGTTCAGGGCATCAATTGTTTCAAGGCGATATTTCAGAAAAAGAAAATTGCCAAGGCTTGGTCAATGACTTTGTAAAAGCCTATGGCCAATTGGACGTTTTGGTCAACAACGCAGGCATCTCCATTTTTCATGAAATCGATACCGTTGATTTTGAGCATTGGGCCCAAGCTTGGGAAGGCACCTTCAAAACCAATCTTTTTGCCGCGGCCAACATGACCTATTGCGCAGTGCAAGCCATGCTAAAAACCGGTGGGGGGCGTATTGTGAATGTTTCTTCCCGGGGCGCTTTTCGAGGCGAACCTACCAAACCAGCCTACGGGGCCAGCAAAGCTGCTTTAAATGCCATGACACAATCCCTGGCAAAAAAATTGGCGCCACATCATATCTACTTGGGTGTTGTTGCCCCAGGTTTTACCGAAACCGAGATGGCTGCTGCTACCTTAACCCCGGTCGAACGTGAAAACCTAATGCGCGAATCGCCTTTTAAGCGTATGGCACAACCTAAAGAAGTAGCCCACGCTATTCTCTTTTTAGCTTCGAAAGGCGCCGAATATGCGTCGGGCACTATCATTGATGTGAATGGGGCAAGTTATTTAAGAAATTAACAGTATGGTCATTTTAATTTCGCCAGAAAACGATTTGCCCAACGAATTGCAATTACTTCATCAGTTATTTGAAGCAGGTTTAGAGTATTACCACTTTCGAAAACCAGGGTATACCATACACCAGTACAAAGCGTATCTAGAACAAATCGATTCTAAATTTTTAAATCGAATCATGATCCATAACCATCATGAACTTGCGGAAGCATTTTCGCTTAAAGGCATTCATTTCGAAGAACGAAAATGGCGTGAAAAAGGAGCTGATTTGGAAGCTTATCTAGTTCATTTTAAAAATAATGGATTCAAGGTAAGTAGCTCTTATCATGAAGTTGAAGACTTAGAGGCGCAACCCCTCAATTTTGATTACTACATGTTAAGTCCGGTCTTTGGTGCTATTTCTAAACCAGGATATGAAGGACGTGGTTTTGAAGTTTCACATATTCTAAAAAAGATTATTGGTATGGGAGGTATTAATGCCAAGACCACTGTCGATGCACTTACTTTAGGTTTTACCGGGGTAGGCACTTTGGGAGGCATATGGAACGCCCAAAACCCTATTGAAGAATTTAGAGCCATACAAAATGCTTTTCCAAACCATATAAGATCATGAAAGCAGCTACGGTAATACAACTAAAAAAAGAACTCCAGCATCGAAATCCGGAGGAATTGTTACAACTCTGCCTTCGACTGTCAAAATTCAAAAAAGAAAATAAGGAACTGCTCACCTATTTGCTTTTTGAGGCCGACGATGAAGAGGGATATATCGAAACCGTAAAAGAAGAAGTTGACCAACTGTTTTCTGAGATCAACACTGCGAGTTATTTCTACATTAAAAAGAGTGTCCGAAAAATTCTTCGAAATCTCAAAAAGTACATTCGCTATTCGGGAAACAAAGCAACTGAAGTAGAGTTATTACTCTTTTTTTGTCAAAAGCTAAAAGATTTTAAACCTTCAATAAATAGAAACACAACCTTGACCAATCTATACGAGCGGCAATTGACCTACATTGCTAAAAAAATCAAGCTACTTCATGAAGACTTGCAATATGATTATGGCATGATGCTAGACGAATTGTAGGCTCATCTGTAATCGTAGTTCAAAGCAACAAAATCGCCGCTTGTCCTTTTAAAAGCTACTTAAAGTGAGTTCAACATGAGAAACCTGTCATTTATTTGGTTTCTCGCAATTTATAGACTTATGTCAGGTTGAGCGCAGTCGAAACCTCTTTAAATGTACATTTTCTCAAGCCCTCGACTGCGCTCGGGGTGACAACGGTCTGTCTTGGTTAACATTTGTTTTCTTTTGGACCGACCGTTACATCAAACTTATGTTATTTAGGTCTAAATGGACTATTTTTCTTGAAGCGTAAAAAAACAAATCCTATCAAGGCCATAAAAGCACAGCCATACATCGTTATCGGAATATTTTGTGGTGCACCACGATAATAAAACCCAGATAAAAGGGCTCCTAAGCCGATACCCATTTCAAGGGCAATGAACATGGTTGAAATGCCTTTACCGCGTTGTTCAGCGGGGCTCAAATCAGCGGTCCAGGCGTTTAAAGCCGGAGATAATATCCCCATGGACAATCCATAGAGAATTGCGGCGACCATAAGACCTGTAGCCGTCTTAAAAATACCCATTGAGATCAATGCCCCCATTAGCACAAAAAGACCCATAGTGCTTACGATGCTACGACCCAGTTTATCCGACATCCTTCCTGACAAAAAACGGATGGTCAAAGAAGCCACCGTAAAGGCGATAAAAAAGCTTCCTTTGTTTTTAATGCCCAGATAATCGCTCCAATCAGGAATCAACGTCAGCACCATTCCAAAAGAAAAATACGCTAAAAACGTGATCAAAGCAGGAGTGAATACTGCCATGGAAATGATATCGTTTTTTGAGATTTTCAAAAGGGATATTTTAAATCGAACGGTCTCCTTCAAGGTCTCTTTTAATCTTAAGACCAAAACAATAGCAATCAAAGCCATGGCCGATGAACAGTAAAAAAGCACCTCATAAGAATACCATAATTTGATGGAGCTCCCGATAGCGGGTCCCAATGCTAATCCACTGGTAAAGAACAACCCTTGTATTCCGAAAGCTTCCCCCCACCGATTACTGGGAACGATATCCGCGACGTAGGCTGCGAACGCAGTTGGGGCAAAGCCAGTAGAAAACCCGTGCACCAGCCGTAGAAACAAAAATCCGGCCACGGTACCTAAAATTGGGTATAGCAATCCACAACCTACGCATACCAATGCCCCAAAAACCATAACCGGCTTCCGCCCTATTTTATCCGTTAACAGGCCACTAAAAGGTCTGGATACGCCAGCGGTCAATGTGAACAAGGCGATGATCAGCCCAATATATGCGGAACCGCCTAAGCCGGATAAGTATGCCGGTAATTCTGGAATCAACATATTGAAACTGGCGGAAAACAATAACGAGCTTAAACAGACTTTCCCGAATGTAAAATTATAAATGCTATTGCCTTTATTCATTTATCTGGATTGTATCTTTCGATTGGATTAAAATTTCTTTAAAGAAAGAACCTCTTTCCCAAATTATAAAGGACATTTGTCCACAGCTTTAAAATGATACGTGTAAATAAGGAATTTTTAGAATACGTCACTACATTGAAAGATTCCAATGGGCTCAGCGCAATAACGGAACAAGAAGCAAGTGTTGGTGAAAAAATCGTGACGGAAAAAACTACGGTATTCTCTGTTTACGTCGTTAAGGCAGGCCTGGCCAAATGTTATTTGACCGAGGATACCGGAAAGGACTTCATACAAGAATTCTTTGGAGCCGGTGAGGTATTTGGCGAACTTGAAATGTTTACACATGATTTCAGTTTTTGCACCATTGAAGCACTTACCCCGATTGAATATTATAAAATACCGAAAGCAGCATTTCTGGATCTCATAAATAACGATTCAAAATTCAATTCCCTTGTGCTCAAGTTACTGGCCTCAAAAATCAGGTATACGGCACTACGGCACTCGTATCACCAGTCACATGCGTTGGAAGTCAATCTAAAACGACTGTTGAAAGAATTTCCTGATTTGCTGCAGAAAATTTCAAAAAAGGATATTGCCAATTATTTGGGCGTCACCTTACGAAGTTTAAATAGGGCCATTAAAATTTTGGGGTAACCTTTAACCCAAACCTACATCTAAGGTCATCATAATGATAAACCCACCAATAAAGCCCATGGTGGCCACATCAGTGTACTTATCACGTTGTGTTTCGGGGATCACCTCTTCAACAACCACAAATATCATGGCGCCCGCCGCAAAAGAAAGTGCATAGGGCAATATAGGTTCAAAAGTAAGTACGGCCCAAGCCCCTAAAACTGCGGCAATAGGCTCTACCATGGCAGACGCTTGGCCATACATAAAGCTTTTGGTTCGGCTTAACCCATGTCTGCGCAACGGCATCGCTACGGCAAAACCTTCAGGAAAATTTTGGAGCCCAATACCAAGAGCCAAAGCTACCGCACCACCAATAGTTGCCCCATCAAAACCTGCGGCTACCCCTCCGAACAAAACGCCAACGGCGAGCCCTTCGGGAATGTTATGCAATGTGATCGCCAAAGTGAGCAAAGTCGTTCTTCGCCACGGGGTCTTCACCCCTTCGGCCTCATTCTCTTTAAAATTAATATGCAAATGTGGTAAAACCTTGTCCAATCCATAAATGAAAATGGCACCCAATAAAAATCCAACAGCGGCTGGAATCACTTTCACAAAACCTTCTCCCTCACTCATTTCTATGCCAGGGGCCAGTAGGCTCCAAAAACTGGCGGCAACCATAACGCCACCCGTAAAGCCTAACATACCGTCTAGTACGGCCCGATTCATCGTTTTAAAGAAGAATACCAATCCTGCGCCTAAAGCAGTTAAGCCCCACGTGAATAATGAAGCATAAAGTGCTGCCAATACGGGGTCTATACTTTCAAAATAATTGATTACCTGTTCCATTAACTATCTTTTTTAACGTAAAGGTTGGTTGCTATCTGATTGGAAATTTGCATTTGCCTATCCCCTATTTGTATTCGAAGTGAATCGTCAAAATCTTCTTTCTCCAAAACTTGAATCGCATTGCCGAGCGCAATAGCATTCTTATCTAAAAACTTTAAAAAAGTTGCTGAGGTATCTTTTACACCAACACATATCCCTTTAACATTTAAGGGCATTTCACTCAGCAGTTGTTTATCACGTTCTAAAAACTGCCCATCTTTGGTTGGTATGGGATCACCGTGCGGATCGTATTTAGGAAAATCAAGCAATTCATCCAACTTGTCAATCAGTTTTTCACTTTTGATATGCTCCAATTGTTCGGCCACCTCGTGCACCTCATCCCAGGTAAAGTCCAATTTTTTAACCAAAAAGACCTCCCATAACCGGTGTTTTCTTACAATTGAAAGTGCTGTTTTGCTGCCTAAATCAGTTAATGAAACCCCTTGATAACGAATGTAGTTCAGCAAACCTTTCTCTGCCAGTTTTTTAGCCATATCGGTAACCGATGAAGGTTTGGTCTCCATCTGTTCAGCAATGGCATTGGTAGAAATAAGTTGCGCTTTGTTTCCTCCTAAATGAAAAATGGTCTTGATATAATTTTCCTCGGCCCTTGTCAAAAAAATACTTTTTTCAAAAATACATTTTTATTTATAAAAACATATTTTTAGATTTGTCTAAATTTTAATTTTGATGATTAAAAATCTACTTGCGCTCTTGTTTTTCTTCCTTATGAGTACACTTTCTGCCCAAAAAGTGACTGTTTCAGGAAGCATAAGCAGTAAAGGTGAACCCGTGCCTTTTGCCAGTGTTTACTTAAAAAATGCTTCAGATGGTACCATAGCGGATAAAAATGGAACGTATACCATAACCGTTTCCCCAGGAAACCTGCTATTTGCCGTACAGGCCCAAGGGTATCGGTCCCAAACCAAAGAAATTAATATTGCCCCCAACAGTGAAAGCACCCTTGATTTTGAATTGGTAGAAGATATTTTAGGATTGGAGGAAGTAGTAATTAGCGCCACAAGAAACCGTGTGGAACGCCGTAGTGCCCCCGTAGTGGTCTCTACGCTCAAACCCCGCTTATTGACCGCTACCCAATCCATCACCTTGGCAGATGGCTTAAACTTTTCACCAGGGGTACGTGTAGAAACAAACTGCCAGAATTGCGGTTTTACCCAGGTTCGTTTGAACGGTCTTGATGGTGGCTATACCCAAATACTATTGAATAGTAGGCCTATTTTTACTTCCTTATTGGGCGTGTACGGCCTAGAACAGATTCCGACCAATATCATCGAACGTGTAGAAGTCGTGCGTAGTGGGGGATCGGCACTCTATGGTTCAAATGCCATCGCCGGCACGGTAAATATCATTACCAAAGATCCGGTATTGAACACCTGGGAAGTTGGCAGCAACTTTTCCCTTGTTGACGGGCAGGCCCTTGATCGCATAGTTAATTTTAACAGCGCCATAGTTGCCGATGATCTCAATAGTGGATTCACCCTTTTCGGAACCTATAGAAACCGGGACGCCTATGACGCCAATGACGATGGTTTTACCGAGTTGGTCGAGTTGCGTAACACCACCGTTGGTGGCAAGGCATTTTTAAGACCTACCGACAGAAGTCGGGTATCGGTAAACCTCAACGCCATCAGGGAGTATAGACGTGGGGGAGACCGATTAGATCTGGCACCACAGTTTACCGATATTACAGAAGAATTGGATCACAATACTTTTATCGGTGGACTGGATTATGAAATTAGCAGTAAGGATAATTCACAAAAAATCCAGGTATACACCTCTGCTTCTTATACCGATAGGGACAGCTTCTATGGTGGCTTAGGTGGTGAACGTACCCGTCAGGATAGTATCTTGGCAAATAATGCTTTCGGAACCACCAAGGATCTTGCTTGGGTCAATGGCCTTCAGTTTACCAAAAATCGTTCTAATAATGACGTATTCACGGCTGGTGTGGAATACAACTTGAACAGCACTGAAGATCGAATACCGGGTTATAATCGTCTTATCGATCAAAGTGTGAATACGCTTGGCGGTTATGCCCAATACGAGTGGAAACCTTCAGATAAGTTTACGGCCTTGATTGGCTCTCGATTAGACAACGTTAGCGTTGACGGTAATTATACTATAGGTGGAATTGCTAGAACGGTTGACTTAAGCCAGACAACCCTCTCACCAAGAGTGACCCTATCATACCGCATTACCGACGAACTTCGTTTCAGGGGCGGGTATGCCAGAGGGTTTAGAGCCCCACAGGCATTCAATGAAGACCTACATATTTCGAGTGTTGGCGGCGAGCCCCAATTCGTTATCCTCGCCGATGATCTGAAAACCGAATTCTCCAATGCATTCACAGGCTCTTTGAACTATTCCAAAAACATTAAATTGGTGCAATTGGATTTTTTATTGGAAGGCTTCCATACCACTTTAGAAGACCCGTTTACCCAAGTAAGCACAGGCGCAGTATTGGAAAATGGTTCTATTTTAGAAGAGGTACGAAATGGTTCTGGAGCTACGGTATTTGGAACCAATTTTGAGTTTGGCGTATCTCCCGATCCTGAATGGGGTTTTCAATTGGGCGGCACAATTCAACGTACCCAATACGACGAGCCACAACTATTATTTGAAAGTGATGGAACCCCCGGGGAATTTGATATTGCCGTTGACGAATTTGTACGTGTTCCTAATTTTTATGGTTACCTGAATACTTCTTGGATCCCGAGCAAAGCTTTTAACGTTGACGTAACCAGTACCTATACCGGAGAGATGACAGTACCTAGGGTAATCAGTGAAACTGGTTTTTTAGAGCTCAATGAAGTTAACGCCTTCTTTGACATGAACATTAAGCTCGAAGCACATTTTGATTTCAACGAATCTTTCATGGTTACCGTCTCAGGTGGAGTGACCAATATTTTTAACAGCTATCAAGATGATTTTGATATCGGCCCTACTCGTGATTCTGATTATGTATATGGCCCCGACATGCCCAGGGCAGTCTTTTTGGGCCTAAAATTTGGTAAGTTACATTAATGAGTAGCCGTATTTTAACATATTACTATCGTACATACTCTATGAAAAGGCTTTTTCTGCTAATGGCTTTTTTCGCTTTGTTCTATTCGCATCAGGCCAACGCACAAAATACCAGTGTGCAGTGGCTAACTTTTGAACAATTGGAAGACTCCCTATCCATTGCACCTAAAAAAGTATTCATTAGTTTTTATGCCGATTGGTGTGCCTATTGCAAAAAGATGGATGCTGCGGCTTTTAAAGACACCAAGGTTGTTACCAAGCTCAACGCTGAATTCTATGCAGTTAAAATGAATGCTGAAACTACGGCTAAAATAAACTTCGGGGGAACTGTTTTTATGAATAAGGAAGTTGGCCAAAAAAGGAACCCGACCCATGAGATTGCCCGACTACTTGCTAGTAGAAAAGGTAAACCATTTACATTACCGGCCATGGTCGTACTTAACGAACAATTTGAAGTGACCGATCGTTATTTCACCTACCTATCACCCAAGGCACTTTATAACGCCTTGAACAAATGATAGTTTATCCCATACCTGCGATTTACGACAGGTATGGGACTAAAATTTCAACTTTACCCTACTGGTGCCAATACTTTTTTCTCTGATTTGTGCAGGGCGACCACAAAAAGAACGGCTGCACCATTAATCCAGTAGAAATAGGCATCTAAGCCCTTGAATGCAAAGATAAAAGGCACCAAAAGAAACACGACGGCAACCAAAAAATCAACGATTAAGTGAAAACGATACGGAATAACTCGGAACACCCCAGTCTCATGATCCGTCAATATGGTTAAAACAAGTGCTGCTATACCTGTTGCCACTGAAATGTACAAAGCCAAGGGGTTTGAACTACCCAATCCCAATAAAAAGGGAAATGTTATTAAAGCGATAGCAACGGGATAGTCTAAGAATGCGTGAATTTTTTTTGTGATGAAGCTCATAATTTTAAATTTTTAATTATTGATTTATGTTCAATGCAAAGATGGGTCCTCCCCTAAAGGCAGGGATGAGCCATTTTTCCTGATAGGTTGTTCATTTTTCCTTTTAAGCGTTTACAGGTTAAATCTCAACGCAAACCTTGCATGGTCCGTGCCTTGTATGAGGCGAAATCGACCCAGCACCATAAACAGTGTTCATTGCAACAGCTAGAATTTCACAATCGGTTATCTTTAGACCGCTTTTGTGACAACTTGTTTCGATAAGTTGACAAATTATTCCATTGAAACCTTATCCTGATTATAGAAATGACATCTTTTCCAGTTACCGCTTCCACACTTTCAGCTAAAGAATTAGGTGTTTTCATAAAAAACAAATACGAACTGAATCAAAATTATCAGTGCGAGCTTTTTAGGACCGGAATCAACCATACTTATTTTGTTGGTGACGGCACTTCTAAATATGTATTACGGGTGTACACTCATAATTGGAGATCGAAGACTGAAATTTCCCAAGAAATTCAATTATTAAATCTTTTAAAAAAGAATTCCCTAGGTGTTTCCTTTCCTATTAAAGACAAAAACGGAGAATTCATTCAAAAGATCAATGCCCCTGAAGGTATACGCCATGCGGTACTTTTTTCATTTGCAGAAGGTAAAAAAACTCGGTTTATCGATAAGCAAACTTGTTTTGCAATCGGTGTGTTAATGGCCAAAATACATAAGGTTACCCTGAATCAGGCCATAGACAGGATAACTTACGATAGGGATACATTATTAAACCAACCGTACGAGTATCTAAAACCCTTTTTTACCGAAGGGCTGCCTGAAATGCAGTTCATCAAAAAAACCAGTGCAGAAATGGATAAGGTTTTTCAAAAAACCAATAGGAATGGCATCAAAAACGGCATTGTACACCTAGACATTTGGTATGACAATCTAAATGTAAGCGATAAACAAGGGATAACGATATTTGATTTCGACTTCTGCGGAAATGGATGGCAAGTCTTGGATATTGCCTATTTCTGCAAACAATTATTTCATATTGAAGCTACTAAAGAAGTATATGAACAAAAAAAGAATAGTTTTTTAAGTGGTTATCAAAGCATCTTAAAGTTGTCAAATGATGAATTAAAACTAATACCCGAAACGGGCGTGGCGGTATTTATATTCTATCTAGGTGTACAGGCCCAACGTTTTGACTGGTCAAATATTTTTCTTTCTGAAAATTACCTCAAGATGTATGTGGGCAAATTAAAATCTTGGGTGGAATACCATACCCACTAAAAATAGACCTTGAATCGATAGCGCTACATCAATTTCTTAAAAATCAAATAGTAATTCACTACCTTAGGGTACTAGGTCGACAGCCATTTTAGGTTGGTACATTTTATCATTGGTTGTTGGGCGGTCAATGACATAACGAACACATTATACCCTGCGACCCTTTGGTCGCTTCGTACTTAATCATGATAACAATGAAACATTTCGATCACCTCATTATCGGAACCGGTCAAGCAACAGGCACTTTATTAGGCAAACTGATCCCCACCAAAACCGCTATTGGTGTTATTGAGGCCCATAAGGTTGGAGGTAGTTGCGTAAACTATGGGTGTACCCCGACCAAAACATTAGTGGCATCGGCAAAGGCTTTTCATCAAGCAAACAGGGGTGATTTCTATGGGTTCGACACCGGTAACCTCAACTTGAATTTTGCCAAGGTACGGGAACGTATGAACCGCATCAGGAATGGCAGTAGTGATGGATTGAAATCTTGGATGGAAAATACCTCGAATGTAACCCTGATTTTTGGTAGTGCTAAATTCACGGATGATAAACAGGTAGCGGTAAATGGTGAGACCTACACCGCTGATAATATCTACATCAATGTAGGCACGAGGCCTTCAGCACCACCGATACCCGGCCTAAGCACCGTAGATTGGCTTGACAGTGCGCGTCTACTTAATTTAGAAAACGTTCCCGAACACCTTTTGATCATCGGGGGCGGGTATATTGGCGCTGAATTTGCACAAGTGTTCAGAAGATTTGGTGCCAAGGTAAGTATTATACAGAGGGGCAGCCAATTGATGCCGCGGGAAGACGGCGATGTCGCCGACGCGGTCAGGGAAATTCTAGAGGAAGAGGGCATTACCGTGTATTGCAATGCCACCACCAAAGAGATCACAGAGACCAATGACCAAAAAAAGGTTGAAATAGTGGTGGATGGAGCGGTCAAAACCTTATACGGTGATCAACTATTGGTCGCAACCGGAAGAATGCCCAACAGCGACACATTAAGCCTTGAGCACACGAAAATAAAAACAAATGAACGAGGTTATATCGAGGTGGACAACTATTGTGAGACGGCAGTACAAGGCGTTTATGCGGTAGGCGATGTAAATGGCCATGGCGGCTTTACCCATACGGCGGTAAACGATGCCGAAATCGTTTTGGATAAACTCTTTGGTGGAAATAGGACACTCGATGGCAGGATCATGATCTACGGTTTGTTTACGGATCCCCCATTGGGTAGGGTCGGTATGACGGAGAAAGCCGCCATTGAAAAAGGAATAAAGGTTTTAAAGGCCACAAGGTCGATGAACAAGATCAGTAGGGCCAAAGAAATGGGTGAAACAAAGGGTTTTGCAAAACTACTGGTCGATGCAGAGACCGATTTAATCATCGGGGCCTCCATATTAGGGGTTGGTGGTGATGAGATCATCAATATGTTTGCCACGATTATGCATTCGAACATTCCGTGTCGACATTATAGAAAGGTGGTATTGGTGCATCCTACGGTTTCTGAATTGATGCCTTGGGTCTTAGATGGTATCAAAGAAGTGCAAGAAAAAAATAGGGATTAAGATTATTTTTATAATAAGTAGCTTCAAAAGCTAATGATGATTCACGATATATTTTTCTAAGGTAGCAACTTCGCCATTCCGTATCGTATACATCAAAAATTCAACAAGATATTTTCGATATCCTGAATTTACGGTATGATATACCAAGTATTTCTTTGCTGCTTTATCCAATTCCACAGGAAAACTAAAATAATGACCTCGCTCAAATCTTCCTTTATTTTTAATGAGTCGAATTCGGTCATCCAATTGCGTACTATCCAATAAAGATTCAGAATACGGCACCCTTTTAATAATAGCTTCTATGGAATAGGGAGCTAGAGCCATGGAAAGGTTTATCCTTTTATGATGTTTCCTTTCAAGAACAGCCCTCATATAGGCATTTACGGTTTGATTATGTACCCGTAGTGGTCTGTTGCTTATTTTGTTTACCACGGTCACTGAATCTTCAAAGCTTATTTCACCGGTCTTCATTTTTCTCGTAATCAATTCTGACATGTATTCATCTAAAGTTCGGTCCTCAAGAACGACCTTATTGATCAGTTGATAATACCCATTAGGTTGGTCTTGACCCGATAAAGATGTACTCATAAAAAAACTGAACAAGAACAGCTTAATTACAAGGAGTTCCAATGAAAAGGATTTCAGTGCCTGTAGCTTCATATGCATTTATAGGTTCATGGTGATTGATGCAACAATGATGGACCACGCTATGTAAAGCTCAACTAATTCCCCCGACTCGCAAATAACCGATCTGTAATTCTCCCTTCGCATCAATTCGATATACTATAAAATAACTATGGACTATATTAACCCCCATTACCAACGAATGGTACAGCGTATAATCCCATTCGCTGTCATCAAGTTTAATGGCCTCACTAAAATAATGCTTGGGAGGAAGTGAGATTGGTTTCTTGAACAACCCGAATGCTTTCGAAATCTTATTGGGATCCATTTGGGTCTCTTCTATCGGTACGGCCATTTCCAGCTCAGTGATTACGGCCGTGGGCAGGTGTTTTTCCAAAAGTCTGGAATTCTGTCGAATTGCTTTTTTAAATGCGCTATTGACCGTCTTATAGAATAGCTTTGGACTCCTTGATTTTATTGCGCCGACAAACCGAATGGAATCTTCCTTGGTCATAGCACCTTTTTCTATCTTCCATGGAATCAATCTTTTATAAGCCTCGTTCAATATTGTGTCTTTGGCCATTACTTTATCCAACAACTCATAATAAGATGGTGGATGTTGGGCATACGTCCAACTGCTCATAAGCATAAGCACCAAAATCGGTTTAATCGCATTTTTGACCCACCGAAAACACCTCTCCTTGTAGTTCATTTTATATCAAATTTTGAATAGCTGAGGCTATATTCTGATCCGTGGCAATTTCTTTTGATTCAATAATTCAATGACAAAAAAGTGTTGTGCAATGCCTTTCCAATTATTTTATCCCCGTCTTTAAGATATTGATTTTAGCTCAGATTGAAATTTCCAGGTTCCGTCATCATCTTTTTCTGCATATATGACAGATGAGCTTCCATTCATTTTTCTTTTGTAGAAATTCATTTCAAAAATGGCTTTTTTCCCATCTTTAGAGTAATACAGATTTTTAAAACTGAAGAAACCTCCGTAACCCTCTTTACGTTGATTTTCTTCATAGTTTTCAAAAAATTCATCACTTGAAATGAATGCTAACATGATTCCATCTTTTTTGGAAAAAGCGGTATGATCCAAAAGAAAACCCTTGTTCACTACTAAAGGCTTTTTCATAAAGTCATCGTCCACTTTAAATTTCCTGTGAGCAGGAATTATGGTATCATATGCTACGTGATGATTCACATAGACCCTAAGTATTTTTAAATTCTGTAAAACGGAATCATGTTTTCTTCTTCCTTTGTGCTGTAGGCTATCCTTCCATTCTGGTGGTGGTGGTGGGTCATACAATCGAATGTCATTTGTTCGATTATTGACATATTCTTCGATATACGCTTGAATAACCTCCGGATTGCCAGTTTCTTTGTCCATACAACTATGAAACATTTGCAAACAGCCAAAAAGTAACACTAAAAATTGTTTCAATCGCATGATGTGCTTTGATTGTCGTTTAATGGTATTTGTGCTAAAATACTGTATTCATTAAACTGAGATGTATTTATCAAACCCCTATTACTCCCCTCATCATATAATCCTTCCCAACCAAAATACATATAATGATTTAGGGAGTAGTTAAATGAATCAAATTTTCTTACAGCATTTGCTATGGGGTTAACGTATCTAACCGACATAAAATCATGCTGTGCAGTTTGCGCTGGTACATTGGATTCATTTTTCCACCATTCATTCAGTTCAATTAACCAGTTATAATCACCCTCAGTCAGATTATAGTCTAATCTATTTCCAGAAGATAAAACTCTGAATAGTTGGGCATGTACTCCTTCATGTAATAGCAATCCAGCGACTTCTAAATCTCTTGCTTCGGCACTAGAGGCACGAAATGTAATAGTTATAATTCCATTTTCATCGGGCTCACTGGTTTGGGCATCTGCGCCATCCTGTACAGTCCCAACCGTAAACCTAATCTTGTAATCACTGTTATCAGAAGTAAAAGCATCCATAACATCTTGAAAATAACCAGACTGATTCAGTAATTCGCTTAGAACACAATCTGCTTTTGTTCCTAAAAAAGATTCATCTCTAATAATCTCGTTCTCAAAATCAACTTCTGAGCCTTGTGAAAAGGCTATCATAGCCTCCAGGGCAAAAGCTTTTTCAGCCGAATTATCAGCACATTGTACATTCTTTTCGGTAAGATAATTGCTCAGTGCTGTCGCATTCCCATAGTCTGCAATCAAATCTAAAAAACTAGTGGAGTTGGTATCTGGGCAAAGTCGATTGAATAAGTTGGCGTAGGTGCGTTTGTTAATGGCAACTACCTGGGTAGGGCCATCATCGCAACCAGACTTGGCATTAAAAGAACCCCCAGATTTATTAATCGGGCCTATAGCCTCACAATCGGCGTAATATGTTATACTTATACCGTTACCATCTGAAAAGGTAACGGTAATATTGACCCGTGTCGTACATACATCAGGACCCAAAACAAAACTATTTCCGTCAGAAGATTGGTTTGAGGTGACATTAAATGAGGTAAATGTGGTATTCGTATAGGTCACGTAAGGCGCTATTGGATTTTGATACCCCAAGAAAACAACGCCCTGACCCGAAGTCTGGACTGCTTCTTCATATTGCGATGAACTACCTGAGTTTTGATACGATCCGGCCGTATAGACCGTATAACTTTCCCATAAACTAGAAAAACTGATGGAGCCCGTGGGAATAGTACTTTCTGGACCCCAAAGTTGATACCAATCATCTTGAATCAAGTGCGGATTTTCAATAGGGGAACTTGATGTAGCTCCAACCGCTGAACCATCCTCATTACAATCTGGAGGCATTTTAAATGAAGTCTTCCCTTTACCATCGAACTCAAATGCATCGAAGAAGTCATAAAAGTCATAGGTGTAAAATTTGCCCTGAAACTTACCAAAATCATAGTCACTTGCCCGGTATTCCGCCAATGCATGTTCAGCCACGACATACCTTCTAACATAGGGATGGAGTACTTCTCCCTCTTGGCTTACCGTCATGATCAAATTATAGAATTCATTGTCTGAAGTGCCCTCAATATAAATGGGGAAAGTATAGTTGGTCTCTTCCGTAGTATTGTCGATTACCCATTCTATGGTACTCATATCGATTAAGGTTTCTTGATACGAAATACTTTTACCTGCCTTAGATGATTTTCCCGTAAACCTTTCTAGGTTCTGTATGACATTTGGTATTTTATCGGCTGAGGTCTTACCATATTGAAGTAAAGCTTGGTTATTAGGTTCGGCGATTTCTTGATCATCATTTGAGTTCAGGTCTAGTTCTTCTTTCAAATTATAATCAGAACATGCGGTAATAAACAGAATTGACACTACTACCAGTAAGATAAAATTTTTCATAATTGTACGGTTGGATTAGGTATTGCCATACATAATACCAGAAATGGCAAACTATTTAGAGGTAAGATAGTATCCTCAATCCAATTATTTATACGAAAAATAGTAAAAATAGTAATGAAAAACCTTACTTTTTAGATTTCAATCTAAATAGCCGTGTGCTTTGGCCGCCTGTATCAGGCTTACCGTCTTGGCGTTTTCCAAACCAAAGAAGGCACTCAGGTTCCGTTTTCTCTTTTCGATGCCAGAGGGGGAGAGGGGTAGCATTTTTGAGATCTCTTTTGTGGTAAGGCAATTTGACAAGAGAAACAATAGCTTACGATCGATATCGTCAAGGGTGCCGGCCAGGCCCATTTGGGCATTCATATACTTTGTGATGCTCGCCCCGTAATAGTTTTTATTGGCCATCAGCGAGGTGATGGCCTTGGCAAACTCGGTATCGTTCAATTCGTACTTTAGCATAAAACCTTCGGGACGTATGTGCCGTAAAATGGTATGGTACCTAAAATTGTTGTCATGCGCCGTAACGACCAAGATCTTGGTCTCGGGCATTTTCTGTCGCAGCTGTTTCCCCAAGGCTTCGCCATCTTCGGTCTTTTGCTTTTCGGTGTCGCGTAACCGAATGTCGAGCAGCACCAAATCAAACGAACTACCCGTGGCCAAGGCCCTGTCCATCGCCGCGACCGCCTTATCGAAAGTAGGAGCCACGGTTACTGAAAAGGGTGCGCCCTCATGCCGCAGGGTAACGAACATGCCTTGATAGTATTGGCATATGATCGGTACGTCTTCTACGATCAAAACTTGAAAGGGTTTTATGCCCGGCGGTGGGGTTAGGGTCGATACCATGCTCTAAGATTTTTACCCTACAAAATTGGTCTGTAAGGTGCCGTGTTGGTCAAAAAAATAGTGGTTTTTGATAAATATATCGATAGCGCCTAAAATTTCCATTTTCTTAAAACGTTCGGCGAGTTCATCATTATGTAAGAACCGAAGGTAAAAAGGCAGTTGGTATTCCCATGGTAATGTAGCGATACCTTCAAGCCGTATGCCGTCTTTAGACCAATAGAGTTGTGACCTTTTGTCTAAATAAAAGCTTACACCTTCTTTTGCCAAACCAAATACTTTAATAATGTCCGTTGAAATTTTCATGGCGAATGATTTTTGTAAGGGTTCAAATACCTATATTTCGTACATTTAAGACTATTGGGTAACGGTGTGCTGCAACGGCCTTTATGTATAAACGTTGTCTTAAACACCAAATTACCTTGTAGTTTTTTGGGGTTATTCCCACATTTTAAAGTGAATTTACATAAAAAGTTATGTAATACAAAACTATTGCATACCGATTTAGCATCATGGCCATACAAAAAATGGATAAAGAGAATATAGTACGGCGCATTCGCGAGGTAGCGGCTGATTTTCAAATAACCGCATATGAGTTTGCCAAGCACACGGCCTTGAGCGAAGTCGGTATCTCCAAAATACTGAATGGAAAGGTAAAGAACCCCAATACCACTTCTTTAGAGGCCATGATGCAGTTTTTACATCAAAGCCATCAAATAAGTACCGATTGGCTTTGGCATGAAAAAGGGCTGATGAAAGAGGTGACGGTGCCGCGCCAAGATGAATTCATGGGCTATACCGAGTCGGTCAAGAAAAAAAAGCTGGACGAGTTGGCCGTCTTCGTGGCCCATAATGAAGCGGCCCTCATGGAAAACCCAGTTTTCAAGAGCATCGTTGAACGCAAGGGCTACGAACTGATCGTCAAGAAATTGAGGGATACGGGGGAAGATTAGGCAAGAGCCGTTCTAAAAACCCAAAAAAATCATTTTTGTTCTTAAACCGTTGTTTCGACAGTTCGTCAAGTTCCTTCTTTAATTTTTGAATCTCTTTTTGTTCCCGCTTCAAGATCTCTTGCTTGATGATGTCAAAATAGGCTTCCTCTTTGTCTAGAAACCCATGTTTGTGTAAACGTGATAATATTTCAAAAAGTTCATCGGTCGATTTTTTAGGATTATTTTTTGCTGCCATAGCTTTTCGATTTGGTGATTTGATCATAAATGGTAAAGGAGTCTTGTAGGTACGCATCCCTATCTTCGTGTTTGATATATTTAAAATAGGCATCCACGGAGATAAAGCGAATCAGTTGAGATATTTTTATACTCAGACTTTCTCTAAAATTAATAATTGCATAAGCCATAAAAGTAGAAGCAATAGAAAATAGCCCAATACAGATGTAGTACCAATGACGTGGAAAATCTCCTCTATACCACAACGTCCACACTATAAAATAAGATGCACTTAGGGTCGAAAGGATTCCCAATATTTTGGTTGAACCCCTAAGTTGAGTATCATTGATATAGGGAAAAATGAAAAAGAGAAATAATCCCAAATACAACATAAAAATCGGTTTACCGATAGCAAACCAGAACTTTCGGGGGCTACTAAAACCAATGAATTTAAATTCTTTCTTTAAAATTGAAAGCTGATAATTAAATTGAGATTCTGTAATCTCCTCATTATTAAACCTTGATTCAAGAGCAATGATTTTAACGGACTTTTTAGGAAAAATCATATGAAAATAGGGTGCCGTACAAGCAAGTACAGCACCCAAAATAATAACAATCTTCTTGATTTTAATCTCGGTCATCAGGTTCTTCAACCTCTTCTTTGTCGATAGCATTGATTTCATAAGTCGTATCCTCGTCTTTTTCGCAGGCCCCCAAGCTTACTAGGCCCATTAGTAACATTCCCATAAAAAATACTCGTGTTGCTTTCATAATTTTCGTACGTTAATTAATACTTGTTTGTACGAAAAATACGAAGCAAGCCCCCAAAATAAGGATTGTAACCGATAAAAAAGTAATGAAAACCCTTACTCTTTAAGCTTTGCCCAACTTATTTCGATAACCCGTGAATTTTTGACGACAAAGGCAACCCTATCAGCGGGCCACACTATAGGTCTACATTACTTCTGATTACGTATTTTTGACAAATGCCCAACTTTGACTACATTATAATAGGTGCCGGCGCCTCAGGCCTTTTGCTAGCCGATACCTTGGGGAATGATGCTTTCTTTACCAAAAAATCGATTTTAATACTCGATAAAGACCTAAAAAATACCAACGACCGTACTTGGTGTTTTTGGGAAAGAGGAAATGGCGACTTTGACGCTATCACCTATAAGACATGGAGGCATATTTTTTTTGCCGGTAAGCAACTTCGGCAAACAACGACCATACATCCTTATCGCTATAAAATGGTTAGGGGGATTGATTTTTATGAACACTATCAATCTAAACTAAAGCAATATCCGAATATCATAGTAAGACATGAAGAGGTGCTGTCGGTAGCGCAGAAAAGTGATTTTGCGACCGTACACACCACCAGTTCAGTATATCATACGCCACAGGTCTTTACCAGTATCTTTGACTACAAAAACCTAAAAAAGAATAGCCAATACCCCATTCTACAACAACATTTTTTGGGCTGGGTGGTCAAGACCGAAAAACCGATATTCAACCCTGACGAAGCAACATTCATGGACTTTTCCATTCCGCAAAAAGGCAATACACGGTTTATGTACCTACTCCCTTTTGCAGCAAACCAGGCCTTGGTAGAATACACTTTATTTTCTGAAACCCCCTTAGAAAGGCAAGAATATGAAAATGCCATCAAAACGTATCTGACCACTAAAGACTCGGGTGCCTATGAGATTTTAGAAACTGAGACCGGTAGTATTCCCATGACCTGTTATAACTTTCACCAACATAACTCGGCAAACATCGTGCATATCGGCATTGCCGGCGGTTGGGCCAAGGCAAGCACGGGGTATACCTTTATGAAAACGAATCAAAATGTAAAGAAATTGGCCCATCATCTTAAAAAAGGAAGAAAAGCCATCGATTTTAAGACCAAAAACCGTTTCTGGTTTTATGACTTGTTGTTATTGGACATTTTGTACAAACACAACCATCTGGGTCGGTCTATTTTCGAGTCACTCTTTAAAATGCACAAACCCCAATTGGTCTTCAAGTTCTTGGATGAGAAAACCAATTTATTCGAAGAAATCAAAATAATGTCCGCACCAAGCCCATTGCCTTTTATCAAAGCACTTTTAGCTAGGATTTTCTAAACCGAACGCATCATAAGATCTTCACCAAAGGCTTTGAATACCGCTTTTCGCCCTTCTGGAAGTTCAATTTCATCAAGCGCGTCAAAGGCTTTTTGTGTATATTCTTGAATCGCTTTGGTAGTCGCATTCACCGCCCCACTCTCGTTGAATATGGCCTTAACGGCCGCTATTTTTGAGGTAGGATCATCGGGTGTAATGGAAAATAGATCATAAAGCTGTTTTTGTTGTGTTTGAGAGGCCCGATCCAGTGATTTCAAGTATAAAAAAGTCTTTTTGTTCTCGATGATATCGCCACCAACCTGTTTTCCAAAAGTTTTTGGATCTCCGAAGGCATCGAGGTAATCATCTTGAATTTGAAACGCAATGCCTAAATTTCTTCCAAATTCATAAATCGATTCTTGGTTCTTAAGGGTGGTCTTTGCGATAATGGCACCCATTTTCAAGGCACAGGCCACTAAAACAGCCGTTTTATACTCAATCATTTTGAGGTATTCTGGTATCGTTACGTCATCGCGCGTCTCAAAATCAATATCGTATTGTTGCCCTTCGCAAACAGCCACCGCCGTTTTGCTGAATAGCTGCACCAATTCTTTGAATACATCGTGGTCATACGACTCAAATAGTTGGTATGCATTGATCAACATGGCATCACCAGAAAGGATTCCCGTATTGATGTCCCACTTTTCATGTACCGTTTGGCTGCCCCTTCGCAATGGGGCACCATCCATAATATCATCATGAACCAATGAAAAATTATGAAATACCTCAACGGCCATTGCAGCATTCAAGGCCTGCCGATAATTACCATCAAAAAGTTCCGTCGCCATCAAGGTCAGTACGGGCCGAAGCCGTTTACCCCCCAAGCCAAGGATATAGGTGACGGGTTCGTAAAGGTTTTTTGGTTCTTTCGTTTCTAAGGTCTTTTCTAAATAATCGATGAACTCACGTTGATAGAATGCCACAGCCTGCATAAAAAGTATTTTGCCCAAAAATACATTCATTGTTACAAACAGTTGGTATTTGTGTCATATGTACTAACGGTTTTTATCGAAAACGCAATAGAATTATTTTTTATCGTCTTTATAGATGAAGGGCAAACATAAACCTGGAATGGAAAAAGGGGGAACTACAAATTCACTTAATGATTTTTTCAAAGAAGAGTACCATTCGCTCAAAGGTTATGTGCGCTCTAAAATTGGGGACACCGTCGATAGTGATGCCGAAGATATCATTCAAGAGGTTGCCCTACGCATTTTCTCAAGACCCAAAGATGCCTTGCCCATTACCAATATAGGCGGGTTTGTCTACAGTGCCATACGAAACAGGATCATTGATGTAATGCGTACCAAAAAAGAAAAAATCGATGATGAAAGAACATTGGAAAACCTTTGGACGGAATTTGCGGGACTTTTCTATGATGGGCAAGAGTCCCATTTTTCTGAACCATTGAAAGAACGGCTCAAAGTAGCCATTCTAGAACTAAAACCGGCCTATAAAGCTATAATAATAGCGGTCGACTTTGAAGGATATACCTATAGGGAAATTGCTGAGGAAACGGGAATCTCTTTAGGTACGTTAATGTCAAGAAGGCATCGAGCCATATCAATATTATCAAAAAACCTAGCATCAAAAAAAGAAGTTTAAAACTAGTATTATGAAACAGAAACAGAACATTGAAAATCATGTCAAGAATACGGTTACCAATTATGTAAGCAAGGGTGTTAAAATCGTTTTCTTCATACTTTTTGGTATTGCGATCGCCTTTTTAGTCGGTTACATCGTAATGCGTTTGTGGAATTGGCTGATGCCAGAGCTCTTTGGGCTTACAGCACTAAATTATTGGCAAGCAGTGGGATTATTAATCTTGGCCAAAATCATCTTTGGCTTTGGCGGTGGTAGCGGGCCTGGTAAAAAGACCCATGCTAGAAAAACTTCGAGATTCAAGAAATGTAATACGTTACGAAGTGATTTTTCAGAATGGAAGCACTATGATGAATTTTGGAGTCAAGAGGGTGAAAAAGCCTTTCAAGACTACTTGCGACGAAAGCAAACTGAAAATAAAGCGTAACGATGGACGAAAAGAACGATTCAAAGAAACATAGGTATCAATACAAGGCCTTTTTCTGGAGTTTAGGAAATAAAATAACGGTTCAGTCCAAAAATCGTGAGGTCAATCGTCATAGTACGGATATTTACCCCAATGAACATGAAAATTAACGATTCGTTAAAAAAATGTAAAACTTCGGAAACTTTTTTTGTTTTTAAAGTTTCCAAGATACATTTGTCAATCATTTATGCGTGATAAGATTTTACATACGGCTACCGACCTTTTCTTAAATCTAGGTTTTAAGAGCGTAACCATGGATGATTTGGCCAATGAAATGGGTATTTCGAAAAAAACGATTTACTCCCATTTCGAGAATAAGACCAAGTTGGTCGAAGAAGCTACCACACAACTCTTTTGGGAAATCTCAGATGGTATCGATGAAATTGTCGCCCTAAAGAAAAACCCGATTGAAGAGCTTTATGAAATCAAGAAGTTCGTAATGTCAAAGTTAAAGGACGAAAAGGCATCCCCACAGTACCAATTAAGAAAGTATTATCCCAAGTTGTTCGATACCCTTAGAAAAAAAGAGTTCGAAGTGATGCAAGATTGCGTGGTCGACAATATAAAAAGGGGTATTGACATCGGTATTTATCGCGAAAACCTCAACATTCAATTTGTGGCGCGTATTTATTTTATGGGTGTCTTAAGTTTGGGCGACCATGACCTTTTTCCCAGTACCATGTTTACCAAGGTCGATCTCGAAGACTATTACCTAGAATACCATCTCAGGGGAATCGTAACCCCTGAAGGGCGAAAAATTTTAAACAAAACCATCAATTCAAACCAAGAATAATGCGAAAGACCATTGCATCCATAATTCTCTTAGTATCCCTAATAGCAAGTGCCCAAGAACAAAAAACCAATTTTAGTTTAAACGAGGCCATAGCACATGCCCTTGAACACAATTATAGTGTCATCAATGCCAACAGGGATATCGTAGATGCCCAAAAACAAAAATGGCAGACCATTGCCACTGGATTACCACAAATCAGCGGTGCTGTCAGTTATCAAAATCAAATTATACAACCGATAAACCAGTTTCCTTCCATACTGGTCCCTGAAGAGTTTCTTCCACCAGGTACGGTTCAAGGCCCTGATACGTTCATACCTATCGTTTTTGGTCCGCCCCAAACCGCGACGGCCACGGCTACCCTAAAACAGCAGATCTTTGATGGATCATACATCGTGGGGGTTCAGGCCACAAAGGCATTTTTGAGTTTTAGTCAGAACAACAAGGAAAAAACGGACCTTGAGATTCGAAAGGCAGTCGTTGAGGCCTATGGCAACGTATTGTTGGCAAAAGAAAGTGTGGCGATTTTCGAAAAGAACAAGACCACCTTGGAAAAGAACCTTTATGAGACCACAAAGGTCTTTGAGAACGGCCTCGGTGATGAAGAAAGTGTAGACCAGCTGCAGATTACCTTATCATCTATTGACAACCAGCTCAAAAATGCCGTCCGTCTTGAAAAGATCACACTGCAAATGTTGAATTTGATCATGGGTATTGCCATTGAGGCACCCACCCAATTAACTGACGACCTGAATACCCTAACACAAGATAAAATCGACCTTCAAGCGATAGGTACACCTTTCAACATTGAGAACAATACCGACTATAAGTTGGCCCTCAACCTGAACGAACAGCGTTTTTATGAGCTTAAGTTAGAGAAAAGCCGGGCCTTACCGACCTTGAATGCCTTTGTCAACTACGGGGGGAGTTCCTTTAGTGATAGTTTCAATTTTCTAAGTTCTGGCCAACAATGGTTTGAACAGTCGGTATTGGGTTTCGACCTAAGTATCCCGATCTTTAGTTCTTTGGGTCGAAGTGCCGCTACACAGCGGGCCAAGATCGCCCTAGAGAAAGCGAAGACCCAACTTACAGAGGCAGAACAGCAAATTACGCTACAGCTCGAACGGGCCAAGAGTGATTATGTTTTTGCTATTGAAGAATATGAAACCTCAAAACAAAACCTAGAGCTGGCAGAACGTATCGAAAATAAAAACCAAATCAAGTATACCGAAGGTTTGGCGACCAGTTTTGAATTGCGGCAGGCCCAAACGCAATTGTATACCAGCCAACAAGAGTTTTTACAATCAATGGTCAATGTCATCAATCGTAAAACCGACCTTGAAATCATTATAAATCAATAGTTGTTGATGAGTTGAAAAGTTTAGAGTTAAAAATATGAAGCAGTTTTCATTTGAAAAATTGAATGTATGGCAAAAATCTAGAGCTTTATCAGTAATGATATACGGAGTAACCAAAAAATATCCACCTGATGAAAAATTCGGATTGACCAGTCAAATGCGTCGCTCGGCAATATCAATTACTTCTAATATCGCTGAAGGAACTGGGAGACATTCCCCAAAAGATAAAGCTAGATTTACGGAGATTGCGTACGGTTCAACCTTGGAGCTCTTAAATCAAACTATACTATCAAATGACTTGGAATATTTAAACAATACGGATTTAGAAACAATTATCAGAAATAACGGCAATGTTAGATGGTCTATATAAAGCTCAGCTAAACGCTTAAACATATCAACTAATAAACTAATTTAATTATGAAAAACGTACTATCAATCTTAATAATGGCAATACTGGTTGCCTCATGTGGTGGTGGCTCAGACGCCTCAGTTTCAGCGGTTATCGAAAGCAAGGACATTGACGCGATTCGGGCAAAAAGAAGTGCAATTGCAGAACAACAAAAAGCACTGGATAATGAGGTTAAGCAGTTAGACTCTGCCATTGCCGAACTTGACGACAATGCCAAACTTCCCTTGGTAACCACGTTTAAGACCAAAGCGGAAAAGTTTATCCACTATCTAGAATTGCAAGGTGATGTCATGACCAAACAAAATGTACTGATCTACCCTGAAATGGCAGGTACACTTTATAGGGTCTATGTAAAAAAGGGCCAAAAAGTCAAAAAAGGCCAGATTTTGGCTTCTATCGATGATGGCGGACTTTCAAGTCAGTTGGCACAACTCAAGACCCAAGCCGATTTGGCAAAAACTACCTTTGATCGTCAAAAGAGATTGTGGGAACAGAACATCGGTTCTGAAATTCAATACCTTCAGGCCAAAACACAATATGAAGCACAGACGAATACGGTAAAACAGTTGGAAAGTCAATTGGCCAAATCTTCGATCCGCGCTCCTTTTTCAGGGGTTATTGATGATATCATAAAAGATCAAGGTACCGTGGTAAGTCCGGGTCCAGGTTCAGAAGTTTTTAGAATTGTGAACCTGTCCAATATGTATGTTGAGGTCGAGGTACCCGAATCACATCTGACCAACGTTGTACCCGGTAAAACGGCACAGGTATCGTTTCCTGTGTTGGGCGAGACCGTAGAAACTCAAATACGTCAAACAGGCAACTTCATCAACCCTTCAAACCGGTCTTTCACGGTTGAAATTCCCGTGCCGAACGATAAAGGAACCATAAAACCCAACCTAACGGCCATTGCCAAAATCAACGACTACACGAAAGAAGACGCCATCTTGATTCCCCAAAGTGTCGTATCTGAAAATGCTGCTGGAGAACAGTACGTTTACCTAGCTGAAAATAATGGTTCAGATACACAAGGCATTGCCAAAAGGGTGATTATAGAAACAGGCAAGACACAAGGTGATAATGTGGAAGTGGTTTCTGGATTGGTAGCGGGCAATAATATTATTGTCGAAGGTGCACGAAGCGTTCGTGACAACCAACAAGTGAAAGTTCGTAATGAAATGAAAACCGTCAATAACTAAAATCATGGAAAAAGCCAAAAAGAACGCAAATAAAGAATTTCGCCTTTCTTCATGGGCCATTGACAATCCTTCGGTCATCTATGTAATGATCGCAATTTTCTTGTTCATTGGTATTTCTTCATATTTCGCGATGCCCAGGGAAGAATTTCCTGAAGCGGTAGAGACCAAAATCTATGTAAGTACGGTCTATCCTGGCAACACGGCAGAAGATATGGAACGCTTGATTACCGATCCGCTCGAAGAACGGTTGAAGAACGTCAGCAATTTTGTAGAGATGACCTCAACATCACAAGAAGACTATTCCATGGTCGTAGTCGAATTTGATGAGGGTATCGCCGTAGAGTCGGCCAAACAAAAAGTAAAGGACGAGGTCGACGGCGAAAAAGCAAGTGAAGATTGGCCCGTATTCAACGGCGCAAAAGTGGAGCCCAATGTGTTCGACTTAAACCTAGCGGAATCTTTTCCTATTCTCAATGTGAACCTTACTGGGGATTATCCGGTAGAAAAACTCAAGGAATTTGCAGAGTACCTTGAAGATGAAATTGAGAATCTTGAGGAAATCAAACAGGTGGATATTCGCGGGGCCCAAGACAAAGAGGTACAAGTAGCCGTGGATATCAATAAGATGATGGCGGCCAAAGTGAACTTCGACAATGTTATTCAGGCAATCGCCAATGGCAATATGACCATGTCTGCCGGAAACCTGATCACAAGTGGGCAACGCAGAACGATTCGAATCACGGGTGAGATCGAAAAACCCGCTGAGCTTAACGACTTTGTGGTGAAATCTGAAAATGGGGTCGTGTATTTAAGGGATATTGCCCAAGTATCTTTTTCTGAAGAAGATAAAACTACCTACGCCCGAGAAATGGGTGAAAGCGTGGTAATGTTGGACATTAAGAAGAGATCTGGCAAAAATGAGGTCGAGGCCACCAAAAAAATAAAGGCCCTAGTAGCCAAGGCGCAAAAAGACTATTTGCCCGAAGATTTGGATGTTAGTTTTGCCAACGACAGCAGCAGTGCAACACTCAATCAAGTAGACGATTTAGTGAACAACATTATTTTCGGAATCATTTTGGTGGTTACCGTATTGATGTTCTTCTTAGGGTTTAGAAACGCCCTTTTCGTTGGTTTTGCCATTCCGATGTCCATGTTCATGTCATTCATGATCTTATCGGCATTGGGCTACACGTTGAATACCATGATCTTGTTTGGTTTGATTATGGGCTTGGGTATGCTGGTGGATAATGGGGTCGTTGTGGTTGAAAACGTGTATCGTTTAATGGAGCAAGAGGGTATGTCACGCAAAGAAGCAGCGAAAAAGGGTATTGGTGAAATTGCCATTCCGATTATCATTTCAACGGCAACAACAATTGCAGCTTTTATTCCTCTAGGTATGTGGCCGGGCATTATGGGCGAATTCATGATATACTTCCCTATCACGCTGTCAGTGGTTTTGGGCTCATCACTATTCGTGGCCATATTCATGAATTCTATGTTGGTTTCCAGATTTATGGAAATAGGGGAGAAAACCCTGACTAGAAAACAACTGATCCGTATAAGTTTGATACTTGGCGGTTTTGGCGCCTTCATTTATATAGTAGGTGGTCAAGTTCGTGGCCTGGGAACCCTGATGGTCGTCATTGCGGCCCTATTCTGGCTTTACAAATATTTCTTAAAACCATGGGCGAACCGTTTTCAAAAAAATAGCTTGGTTAAGCTTGAAAATTGGTATGAAAGAAGATTGATGCATGCCCTTCGCGGTAAAAATGTGTATTGGTATTTTGGGGTAACCATCATTTTACTGATCGCGGCCTTTGTTTCCTTTGGCGCCTCAGTAGGTAGTGAACGGACCAAATTGGAGTTCTTTCCCGACAATACCCCTAAAGAAGTCTATATCTATATTGAATATCCACAGGGAACGGATATCGATAAAACCAATATGCTAACGAAGGCAATTGAAGAAAAAGTCTATGGTATCATCAAAGACGAAAAATACTATGATCAATCCGGTGAGAACCTTTTAGTGGATACCGGTGTATCACAGGTAGGCAAGGGCGCTGAAAATCCGTTTACCGAAGCTGGATCTGCAGCAGATATGCCCCACCGGGGAAAAATAACCCTATCCATGCAAGAGTTTCGATTTCGGGAGGGAATGGATACCGAAAAGCTGAGGCTGCGCATACAAAATGAGCTGGCCGATGTGTATCCCGGGGTTACAATTTCCGTTGAAAAAGACGCGGTAGGCCCACCAGCGGGTTATCCGGTAAATGTAGAATTGATCGGTCAAAACTATGATACCCTAATCAATGTGGCAGAGCGTATGAAAGGCTTCCTTAACGCTAAAAGCATTGACGGTATGGAGGGCCTTAAGGTCGATGTGAATAAAGGAAGCCCAGGGATGCAGGTAATCGTAGATAGACAAAAAGCCGGTGAACTGGGCATATCAGTGGGTCAAGTAGGGCAACAATTACGAAGGTCGTTATTCGGTGACAAAGCGAGTGTCTACAAGAAAGATGGTGAAGATTATGATATCAATGTGCGGTTCAATGAAGATTTGAGGTATAACACCAGTGCGCTGTTCAACCAAAATATTATTTTCAGGGACCAGGCGTCGGGGCAAATTAAGGAAGTACCCATTTCTGCAGTGGCGTCTCGCAAGAACACATCTTCTTTCAATGCCATAAAACACATCAACGGACAACGCGTAGTGACCGTCTATTCAGGCTTGAAACCAGGTGGTAACGCCAATATCATAGTCGACCAGATAAAAAAGGAAATGGAAAACTTTAAAGGCATGCCCGATGGTGTAAAAATTGATTATACGGGGGAATTGGAGGAACAGGCAAAGCAGCAGGCATTTTTAATGGGTGCCTTCTTCTCAGGCTTGGGCCTTATCATGCTCATTTTGATCTTTCAATTTGGTGGTATCTCAAAACCCGCCATTATAATGATGGCCATTTTTCTAAGTTTCATCGGGGTTTTTGGTGGACTGGTTGCGACTGGATGGCCCTTTGTAATCATGATGACCATGATGGGAATCATTTCATTGGCAGGAATCGTAGTTAACAATGGTGTCGTACTACTGGATTACACCCAAATATTAATCGATCGCAAAAAGGTGGCATTAGGTATTTCAGACGATGAGCTATTGAATCGAGAAGAGGTAACCGAGACGATCATCAAAGGAGGAAAGGCAAGACTACGTCCTGTTATACTGACCGCCATCACTACTGTTTTGGGTTTGATTCCCTTGGCAACTGGTCTGAATATAAACTTCGTAAAACTTTTTGGTGAGTTCGATCCCCAAATCTATGTTGGTGGGGATAATGTGATTTTCTGGGGACCCTTGGCCTGGACCGTTATTTTTGGCTTAATAGTCGCCACATTCTTGACATTGATAATCGTACCGGTCTTGTTCAATATTATTTATAGGATAAAGATTAGGATAAAAGGCAGTCATACTTCAAATAAGAAAGAAGAAAACCAAGAAATCAACCTGGCGGCATAAGCTAGAGGGGGTTATCTTAAAAAAAAAGCCTGACCAGTATTGGTCAGGCTTTTTTTATATCGTTTTGAGTTATTATTTGTTCACGGAAACTACTTCAGATTGATTCCAGTTTTTGACATAAGCAATTCGGTTATCCTCAAAATCAACCTCTTTTAAGATATCATCTTTCCAAAAGAACCATTTACCCGATCTTTTACCGTTCACATACTTCCCGGTAGCTATCTTTTTGCCATTGGTATTATACATATACCACTGCCCATGTAGCTTATCGTTCAACAAGGTTCCGGTCTGGGCAATCTCGCCATTATCGTGATAATAGGTGGCCTTTACCATTTTTCCCTCTTTTTCGAATGTTGGTTTTATATCTTGGGCAGATAGGCCTATGGAAAATAATACCGCTGTAAGTAAAATCACTTTTTTCATAACATGAAGCTTTAAATCATTGAATCCTTTACATTAACGATACAAATATATAATTTATTTTACATTAAATACACTTTCAAGTAACATTTAAATAACATTAAATTTACATTAAATACATAATTTGTTGTACTTCAAATAGTTAACATATTGATTTTTAGGTGACAGCAACATAACCATTTGAAAAAAATTACGGACCATCGTATGAAATATCATTTAAAATTGCCCTAAACAGCGCTTGTTTATTGTTTTTCATACCATCTGAACTAACTACCTTTGCAACTTATTTTAAAGTCATGTACAGAAACAATACTTGTGGTGCTTTGCGCATTACAGATAGCAATAAAGAGGTTGTGTTAAGTGGTTGGGTGCATAAATCACGTGATAAGGGTTTTGTGGTCTGGGTAGATTTACGGGATCGCTATGGGATCACACAACTTGTCTTTGACCAAGAACGAACTTCAGCACAATTATTGGAAAAGGCCAGAAGCTTAGGAAGGGAATCCGTAATACGGGTTAAAGGTCAGGTCATTGAGCGGGCCTCTAAAAACCCCAATATTCCCACGGGTGAAATCGAGGTCTTGGTTTCTGAATTGACCCTATTGAATGAATCGCTGCTTCCCCCCTTTACCATTGAAGATGAAACGGACGGAGGTGAGGATATTCGAATGAAATATCGTTATCTCGATATCAGAAGAAACCCTGTTAAAGAAAACCTTGTCTTTAGGCATAAGGTTTCCATGGAAGTACGAAAATACCTTTCAAATCAAGGTTTTATAGATGTTGAAACGCCCTATTTGATAAAGTCCACACCTGAGGGTGCCCGTGATTTTTTAGTGCCAAGCCGTATGAACGAGGGCCAATTTTACGCCCTGCCACAGTCACCACAAACCTTCAAACAATTGTTGATGGTTGGCGGAATGGATAAGTATTTTCAGATTGTAAAGTGTTTTCGCGATGAAGACCTGCGGGCCGATAGACAACCTGAATTTACCCAGATTGATTGCGAGATGGCCTTTGTAGAACAAGAGGATATCTTGAATACGTTTGAAGGACTTACACGACACTTGTTGAAAGAAATCAAAGGTGTCGAAGTCGACACATTTCCAAGAATAACGTTTGACGATGCCATGAAGCGGTATGGTAATGACAAACCCGACATTCGATTTGGGATGGAGTTCGGTGAGCTTAACAAAGTAGCCCAACATAAAGGGTTCAATGTTTTCAATTCAGCGGAGCTTGTAGTCGGTATTGCGGTACCTGGTGCGGCGACTTATACGCGAAAAGAGATTGATGCCTTGATCGATTGGGTCAAACGGCCTCAGGTTGGCGCGAAGGGAATGGTATACGTAAAGTGTAATGAAGATGGTTCGTTCAAATCTTCAGTAGATAAATTTTACGCCCAAGAAGACCTCGCCAATTGGGCAAAAGAAACCGGGGCAAAAGCTGGTGACCTTATTTGTGTACTTTCTGGGGAGGTCAATAAAACCAGGGCGCAGTTAAGCGCTCTACGTATGGAACTTGCTGAACGACTTGGCTTGCGTAATCCCGATGAGTTCGCGCCGCTTTGGGTCATTGATTTTCCATTATTGGAACACGATGAGGAAACCGGACATTACCATGCCATGCACCACCCTTTTACCTCACCAAAACCAGGCCAATTAGAATTACTGGATACCGATCCCGGGGCCGTTAAGGCGAATGCCTACGACCTTGTTTTAAACGGTAATGAAATCGGCGGAGGTTCCATTCGAATACATGATAAAGAGACCCAGGCCATTATGTTCAAGCATTTAGGGTTTACCGAAGAAGAGGCCAAAAATCAATTCGGCTTTTTAATGGATGCCTTTCAATATGGCGCCCCACCGCATGGTGGTATCGCCTTTGGTCTAGATCGGTTGGTGGCCATTCTTGGTGGTCAAGAGACGATACGTGACTTTATTGCCTTCCCTAAGAACAACAGTGGTCGCGATGTTATGATCGACGCCCCGGCAACTATTGACAGCGAACAATTGAAAGAACTTCATTTGAAATTGGATTTGTAATCGCCGTCCTGACCATTAGTCGGTATAAAGAAAAGACAAAGCCATTCAATAACGGAGGAAAAAAGAATAGCTTGACTAATGGCATCCTATGACCAAGGGCTTTCATTCGAAACTTCTTGACCGATCCATTTATCCGATTCAGAAAAATCAAAATCAGAAATAATGCCCTAATTTTGGATAAACTTGGCACTCCCAATATGGCCAATACCAAAGTGTACATAAGAAAATTCCTGAAATGGAGGTATAAGCACATCTCTAACAAGACCTTTATTCAATTGGTAAGCTTATTGATTGGGTTTCTGGCGGGTTTGGTCGCGGTCACCCTTAAAAATAGTACCTATTTCATAGAATCCCTTCTAGAGAATGGCATCGTTAGTTCAGGGAACCAATTGTATTTTATATTGCCGATAGTTGGGTTGACCTTGGTCTATCTTTATGTGAAATTCGTCAATAAGCACCCCATAGAACATGCCGTATCTTCCATTCTATACTCGCTATCCAAACAAAAAGGCCTGCTATCCGTCAAAAAAATATATACCCCGTTAATTGCGGCACCACTCACCGTTGGTTTTGGGGGTTCGGTAGGTTTATTGGGGCCCGCCGTAAAATCGGGTGCGGCCCTAAGCTCGAATTTAAGCCGCCTTTTGCATATTGATGCAAAGACGCGAACCTTGCTTATTGCCTGTGCCTCTACCGGGGCCATTGCATCCATTTTTCAATCACCGATAGCCGCAATCATTTTTGCCGTCGAAGTATTCAGTTTAGACCTGACCATGTTGTCGGTACTACCACTATTATTGGCATCGATATCTGGGGTACTCACCTCATACTTCTTTTTGGGCAATGAAGTACTTTTTAACCATGCCATAAATAAGGGATTTGAGCTTGGCGATGTTCCCTTTTATATTATACTTGGTATCGGAACCGCTATTGCATCCATCTATTTTACCAAAATGTACTTCGGCATCCTTAAAATCTTCAAACGTTTTAAGAGTCCGAAATACAAGCTTCTGGTCGGCGGTATTCTAATAGGGATAATGCTTTATTTTATTCCGCCATTATACGGTGAGGGTTTCGGGTTTATCAATGAACTTTTAGATGGCAATCACGTTAAGGCCTTGGGCAAAACACCCTTTGATGCTTTTATCGATAATATTTGGGTGGTTATCGCCCTTTTATTTGGCATAACCATTTTTAAGGCCATAGCAATGACTACGACATTTGCCGCCGGCGGTGCAGGTGGCATCTTTATTCCCACAATGGTTATGGGTAGTGCATTGGGCAATGTCGTTGCCAAGGTCATCAACAATGTCGGACTTGGTTTTGAAGTCTCTGAAAGTAATTTCACGCTGATCGGAATGGCCGGACTCATAGCCGGTGTTATTCACGCACCTTTAACGGCTATCTTCTTGATTGCTGAGATTACGGGTGGTTATGCGCTTTTTGTGCCACTTATGATCACCGCTTCCATATCCTTTTTAATAACCAAGAACGCTTTGGATTATAACATATATACCAAAGAACTTGCACAGAAAGATGCACTGTTGACCCACAACAAAGATCAGGCGGTGTTGACCTTAATGCAGCTAGACGACGTCATAGAAACCAATTTTAAACCCGTGAACGCCGAAATGACCTTAGGGGAAATGCTGACAAAATCCGTAGCTAAATCGACCCGTAACATTTTTCCCGTTTTAGACAAGGACGAAAAAATGGTCGGTATCGTTTTATTGGATGATATTCGCGAATTCATGTTCAAAACTGACCTGTATAAGACCCTATTCGTCAAAGATGTCATGCACGCTGCGCCTGAGTATATCTTTTATAAAGAAGATTCAATGAAGCAGGTGATGAAAAAATTTCAAGAGAGTGGGGCTTGGAACTTACCGGTAATCCACGACGGCACCTATATGGGTTTTGTCTCAAAATCAAAATTATTGACCGCGTATCGAAGAAAATTAATCGACTATACCCCTTAGCTATGAAAATGAAATATGTCATCGTTTTAATCGTAATCGCTTCATTTGTGGCAATCATCTACGGATTCACCATCAAAGAAGCCGATAGTGTAACGGCAAATCGCTTTATTGGCTTTGGAACCATTGGATTGTTCTTACTTGCCATGCCATTATTTCTGATCAAAGAAAGTAAAGGAAAGAAAATGAACGATTATATGCTTACCAAGGAAAATATCGAAAAAATGCAGGCCAAAGAACGTGAAAAGACTGATAGTCAATAAATTTCATTTCTTTTTTATCTCGCGATATTGAAAAAATCATAATTTAGTAAGACACTAATTATTTTTACCATGACTGGAATCGTAAAATTTTTCAATGAATCCAAAGGCTATGGGTTTATTACCAATGATGACACCGGAAAAGACATTTTTGTACACGTAACTTCATTGAACGGCGTAGAATTAAGGGAAGGGGATAAAGTGGAATACATCGAGGAAGAAGGCCGAAAAGGAACAGTTGCTGCACAAGTACAGGTAATCAGCTAAACCTATTTTATTTGGGATAATTTAGAATATAGCCCAATCGTCAAGGGTTTTAGTATTCACCCATTGCTCAAATGAACAGTATCAAACCGATCCAAGTTGGGCTCCTCAAAAGTCTCAAGCCGTCAGGTATTTAAATCAGACAGCAAGTGGTTGGGAATCTTGCCATAATCTGGATTCTAAAGGCCACTTCCACAAATGGGATCTGTATTAATTTAGATTACGTCTTTGTATAAAAAAGCGCTTTAACAAATCGGAAGCTTCATTCGCCAACACCCCACCAATAACATCGGTTTTAGGATGCAATGAAGTTCCCATTACGTTATAGCCCCGTTCCAAATCGGCCGCCCCGTAGACGATTTTTGAAATTTGACTCCAGTAAAGTGCCCCAGCACACATCTGACAAGGCTCTAAGGTTACATAAAGGGTACATCCCTTTAAATACTTTCCCCCTAAAAAATTAGCAGCAGCGGTAATGGCCTGCATTTCAGCATGGGCAGTAACATCGATCAATCGTTCGGTAAGGTTATGGGCCCTTCCTATAATTCTATTTTGGGTGATAACTACCGCTCCGACCGGTACTTCACCCTTATCAAAGGCAATTTGCGCCTCTTCTAGGGCCTTTCTCATAAAATAGGTATCGTCGAACGGGTTTTCCATGTTTTGATTCAATGGGCAAAACTACAAATCGTACGGCAATAAAAAATAGTATAGAATCGGTATTTTTGGAGTTCAATTTCATGTCTTGTTAGCACAAATTAAAAATCCGGATGACCTACGCCGAATCGCCCATACCGATTTAGGACAAATTGCGAGGGAGTTACGGAGTTACATCATCGACATCGTAGCTACCAAAGAAGGACACCTGGGTGCTAGTCTGGGCGTTGTCGAATTGACCATTGCCCTACACTATGTTTTCAATACACCTGACGACAAGCTTATCTGGGATGTGGGCCACCAGGCCTATGGCCACAAAATCCTTACTGGCAGAAAGGAAAACTTCCATACCAATCGACAACTGAACGGTATCAGCGGATTCCCAAAACGGGAAGAGAGCAAGTATGATGACTTTGGTACCGGACATAGCTCAACGTCCATCTCGGCCATCTTGGGAATGGCTATTGCCGCTAAACTTAAGGGGGACCATAAAAAACAACATATCGCGGTAATAGGGGATGCCTCCATTGCAAGCGGAATGGCCTTCGAGGGCCTAAATCACCTAGGGGTTACAGATGCCAATGTACTGGTCATTCTAAATGATAATGCCATTGGAATAGACCCCAGTGTTGGAGCCCTAAAAAAATACCTTACCAATGTCAAGAAAGGTACCGCAAAAGATGAGAATATTTTTGAGTGCCTGAACCTTAATTATACGGGGCCTATCGACGGGCACGACATGCAAGAATTGCTTACCACCTTAAGACGCTTACGCAATATAAAAGGCCCAAGGTTACTACATATTATCACCACAAAAGGAAAAGGATTACTAAAGGCCGAGCAGAATCAGGTCGTCTACCATGCCCCGGGTAAATTTGATAGGCAAACAGGGGAACTTTATAAAAATCCAACAGTGGGGACGGCCCCAAAGTATCAAGATGTATTTGGCCATACCATCGTAGAATTGGCAAAGAAAAACCAACGAATAGTTGGTATCACCCCAGCAATGCCGACGGGCAGTTCTTTAAAATATATGATGGAGGAAATTCCGGAACGCGCCTTTGACGTAGGTATTGCAGAACAACATGCCGTTACCCTAGCGGCAGGTATGGCAACACAAGGGTTGATTCCTTTCTGTACCATTTATTCCACTTTTTTACAACGTGCCTATGACCAGGTAATCCATGATGTGGCCTTACAAAACCTACCGGTAGTTTTTTGTTTGGATAGGGCAGGCTTGGTCGGTCAAGATGGCCCTACGCATCATGGTGTTTTTGATTTTGCCTATTTGCGGTGTATTCCGAATATGACCATTTTCTCGCCATTCAACGAAATGCAGCTACGCGACATGATGTATACGTGTCAGGTGAATGATTTGAATGGGCCCATTGCCATACGCTATCCGAGAGGTTATGGGGTCACTAAAAAGTGGCAACGGCCATTTAATACCATTGAAATAGGTAAGGGCCGTAAACTTAAAGATGGTGAAAAAATCGCATTTTTAACGATTGGGCCTATCGGAAACCAAATCACTGAACTGCTTGAAGATATAGATCATCCAGAGTTCTATGGGCATTTTGACATGCGCTTTGTAAAACCTTTGGATACCGCACTCTTGAAAACGGTGTTCAGCAATTATGAACATCTGATCACCCTTGAGGATGGTTGTGAAAAAGGGGGATTTGCAAGTGCTATCATCGAATATGCCCAAAAAGTCAACTACGTGGGATCCATAAAAACCTTCGCTATAAAAGATGAATTCATCGAACAGGGAACCGTTGAAGAATTATATCGTATTTGTGGCTTGGATTCGAAATCAATTAAACAGTACCTTGAGACCTTATCTTAAATATCCTTTACTTCTTTTGATAGCACCGTTTTATGGTTTGTTCTTTTGTGCTGCCCAAGACCCTGTTCTAGATTCCATACCTGCAGACAGCAGTATAACCGATACCATTGTAATTCGGTGGGAACAGAAGAAGATAAAAAATATACGTCGGGGCATAAGACTACAAAGCCCAAGGGTTTCGTTCGTCGGTACCAAGCCCTTATCTGAAAAACCAAAGAAGTTCATACCGACTTCTTTTTGGACCAAAGAAAATGAGTTCGGACTCAATATCAACGAAGTTGCCTTTGTAAATTGGAATGCTGGCGGCGACAATTCCATCACGGCATTAGGCAATATGCGTTTTTCAAGAAAGTATAAATTCAGGTATATCAATTGGGATAGTGAGTTGCGTCTTCGATACGGCCTTAATGCACAAGAAGGCAGAAAACTTCGAAAAACCGATGATTTCATCAGATTGGCCTCGACATTTGCGTATCGTCGAGATACCCTTTCCAATTGGTATTATTCCGTCAAGGGCAACTTCAACACCCAGTTTACAAACGGTTTCAAGTATCCGGATAGGGAAAGTCCGATTTCCAGGTTTTTGGCCCCGGGGTATTTGTTTCTAGGTGCGGGTACCTCTTACATATCCGAAGGTGGCAAATTCAATCTCTACACGTCCCCCTTCACACTTAAAGCGACTTTTGTGCTTGATGAAGCTTTATCACAGCAAGGGGCTTTTGGGGTAGATGAAGGGGAACATGTATTTATGGAGGTTGGTTTTTTAGTAACCAATACTTGGGAATACGAGGTGCTAAAAAATGTAACAATGAGCCATCGGTTGAACCTCTATACCGATTATATCAGAAGTTTTGGTAATGTTGATATTGATTGGGAGTTGGATTTCGTGCTTCAAGTCAACAAAAACGTAAATGCGAACATCGGCATACAGATCATTTACGACGATGATATTCTTTTTGATGAAGAAGTTGATGCCGACGGTACGGTATTAAATGCCGGGGAGCCCAGAATTCAATTCAAACAGCTTTTAGGCATTGGGTTTGGATATATATTCTAAAGCTGTCTTCCCATTAATTTATTATGGATGTTCACAGCAGCGCTATCAGAAAGACTGGCCACAAAACAGGAAGCGCTCAACAGCAGTTCATACGTGGTTTTCGAATGGTCTTGATATTGCGTAGGCAAGGTTTTTATCAAAAGGTTGTCGTAATTGGTGGCATCACCTTTTTTCTTACGTAATAAAGCCGTTGTATATATTTCAAGAATGTCGGCAATGATCTTATACCCGGCCAATTCTTTCTCAATGACCTCTTGAGACTGATAAATATTGGAAATACTGACATTAATAATATCGCCTATTTGTGCTTTGTAATGGCTCTTGTCTAAAAGGGCGACATCAAAATCCCCTTGCAAAATGGCGGTTTCGTTTTCTTCGAAAATACGTATGGCATCATGGATCAACGTATTTATGGCCAAGGCCCTCAAATAACTTAGCCTATCGCTGGTATTTGTCATTTGATTGTATTTTTTGGTATTGATGGTATCTTTTACGAGCTTGATAAAGTATTCCAAAGCATAATCTTCTGAGATGAACCCTAAGTTGATGCCGTCTTCAAAATCAATAATGGTATAACAAATATCATCGGCGGCCTCGACCAAGTAGGTAAGTGGATGTCTGTACCATGAGGCGGGTTCGTTACCGTCTTTCTTTTTCAAACCAAGCTCTTCGGCAATAGTGCCAAAGGTCCCTTTCTCCGATTGAAAGAATCCGAATTTCTTATCCGATATATGGTTTGTAGGTTTTTTGGGTAATGATGCCTTAGGGTACTTCATAAAAGCCCCTAACGTGGCATAGCTTAAACGCAGCCCCCCTGGCACCCCGTTGCGGGATTCCGTCAACAGTTTAAAACCATTTGCATTACCCTCAAAATCAATTAAATCTTGATACTCCTCGGCATTTAATTCCGCTTGGTAGCGTTTTCCCGCCCCAGATTGAAAAAAGGCCCCTATAGCCTTTTCGCCACTATGGCCAAATGGGGGATTTCCAATATCATGGGCCAAAGAAGCTGCTGCCACGATGGCGCCAAAATCATTGAAACGATAGCCCAATTGCTCTTTCAAATGAGGATGTTTTCGCAACAGGTTTCTTCCTGCTATCCTACCTAAGCTCCTACCTACCACGGAAACTTCCAAACTATGGGTAAGCCTGGTGTGCACAAATTCTTTTCTAGAACCAACATCAATCGGCATAGGTACTACTTGGGTCTTATCTTGCAAACTCCTAAAAGCTGAAGAAAATATGATACGATCATAATCTACCTCAAAACCCAAGCGGGTCTCATCTTGCAGTCGTCGAACCCTCTTCTCGGTATCACCTTGGCGCCTTAGCGATAACAACCGTTCCCAATTCATCAAATCATAATTTAGAAAATGTTCAAGCGGTAAAGCTATGCTTTTTCTTAGGTACCACCGTGATTTGACCACTGAATTTGGTAACGTTTAATTAACCTGTAAGCGGAATTATAATGGCATTTTTGCTTATTTTCAACCGTTATATGGGAGAACAGATTTATATTATTATGGTAATTGCATTGGCCGTATTGGCAATTACCGACTTGGTAGTAGGTGTCAGCAATGACGCTGTAAACTTCTTAAACTCCGCCATAGGGTCAAAGGCCATCTCATTTCGTACCATCATGATCGTCGCCAGTCTGGGTATCGCTTTCGGGGCAATTTCTTCTAGCGGAATGATGGAAGTGGCCCGAAAAGGTATTTTTAATCCCACCGAATTTGTCTTTGCCGAAATCATGGTCATTTTCATGGCCGTCATGATAACCGATATTTTATTACTCGATTTTTTCAATACTTTGGGTATGCCTACCTCTACGACGGTATCCATCGTTTTTGAACTTTTAGGGGCGGCGGTGGCTATATCATTGGTGAAAATAATTGGTGTGGAAGGTAACCTCTCTGATTTAGGCAATTATATCAATACCGAAAAAGCTACCGAAATCATAATCGGTATTTTGCTTTCGGTATTCATTGCATTTACCATAGGTGCGATTGTACAATTTATTTCCAGGGTATTGATTTCGTTCGACTTTAAGAAAAGGCCCAAGTGGATTGAGGCTGTTTTTGGCGGACTGGCCATTACCGCCATTATCTATTTTATTTTGGTGAAGGGCCTTAAAAGTGCCGATATTTTTAGCCCGGCCGTAACAGATTTCGTCAGCAATTCCGCCGAACTCTTCCTTTTGGGAAATCTTATTTTTTGGATCTTCATATCTTGGGCATTTGCAGTATTTTTCAAATGGAGCATCTATCGGGTAATCATAGTACTGGGCACTTTCGCCTTGGCGATGGCTTTTGCCGGTAATGATTTGGTAAACTTTATCGGGGTCCCTATTGCGGCCTTGCAGTCTTTTCAAGATTGGCAAGAATCGGGTATTGCGGCCGCTAACTTTAATATGAGGGGGTTGACCACTGCAGTGCGTACCCCGACTACTTTATTACTGCTATCAGGTGGTATCATGGTCGTAACGCTATGGTTTTCATCAAAAGCCAAGAGCGTCGTAAAGACAAGTGTCGATTTGGCGAGGCAAGACGAAGGGGAAGAACGTTTTCAACCCAACTTTTTATCAAGGCAAGTGGTGAAGCTCAGCATAGGCGCGTTTGAAAGCTTTTCTAAAATCGTTCCTCCGTCGTTAAAGGGTAAAATCGACAGGCAATTTGAAGTACCCTACAACTATGTCCCCAAAAGCAAAGTACAGGATATGCCTGCTTTTGACATGGTCAGGGCAGCCGTAAATCTAATGGTAGCCAGTGTTTTGATATCGATAGCCACTTCAATGAAATTACCACTTTCAACAACTTATGTGACCTTTATGGTTGCCATGGGTACTTCGCTTGCAGATCGAGCTTGGGGTGCTGAAAGTGCCGTATATCGGGTTGCGGGGGTCTTGAATGTAATAGGTGGATGGTTTTTTACCGCATTCAGCGCATTTACCGCGGCAGCTATCATAGCCTACATCTTACATCTTGGGGGTTTTGTGGCCCTAGTCGTTCTTTTGATAATAGCAGCGAGTCTACTATTGCGCAATTATATGGCTCACAACAAAAAAACCAAGGAAATAAAAGCCGAAGACAGTTTGAGAAGGGCCGAAAGCAGCTCGATTCAAGGTGTAATAGAAGAGAGTGCCGATAATATCGCGAATATGATCAAGCGTAGCAACAAAATTTACACTGGCGCGATAAACGGCTTGGCCAAACATGACCTTGAAGCATTGAAGAAAAATACCAAAGGGGTTTCTAAAATGTCAAAAGAAATCGAGGGCCTTCAGAATAACATCTTCTATTTTATTAAAAATTTAGATGATTCAAGCGTAGGTGGGGCAAGTGATTTTTATATAAAACTCTTAGGGTATTTACAAGATCTGGTGCAATCTCAAGAATTCATTTCAAAGATTGGCCTTACGCATGTGAACAATAACCATAGAAAGCTTAAATACAACCAAATAAAAGAACTGAAAGACCTCGACCAAAACCTTGAAGCGTTGTTCAATAAAACCATGGATGTCTTCCATGATCGTTCTTTTGAACATATCGGTACAATTTTGGCAACCCAAAACACCTATTTTGAATTGGTTGATGAAAAAATCAAAAAACAGGTCGCCCGAACAAGAACAGAAGAATCAAGTCCGAAAAACACTACCTTGTATTTTTCCATCTTAACAGAAAGCAAGGATATTATAAAGGTGCTTATGAATGTACTGGAACTGTATTATACCGAACACGATAGTTCGGTCGCACCTGCAAAAATCAGCAAAAGCTAGATCTTAATGAAGACCTCTTTACCGTGTATCGTGTTTCTTTTACTTACCTCGGTAGCTAACAGCCAATCGATTTCAGGTTCTGAGTTACTTGAAAAAGCCATTGATTTTCATGACCCGAACGAGAAATGGAGTACGTTCAGCAGTGCTTTTAAAGTTACGATGCAAACACCAAACTCGTCAGAACGACTTAGTATCATCAGGTTGGATATACCCCGACAGTCATTTGTTCTTGAGGTCTCAAAAGATGACGATTCTTATGCATTCATAGTAGAAGGGGACTCTTGCAAAGTATCACTTAACGGAAAAACAGAGCTGACCGAAGACCAGAAAGCGAAACATAGATTGAACGAAGAAAGGGGGTTTATGTATCGAGATTATTATACGTACCTCTATGGGTTGCCAATGAAGTTGAAAGATGCAGGCACTTTAATAGACCCTATAGTGAAAACAAAGGAGTTCAAGGGAAAAAAATACTTGGTCCTTCAAGTGGACTATGATGCGAGAGTTGGTGAAGACAGGTGGTATTTTTACTTTGATCCACAAACCTACGCCATGAAGGTTTATCAATTTTACCATGATGAATCTAAAAATGATGGCGAGTATATTCTTTTGAGTGGCCTTGAGGAAATTGGCGGGATCAAAATGCCAAAAACAAGGGCTTGGTACTACAATAAAGATGACAACTACTTGGGTACTGATATTTTGACCCCAAACTAAGTAGGTAAGGAAACCAACTCGAGGGTTACCTCGTACAGTTTTCTTTTTTCCATTTTTGCTTTTAACCATGCAAAGAAGCTCATTACGAAAATATCTTCTTGTTCCCTACCGATCCAATCAAATGAGTGCTCTACCTTTTCCATAAAAACTTCTGAGGTTACCGCCATCGGCCTATCATAGTATTCTTTTACCAAACCCATGAAAATAAGTACCCGTTGTTCACCAACATCTTTTAGTAATTTACCGAATCGCCTTGAAAATCGTTGCATACGATTTAATACCAAATCGAGTTTGTCCAATTCTATCAGTAGTAAGATCTCAATGCTGTTCTTTTTCAGTACCCAAGGCCAATCCATTTTTTTGAGGTACCAGTCATCAGTATGCTTTAAGGTGTTCAACAACCGATAAGCTTTTTGGTATTCTTCGTTTAAGAAGAAACACATGACCAACAATAGCTTGTTGTTCAAAGAGGTATCCGTCGTATTGCATAATAGATCAATGGCCTTTTGAATATTTCCCGTGTAGGCCTCATTCAAGGCCTTTAACCGTGCTACCCTTCCACTAAATACATTTTGAAGGTGTTTTTTACTATCGCCCAAAACCTCCTCGATATAGCCAACCTGTACTTTTGAGGTCTCAAAGGCCTTGTTCCGAAAATCGGTTGCCGCCATGAGGTAGGCAATGTTCAAGTAATAATACATATACTTTTCGGTCACTTCACCCTTTTGTTTGACCTTGGCGAACAGTGTTCGCATAAAAGGTGAAACCGTGTAAAAGTCCCGTTGCAACTTCGCTGAAGTGGCAGTGATCTCCATGAGTTGATAGAGCGACTTATAGGTCAACCCTTCGGTGATTTCCAATTGAAATTCAGAAAATGCGTCAGAAATAATGGCACTTACCGAAGCCGTAGGGTTTTGTCTGAGTTCCAATTTGATCTTGGCATATACCATGTTCAATTGCATATCTTGAACCAAAAGCTGATGATTACGTTCAGAAGCCGCAATCAGTTTTGTTAAAACCCATTCTTGATTTAAATGGGCATACTGTATCTTGGTGTGATGTATCTCATTTAAAATAGCGTAGTTATCGGTCTCTAAAGCTTTCGCCTCTGCTTTTCGTATTGTTTTAAATGCGATACGATACAATTTTTGTTCAAAAAATATACGGCTTGCCAATAAGAATTTCATGGCTTCCAATTCTAAAGAAGTTTCATCTGCAAAGCTATTGCTGGCCACAAAATCAACCAAGGTATCCATAAGTCGTTTGCTAAGGGCATGAAGGGCTCCTTTTGAGGGTTTTCCATAAAGCGCGATGTCCAAGTCCTTGGTCTGACCACTTCCTAAAAGACGTAGCAATTCTAAGTTTTTAGTATCTCCACGACGGTTTCTTTTTCTTAAAAATGACGCAAATTCCTTTTTTTCCGTAACTGAGAATACACTGTAGACATCATAAAAATCACTCATTTAATCATCATTACTTTTGAATATATACAATTGTTTATCAATACTTTAATATTATAAATATAGTATTAAATCATAATATTTCAATAAATATTGTGTTGATTTGACCTTGCGATACGCTGCATATTTGCCCCATAATTCAATTAAAAAAGTAATTATGGACAATCAATCATTTTCAGAAAAGGAAAAGCCGATCTTTCAAAAAAAAGAGCATAAAGAAAAGTTTGATCTACGACCAACATCCGCTTTTATTTCAGCCTCTTGGTCCGCATTATTTATCGGAATGGTGTCATATTGTATCGGTCTTTGGAACGCCAATATGTGGCTTAACGAAAAAGGATATTATTTTACATTACTGCTTTTCGGGCTATTTTCTGTGGTCTCAGTGCAGAAAAGTGTGCGTGACCGCCAAGAGGGGCTGCCTGTAACCGATGCCTATTATGGCATTAGCTGGTTCACGACCATAGCCTCGATCCTATTGTTGGTCATTGGCCTTTGGAACGCCGATATGGAGTTAAGCGAAAAAGGCTTTTACGGAATGTCTTATTTATTAAGCTTATTTGCCGCAGTAGCCGTACAAAAGAATACTAGGGACATCAAGTTTTTAGAAACTAAGGAAAGTGAACTCTAATAATTATGGTAAGCCTTGCCCTCTATAAGGGCAAGGTAATTTTTATTGAACCATTATAAAATACCATACCATAGACCGCAATGTAGGTACCCATTTAGAACGACCCAATGAACCCAAAATTAGAAAGAGCGCTCCCTGAACTTATAGAAGCTCAGGTAATCACCTCAGATACCGCTCAAAAAATCACGGCGTACTATCTCGCCAAAGAAGAAGCCAAGCCAAATCGCCTGTTTACCATTTTTGGGGTTTTGGGAGCACTCTTAAGTGGCCTAGGAATCATTCTTATCATTGCACACAATTGGGATGGAATGCCCAGGAACCTGAAAACGGTTTTTGCCTTCTTCCCTTTGATCATTGGGCAAATTGCCAGTACTTATAGCTTTATTAAAAAGAAAGGCATGGCTTGGATAGAGTCTTCAGCAACCTTTTTGGTGTTAGCTGTCGGAGCGACCATCTCATTGATAAGTCAGATATACCACATTCCAGGCGACTTAAGCGAATTTCTTTTGATATGGATTGCGATAACCGCACCACTTATTTACTTGCTTCGTTCAAATAGTACCGTTATGCTTCACCTTATGCTAATTACCTGGTATGCCTGTGACCTTGGCTATACCTACAGGGGTGCTATGCCTTGGTGGTACCTTTTACTATTTGCCTGGGTGATTCCGTATTATATCAGGTTACAAAAACAGGAAACAAAAAGCAATATTGTCGGTATACTCAACTGGCTTTTGCCCTTAAGCCCCATTATTGTCTTAGGCACTTTTACAACTGGGGGCAACTTATCTTTCTTGATGTATCTCGGTTTATTCGGACTACTATACAACCTAGGTGAACTTCAGCTATTCAAGAATCAAAAGCTACGAAGAAATGGATATACCGTTTTAGGCTCATTGGGCACTAGCTTCATGCTAATGCTATTGACCTTTGAATGGTTTTGGATAGATGCCATTCAAGATTCTTATACATCAGTAGAAGTCAGCATTACAAGTGTCCCTTTTTTGATGGCGCTAATGACCTTGGTATACTTACACCTAAAAAAACATACAAAAGGCTTCAATCTCTTTCAATATGCGTTTATAATCGTAGGTGCACTATACTCCACTCATTATTTTGGTTACGTACACAGTGTCGTTTTAACCAATATCTTGGTCGCAACACTAGGATTATTTACAATTAGAATCGGTATTCACAAATCAAGTTATACCATTTTGAATTATGGCTTACTTATTATCACGGTGCTTATTGCATGTCGATTTTTTGATTCCAATTTAGATTTTATATTCCGTGGTATAGTATTTATTTTGGTAGGTCTTGGTTTCTTTTTCACCAATTACCTACTGCTCAAAAAACAACGCGGCACTGCTTTGCAAGACAACCCAAAAACAGAAGACCATGCGTAAACTACTTACAATAGCGCTATTTATAGTATTTGCGGCACAACTATTGGTGCCGGCACAAATGATTCACCAACAAGAAAATACCCTAATTACGGGCACTTCTTATAAGTTCAAGACACGACCGATCGATCCGACAGATCCATTTCGTGGAAAATATATCACCTTGAACTATGAACTGAACTCATTTCAAACCGATGAGGACTGGAGTAACTACTCAGGCAATGTTTTTGTGTATCTTACCACCGACGCAGAGGGGTTTGCAATGGTGAAAAGGGTAAGTAAAACCCCCTTGGATTTTGATGAAGACTATATCATCGCAAAAAGTAATTATAACTATGGTAAGACCGTACAGTTCAATTTGCCTTTCAACCGTTTTTACATGAACGAATACAAAGCATATGACGCCGAAATTTCGGTTCGCACGGCACAAAGGGATACTACTAAAATCTGCTACGGGCTTGTGTATGTTAAAGATGGAACTGCGGTTTTAGATAATGTTTTCATCGATGATATTCCCATCCAAAAATTTGTGAACGAGTTTCAAGACCTTAATTGATCGTAAACCATTTGCTTACCGATAAAAATTCATCTCGTCAAGGTATTTCCAGACCCTAAAAGGCAGTAAAGGTTTGATATTCTTGCCTTTGGCATGTTGCTTTCGAATGAAAGTGGAAGAAATTTCCATGATCGGGGCATCAACTTTATTGATTTTAGGGTGCCCTTCAAATTGATGGGAAACCGTTCCCGTCGAGATTCTAGGATAGATGTATAAAGCATAATTTTCTAAAATAACCTCATAATTCTTCCACTTGTGGAAGCCCTTCAGGTTATCTTCACCCATGATAAGGGAAAAATTATATCCCTCAGGATATTTTTCTTCAAGGTGAATCAAGGTGTTTATCGTATAATTAGGTTGCGGCAAATCAAACTCGATTTTACTAGGTTTGAGTTTGGGGCAGTCTGTTGTTGCCTCTAAGACCATTTGATAGCGATGGTGATTATCGAGCAATGACTTTTTCTGTTTAAATGGGCTTTGAGGGGTAATCACGAACCAAACCTCATCAAGGTCAGAGAACTCGACCATATGGTTCGCAATGGCCAAATGCCCAATGTGTATCGGGTTGAACGTACCAAAATAAAGTCCTACTTTTTTCATCGGTCTTACTCCTTCATAGGTCTTGAAGCACCAACATAATCCGCTACCATCTGATGGGCTTCCTCCAATGCCGTATGCAGATCATAGTTTTTGATGACTCTATCGAATTGCGGGGCCGTGGCCAATTCGACTGAAGCCTTGGCCACGCGCATATTGATCTTATCGTCGCTTTCAGTGCTGCGCTTTTTGAGTCTGATCTTCAATTCATCGACACTAGGGGGCTTTACAAAGACTGCAAGCGTCTGCTCAGGAAACTTCTTTTTTATCCGTAGGCCCCCAACGACATCAATATCAAAAATCACATTTTTACCCTCGGCCCATAAACGCTCTACCTCGCTTTTTAAAGTGCCGTAGAAACTATCTCGATAGACTTCTTCCCACTCTAAAAAATCATCTTGCTTAATGTGTTTTTTAAAGTCTGAAACACTAATGAAATAGTAATTCTCCCCATCTTTTTCCTCTCCCCTAGGTAGACGTGACGTTGCAGAGACCGAAAAGGCCAAATTCAATTCCGGCTGTTTTAAAAGATGGCGCACTATGGTGGTCTTTCCGCTACCCGATGGTGCTGAGAATATGATAAGCTTACCTCCTCCTTTCATAAGAAACAAATTCAAGTTCAAGTATCAAGTTCAAAAGCATTGGTATTGATTTAACATAAAAACTACTTCGTTTGCAAGATAGTTTTAAAGCACGTTGAGCATCTGTTCTTTTATTTTTTCTAGTTCGTCTTTCATTTGTACCACTAATTGCTGCATTGGCGCGTAATTGGCCTTAGAACCGATTGTATTTATCTCGCGGCCAATTTCTTGAGAGATGAACCCCAGTTTTTTTCCGTTGGAATCATTTGAACTTAAAGTTCCCTCAAAGTATTCTAGATGATTGGCCAATCGTACCTTTTCTTCTGTGATATCGTATTTTTCTAAATAATAAATCAATTCTTGTTCGAAGCGATTGGCATCCAACTCTACTTTCAAATCGGCAACTGCTTTTTCTAACCGTTCCCGAATGGTCCCCAGGCGTTCTTGGTCCATTGCCTTCACTTGGTCTAAGAGATCACCTAATGTTTTAAGGCGATTGCGGAAATCATTCTCAAGCACTTTTCCCTCTTCGGTCCTAAATGTATTGATAGCATTCAAGGCCTCGTTCAAAGCCTCTTCAATAGCCTTGTATTCTTTTGGATCTATATCGTTTTTGTCCGTTTTTAGCGTATCGGGCATTCTAAGTGCCAATTCGAGCAACTTTACCGAATCGCCATCAGCAATTTCACGCAATTGTTCCATATAATTCCTTACCACACCCGAATTGATTTCCGCACTGGTATCCTCACCTGTAATTTCGACATAAAGACCAAAATCAACCTTTCCTCGAATCAAAACGTCTGCGATGCTTTTACGCAAGTTCAGCTCTTTGTCCCTAAATGCTTGTGGAATTCGGGCATTGATATCAAGATTCTTGCTATTGAGTGATTTTAGTTCTACGGTAATCTTTTTTGATGGCAGCTGTACCACATGCTTACCATAGCCGGTCATGGACTGAATCATAAATATTTCGAAGTTTTGGCAAAGGTAGGCAAAACGGGGTTTTCCTTTTTATCAATCCAATTCCCTCACCCAAATGTTTCTGTAACTGACACGACTGTTGTCGCGATGATCCTGCAACTGTATGGGCGCTTTACCGTGAGGTATATTTTTTGGCCAACCAATATATTCGGTGGTCCCTTCCAATTCATAATGGTCTTGGATCAAGACCCCATTGTGTATCACCGTAATCGTACCTGATTTCATTTTTTTACCGCTCATTCCGAACTCGGGGGCATGAAAAATGATGTCATAAGTATTCCACTCTCCTGTGGGTCTTGAGGCCATTGCCAGAGGAACTGACTGTTTATAAATAGCCCCTACCTGACCGTTCACATAGGTATCATTGTCGTTATTATCTAAAATCTGCACCTCATACCTGCTTTGCAGAAATACACCACTATTCGCCCTATTCTGGCCATCAGCTTTTACTTCGGCGGGGGATTTCCATTCCAAGTGCAATTGTACACTACCGAAATTTCTTTTGGTTTGAATAAACCCTGCTTGGTCCTTTACAGTCATGCTACCATCTTTATTGAGATGCCATTGCACCGCCGTGCTATCGGCTACATGTACCCATTCATCAAAACCACTGCCGTCAAAAAGAATGATGGCATCACTCGGCACCCCGTTCCCATTGACCGTTACCTTCGGTGGAACGGGCTCATAAACTTCAGTGGCCTCGGGCTTGGTGGGTTCTTCACCAACATATTTTTCAGCGGCCACAGTTTGTTCAGTATCTTCTGCACTTTTGGTTTTAACCTGTTTACAGGCATTTGATACGGTCAAAGCAGCAATAAGGATGAAAAAGATTTTTTTCATGAAATGGTTTTCGAAATAATACTATTCGGTTAATTCAATACGTGCATAAGATGACAACAAGGCTTAATAACTACTACATGAGCAGCCTTCGTATTGCAAACTTTATACTTTGTTAGAGTTCTTTTACTTTAATATTTCGATAGGCCACGATATCGCCGTGATCCTGCAGACCAATTTTACCGGTGGTATAGTTTCCAAATCCTTCCCAATCGGCAAATTTTGACTTGGCTACCATGGCATCCCAGGCTTCACCATGTACAGGGAATTCCACGATTTTCTCCCCATTGAGTACTACGCTCCCCGCATTGGTGTCATGGTCAATCGTTATTACACAAGTATTCCATTCTCCTACGGGTTTCACCACATCTTTACTTGGAGCGATCATGTCATATAAGGCTCCTGCTTGATGCGTAGTGCCATTTTTTGCATCGGGGTGGGCGATATTATCCAAAACCTGTATTTCTGGTCCAGTTTCGTACGGTTGGCCATATTTCGCATCCTCATAAACCCCCCAGAATATTCCACTATTGCTTCCTTCATTTACCTTCCACTCCAATGACAATACGAAATTGGTGTATTCCTTATCCGTAACAATATTATAACTCTCACCATTTCGCCCTTTTGGTGGGTAGAATACCATGGCGCCATCTTCCAATTTCCAAACATTGGATACTTCATCACTTAAGTATCCATGCCAACCGTCAAATGAACTTCCATCAAAAAGGACTTGCCAGTCATTTGACACCTTTTCAACGTTTTCTTCAACGGCGAGTTCTTCTTGAACCACCTCTTGTTTTTTAGTTTGTTTGCAAGCGAAAAATGATAACGCCAGTGCAATTACGGTCAACTGTTTCATAATCCTAATATTTTTCTGAGTTCGTCTTTGTCAATCTCTGCGCCTGCAAAATCATCGAATGTTTTCTGTGTTGCCTCAATTATGTGGTCTTGAATAAACTTGGCCCCTTCCCTTGCCCCTTGTTCAGGGCTTTTTATACAACACTCCCATTCCATTACCGCCCAAACATCACAACCGTATTGTGTTAGTTTAGAAAAAATCGTTTTAAAATCGATTTGGCCATCTCCTAAAGAACGGTACCGACCGGCACGATCACCCCAGTCATTATATCCCCCAAAAGCCCCTTTTTTTCCTGTGGGATTGAATTCAGAATCTTTAACGTGGAATGATTTTATAAATTCATGATAATGATCGATATAACTGATATAATCTAGCTGTTGTAGTACAAAATGGCTTGGGTCATAAAGTATGTTTACACGTTTATGGTTTCCGGTTGCCGCTAAAAAACGCTCAAAAGTATCCCCATCATGCAAGTCTTCACCAGGATGGATTTCATAGCAGACATCGACCCCTTCTTTATCAAAGTGGTTTAAAATGGGCATCCAACGCTTCGCCAATTCCTCAAAACCCATTTCGACCAAACCTGCTGGCCGTTGTGGCCACGGATGCATCGTATGCCAAAGCAGTGCCCCTGAAAATGTGGCATGGGCGTTGATACCCAATCTACGACTGGCAGTGGCTGCCTTTTTTACGGTTTCAACGGCCCAGGCGGTACGTTCTTTGGGTTTTCCCTTCAGTTCATCAGGTGCAAAATTGTCGAACATCAAATCATAGGCAGGGTGCACCGCGACCAGTTGCCCCTGAAGATGGGTTGATAGCTCGGTAATCTCAAGACCATAAGAATTTACCTTTCCCTTCAATTCATCACAGTAATCTTGACTCTCTGCGGCTTTGTCGAGGTCGATTAAAAACGATTCCCAAGTAGGAATCTGAATTCCTTTATACCCCAAATCAGCGGCCCACTTGCACATGCCGTCCAAAGAATTGAATGGTGCCTTACTATCTACAAACTGCGCCAGAAAAACAGCTGGTCCCTTAATTGTCTTCATTTAAATTGGTTTTTGATACGATACATCCCTACAAATTTTAGGAATAATCAACTATATTTAAGAAATAAATTAATTTATCTGAATTTTCGCTTTACATAGCCATAAATATAGCGATTAGATAAGAACTAAATAACTCTATTGTGAATCAAAATACTGTTTATGATGCCATTGTGGTCGGAACCGGAATCACGGGTGGCTGGGCAGCCAAGGAGCTTTGTGAAAATGGATTAAAAACACTGGTCTTGGAACGAGGCCCAATGGTCAGACACATTGAGGACTATAAAACCATGCATGACGATCCTTGGGATTATAAATTTCGAGGGGAATTGTCAAGGGATGATAAGAAAAAATACCATAAACAGCTTCGGGTAGGATGGGCACCTACCGAAGATTCTAAACACTTTTTCGTCAATGACCTTGAACATCCGTATCAAGAGACCAAACGATTTGATTGGATACGTGGGTACCAAGTCGGGGGACGTTCACTTACTTGGGGGCGGCAAAGTTACCGATGGAGTGATATCGATTTTGAAGCCAATCTAAAAGATGGTATGGGTGTCGATTGGCCCGTTCGTTACAAGGATATTTCACCATGGTATGATAAAGTGGAACGTTATATTGGGGTCAGTGGCCAAAATCTAGGATTGAGACAGTTGCCTGATGGTAAATTTCTACCTCCCATGCAACTCAGCTGTGTCGAACAGGATCTGCAAAAGGCAATCGACGATAAATTCGAAGACGATCGACTACTTACCATAGGCAGGGTCGCCCATATCACTGAGAATACTACCGAATTTAAAGGCAGGGGACCTTGTCAATATCGAGATCGATGCTGGAGGGGATGTCCCTTTGGAGGATATTTCAGCAGCAACTCATCAACCTTGCCTGCTGCCGAACGAACCGGAAATATGACCTTACGGCCAAATTCAATCGTACATGAAGTAGTATATGACGAAACGACGAAAAAGGCAACCGGGGTCAAAATTATTGATGCTGAAACCCATGAAAAATTGGAATTCAAGGGGAAAATTGTTTTTCTATGTGCTTCGGCCATGGCCTCTGTAGGTATTCTATTCCAGTCAAAATCAAAAAGCTTCCCGAACGGAATAGGCAACAATTATGATGAGTTGGGCCGAAATATAATGGACCATCATTATGCCCTGGGTGCCAATGCAAGCACTGGGGAACATAGTAATAGGTACCATAAAGGACGAAGGCCCAATGGCTTTTACATTCCACGGTTCGTAAACCTTGACGAAAAAACCAAACGCAAAGACTTTTTAAGGGGGTTCGGCTATCAAGGCAATTCAAGTAGAAGCGATTGGTCAGAATCCATAGCAGAGGCCGGTTATGGCAATAACTTAAAAGCTGCAATACTCAAGCCGGGTAATTGGCAGATAGGGGTATATGGCTTTGGTGAGATGCTGCCCTATCACGATAACCGGGTGACCTTAAGTCGCGATAAAAAAGACCAATGGGGTCTGCCACAGCTTGACTTTGATGTGGAGTTCAAAGAAAACGAATATAAAATGCGGGAGGCCATCAAAGAAGAGGCCGTAGCGATGTTAAAGGCAGCCAATTTCGAAAATATAGAACCCTATGATAAGGAAACCGGCCCAGGACTTGGTATTCATGAAATGGGTGGTGCACGTATGGGGTGGAATCCGCGGACTTCGGTAGTGAACAAACACAATCAAGTTCATGATGTACCGAATATTTATGTGACCGATGGTGCATTTATGACCTCTGCGGCATGTGTCAACCCATCATTGACCTATATGGCATTCACCGCCCGTGCAGCCAACCATGCCGCAGAGCAGTTCAAATTAGGAAAATTCGCTTAATCAATCAGTACTTAAATGGATAACGCTTCGGCCAGGAACCTCTGGGGGGACTTTTTAGACAAACACACTGAATTTGCTTTTGCAAAAGCCCCTGAAGTAGGGTATTTTGGCGACAATGAAAACGATGCCAACACCCTTGCAGAACTGGCGGTAAAAGAAATAAAAAGGGCCACCTCGCCCTCTTTATTGGGTATACAGCTTCGAGAAGAGCCCCTGCCAAAAATCGATGATTTTTTTATCGTTACCGATTGGGAAGGTACAGCAAAATGCATTGTCAAAATCACTTCTGTAAAAATGATGCCCTATTTTTCAGTCCATGCGGAACACGCACGACTAGAAGGGGAAGGCGATAAAAGCCTTGAATACTGGAAAAAGGTTCATTGGGAATATTACACGCGTGAACTAGCGGAATTCAATCGTAGACCACTTGAAAGTATGATCGTTGTTTTTGTGCAGTTTGAAAAAGTCTTTTAAAAAGAAAATGGCCGCTTAAAAGCGGCCATCCTATATTTGAGGCAGGTTCAGGATAACCGCTAATCCAACGTTATCCAAACGTTTCCTTGTTTATGTGATGCCACGGTGCTTTCAATAAAGTTCATTCCGCGCACACCGTCGGTCATCGTAGGGAACTCCCCATCATTGTACTTTTCGCCACGTATGGCCTTGGCCGCACCTAAATAAATATTGGCCATGGAATCAAAGATACCCTCAGGATGGCCAGGAGGCAACTTTGTACCTGCCAATGACAATGCCGAATTGTAGGCATGACCGGGCTTATAGATTTGCGTAGGTTCCGTATCGCTCATCTTATACAGAAAATTAGGGCGCTCTTGTTCCCATCTGAAAGCTCCCTTTTCGCCATATATCGCTATGGCCAAGCCATTCTCTTCCCCTGTTGCGACCTGGCTAGAACGGATTACCCCCTTTACATGGGTATCCATTCTCACCAAAACGGTGCCATCTACGTCCATTTGATTGTCTTCGTACAAATAATTGAAATCACAAAGCAACGATTTTACTTGTAGCCCTGTGGTGTACTCCAAAAGGTTGAAGGCGTGTACCCCAATATCGCCCATACATGAACTGATACCTGCCTTTGTGGGATCCAATCGCCAAACAGATGAACGCTTTTCTTTGTCATGTATGATCGGATTGATCCAGCCCTGATAATATCTCGCATCCACTTTATGGATCCTTCCCAGTGCACCGGCCTTTATCATTTCACGCATTTGACGTACCATAGGGTAACCGGTATACGTGTGTGTCAACGCAAAGACTTTTCCTGATTTTTGATGTGCCGCCTCCAATTCCTTCGCTTCTGCATAGTTCATGGTCATCGGTTTCTCGCAGATTACATGAAACCCGTTATCCAATAGTTTTTTCGCCATCGGAAAGTGCAGGAAGTTCGGGGTCTGTACCGAACAGACCTGAATACGTTCGTCTTCTGAAAGTTTTAGTTCTTCTTCGATAAGCGTATCAAAGTCTTTGTAAATTCTGTTGGTCGGTATATCGATCTCTTTTGCAAAGTCAATACTTTCTTGAAGTTCTGGACTGAATACGGCGCCCACGATTTCATAATTGTCATTGATGTGTGCCGCAACGCGATGCAGTACTCCGATTAGGGAATCACCTCCGCCCCCTAAAATTCCTAGTTTTATTTTTTTTGGCATTATTTTGATTTTCTGATGATAATTCAATTAAGGGTTACTCTATGCAGGTTCTTGATGGATCCTGCTTTTTTCGATTCGCTTTCGTAACACGAATAAGATTCCGAATAAGACTACCAAAGTTAATGGAAAATAGACCATAAAACCCAGTACGGCCCTACCGGCCTCGATATCTGCCAGTTCACCGACAAGGCCCGTATTGAGGGCATTTGCTTTCTCAGCATCTAGCCGAGAGCCAATAATGGGGTTCCAAATTGAGGTGGCGAACATTCCTGCCCCACCCATCAAAGACATTCCTAAAGCACCCGTCTTAGAGGTATATTCTGAAGTAAACCCGATCATAGTAGGCCAGAAATAACAGACCCCCAACGCAAAGAGTGCAGCGGCCACATATATCATTCCCCCCTCAGAGATGCTCATAAAATAAATAGCGGTTGCCGTAATGATCGCAGACATGAACAGCACTCCTATCGGATTTAATCGATGTACGATCGGGCCGGCAAAAAAACGCCCTAAGGCCATGATACCGGTGACCAAAGCCAAAACCAACATTGGGCTAGCCCCTGATTTACCTAAAATGGTCTCTACCCACTGCTGTGGGATAAATTCAGAGGTCGCCGTTAAGGTCATACAGACCAACATAAAGATAAAGAGCGGATTGCCCAGCGCCTTGATATTAGAAGAGGTATTGGATTCGATATTCTCGCTTTCAGGAAACTTCTGGGTGAATACCAAAAAACCGTAGATCAAGGTCGGAATCAACATGGTCGCAATCTGCAATTGCCACCCAAGACCGGCATCGGTCATAAATTTTGATACCAAAGAACCTATCACCAACCCACCCGGAAACCAAACATGGAACTTATTCAGCATGGCGGTTCTATTATTGGTATACATATCGGCTATCATCGGGTTACAGGCTGCCTCAACAGATCCATTCGCAAAACCGATAAAAAAGGTCGAAATGATCAAGGTCCAAAATCCACCGGCATAAATGGTCAATACCAATCCTAAAAGATGGCAGACAAAAGCGGTGATCAATAGTTTTTTGGGCCCAAGGGCATTGTATAACAATCCCCCGATGAGCATCGCCAACGGAAAGCCTAAAAAGGCCATACTATTGATGTAGCCAAGCTCTGTATTGTTAATTTCAAAATCAATACCGAGCTGTGTCAATATACCGGCCCTAATTGCGAATGTCATTGAAGTTACAACGAGTGAGATACAGGCTGCAAAAAAAAGTTTGTTTTTGTTAATATTCTCCATCTATCATTTATTTAATTAGCAAAGTTGGTCATTGTTTGTATTCAATTTTTTCGTTTTTAAAGGTAAAGGCAAAAATCAAGAAGACGAGAAATGCAAACCCTGCGGGATACATCCAAATGGTCTGCCAATAATGCGCTCCTTCCTTTAAAAGATATAAATCCGTAATCTTTCCTGCAATCCAAAAACCGATCAGCATACCTACCCCATAAGTAGCTAGGGTAATCAGTCCCTGCGCTGCGCTTTTGTATTTTACACCTGCTTTTGTATCGGTATAAATCTGTCCCGAGACAAAAAAGAAATCATAGCATATTCCATGCAATGCAATACCGATCAACAACATAAACGTGAGTTCATCAGGATTGCCATAGGCGAACAACAAATACCGTACCGTCCATGCGAACATTCCGGCCAGAATGGTCTTTTTAAATCCGTATTTGGTAAAAAAGAGCGGTAGCAGCAGCATAAACAATACTTCTGAAATCTGACCTATGGTCATCATTCCCGCAGGGCCAATTTCTGAGCCAAGCAGTCCTATGGAAGCTCCGATCTCGCCTAAAAACTGCCCCGCATGTTGGTAATAAAAAGCAAGGGGAATGCAAATCAGCACAGAGGTGATAAAGAATACCAAATAATTACTGTCCTTTAATAATTTTAGCGCGTCCAACCCTAAAATCGAGGATATGGATACCTTATCTTCTTTTGATACCCTTGGCGGCGTTTTCGGAAGTGAAAAACTAAAGACCCCCAAAATGGCAGACGCAATAGCCGTCATGAAAAAGGTGTTCTTCAGTGCACCATTTTGAATACTTTCAGGAGAATCCCACTTGAAAAGGATGCTGATAAACAACAACCCCGCCACGATCCACCCAATAGTACCGAATACCCTTATGAAGGCAAACTCTTTTGACGGGTCTTTCATTTGGTTGAACGACACTGAATTGACCAGTGCCAAAGTGGGCATATAAGCAATCATATACCCAAAAACGTATGGAACGAATGTTGCTATGTCAGCTGCATTGGCCATTTGGTACATCAAAATGGCGCCTATTAAATGCAAAATCCCCAAAATTCTTTCCGCATTGAAATAACGGTCAGCAATAAGTCCGATGATAAAAGGTGCTACTATAGCACCCCAAGATTGACTTGAATAGGCAAATGCAATATCGGCACCACTTGCCCCTAAAGTAGTTGGCAGGTAAATTCCTAAAGTCACGAACCATCCTCCCCAAATGAAGAATTCCAAAAACATCATAAAAGATAATTGAAACTTGGTTTTTGTATTCATGATGAAGGCTTGTATTATCTTTTATAAAAAATGTAATCCAGTTTTTCAGGTGCGATGCCATTTGTCCTGTAACCTGCCAGTATCTGACCTCTATGATGTGTGGAATGATTGATGATATGGAATAGAATATCTTTCAAATCATTGGCAAAAACACGCCCCTCCGTAGTTTCATAATCAATACGCTTATTAAAATCATCGGTATTTCTGATAATCTCAAAAGTCGTTCTTTGATTTTCGTAATGAATATCTTCCCAATGTTTGATATCATGAATATGCCAGACATCATATTCATGCTTAACGCCTTGTACTCTTCTATTCCAAATATGATGGGCGTTTAAGAGATGACTGAAAAGTCTAGTACTATCTTTAGGAATATCCTTAAGCGCATGGGCTTGCTCAATGAGCTTTTTATTGCAAAAAAAATTATAGTCAAAAAGTTGATTAAAAAACACTTTCATACGCTTGTAGACTTGATACTTGAGCTACTTGGCAGCTTTTAAAAGTAAATTTTTCGTAGCCAATATCCCCGCTTCCTCGCTTAAAACATTCCCCTCATACTCAACACCGATATAACCGGTATACCCTGCATCTTTTACTATTTCAAGGATTCTGGCAAAATCGATCTTGGTTTCGTTTCCATCTTCATCAAAGTCATAGGCTTTGGCACTTACGGCCTTGGCATGCGGCATTAATTCGGCAACACCTTGATATTTATCATATTCCTCAATGCATTTTGACTCATAATAATCCCCCGACTCCCTTTTGATACAGAAATTACCAAAGTCTGGCAGGGTGCCACAATTTTCCATACCGACCTGGGTCATCACGTTTGCCAACATGGCTGCATTTGATGAAAGCCCTCCATGATTCTCGACAATGATATTGATATTTTTATCCTTTGCATAAGTGGCCAATTGTGTCAGTCCGTCAACGGAAGCCGTCGTCCAAGCCTCTGGTTCTTGAACACCGTTCAGGTTAACCCTGATTGAATGGCATCCCATTGCTGCTGCCGCATCGACCCATTTATGATGATTCGCGACCGCAGCTTTTCGTTCGGCTGCATCGGCTGCCGCCAAATCGCCTTGACGATCGATCATGATCAGTACATTCTCCAAATCATATTTTTCGGCCTCAGCGTTACATTTAGCAACAAAATTTTGCATTGCTTCTTCAGAATATTCCGCTGCTTCCAATTCATCTTTATACAGTTGACTAACGTATTCCAAACCTGAAAAACCCCAATTTTTAGCTTTCTCCGCAAACGTATAAGGGTCTACACCACCTTCCCTTATCATTTTGTTGATGGACCATTGTGCCAGGGATAATTTGAAAAATGGAAGCGTTTCAGTACTTGTTTGAGATGTAGTATCAACCGACTCCGCTTCGGCTTCTTTCTTTACTTGCTTACAAGAATAAGCGCCAAAAACGGAAAATGCCACCCCGGCTTTTGCGCTATTTTGAACAAATTTTCTTCGATTCATCATGATGGTTTTGTGGTTCAATGGTTAGGATATATGCGATTTACTACAACGTTATAGTGTCAAATTCTCAATAAACATGGGGATTAAATGTAGAAAATTAATTTAATATTTAATACATTTAGTGAATAAACAATTCGTGAATACATGGGTAAATTTTATTACAACGAAGAACAAGAATCGTATGACGCGATTGTTGTAGGAACTGGTATTAGTGGAGGTTGGGCCGCTAAAGAGCTTTGTGAGAATGGACTCAAGACCTTGGTACTCGAACGAGGCCCAATGGTAAAGCACCGAGAAGACTATCCTACGGCCAATATGGACCCATGGGATTTTCCGCATTCGGGGGAACCAACCAGGGAGGATCTTGCTAAGCAACAAAAACAAAGTAGAACGGGGTATACCACCAAAGCAGCATCGAAACATTGGTTTGTAAACGACCTCAAACACCCTTATAACGAGACCAAGCGTTTTGATTGGATGCGTGGCTATCATGTCGGTGGCCGTTCCATTATGTGGGGTAGGCACAGTTATCGATGGAGCGATATTGATTTCGAGGCCAATAAAAATGATGGAATTGCCGTAGACTGGCCGGTTCGGTATAAAGATATTGCACCATGGTATGACAAAGTAGAGTCTTACATTGGCGTATCAGGTGAACTATTGGGGTTACCACAATTGCCTGATGGTAAATTCGAGCCGATGATGGAACTTAACTGCCTCGAAGACCATGTCAGGGGCAAAGTGGCCGAACATTTTGATGGAAGGGTAATAACGGCTGGTCGTGTTGCCCATATCAATAGTGATAAAAAGTTTGAAGGTGACGGTCGTGTGCGTTGTCAATATAGAAATCGTTGTATTCGTGGGTGTCCTTTTGGGGCTTACTTTAGTAGTGTATCATCGACGCTACCTGCGGCAGAACGTACCGGCAACATGACATTAAGGCCAGACTCCATCGTACATCAGATCATGTATGACCCAGACACGAAAAAAGCTACCGGTGTCAAGGTCATAGACCGAGAGACCAAAGAAGAGTTTGAATTTAAGGCCAAAGTGGTTTTCTTGTGTGCCTCTGCCATTGCCTCTACCGCAATTTTGATGCAATCGAAATCCGATAGTTTTGAAAATGGGTTGGGCAACGGTTCCGATCAACTGGGCAGGAACATTATGGACCACCACCTTGGTGTAGGTGCCTCAGGTAAATTTGATGGTTTTGAAGACAAATATTTCAAAGGCAGAAAGCCCAATGGAATTTATGTACCACGCTTCAGAAACTTGGGAGGAGACTCGAATCGTAAAGATTTTATTAGGGGTTACGGCTATCAAGGCGGTGCAGGACGTGGCAATTGGGAAGACATTGTCGCCGAGACCTCATTCGGTAAAAACTATAAAGACGCCGTTCTGAAACCTGGTGGATGGACCTTCGGTATGGGCGGATTTGGGGAGGTACTGCCCTATGAAGATAACCGTATGACCCTCGATTATGACAAACTGGATGAATGGGGACTGCCAACGGTGACCTTTGATGCTGAATTTAGGGAGAACGAATGGAACATGCGTAAGGATATGAAAGATCAGGCCGCGGAAATGCTTGAAAAAGCAGGTCTTCGCGATGTAGAGCAGTTTGATCGACCTGGCGCATTGGGTCTAGGTATTCATGAAATGGGTACAGCACGTATGGGACTTGATCCGAAAACATCGGTATTGAATGGATACAATCAAGTACATGCCTGTAAAAATGTTTATGTTACCGATGGAGCCTTCATGACATCAGCGGCATGTGTAAACCCCTCATTAACTTATATGGCCTTTACGGCTAGGGCGGCCAACCATGCGGCCCAAGAACTTAAAAAAGGAAACATCTAATGAAAAGAAGAACTGCACTCAAAAATATGGGGATGGTGTTTGGATATGCCGCCGCCACCCCGACACTACTAGGATTAGTACAAAGTTGTAAGGAGAAAGCCCATTATGCCACCTGGGTACCCAGTTACTTTGAGAAGGACAAAGGATACGCCCTAGCACAAATGGTCGATGTCATATTGCCGAAAACCGACACTCCATCTGCCACTGAAGTCAACGTTCACGTATTTATCGATGAATTTGCAAAAAGCGTACTACCAGAAGAGCAACAGGCATTTATGAAGGTGCTTATGGACAAATTTATGGGCAAGGTACTCGGTGATTCAGGTAAGGAATCCCTTATGGATATTGAGGGGGTTGATTTTGAACCCGCCCTAACAACCTATTTAAAAAAGCGGTCTGATGAAGATGAAGCTTCTCAAGAAGAGGCCATTGGGGCTTATATGGAGGCAAGGGCTGCAGGAAACACCTCAGATTTAGATGAAGATGTGGCCTGCTTTGCATTCGCTACCAATGTGCGTGATATGGCGACCTGGGCCTATAAATCATCAGAATATGTCGGTGAAGAAGTCTTGGCTTATCTACCCATTCCTGGGGAATATATCGGTTGTGGCGATGTCGATGAGTTGACACAGGGCAAAGCATGGTCTTTATAGCTTGAAATAACAACTAACGACCAAAAGCCCTTTCTTTTTTAGAAAGGGCTTTTCAGTATAGGCTTACCAAGCTTTAAATTCATATTACTTCTTTAATGAAGTATAATAAATTATCCAGTAAACAGCACAGGATATATGGTTTTAAAAATCATCTTGTATTATGGAACTCAGGCTTTATTTGCTTTAGCCTTAAAAAAAGTGTAACAAAATGTTCCTCCACCATTGGAAGTACCATACAAGTCCTCGATACCAGAATCGAGCTCATTTCTTTCAATAATACCATGTGCTAAGACCTCTTCAGAAATACCTCTTATCATAGCCGTGAAAGTGTTCTTTATAAAACCCTCAAGTAGTTCGGGTTTTGAGTCATCAACATATACTTGACGCGGAGAAACTTTAATACCAGTGAATCCTGCGTTATCGAGTATAGGATATAACTCCCTTCCTATGTTCGCGTTACCGCCCTTTTTCTCTTGAAGTATTACTTGCGCTTGAACAGCTTTTCTAGCGTTTTTACTATCTGGATAAAAATAGGTTGAACCATGGTCACCCTCAATTATGGTTATTGTTCCGTTAGTTCTCAGAACCCGTTTTAATTCTTTCAAGGCGTCCGTAGGACGGGTAAGATGCTCTAGAACGAAACAAACAAAAATATGGTCAAAATAACCATCTTCAAAAGGGAGTTCAAAGATGTCGGCACAATGAAAACGAACGTTTCCTATATTTTCTTTCTTGATGGCTATTTTTGCTTTTTCAATGGAAGAAGAAGAAAAATCAACACTGACGAATGACGTCCCAGAATTCATAGCGGCAATGATCTTCGTTTGTGATCCGACACCGCAACCAGCTTCCAGAACCAAAGAACCTTCCTCCCATTTCGAATCCCAATGAAGTATTTCCGAAATAGAACTGGCTTGATCGTTCAAACGAATCGTTTCCTCATCTGAATATCCATGTATATAATCTTTGATATTGTCTTCATTGATTTCATGGATTTTATGCTCCAGCATCTCAATTCTTTCCAAAATTTCTTTGCTTGCGTCCCGTAATTCTTTTCCCGAGGGGGTAAAGACCAGTTTATTCTTTACGCGATGGAAAATCCGTGTTTCAAGACGCATCTCTAGTTCCTTCAATTGATGGCTAAGGGCAGATTGGGTCAAATACAGTTTATCTGCTGCTTTCTTGAGCGTGCCTACCTTCTCGATGGTGTCTATAAGTTTCAAATGTTTAATTTCGATAAAACTCATTTGCCAATGCTTTTTAGGGCAAATTACGATACCACATCCGGAAATGAATCACTACAAATATGAAAAAAACTAATACTTTCGATGAGAATATTTTGAAGTCTAATACCTCAATCTGTTATAGAGACCAAACTAAAAACGTATTTCAAAAAAATATCCCAACGATTCTAAAATTACGTTTGGGGTATTTTAACCAATAAACACTATCACCTACCGAACAAAACTATAATCCGCACATTAGACAATCACCCTACGACAGCTAAACCTTCAACATTTGCATTTCTACATTTTAGCACTGCTTTGAGACGAGGCCAAAAGAAACGATTTCTAAGATATTAAGAGGATTTTTCCTTAAAAAAACCCAATAATTTGGTTTATATTGCCAAATTTCCTACAGCCTTCACATAATAATTCTTAATAAATATAGTTATTGACAAGTAAAATGTCCATTTTTTTATGGAAATTTGAATCAAACGAAAAAACTGTATAACAACTATTAACTGATTTTAAAATGTATAAAGAAATTTATTTGGTCGATGACGAAGACTTGGTAAATACTATCAATACCATACAATTTAGAAAGATGGGAATGGAAGAGCAGGTCAAAAGCTTCACAAATCCAGAACTTGCCCTTGATGACCTTCGTTTTCGTAAAAACAATGGGGATAGAACCTTGATACTCTTAGACATCAATATGCCAGAAATGAGTGGTTTTGAATTTTTGGAATTTATGACCCTAGAGGATTTTCCTGAAAATAATGAGGTTCTGCTCGTTACCTCGTCAGATTCAGATGTCGACAAAAAAGAGGCCAAAAAATACGACAAGTACGTCAAAAGGTTCATAACCAAACCTTTACAAATCAAACATTTAGAAGATTATCTTCAGAGTTCGTACCCAAATCCATAGAATCTCATCACTTTTATCAGTCGTCTATCCTGAGCGACCTCAAATGAAAAGAATTATAGTTCTTGTATTGTACCCTAACCTTCCCTGGGCACTTAGCTACATTGATCGTAATCCATATTTTAAAGATTATCGTTCAAGTGCTATTTATGTAAAATCTACCTAAAAACCAATCGTCAGTGTACTATGGAACTCACGAAAGACGGCACGGCACTCGTTCGAAAAGATAGAAGTGATATAGCATGGGCCGTCAATGTAGCGTATCAGCTTACCTTTTTCAATGCGCCCTTTGAGCGGCAGTTTATCGATGATTTTAAAATAACCCCTACCCTCGGAATGGACCTCAGCAAAGTTGACGAGCACAACGTCTTCTTTAAGGCATGCCGAATGGGTTATGCTGCTGCATTTGAAGGTCAATCCATAGTCTACCAATCTACAGTGGGCCAAGCTGGGAATGAAAAAATCTTTGAGTTCTCCTTTCTTCCCTTTTGCGATATTTCTGGTACCGTAATCGGATGTTCTGCTTGGCAGAAAGATATTACTGAAGAATCGAAAGCAATATCGCTGCTTGAGGATCGCGACCAGAAATATAATGAAGCGCAACAAATTGCGAATGTTGGCCATTGGAACTGGGATATCCTAAAAAACGAAATTCGTTGGTCCGATCAGCTTTTCAGGGTCTTTGGGCAAGAGCCAGGTACTTTTGAGGCCACCTATGAAGCCTTGATGGAAATAATTCACAGTGAGGATAGGGCCGCCTTCAATGCCGATGTCGAAAGGGCCCTCAATGAAAAAGTACTCCATGATATCGTACACAGGATAAGGATCAAAGGTGATGAGATAAGGTACGTACACCAAAAAGGAAGGGCATTTTATGATGTTTCAGGAAAGCCGGTGCGTATGGCAGGAACAACCCAAGATGTAACCACGGAAATTCTTGCCAATCAAAAAATCGTTGAACAGAACTTAGAACTGGGCCACTTCGTTCATGTCATATCACATAATCTCAAAGGACCGATCTCTAACCTTTTGATGTTGTTGAGTATTTACGAATGGGGACGTGATGTCGAAAATGATACTTTACTCAAAAAGTTCGAAATAACGACCAAAGCACTTGACCAGACCATGAAAGACCTGAGCTTATCACTCTCCCTCAAAGAAGTAGATTCGGTAGAGTTCAGGGATATATTCTTTGAAAAAGCCATGGATGATGTTCTTGGTTTGCTTGCTGAAGAAATCGAAAGGTCAAATGCAAAGCTTCTTATTGACTTTTCAAAGGCACCAACGGTAAAGGGTATTAAGAGCTACGTGGTCAACATGCTGTACAATTTAATATTAAACGCAATTTCATACCGTGACAAGAACCGGGAGCCACTGGTTAAAATTTCGACCGTTTTAGAGACATCAACACTAATTTTGACCGTCTCTGATAATGGTATCGGCATGAACCTTACTCCTGAGCGTAGAAAGAAAATTTTTGATATGTATGGCAGACTAAGCGGTCAGACCAAAGGCAAGGGACTTGGGCTATATTTGGTAAAGACCCAGGTAGAAGCCATGAACGGCAGTATTACCGTCGAAAGTAAAAAAGGTGTGGGAAGCACGTTCGTATTAAAATTCGAAGTTTAATGTTCTGACCTCCAATAGAATTGTGGACAATGGTCATCAAATGTGTTTTGATCGAATGTTTCTAATTGATCAATCTAAAATAATCAGCCCCAACAACATTAAAAAACCGCAGAACGGTTCTAATAAAAAATACCCCAACGATTCTAAAATCACGTTTGGGGTATTTTAATCAATAAACACTATCACCTGCCGAACAAAACTATGATCCGCACATTAGACAATCATCATCGGCCTGGCCCTCTTTTGCGCGTGCGATCATCTCTTTCATTTCTTGTTCCGTCATAGGCTGGATGTCCGTATCTTGAGGAGCAACGGGTGTTGGGTTCACCGTTAAGTTCTCTGCCGCTTTTGGGGAAGCCGCTATAACCTCAGCCTCTGCGGCAACACTTACTGGTACTTCTTTCTTTTTTGTATTGTCTAGAGTGAACTTAATGGCATCTACGGCAGCTTTGGTCCTCAGATAATACATCCCTGTTTTTAAGCCGCTCTTCCATGCATAAAAATGCATGGATGTCAATTTCGAATAGTTGGCGTTCTCCATAAAAAGATTTAAAGACTGACTTTGGTCGATAAAATACCCCCTATGTCTAGACATATCTATAATGTCTTTCATGCTCAATTCCCAAACTGTTTTGTATAAATCCCTAATGTCTTGTGGAATCGTTTGTATATGTTGGATCGATCCATTGGCACGCATCAATTCTTGTTTCATATTTTCATTCCAGAGGCCTAGATTGACCAAATCCTCTAAAAGGTGCTTGTTGACCACGATAAATTCCCCAGAAAGCACCCTTCTCGTATAGATGTTCGAGGTGTAGGGTTCAAAACATTCATTGTTCCCCAGAATTTGTGAAGTGGATGCTGTGGGCATAGGTGCGACCAAAAGGGAATTACGCACACCATTTTTCTTTACTTCCTTACGAAGTTTGGCCCAGTCCCAGCGACCTGAAAGTTCTTCATCTTTAATACCCCATAGATTATGCTGAAACTCTCCTTGCGCAATCGGAGAACCTTCGTATGAAGAATATGGCCCGTCAATCTTGGCCTCTTCCATTGATGCGGTTACCGCGGCAAAGTATAACGTTTCAAAAATCTCTTGGTTCAATTTTTTTGCCTCGTCGCTTGTAAACGGTAATCGTAACATAATAAAGGCATCAGCAAGCCCCTGTACCCCCAATCCGATTGGGCGGTGCCTCATGTTGGAGTTCTCTGCCTCTTTGACAGGATAATAATTGCGGTCAATGACCTTGTTCAAGTTTTTAGTGACCCTTTTGGTTACCTTAAAAAGTTCTTTGTGATTGAACTTACCGTCTTTTACGAACATGGGTAAGGCAATTGATGCCAAATTACAGACCGCTATCTCATCAGGGGAAGTATATTCCAAGATCTCGGTGCAAAGATTTGAAGAACGGATAGTACCCAAATTCTTCTGGTTGCTCTTTCTATTCGCAGCATCTTTATACAACATGTAGGGTGTTCCAGTCTCAATTTGCGATTCTAAAATCTTCTCCCACAAATCTCGAGCCTTTACCGTTTTTCGTCCTTTACCTTCCGCTTCATATTTGGTGTAGAGCTTTTCAAATTCCTCACTATGGTTTGTAAATAGGCCAGGGCACTCATTAGGGCACATCAATGTCCAATCTTCGTTAGCTTCGACCCGTTTCATGAACAAATCTGAAATCCACATGGCATAGAAGAGGTCACGGGCACGCATTTCTTCTTTACCGTGGTTTTTCTTTAAATCTAAAAAATCATAGATATCGGCGTGCCAAGGCTCCATATAGATGGCAAAACTTCCTTTACGCTTTCCACCGCCTTGATCGACATAACGGGCGGTATCATTAAAAACCTTCAACATGGGTACGATTCCGTTTGAAGTACCGTTCGTGCCACCAATGTAGGATCCCCGAGCCCGTACGTTATGAATGGATAACCCTATTCCCCCTGCAGATTGTGAGATTTTAGCCGTTTGTTTTAAGGTATCGTAGATTCCGTCGATACTATCTTCCTTCATTGCCAGTAAGAAACAAGAAGACATTTGCGGTTTTGGGGTACCTGAATTAAATAGTGTCGGCGTTGCATGCGTAAAATACTTTTTTGACATCAACTCATAGGTCTCGATAGCAGCATCGAGATCATCTACGTGAATACCCACTGATACGCGCATTAGCATATGTTGGGGCCGTTCTGCTATCTGACCATTGACCTTTAACAAATAAGAACGTTCCAATGTTTTAAAACCGAAGTAATCGTAGCCAAAATCACGGTTATAAATAATAGTGGAGTCCAAACGTTCCGCATTTTCAGAAATCACTTTAAAAACCTCATCTGAAAGCAAGGGTGCTTTTTTACCTGTTCTGGGATTTACATATTCATATAAATCCTTCATTGTCTCTGAAAAAGACTTTTTTGTATTCTTATGCAAATTAGAAACGGATATACGGGCAGCAAGCTTCGCATAGTCAGGATGCGTAGTGGTCATGGTCGCCGCGATTTCGGCAGCCAGATTATCCAGTTCTGAAGTGGTAACCCCGTCATATAGCCCTTCAATAACGCGCATGGCAACTTTTAAGGGATCTACTAGGTCATTAAGACCATAACACAGTTTTCTGACCCGAGCTGTAATCTTATCGAACATTATCAACTCTTTTCTTCCGTCTCTTTTTACTACATACATGTGGCTACTTTGTTTTTCTTATTTATAAAATATGCTGTTTCACTTCTACAAGCAAGAACTTATAGAAAATAGCGGTAGGTATCGTTATGGTTTTGTTTGGGGCAAAAAAGCGCAAGACATCACAGAAATTCAAAAAATGCCTTACTGGCTTGTCTTTATCTAAAAGTCAGCATCGAAACTGATTTTCTGGGCATCTTCATCCTTATCCTTATTCAACACGCCCGCTTTTTGATATTCTGAAACCCTTTTCTCGAAGAAGTTCGTTTTCCCTTGAAGGGAAATCATATCCATAAAATCAAAAGGATTCGTGGCATTATAAACCTTATCACACTCTAATTCAACCAATAATCTGTCTGTAACGAATTCCAGATACTGGGTCATTAGTTTGGAGTTCATTCCGATAAGGCTCGCTGGTAGCGACTCAGTGATAAACTCCCGTTCAATATTAAGTGCATCGGTCAAAATCTGGGTAATACGCTCTTTTGGAACCTTATTTATCAAATGTTTGTTGTGTAAGTGTACGGCATAATCACAGTGCATTCCCTCATCCCTTGAAATCAACTCATTTGAAAATGTAAGCCCGGGCATCAAACCCCTTTTCTTCAACCAGAAAATAGAGCAGAATGCCCCTGAAAAGAAAATACCCTCAACTGCCGCAAATGCGATTAAGCGCTCGGCAAAACTTGGGGATTCTATCCAATTCAAGGCCCAGTCGGCCTTCTTCTTGATGGCCGGAAAATTTTCGATGGCCTTAAATAGAATATTCTTCTCTTTTTCGTCCTTCACATAAGTATCTATCAAAAGGGAATAGGTTTCCGAATGAATATTTTCCATCATAATCTGGAACCCGTAGAAAAACTTCGCTTCTGCATATTGTACTTCGCTGACAAAATTCTCGGCCAGGTTTTCGTTTACAATACCGTCAGAGGCGGCAAAAAATGCTAAGATGTGCTTGATAAAGTAACGTTCGTCCTCATTTAATTTCTCGTTCCAATCCGTAAGGTCCTCACCTAAATCAATTTCCTCAGCAGTCCAAAAACAAGCTTCACACTTCTTATACCATTCCCATAAATCATTATGCTTGATTGGAAAAATCACAAATCGGTCCTCATTTTCTTGTAATATAGGCTCGTTGGAAGCAGACATAGTGTTCGGTATTAAAATTGAATAATTTAGATTGAAAAGTTACCCTTCGGTACGGACCAACAAATATTGAAAAATGTAATCAGAAGATAAAGCGTGTTTGAGTTAATCCATTACAAAGTTTTTAACACGGATCGTTGAAATGTACGTTGGCCAGTGATGTTTATTATGGGTTTCATAAAAGAGTATGATCCTGCAGGTATTAAACAAAAAACAGCTTCAAAAAAAAAGACCAAAAAGTATGTTTACGCATACCTTTTGGTCTTTATGTGTACCACCAAACCGTACGGCCTTGGCCCTACTTATCTTCATTCATGTTCAGGTAGTTCCCCCGAAACCCAAATCATAAAATCAAACTTGTAGCAACCAGACTATTTTGCAAATTCACATACTTTTAAGCATGTTGGTTGGCCGTACGTTAGTTGGTATTTATCTACTGGCAACCGAAGAAAACTTTTCTTTCCGGTCAACAGTATCTTTAGTATCGGTCAGCACTGACAACAGTAAAGTCATTAACAGTACGATGAACAGAATAATGCTTTTCTTCATTTTAAACTGATGTTTGAACCAACATAACAACATCGAAGATACTTTAGCATCGATAGCAAAATCATTTCGTATGTATAACTGGTACAAAATCTTGTATAAACGGAACCTGTTCAAAACCGTGTTATGCTCAATTACCGAACATAAAACGTTTTTGTAGGCGAAAGCTTACAGGTAGGGTTTAGGGGGTTTTAGCGCAATTTATAAGCTATAATCACCCATTAATACATAATCGGCATCAAGCACTACATATTAATGCTAATTTTATAAATTGAAACACCTTTATTCACTATGTTGGAAGCCGTACTTGTTGATGATGAATCAAAAGCTTTGGAAAGCCTAAGTTGGGAGTTGAGTAATTTGAGTGATGAAGTAACCGTTGTCGCAACTTTTACCGATGCCCATAAAGCCCTTGATTATCTAGAAAAGAACACTCCGGATTGTCTTTTTCTAGATATAGAAATGCCCGTTATGGATGGTTTTCAGTTCATCAAGAATCTAAAAAACAAGAATTTTCCGGTGGTCATTACTACCGCGTACAACCAATACGCACTCAAAGCCTTGAAAAATGAAGCGATAGACTACCTTCTCAAACCAATAGACAGTGATGATTTGAGTGAGACTATTACCAAAATCAGAAAATTCAACGATAAAAACTATACTGCAGAACGTTTAGAACAAATTCTGATAAGCTTCAATTCGCAGTCGCTGAAAAAAAAGATTACCCTTAATACTGATGGCAAACTTTTGTTTTTGGACAGTGAAGAAATCTTATACGCCGAATCTGATGGTAACTACAGTACACTTTATCTCGAGGATGGGCAAAAAATACTACTCACCAAAAAATTAAAGGAGGTTAACCAGTTACTCCCTTCAGAATCTTTTTTTAGGATACACAATTCCTACGTGGTCAACCTAAGTAAAATCAAGGAGTTTTTAAAGACAGATGGATACGTAATACTTAAGACCAATCATAAGATTCCCGTTTCAAGACAAAAGAAATCAGATTTTCTGGATTTGCTATAGCTCCCCTGAATGTTAAGATCAATTGCCACACATTTCAATAAGACCCCTTATCAAAAAACAAGAAGCTTTATAATCCTTGTTTTTTTGGTTTTGTTCGGTAGTTGGTGCTGCGCACAGACGGATAGCGTGCAAGTGCAAGAAAATATCGAAAGGCTTATCGTCGTTAAGCCCAAAACCTATCTTGAAATCGATCAGGTCTTAAAACCCCATCGTAGGGATACCGTTTCACTGGCGCGGTTCATTAAAATCGCAACAGGGAATAATTACCAAGAGGGGCTATCCTATGCCCTAAATCAAATGGGCACTACCTATAGAAACCTCTCAGAATTCAAAAAATCGATTTTACTACATCAAAAAGCCCTAAAGATTGCCGAAGAAATCGAAAACAAAGAGTTTCGGGTATTAAGTCTTAATATGTTAGGGGTGGTGTTCAGAAGAACTGATGCCGTTAAAACGGCACTTGATTACCATCAACGGGCACTTGAGCTTGCCGAGGCCGTTAGCGACCCTTCAGAACATATCAAAAGGCATATCAATATCTCATTGAACAGTATTGGAAACCTGTATCAAACCCTTGGGCAGTGTGACCTTGCCATCTCACAATTTCAAAGGGCCCTTAAACTTGAAGGCGAGTTGAACAACAAACTGGGGGTAGCAATAAACAATCAGAATATCGGCGATTGTCTCGAACAGAAAGGACAGTTGGATGAAGCCTTGGACTATTACAGAAAATCATTGGCCCTCAATGAGGAAATCAATAATGATTTTGGACGCATACTTTGTAAAAATAGTATTTCACAAATCTATCTAAAACAAAACATGCCCAATGCCGCCCTTGTTCTTTTGCAACAGCTGAAAGAACCCGCCGAGAAAATGGGTGACAAGTTCATCACCTCCTCCATTTTAATAAATACCGGTTGGGCCCAAATGGAAGTAGGGGGTTATTCAGATGCTGAAAAAAACATTCTTAGAGGACGTAAAATGGCAAATGAAAGCAATATGCCCAGCCTCATCATGTATGCCAATAGACACCTATCGGATCTAGAGACCAAAAGGGGCAATTACAAAAAGGCCTTAATGTACCACAAAGAAGCCGACAGGTTTAACAAAGAAATTACAAACGACCGAAATCTAAGATATATCAATGACCTTATCTTAAGGTATGAAAGTGAAAAGAAAAACAGTCAAATATCGGTTCTTGCCAAAGAAAATGAGCTGGTAAAGTTACGTCTGAGAAAAAATCAGACCACTATTTTAGTCAGTACCCTAGTCATCGGCCTAATAGCCACCATCTTGTTCATAATGTACCGCCAATACCAATCAAACTATGAAAAACGGGTTCTTGGTATGGAGCAACATATGCTAAGGAGCCAGATGAACCCACACTTTTTGTTCAACTCATTGAATTCCATAAAACTTTATATCATAAACAATGACAAAAAGAACGCCGTTCATTATTTGAATAAATTCTCAAAACTGGTACGTAGAATTTTAGAAGGTTCGTCTTTAAAAGAAACACCACTGTCAGAGGAACTGGAAACCGTCGCACTTTACCTAAATATCGAAAATATACGTTTTTCCAATGAAATCGATTACGATATCACCGTTGCTGAAGACATCAATACCGATCAAATAAAAATACCTTCATTGGTATTACAGCCTTTTCTCGAAAATGCAATTTGGCATGGCCTTTCTTCAAAAGAGGGTCAGAAAAACCTGTGGATCAGCATCGTCAAAAAAGATGGGAACCATATCCAAATTAGTATCGTGGATAATGGTGTAGGTCGCAAAGTGTCTCAAGAAATAAAGGAAAACCGCGTACTGAAAAGAAAATCAGTGGGTATCGATATCACCAAAGAACGTCTGGCCAATTTCGCCAAGGATTATCAAAACGACTTTAGTGTAGAAATTATAGATTTATTTGATGATGAAGGCAATTCTAAAGGCACTAAAATATTGCTGGAAGTGCCTACTATCTAATTTTATGCGCTTTGGCCACCTCTTCCAATTCCGAATACCATGTTTTGCCAAACTTCCGTATCAAAGCGTTTTTTACAAATTTGTAGATGGGTACCTTTAACTCGTTTCCCAAGCTGCATGCAGGGTCACAAATTTCCCATTTATGGTAGTTAACAGCGGTGAATTCAGTATACTCCCTTATCCTGATGGGATATAAATGACATGAAATAGGCTTCTTCCATACCGTGGCCCCTTGATTATAGGCTTCCTCCAAACCGCACTTGGCGATACCGGTTTCAGAAAAGATGACATACGCACATTCACTATTGTTGACCAATGGGGTTTCCCATTCGCCGTCTTCCCCTTTCACGAAAGCCCCCTGTGCTTCAATCGCCGCTATACCCTCGGGCCTCAAAAAGGGTTTAACATCTTTGAAGATATCGACCAATATTTCAGTTTCATTTTCTTCCAAAGGGGCACCAGACTCACCATCAATGCAACATGCACCCTTACAGGCATTTAAATTACACACAAAATCACTTTCTATGATCTCTTCTGAAATAAGGGTGTTGTCAATCTGGAACATATGCTAATAAAATTGTAACAAATTTAATAATACCGCTCTTTATAATCCAATTCGCTCTTTTTAAACGTAAATTGGTCTTATTTTCAATTATTGTTCCATGAACTTTAACCTTAAGGAGATTGCAACCGCAAGTATGGTACTTTTTGCCGTAATCGATATTTTAGGAAGTATCCCCATCATCATTTCACTAAGAAACAAAGTTGGTCATATACAATCTGAAAAAGCATCCGTCGTCGCAGCTTGCCTCATGATCGCATTTTTATTCGTAGGGGAGCGCATTTTGAACTTGATTGGGATTGATGTGAACTCTTTTGCCGTCGCCGGTGCTTTCGTAATCTTCTTTCTGGCCCTAGAGATGGTACTGGGCATTACGCTATTTAAAGACGAAGAACCCGAAAGTGCCTCTGTAGTCCCTATTGCTTTTCCATTGATTGCAGGTGCTGGAACACTGACCTCGATTTTAGCATTACGTGCCGAGTATTATGTTGAAAATATCATTGTGGCCATCATCATCAATATCATTTTCGTTTACGTTGTATTGAAGTCTTCAAAGAAAATCGAAAAAATACTGAGTAAGAACGGGCTTAGTGTGATAAGAAAGGTTTTTGGCGTAATTTTACTGGCGATAGCCGTGAAATTGTTCGCGGCCAATATCAATGAATTATTTTAGTACCAAGAGCCCCTGATTATGAGTAAGACTTTCACGATTATATTGGTAGCAATAGCTTTGGCCCTTGCTATTTATAATATCACATTATTGGATTTCGATCATCTTTTTAAAGGTGATAGCCTAATTGCCTGTATTGGGATACTGGCATCTTTTTGTGCCATATTGATACTGTTGATTTTCAATACGTCCAAAAAAATATCCAAAAAACTAAAGGACGATTAATTAATTTAAGGGCTTCATATGGCTACCATCCATAAGCTCCATTACCTCAGCATCTAGGTCAACCACTTTTTTAAGCATTTTGTCTTGCTTTGATTTAATTTTTGAAGCGAGGTCCACTGAATATAATTGCTCGGCGATATTGGCCTTTAAAAATGTTTTTATACGACTTTCATTTCCATAGAAATCAAGCTTTATCCCCCCATTTAGCAAGTAGTCGATAAACCGCTCAAAGATGATGTCGTCGACCCTATATTCTTCAATAAACTCGTTTTTGGGGTAATTGGCAAAACGGGTTCTATCCTTTTCCAAAAATTTGAAAATAAAATCTGAAAAATAGCCAGAGGCATCCAAGCTTTTAATGCGTTCGTCATCTAAGCTTCCTATGGGAACGAAAATGTCAGGTATGATTCCGCCACCTCCGTAGACCACCTTACCTTTTGGTGTTGTGAACTTCAACGAATCAGCGACCTTTATACTATCTACGGATACCAACTCGCCACTATTGTATCTATCCATATACTTTTGATAATAGTCTTTATGTCCCTTTTCATATGATTTTTGAATGGAACGGCCCGTTGGGGTATAATACCTAGATACGGTCAGCCGAACGGCGGAGCCATCACCAAGGTCCATTTCGCGCTGCACCAAGCCCTTACCGAAAGAACGCCTACCCACTATGGTACCGATGTCATTATCTTGTAATGCCCCTGCTATGATCTCACTTGCTGAAGCCGAGCGTTCATTGATCAATACATACACGGGCTTATCCTCAAATGTTCCGCGGTCAGTGGCGTAGACCTTGTTTACCTTACCCTTTTTATTTTTGGTGAATAAAATCAGTTTACCATCCTCTAAAAACTCATCGGCCATTTTTTCGGCAACACCTAAATAACCTCCCGGATTATCCCTCAAATCAAGCACTAATTTATTGGCGCCTTGTCGCTGAAGGTTCGACAATGCCCTCTTGAATTCTTTAAAAGTTGATTCTGCAAATCGATTGATCTTTATATACCCGATACCATTGGCCATCATGAAGTTCGCTTCCACACTTTTTATCGGCACCACATCCCTTGTAACAGTGACATCAAAAATCCTATTTTCTGACTTTCTATAGATTTTTAAATTGACCTTGGTACCACTCTTCCCTTTAAGTTTATCGACCAAAACCGTGTTCGGTATTCTTTTACCGAACAATGTATCCTTATCTGCAAGTAGTATCTTATCCCCTGCTTTCAAGCCTTTTCTGTAGCTGGGACCTTCTTTTATGGTTCGCACAACGGTTAGCGTGTCTCGGTACATGTTGAATCGAATACCAATACCAACAAAGTCCCCTTTCATGTTCTCGGTAATCGCATCTATCTCACTGCGGGGTATGTATACGGAGTGGGGGTCAAGCTTGCCCAATATATTATTGACAGTGACATCCACAATACTGTCGGTATCTACCTCATCGACATATTCATAGTCTATATAATCGATCAATCGATTGAGTTTGTCTTTTTTAGAGTTGGTTGAAAATAGCTTTTCAGGGGTATCGTTAAAATGGAGTTTGCCTCCAATGAAAATACCGATGGCCACGGCCAGTGCCAGCAAAGTAGGTAATAAATAATTGTTCTTTTTACTCATACACGTGGCTAATGGATTACACCATTTCTTCTACTATTGGTAAATGCATCGTTTCTACGCCTGCCCTTTCTAGAAATCGTAACCCTGAATCATCTTTATAGGCCTTTTGGTATACTACACGTTTTATACCTGATTGATGGATCAACTTGCTACATTCGCGACATGGCGACAAGGTGATGTACAATGTAGCTCCCTCACAGGATTGGGTTGATGAGGCGACTTTCAATATCGCATTTGCCTCAGCGTGTAACACATACCATTTCGTATATCCTTCCTCATCTTCGCAAAAGTTCTCAAAGCCGGTGGGGGTTCCGTTATATCCATCTGAAATGATCATACGATTCTTCACGATTATCGCCCCGACCTGTTTGCGTTTGCAATACGAGAGCTTTCCCCATTCTTTTGCCATTCGCAAGTAAGCCTTATCGTATTTTTCTTGTTTGCCTGCTTCCATGAAATTCTTTAGGACAATATTTAAATATACCTGCTTTGAAAGAGGCTTACAACTGAATTCGATAAAATTTAACGATTATATCAATTAGGGAACGTTTCAATCAACATTGGTATTGTGACCAATAAGATTAAAATCGATGTAACACGAATAAAAATACTTTGTTTGACCTTGAATAGGTTTTGCACAACATAGGCAATTACCAAGGCTAAGAGAATGATTGTTACCTGAGAAAGCTCAATGCCCGTGGCAAAACCCAGCAAAGGCACCAGTTTGTTTTCTTCTTCGGCCATTAACATGTTAAAGTAATTGGAAAAACCAAAGCCATGGATCAACCCGAAAAAAGCAGTAGCCAATGCCTGAAAATAAATACCGGTGACGTGTTCCTTTTTAAAGCCGCGTAGAAAATTGAACAAGGCCGTCAAGGCAATGGTCACTGGAATCAAAAATTCAATCAACCCTACATCAACAGTGAAAATACCATACACTGAAAATGCCAAAGAAGCACAATGTGCAATTGTAAAGATCGAAGCCAAAATGACTACTTGTTTCCATTGTTTAAAGGTAAATGGCACGGCCAATGCCGCCAAAAACAAAATATGGTCATATGCGCCCAAATCCAATACGTGCGTCAAACCCAATTGTATGTAAAACCAAAAGTCTTGCATTATTTAAGTTTATGGTTTATGCAAAAATATAATTTGAATACCAACTGTAACCCAATGCTGTTCACTATTTACGCTCCACTGCACAAACACCTGACACCTAACACCTAACACCTAAATTAACCCATTCCGCGTTCTTGCTGGATTGTTTCATAGGCCTTTTGTACCTCTTTGAACTTTTCTTCAGCTCCTTTCTTGATAGCCTCGTTCTCGGTAATCACCTTATCAGGATGGTATTTTTTTGCCATATTACGGTATGCTTTTTTGACTTCATCATCAGTTGCCGTTTTTTGAATTTCCAATATTTTGTAGGCCTTATCGGCAGATTTAACGAACATGGCCATGATGCTTTCAAAATCTACCTTTCCAATGCGCAAAAAACCAGCCAATTCTTTAAGTTTCGCTATTTCTGCAGCACTTACCTGACCATCGGCCTGTGCGATTCCAAACAAAAAATGAACCAATTGCAAGCGCACCTCATAACGTGTTCTTTGGTTGAGGTACTGACAAATTCGTTGGGCGGATACTTCACGTTTTTTAATAACATCATTAAAAGTCCTAAAAATAGCATTCGCCTTTTCTTTACCATAAGTGCTTAAAAAATACTGGCGCACATAATCCAACTCACGCTGGCTTACTTGACCATCCGCTTTGATAACGATAGAGCATAATGAAAGTAGGTTCAATTCAAAATCGGCAGGGGAAACACTTTGACGCGTCAGATCATCAAAAACCGACCTCGGTCCACGAGAATCACCCCCCATGAGATTATCTAAAAAACTACCCGCTAAAAATCCGAGTATGCCTCCTATAAATCCTCTAAAAGAAAACCCGATAATGGCTCCCAACCATTTTATCATACCTCAAAATCTTTGAAATTCAAATATAGCGGTTTGTGTTAGAAAAGGATTGTGAATGCCGTGTTAAGTCCTTTAAAAAAAACCACAAAAACCTTATCTTTGACTTTATTAAAAAAATTAGACTATGTATCCTGAAGAATTGGTGAAACCAATGAGAAACGATCTGGCAAGTGCTGGGTTTGAAGAATTATATACAAGCGATGCCGTTGAGAATGCCCTTAAAAAAGAAGGAACGACCTTGGTTGTCGTAAATTCCGTTTGTGGTTGTGCTGCCGCCAATGCGAGACCTGCGGCCAAGTTAAGCTTACAAAATGCAAAAAACCCGAATCATTTGGTGACGGTTTTTGCGGGCGTTGATACTGAAGCGGTCAATACGGCCCGTGCTGCAATGGTCCCTTTTCCACCGTCGTCGCCAAGCATGGCGTTATTCAAAGATGGTGAATTGGTGCATATGATCGAAAGACACCATATTGAAGGCCGCCCTGCTGAAATGATAGCAGAAAATCTAATGGAGGCTTACAATGAGCATTGTTAAGAAATCCGTTATTTGAAAAACAGCATTGAACCACTCTAAATAGAGTGGTTTTTTATTGGGATTTACTCAGTGAATACGGAGCTTCATCTTGTCGAATTCCCCTGTGGGCATTAGGTTCGTTATCAAGTATGAAACGGAGCTCACCCCCATTTTTGAATACCTCATGGGCAATGTAATTCTTAGCGTAGGGCGAACCATTCAGTTCGGCCTCTTTAATATACACGTTTTCGGCACTGTTATTTAGATTGGTAATGGTAAACGACTGCCCGTTGTCAAAATTCATGATGGTCTTATCAAATAACGGAGATCCAAGAACGTATTGATTGGTGGCTGAACTTACGGGATAAAACCCCATAGCGGAAAATACGTACCATGCCGACGTTTGCCCGTTATCCTCATCACCACAAAGTCCGTCAGGTGTCGGCAAGTACAACTTGTCCATCACCTCTCTCACCCGTTGCTGTGCCTTCCATGGTTCACCGGAATAATTGTACAGGTAAATGCCATGTTGAATAGGCTGGTTGCCGTGGGCGTATTGCCCCATGCCCGCAATCAACATCTCGGTAATCTCATGTATTTGAAAACCATAATAGCTAAAGTCAAAATCTGGAGGGCTGGTAAAAACGGCATCCAATCTATCGTTGAAGTTCTTTCGGCCACCCATCAACTGGATCAGGCCATCGATATCTTGAAAAACGGACCAAGTGTAATGCCAAGCATTTCCTTCCGTAAAGGCATCACCCCATTTTACCGGGTCAAATGGCGCCTGAAAACTACCATCTTTGTTTTTGCCCCGCATAAAACCAGTTAGGGGATCAAAAAGCCTTTTGTAGTTATAGGCCCGCTTTAAGAATTTATCCATTTCTGATTTTGGACGCCCCAGTTCCCTTGCCAAACGGTAAATCGAATAGTCGGCAGCGGCATATTCCAAGGTGCGTGCCGCATTTTCATTAATGCCGACATCATAGGGCACGTAGCCTAAATCATTGTAGTGCCCTACCCCCAAACGCCCAACAGAGGCAATCGGACCTTCATTTTCACTGTTCTTTAAGATGGCCTCGTAGAGCATATCAATATCGTAACCGCGAATCCCCTTGAGGTAGGCATCAGCAATGATAGTGGCAGAATTAGACCCTATCATGGCAGAACGGTGCCCAGGGCTGGCCCACTCTGGTAACCAACCGCTCTCTTTGTAGGCATTGACCAAGCCCTGCATCATTTTTGCGTTCATATCAGGATAAACCAAGGTAAAAAGCGGAAAAACCGCCCTAAACGTATCCCAGAATCCGTTATCAGTGAAAAGATAGCCTTTCTCAATTTTTCCATTGTAGGGGCTATAATGCACCATGTCACCATTTGCATCGTACTCGTAGAATTTTCTAGGAAAAAGAAGGCACCTGTACAATGCGGTATAAAAATTTTGTCGCTCTTTCAATGAGCCCCCTTCGACTTGCAGTCTGCCCATCCACAAATTCCAATTGTCTTTTGCCTTTTGTTTGACCTCTTCAAAAGAGTCTTGTTTCAATTCCCTTTTTAAATTCGTTTTTGCCTGTTCCAAACTTATAAAAGAGGACGCCGTTCTTAGCGCTACTTTTTCATTTCTCCCCGTTTTAAAATGTATGACCGCTACAATGTGTTCGCCTGTAGCGCTTTCTTTTGCATCCAACAATTGATGGTTTTCGTAGAATTGTACTTTCTCAATGGTTTTATCCAACTCGATTACAAAATAATTTTTGAAATTATCGGGTACCCCTCCATTATTGTACCGACTATACCCTGTAATGGTATTTCCTTCGACCTTGATGTGGGAACCCATAGGGAAAGCGTCGATTACAATATGTGAATCATTCGATTCTGGGTAGTTGAACCTGAACATAGCCGCGCGTTCCGTGGGGCTTACCTCTGCCCAAATATCATAATCGGCCGCATATACTTTATAATAATAAGGTCTCGAAACTTCAACCTTATGGCTAAAGTGTGACTTGCGCTTAATTTCAGTGGTCTCAACGGCACCTGTTCTGGGCATAAGTGAAAATGTACCGTAATCGTTCAACCATGGTGATGCCTGATGCGTCTGCTTAATGGCATTGAACGTAGGGGAATCGTAGGCATAGGTCCATCCATCTTTGTTCAGGGCCGTTTGTGGTGTCCAAAAATTCATTCCCCAAGGCACTGCAATTGCGGGATACGTGTTTCCGTTTGATAGGTCAAATGAAGAATCCGAACCTACTAAGGGATTGGCATAATCCACAAAATCCTGTGCACTGGCCGAGAACAACATTAAAAGCCCTAAGGCCCATAAAACAAAATACTTATGCATTGCCGTCTTTCTTTAGAACTAGTGATTGGAAAAGTACAAAATCTTGTTGGCCAATACGACCTCAACCCAATCAAAAAAATGGCACATTATTGTCATACTTTTGAAAAAATTACCAACTTGTTCTATAAATGATTCCTATTCCATGAAATTACTGTCATATCCCATTACATTGATTTTCTTTGCTTGCTTCGGATTGACCTTGGTCATTTTTCACCCGATACAATGGGTCTGTCTTCATGTTTTTGGTTATAATGCACATCATACCAGTGTTTTCGTGCTTAATTGGTTTCTAATGCGCTGTACCAATATCTTAGGCACGCGATACCGATTTGAAAATACACAGCAAATACCAACGGACAGACCTTTGATCATTGTGACCAATCATCAAAGCATGTATGATATTCCACCCATTATTTGGTATATGCGAAAATACCATCCGAAGTTTGTGGCCAAAAAAGAATTGGGTAAGGGGATACCGAGTGTATCGTACAACCTGCGACATGGGGGTTCTGCCTTGATCGATAGAAAAGATGGTAAACAGGCAATTATGGAGATAGGGAAACTAGGGAGCTACATCGAAAAACATACAAGAAGTGCCGTTATTTTTCCGGAAGGGACACGGAGCAGGACCGGAAAACCAAAGCCCTTCAAACCAATGGGCCTCAAAATGCTCATGAAAAAGGCGCCCTCGGCATTACTGGTTCCTATAACCATTAACAATTCGTGGAAGTTATTGCGCTTTGGGCAGTTTCCTATGGGTCTCGGTGCCTATGTAAAATTTAAAGTGCATGCCCCCATCGAAAATACGGGCAACCCTGACGAAGTTATCAAGCTAGTTGAAAAAACCATAACCAAAGCTATTTTATAAGCCTTATGGATACTTCAAAATTAATTGAAACAACCGTTGCCTTTGTAAAAGAAGGTTTAGCCAATGCAGAGGGTGGTCACGATTGGTTTCATATTGAACGTGTTTTCAATAATTCATTGTTGATCGCCAAAGAAGAATCGGTAGATGTATTGGTGGTCAGTTTGGCGGCACTATTACATGATATTGCGGATCCTAAGTTTCATAATGGCGATGAGACCGTTGGCCCTAAAATCGCAAGGGATTATCTTACAGGTGCCAAAGTTGCCAAAAAGACAGTTACGCATGTCGTACGAATCATCGAAAACCTATCTTTCAAAAATTCATTGGAGGGAAAGACCAGAAGATTTGACTCAAAAGAACTTCGGGTAGTTCAAGATGCAGACAGGCTCGATGCCATTGGAGCCATTGGTATTGCCCGGGCCTTCAATTATGGGGGATTTAAAAATAGGCCCTTGTATAACCCTGAAATACCCCCTGTACCAAACATGACGAAAGAAGCATATAAAAATTCCTCGGCACCGACCATCAACCATTTTTATGAAAAATTGCTGCTGCTCAAAGACCAGATGAATACCATTACCGGAAAAAAGATAGCAACCCAGCGACACCAGTATATGCTCGATTTTTTAGCGCAGTTCTATGGGGAATGGCAGGGCAATCGCTGATGCGGTTTAAAAGGCTGGGGCAGGCTTGAAAAGTTGAATCAAGTTCGCTATCTTCAAGGCATCAACAAAATACCATTGGAATGCAAAGAAGAAAATTCATTAAAAATGCGGCTGCTTCCACTGCTGCCTTTAGTATCGTACCCAGTTTTGTTTTAGGAAAAAACCACACCCCCCCAAGCGATACGCTCTACGTCGGCGCTTTTGGTGTCGGTGGAAGGGGAAGTGGTGTCATTCGAGGTCTGGCCGCAACTGGAAAAGTCAAGTTTGTGGCATTCTGTGATGTAGATGATCGCAGGGCAAAAGATTCCTACGATACATACCCTGACGTCAAGCGTTTTAAAGATTTTCGAAAAGTCTATGACAAACACCTCAATGATATTGACGCGGTTATGGTGGCGACACCAGATCACACCCACGCCTCAATTGCCTTACCATTTATGAGAGCGAAAAAACATGCTTATGTTGAAAAACCGTTGACCCATAACATTCATGAGGCGCGGTTAATAACCAAAGTAGCTGCTGAAAATAGTATTGTGACCCAAATGGGCAACCAAGGTGCCTCAAGTGATGATAGTCGAATAGCTCGAGAATGGGTAGAGTCGGGTGTTATTGGAAAAGTACATACTATTGATTGTTGGACCAATAGGCCGGTTTGGCCACAAGGTGTTCCCATACCTACAGAAAAACAGCGTGTTCCAAAAGGATTGGATTGGGACCTATGGCTAGGCCCTGCGGCCATGCGCGATTACAATGCAGCTTATCTGCCCTTCAAATGGCGTGGATGGTGGGATTTTGGTACTGGTGCATTGGGCGATATGGGATGCCATATTATGGAAACCCCATTTAGTGTTTTAGATCTAGGTTACCCTACAGAGGCAGAGGCGAGTTGCACTACCGTATGGGTAGGCGATTTTGTTGAGGCCGACTACAGTCCTTCATGTCCCCCATCCTCAAAAATCCATTTAAAGTTTGAACATGAACATCACGGTGACATTCAATTGAATTGGTATGATGGTGGATTAAAACCAGACCTTCCCGATGCCCTTAAAGACGATGAAACGATAGGTGATAGTGGAGGCGGAACCATAATGTATGGTGACCGTGGCACTTTAGTCTTTGATACCTATTCTCGAAATGCACGATTCTTACCTTCAGAGTTAAAAGAAATCTATAAATCTCCAGAACCAAAATACCCGCGTATCAAAAATGGAATTGACGGACACATTGCCAATTTTGTGGATGGTTGTTTGAACGGTGCCGCGACGTCCTCTGATTTTGCAAAAGCAGGTCCGTTAACGGAAACGGTGCTAATGGGAAATCTGGCCGTAAAAGCATATCAATATAAAACGCTAAAAGCCGGCAAAAAAATAGGCGATTGGGATCCTTACGATTATCCAGGAAGACGAAAATTGTTATGGGACGGTGAAAACATGAAAATCACCAACTACGACAAAGCCAATGAATGGGTAACTAGGGCCTACCGCAAAGGTTGGGAATTAGGATAGCTAGCCATTGCCCTATAAAAGAAATATGATCATTAATCATATACAATTGTTGTAAGCAATATGAAAAAAGTTCTATCGATTCTTATTTTTCTCATCTTCTGTTCTTGCAATAAATCAGAATTTAAAACTATTGATTTTGGTTCTTTCGAAATTACAGTCCCTTCAAATTGGAATGAATATGAGATAAAGGGAATTGATAGTTATGTTGGCGGAATAATAACGGACACAAATGACACTCTAATATTTGATTTGGGTTGGTATTCTCCCGATGTTAGTGAAAATGATTTTCCAATGGTTTTTGACTCCTACGGACTTTCCGAATTGTCTCAAAAAGAAAGGGAAATATTACCAACAACAAACCATTTAATAGTAGACACTTTGAGTGGAGATATTGAATTTGAGAAATATCTTCGTTACAAATCTGAATTAGATTCTCTTGATTGCTTTGAAGTGAAATTCATAACGCCAAGAAATAAAGGTTTTGGTGCAACGGGAATTTACATTGACAGCCTAAAAGGTAGCGATGAAAATCATGATAAGGTGAGATTTGGATTCTATGGAAATCATTTATCGGATTCCACTCAAATAAAATTTCTAAATGCTATAAGAACATTGCGCTTCGAAAAATACTGCTTACAACACAACCTATAAACAATACGGGCTTCAGGCATACACGAAAGGTTTACGTATTTTTATGAAGTCCGCTAAATCTTTAGGATTTCGCTTTAGTCAAGAAAAGAAAAAACAAAACCAAAAGATTTCGCTATCTGCTTGGCGGAAAGCAAACGCCAGTTTGCTCCCGTACTGTTCATAGCTCAACCGTTAGCCGTAATTCTAGAAGACAATTCTATTATGGAATTTAATAATCCAAATCTTATATGAAAAAAGAAAATGAAATGACTTCAGTATCAAGACGTAAAGTAATTGGTCTTCTAGGCATGGGGGCTTTAGCCGTTCAATTTCCAATGAGTTGTTCACAGGCTAAACCTAAAAGCAAAGACCTTGAAACACAACTGTTCTATTTGACAATACAAGAAATCGGAGAGTTAATTAGGACAAAAGAAATCTCTTCGGTTGAACTTACCACCATATTGCTGAATCGTATTACCACTATTGATGCTAAACTTAACAGTTACATTACTGTAATGAAGGAATATGCTTTATCAACTGCTAAAATTCTTGATGATGAACTTAGTAATGGAAAATATAGAGGTCCTATGCATGGTATACCAATTGCGTTAAAAGACCTTTTTTATACTGAAGGAGTTACTACAACTGGTGGAACCATCGTGAGTAGTTTGGTGCCAGAATATGATGCTACAGTTACAAGTAGATTAAAAAAAGTAGGCGCTATAATTATTGGAAAGTTGAGTATGTCCGAAGGTGCTTATTTAGCACATCATCCAAAATTTAAAGTTCCCAAAAACCCATGGGACAAAAGTCGTTATACCGGTGTTTCTTCAAGTGGTTCAGGAGTAGCGGTTGCTGCAGGACTTTGTTTTGGATCATTGGCAACAGACACGGGTGGATCTATACGATACCCTTCTTCTGCCAACGGTGTTGTAGGGTTAAAACCAACCTTTGGAAGAGTAAGCAGATATGGAGTTTTACCACTCGCATTATCCATGGATCATGTTGGCCCTATGACTAGATCAGTAGCAGATGCGGCTATAATGTTTGAAGCAATAGCAGGGGCTGACCCAAATGACCAGGTGACCCTAAGGGAATCTGTTCCTAGTATTACAAGTAAGCTAGATGGCAATATAAAAGGAGTACGAATAGGATTTGATAGAAAATATTCAACTGAAAACGTAGAGCCACAGGTTGTTGAAGCAACCCTAGCAGTTATAGATGTATTAGTTTCACTTGGAGCTGAAATCATCGATGTTGAAATGCCTGAAGTGGGACAAATAGTCGACACATGGGTTAAAATTGGTAATAGGGAAGCCTCCAAAATACATTCCAAAACTTATCCATCTAGATCCGAAGATTATGGAGAAGGATTCAAATGGGTTATGGAAAGTGGTTTGAAGGTAACAGAACTAGAATTTGCAGAAGCCAATAAAGAACGAAGCAGAATAGCCGAAGAGTTCTTGAAGATGCTTTCCAATATTGATGCGTTTGTTTGTCCTGTAATGTGGTGTGCCCCTGGTGTCTATTCACCAGCCGAAGTTTTAGGAGGGTTTAGACCAGTAGACCCTTCTCCTTTGCTTAATGACGTTTTTGCAAAACCGGCTGATTTTTCAGGCAGTCCGTCCTTAACTGTCCCATGCGGGTTTTCAAAAGATGGCGCACCAATAGGTATTCAATTCATCGGAAACCATTTGGATGAGGAAATGATATGTAGAATTGGATATGCCTATGAGCAAAATACAGAATGGCATAAGAAGCACCCCACTCTTTAACATTTGGTAAAAAGAAAATAAAAACTACGGCT